>JBKEBO010000067.1:0-5077 GCA_047973205.1 Alphaproteobacteria bacterium | reverse complement strand
CTATTCCGAACCTTAATATTACTTTTGGGGGAGGAGCGCCGGGTCAGTCGGGGCGTCTTAATATAAGGGGTACTACATCTTTAAATGGTGGTTCTCCTTTGGTTTTGATTGATGGAATTCCGGGAACTCTGGATCGGCTTTCAGCAGAAGAGATTCAGAGCATATCGGTTTTAAAGGATGCTGCATCGGCAGCCATTTATGGAGCACGAGGAGCATATGGCGTTGTGTTGATTACCACCAAAGAAGGGAAAAAGGGCAAGACCAGTATTCGTTATAACAACTCTTTTGGTATGTCGACACCAACGGTAAGTACTGATTTTATCACAACCGGCTATGATTGGATAAAGTTGAATGATGATGCTTTTGCGTATGGAGGAGAATACTCCGGCTATACAGAAGCAGACTATCAGGAGCTTTATGATCGGCGGAATGACAAGACCGAAGATCCGACTCGTCCTTGGGTCACTATCCAAAATAGGAATGGTAAAGACCAATATGTCTACTACGGTAACTACGATTGGTATAATTATTTGTTCTCTAAGTGGCAACCTTCACAGAATCACAATATTAATATCACTAAGGGTGATGAGCGTACGACATTTATGCTCAATGGGAATATGAAATCTCAAGATGGCATAATGAAAGAACACACCGATAAGTTTAGGTCGTATGCATTGAGGAGCAAAATTAACTCTCAACTTTATTCGTGGTTGAAGATTTCTAATAACACGAATTTCTACCATTCCGATTATCAGTACTATGGTAGAAATGGTGGAGGAAATTCAAATTTCACTCACATCAACGTACATGCTTCACCTGCGTATGCTCCGATAAATCCGGATGGAACCGCTACATATATAACGGGCTTAAACAATTATGACATTGGTGATGGGATTTTTGCTATGCTTGCAAGTGGCAATACAAAGGGACGAAAGCGCAAGTACGAACTTACCACTACATCAGAAGCCGAATTTACTCCTATAAAGGATGTACGAATTGTAGCAAACTATTCGTACAGTATGTACACTGACCCGAGTTATCATCGAGATGTTCCTGCAACATACTCGTTGTATCCGGGAGAGGTTTCTGTTGCTACGAAATATAGTACAGATCTCTTGCAAGAAACACAACGGTTTAATCAGGTTCAAGTAGCAAATATATACGCTGATTACAATAAAACCGTTGCTAAACATCATTACTTCAAAATTCTGCTTGGTTTTAATCAGGAATTACATACTGCCAAGAAACTGAGTGCTAGTCGTTATGATTTATTGTCAGAGACCTTGAATGATTTAGATCTGGCAACAGGAGAGTCGATTGTAGGGGGAGGAGCAAGTGAATATGCATTGCAGGGATATTTTTATCGATTAAATTATGATTACAAAGGGAAATACCTTTTAGAAACCAATGGGCGTTTAGATGGAACATCTCGATTTCCAAAAGATGATCGATTTGGTTTTTTTCCATCGATTTCTGCGGGCTGGCGAGTTAGTGAAGAGCATTTTTTTGAACCTATTAAGAGAATGGTGTCTAATTTGAAGTTTAGAGCTTCCTACGGCAGCTTAGGAAATCAGTCAGTCAGTTCTCCTTATCCTTATATTTCAACACTAAACCCGACTGTGTCAGGTAGCTATATTTTAGATGGGGAGAAAGCAAAATATATAAGTACCCCAACTCCTGTTTCCAGATCTTTGACATGGGAAAAGGTAACCTCAACAAATTTTGGAATAGATATTGGACTTTTTAATAACCAGCTTAACATTAGTTTCGACAAGTATGTTCGGAATACCTCAGGAATGTTAAGTGCCGGAGAAAAACTACCGAATGTATTTGGTGCAAGTCAGCCCAAAGAAAATATTGCAGATCTACGAACTAAAGGTTTTGAGCTCACTATGGGGTGGAATAGTAGTTTTAGCTTAATTAATAAGCCTTTTCGTTATGGCTTAACGGCTATTTTGAGTGATAGTTATTCTTATATAACCAAGATTAATAACCCCACAAAACTAACGTATTCTGATTATGAAGGTAAGCGGCTTGGTGAGATATGGGGGTATATTACAGACGGTTTTTTTAAGACAGATGCAGAAGCTAAAACTTATCCAATAAACCAAGAATGGTTAAACAAACAGAAAATGGATTATAATATTCCCTTGCGAGCAGGAGATTTACGTTGGGTTGATTTGAATGGAGATGGAATTATCAATTCCGGGAAAAATACTGTTGATGACCCGGGAGACCAAAAAGTGATTGGGAATACAACTCCTCGTTATTCGTACGGTGTTAGTGGACATGCAAACTGGAATGGTATTGAACTGTCGTTCTTTTTCCAAGGCGTTGGGAAAAGAGACTGGTATCCCGGAAATAATGCAGATCGCTTTTGGGGACCCTATTCCAGACCATATTATTCGTTTATTCCGGAAGATTTTACGTCTAAGGTCTGGAGTGAAGATAACCAGGATGCCTATTTCCCTAGGTTAATGGCATATATAGCATTGAATTCAAACAATGAGCTGAGAGCTACCAACAATAAATACCTTCAAGATTTAGCGTATCTGAGGCTAAAAAATCTGACAATATCTTATACAATACCCAAAAGCATAAGCACTAAAGTAAAGATACAGCGTTTCAGGGTATTTGCTTCCGGAGAGAACTTGTTCACATGGACAAAATTAGAAACAGACTATATTGATCCGGAACAGGCTATTGCCAGCAGCAATGCTAGAGTTTATCCTTTCAGTAAAACATATTCTATAGGTTTTGATATAACATTCTAAATATACAAGAAATGACGAATTTAAAAAATATTATAATATTTATGCTGTCTACAATTGTGCTTTGCGCGTGTAGTAGTGACTTTTTGGAGCGCTATCCTCGTGATGAGATTTCGCCTCAAACGGTGTTTTCTTCAGAGAATGATTTTAAGGCTTACACCGATGGTTTGTATCGAATGCTGGATGGAGGTTCCAGAATATATGGAGAGACCTCAGACAACATAATTAAGATTTCGTTGAATAAGGAGGTTCTAGGAAGCCGAGTTGTTCCAACGACAGACAGCAAATGGTCGTGGACACGACTTCGGGATATTAATTTTCTCCTAAATAGTGAGAATGCAAAGAACTTTCATGATGAGAAGATTCGTGATAAATATTTGGGGGTAGCACGATTTTTTAGAGCTTATTTCTATTTTCAAAAGGTTCGCTATTATGGAGATGTGCCCTGGTACAGTGAACTTATCGAAACTGATAATACTGAATTGCTTTATAAAGCGCGAGACCCCCGAGTGTTGGTTATGGACTCTGTGTTGGCAGATATCAATTTTGCGATTGAGCATTTGGAAGGTTCCAAAAGTGTGGAGAGGGTGACCAAGTGGACAGCTCTCGCTCTAAAGTCGCGAATATGTTTGTTTGAAGGGTCTTTTAGGAAGTATCATACTGAATTAGAATTGCCTGATGCGGAGAGGTTCTTGCAAGAGGCTGTAGGGGCTGCTCAAGAATTAATTAATAGAGGGGTGTACAAAGTTTACAAGACAACTTCCGGGCCAACTGGAAACCCTTATCAAGATCTTTTTGCACAAATGAATGCCGATAATGTCGTGGATGAGCTTATAATGACAAGACGATATGATAGGGATTTAGGTGTAGAGCACGATTTGCAATTTTACCTTACATCCCGTACTTATGGACGCCCTGGCTTAGAAAAGGATTTAGTGAACAGTTATCTGATGTCTGACGGAACTCGGTTTACTGATATCCCAGAATACGATACTCTTCAGTTTTATGAAGAGGTGCAAAATAGAGATCCTCGTTTGTCTCAAACAATAGTTACACCGGGATCTAGACGTATAGGCTCCGGCGAGATTATTTCGCCAAGTTTTGAGAGTAGTTCTACCGGGTATCGACTTCTCAAATATTTGAATGATCCTATTTACGACCTAAGTGGTCAGTCGTCTCAAGATCTCCCCCTATTCCGTTATGGAGAGGTGCTATTAAATTTTGCAGAAGCCAAAGCTGAGCTTGGAAGCCTGACTCAGGAGGACTTAGATAATTCAGTGAATCGCTTACGAGATCGAGTTGATATGCCACACATGCAAATGAGTGAGGCTAATGCTAATCCGGATCCGTTTTTAGCGTCTAAGTATATAAATGTTAGTGGGGTTAACTCCGGAGTAATACTCGAGATTAGGCGTGAACGTCGTGTAGAGCTAGTGATGGAACTTAATTTCCGTTGGGATGATTTAATGCGTTGGAAAGAAGCACATCTTCTTACAGCACCCTTTAGAGG
Source organism: Alphaproteobacteria bacterium (assembly GCA_047973205.1). Taxonomy (GTDB): domain Bacteria; phylum Pseudomonadota; class Alphaproteobacteria; order JBKEAR01; family JBKEAR01; genus JBKEAR01. The sequence goes on along the minus strand of JBKEBO010000067.1, from coordinate 796 downwards.
TATGTATTTCCCGAGGGAGGGTGAATACGATTTAGATCGTGATGGAAGTGTAGATGTGGTTGTATATTCAGGAGAAGCGCCACCTTCAGTGGGTTCTTATTTGATACCCCTTTCCGAATTGTCTGAAGGAACCAAAGGGAATGTACTCCCAAATAAAGGTGTTACAAAGGTTTTTGATGAGCGCAAAGATTACTTTTGGCCCTTGCCTAGTGAAGATCTGACATTAAATTCAAATCTTGAACAAAATCCATATTGGGACTAAAATATTAACTAATAAAACATTAACAGATGAAATGGTATAACATGTATATAATAATTTGTTTGGCGCTGGTGTTAGCGTGTAGTGGCAACGACTCAACTTCGGAAGAACCTGAAATGCCGGAAGAGGAAGTGATTTATGGGGCCGATAATGATAACCAAGAGCTACTGAAAAACCTTAAGATAATGACTTACAACATACACGCAGCCAATCCACCGTCTAAGTCTGGAGTGTGCGACTTAGCAGCTATAGCTCGGGTTATTAATGGAGCTAATCCAGATGTCGTGATGTTACAAGAGGTTGACAAGAATACAGGGCGGAATGATTATTTTGGTAATCAGGCTAAGGAATTAGGGGAACTCACTAAAATGAACTCCTTGTTTTTTCCTGCCATATCTTATAAGAAAGGGTATTATGGCGTAGCAGTATTGAGTCGTTACCCTCTATACAGTAGTGAGTTGCATAGGCTTCCTAAAGAGAAAGGGGAGGAGCAACGAGTGTTGGGCACAGCATGGGCAGATTTGCCGGGAGAAGATT
>JBKEBO010000047.1:0-13351 GCA_047973205.1 Alphaproteobacteria bacterium | reverse complement strand
CACACTAATAAGGTGGGAAAACCACTATACCGTTATTTTCGCACGGAGCATAGCGTAAGTTGTGAAAATCTATATCAACAATATTCTAGATGCTGCAACTTATGTGCAGCATGACAGGTACGGTACTAATTCAATGTTTTAACAAAAGTGAGTTTAGGGGCAGTTTCTTCGGCATTATTAAGATGCCATGCATTGCGAGCTAAAAATACAGGTCTATCTTCGTGGTCATGGGCAGTATCGCCACGATTTTTATCCATAAAAGTTTTAATATCGGCATGCTCACCTGTAAGCCAACGTGCTGTAAATAAAGGAGAAGATTCTAAAATAGCATCAATATTATATTCAGTACGAATACGATCAGCCAAAACATCAAACTGTAGACTTCCGTGAGCTCCAATAATCCAGTCGCCAGCCATTACAGGCTTAAAAACACGAGCCACACCTTCTTCGGCAAGTTGCTGCAGAGCCTTACCTAAATGCTTGGCTTTTAAAGGATCTTTAGGGCGAATACGTTGCAAAAGCTCGGGAGCAAAAGAGGGAATACCTGTAAAATGTAAATTCTCACCCTCGCACAAACTATCGCCAATACCTAAGTTGCCATGGTTTGGTATGCCGATAATATCACCAGCAAAAGCCTCTTCGGCTACTGTACGGTCTTGAGCCAAAAACATCACAGGGCTATGAATTGTTATCGCTTTTTGTGTACGAGAATGTTTGAGCTTCATCCCTTTTTTAAAATGTCCCGAACAAATACGCACAAAGCCGATACGATCACGATGATTAGGATCCATATTGGCCTGAATACGAAAGACAACCGCATTCACTTTATCTTCATCAGGCTGGACTTGCCGTTCAACTGCAGGTTGAGGGCGAGGGGCGGGGGCATATCTGCAAATACCATCCATAAGCTCTAACACACCAAAGTTATTCAGAGCCGAGCCAAACCAAACAGGGGTTAAATGACCTTCTAAATACATATCATGGTCAAATTCGGGGCATAGTTCTCGCACCATTTCTACATCTTCCCTGAGTTTGCTTACAGCCCATTCAGGAAGTAGTTCATCCAGTTTAGGGTCATCCAAACCATTGATAGATATAGCACTATCTTTAATTTCTTGGGGTGATGCTTTGGGCTTCATTAACAAAAGCTGGTCGTTAAATAAATCGTAACAGCCTAAAAATTCACGCCCCATACCAATGGGCCAACTTGCAGGGGTTACATGAAGCTGAAGGTCTTGCTCGATTTGATCTAATAGGCTAAAAGGGTCTTGAGCCTCACGGTCAAACTTATTGATGAAGGTAACAACAGGAATATCTCGCATGCGGGTAACTTCAAATAATTTGCGAGTCTGACCCTCAATACCTTTAGCTCCATCCAAAACCATAATAGCAGAATCCACCGAAGTAAGAGTGCGATATGTATCTTCGGAAAAATCCTCGTGACCAGGTGTATCTAGCAAGTTCAAACGGCAATGATTATAATCAAAGCTCATGACAGAAGTCGCAACCGAAATGCCACGTTCTCGCTCCACCTTAAGCCAGTCGGAGTGAGCCCTGCGTTGCTCGCCTCTAGCTTTAACCGCACCAGCCATTTGGATAGCACCTCCAAAGTAAAGAAGCTTTTCGGTTAGTGTGGTTTTCCCTGCATCAGGGTGGGATATAATTGCAAAGCTACGTCTTTTTGCAATCTCTTGAGCCAATGTCATTTATGTACCTTTTACGCCTGTTCGAATTTATAAAGAAGCTTTAATTTGTCAGAAAATTTATCAAAACTCTAGTCATTTTTATGAAAATATCAAAAAAATCATTAAAAGCCGCTTGACTTTATTTTAAACAAGATATATGTTTTGCCCTCAAATTGGTATTAAAGGGCAATGGGATTTGCCCAAAACAAAGAGTAAGGAATAAGACTAATGAAAGTTCGTAATTCTCTTCGTTCGGCAAAAACCCGCGATAAAAATTGTCGTGTTATCCGCCGCAAAGGCCGTACATACGTGATTAATAAAAAGAATCCACGTTTTAAGGCTCGTCAAGGGTAATTTGGAATGAACGTATCCACAAATTAGGCTACTAAGATATTTTCTTAGTGGCCTTTTATTTTATAAAAAAGGATAAAAAAATGACATATAAAGCAGTTATATTTGACTTTGGACGTGTTTTAATCGACTGGAATCCACGAGCTATTTATACAGATGATGATTTTGTCTCTGATGGAGACTTTAAAGAATTCCTTGATTTTATTATGCCTTTTCAATTGTGTACAGATGCAGGCTTGGCTTTTGAGAATATTTTTCCTTTTGTGGCTCAAAGATTTCCCCAAAAAAAATATCTGGTTGAGAAATGGCAAAATAACTTTGAGCTTTCAATCCAAGAACCCTTATGGGAAACCGTGGAGATTCTTAAAGAGATTAAAAGCAAAACAGACCTTAAACTCTTTGGTTTAACAAATTTTGCTGAAAAATTATGTCATCAAACAATGGCAAGATATGATTTTTTTGGGACCTTTGATGATGTTGTTATCTCTGGTGCTGAAGGCTTGGTCAAGCCCTTTGAGGCAATTTATCATATCTTACCAAAACGCCATAAGCTTCGGATGAATGAATGTATTTTTATTGATGATAATGCAGCCAATATCCATATGGCAAACCAACTTGGCATATATGGTATTTTATTTGAGGATGCTCAAAAGTTGAGAGCTGAGCTTGCTTGCCTCAATATTCTTTAAAAGCTATCACTTGAGCCTTATTCAATTTTAAAGTAGAATAGCCAAAATACTAAAAAAGGGAGATAAAAAAGCCAATGAAACGGATAGAAACACCAACATCATCGATTGTTCTGATTGCTATATTTGCAGCATTTTTAACGGTTTGTAACTATTTGGCTCGTATTGATATTGGTCCTGTACCCATTACATTACAAATGATACCAGTAATGCTTGCAGGAGCAGTTTTAGGCTCGTGGCGAGGAGCGGTTGCAATTATTATTGTCGTACTGCTAGATATTTTTCATATTCCCACATTTCCTGGTAAAATTGGTATAGGCCTTGTTAGCAGTATTACCTTTGGCTATATTATTGGCTGGGTTTTTGCAGCTTATATTATTGGGCTGATTGTTCCTAAACTATTGAAAGCCGAGGCTGCATCTATCATCTTGTTTATTAAAGTGTTTATTGTTTGTGCTTTTGTTGGCATTGTTGTGGTTTACTTTTTTGGAGTGCTTTGGGCCGCTTTATTTTTTGGAAAATCAGCAGCAGTTTTATGGAAGTTTTTTGTTCTACCCTTTATTATCCCAGACTTAATAAAGTCAGCTTTAGTGGCTTTTATCATTATGTTATTACATAAGTATCGCGTAATCGATGGAATGAAATTTTGAGTATTATAGAGCTAAAATCTGTTACATGTAAAACCGATGAACGGGTTATTTTAGACGATATTAGCCTAACGTTAGATAATCAAAAAACAGTGATTATCGGGGCGAATGGCTCAGGAAAATCTACGCTTATCCGCTTGTTTAATGGGCTTATTTTACCCGATAGTGGAAGTGTGATGGTTGATGCTCGTTCTACTGAGGGTAAAACGGCAAATATGATACGCAAAGATATTGGCTTTATGTTTCAAAATCCAGCTCATCAAATTATATGGCCTTTGGTTAAAGAGGACCTTATTTTTGGCCTTAAAAATCATGGTTTTGATAAAGCAAGCTTTGATGAACGTGTGGATGAAGTCCTTAAACGGTTGAAAATTAGTCATCTTAAAGAAGCCATTACTCATGAACTTTCAGGAGGCGAAAGCCAATTGGTGGCTCTTGCAGCTCTTTTGATTATTGAACCTAAATGGCTGATATTTGATGAGCCTTGTGCCATGTTAGATTTAAAAAATCAGTTGAATATTCAAAAAATTATTGCCCAACTTAGTCAGCAAATTATTGTGGTTAGTCATGATCTTGAATGGGCAAAACAATTTGAGCGTGTTTTATGGATTGATGAGGGGCGTATTAAAGGTGATGGTGATAGTAAGGTGGTTGATAACTATCGTGATTATATCACTAATAAAGTGAGTGGCCATGCGTTATAGCTCAGCTAAATTTTTACAAACAAGCTATATTAAAGGTGATAGTTTTTTGCACCGTATAAGAGCAGGAAAAAAGCTTGCCTTAGTGATGCTATTTGGTCTTTTTATTTATATTTGTCCTTGGCCAATTATAGGGCAAATAGCAGGGTGGTTAATCTTTTTAGGACTTTTATATTTTAGCCATCTTCCCCTTGATACGATATGGGGATATATGCGGCCATTTTTGATATTTTTGGTCTATATCACTGTTATGTTTATGATTTTTCAACCATGGCAACAAGCTTTATATTATGGGTTGCGTATTTTGTTGCTCTTGGCTTACTCGGCTCTTTTTGTCCTGACAACATCAATGCAAGAGATGCAAGATTTACTCTATTATTTGTTCCGATTTACCCGCTATATTGGGCTTAATCCTGAATATGTGGCTATGTGTTTTACCTTAACAATCAGAGCTATTCCACTTATGGCAGGGCAGTTTGAAGATATTGTGGATGCTCGCAAGGCACGAGGACTTAAAGCAAGAAGGTTTATGGTAATTATTCCTGCTTTTATTGCATCATTTTGTCTTGCACGCTCCTTAAGTGAGGCTCTAGATGCAAGAGGTTGGGGAGTACCTAAGGAATAAACAAGATGCAAAAAATACCTCAAACTCAGCTTAAGGTTGGTGATTTAATCTTTCAAAGTTTGCTACATCAAGATGAGATGACAATGGCGATAAATTCTTCTCATATCAGTAAAAAAGTGGAGCATATGGGGATTATTGTATCTGATGGCATAGTGGTGGAAGCAACTATAGAAGATGGTGTGATACAGACACCCTTAGAAAGTTTTTTACAAAAAGGGGCAATAAATCTGGCCTATCGCTTTAAAGATGAGCTTATTATTCCAAAAGTTTGTAACTATATCCAAGAGCAAATAGGCATGCCTTATAACGATAGCTTTTTAGATGAGGCGGATGGGTTTTATTGTAGTGAACTTGTTGAAAAAGCAGCGAATTATGCTAAAGCAGGCTGCTTTAAGTCTGCAAAACTCAACTTTTGCTTATCAGGTAGTGATGTGATTGCCCCTTTTTGGAAGTTATACTATGAGGAACGCAATTTGAGTGTACCTCAAGGAGCAAAAGGCTCTCATCCCGCTGGGTTAATGAAGCAATCAGAAGCTATCTATTTATTAGGGTATGTTTTTTAAAGAATATACTTAAAATTATATCAAAAATAGCTTATATTATAATAATATAAAATAATGATTTGTAGGGTTTCGGTTATGAAAAAACTTTTAGCTTGGATAGGAAGCACATTAGGTCTGTTTATTGTCATTGTTGTTGTGGCAGCTCTTATTTTGCCTTCGTTTATTTTAAAGCAATATGAAGATAAAATTGTCGCAATGATTAAGGAACAAACAGGGCGAGATATTCAACTGGGTGAGATGTCGCTACGACTATTGCCAAGTCCGCAACTTCGTGTAGAAAATGCAGTTATTCCTTCGGTTGAAGGGGCAGCTGAGCCTGAATTTGCAAAAATGGATAGCTTGCGGGTGAATGTTGCTATTTTGCCGATCATCACAAAAACCGTAAAAATTAAAAATATCGAGCTAATTAACCCGAATGTTGTTGCTGAGATTTTACCCGATGGTTCGAATAATTGGACATTTACACCCAAAAAACAAGCGAGTGAAACTCAAGATACGACAAAAGAGACTCAAAAGAAAAGCTCAAATTTTAAGGTTGTTGTCAGTGATATAAAACTTAAAGGCGGCGAGGTTATTTATATTAACCGTAAGCCAGATGCAAGGCAGCTCTTAAGTGCAACAAATGTCAATTTAAGTGCAGGTATGGATAGCCTTACAGGGCCTTTTAGAGCTAATGGAGACCTAAATTGGAATAGCCAAAAGTTTGATATTGCTCTTAAAACAGGTAAGCTTGAAGGGCAAAAACCATCACGCTTTGATGTTACTTTAGGTGTTGGCAAAGATAACCATTTTAAGTTTGATGGCCAAGCAGCCATTAAGCCAAAAATTTTGGTTAGTGGCAATATTGATGTTCAAAGTGCAAATCCCGCAGCTTTGGTGCAAGAGCTTGGTTTAAATATTAGTGGACTTCCCTCGGCACCTGTGGCTCTTAAAGGAAGTATCCAAAGTGATGATACTTCAGGTAAAACCGAAAATATGAAGCTTTCGTTAGGAAGTTCATCTTTAGAGGCCTCTGCTGATTGGAAGTTAGGAGATACTTACGATATTAATGCAATGCTAAGAGGCAAGACCATTAATGTGGATCAGATATTAACATCTTTAGCCAAAAGAAGTACAACAAAGCAAGAGGCTGAGCCAAAACCACAAACTGTAGCCAAAAGTGATGATACAACAACAGTAAAAACCATTGAGATTCCAAGCAATATCAACCTTAATCTGGATGCTCAAATTCAGCGAATTATTTATAATCAGCAAGATGTGAGCAATATGACTTTGCAGGCTCAGATGAAAGATGGGCTATTGAGTGTATCGAATGCTTCTGCAGTGCTTCCAGGAAGCTCTCCTATTGGTGCAAGTTTTACTATGGATGCAGCCGATGCTAATATTAAAGGAAGTTTTAATTTTACTTCGGAACGGCTAAAAGATTTAGTTGCTTGGGTTGGTGGTGATGTCAGTAAAATATCCGATGACCGCTTTAAAAAGCTAAATATACGCTCTGATATTGCAGGTAATTTAGAGAAAATCTCTTTAAGTAATATTCAAGGGCAAATTGATGAAAGCCAAATAGCAGGTGGAGTTGTTGTGGCTCTTAAGCCATTAAAAGCAGCATTAGATTTGCAAGTTAATCAGGTGCAGCTCGACCCATGGATTGCGGCTTTTAGTCAACCAAAAACAAAAAAAGTTTCTATGAATAATCCTGTTGTTTCTAAAGCTTATGCTGCTCAAACAAGTAAGGCTCTTATACCGTTAGATTTAGACTTAAAACTTGCGATTGATAGCCTTGTTTATCAGGGAATGAATATATCGGGCGTTGGGACGGATATGACGATTATTAATGATAATTTAAGTATAAAAAATGCCCATATTTATAATCTTGCAGGGGCTCAAATTGGGGCTACAGGAGCTATTCATGACCTTGGTGGTACTCAAACAGCCAAAGATTTAAAAATTAGCCTTAAGGCGAGTTCTTTAGAAGGGCTATTTAAGCTTGCGAATATCAAAAATATTCCAGCAAATAAGATTGGAGCAACAACAGGTAATGTGACTGCTAATGGTTCGCTCAAAAATAATGTAACCTTAAGTGCAGCGTTACAAGCTTTGGGTGGAAGCTACGGGGCAAAAGGTACGATTAACCCGAAGAATGTTTCTCTTGGGGCTTTGGACTTTGTTCTTCAACATAAAAATCTTAATCAAGTTACGGCAGTGTTTGCTCCAACAACAAAGCTTCCTGCAGGGGTACAGTCAGTTAATTTAAAAGGTCATGTGGAACTTGGTAAAAAGAAATATGCACTTTCAAAACTTTCAGGAAGTATCGGAAGTTCAACCATAAAATCAGGCTCTTTAACGGCTGACCTTTCTGCTTCTAAACCCTATATATCAGCGAATCTTGCTACAGGAACTTTAAATGTTGATGCCTTACAAGGTGGTGAAAGCAAGGTGAAAGCAAAAACAGCACAAGCTTCGCAACGTAAGGCGGGTACACCACCTTGGAGTGATGATGTGATTGATTTTTCTGCATTAAATAGTATAAATGCCGATGTGGCTCTTGCGGCTGATAAAATTATCTTTAGTGGTAAGAATTTAAGCAATGTACAGCTTAAGGCTTCATTGAAGGATGGTTTGTTAAATATTAGTAATTTAGCGGCCAATGCCTATGACGGTAAGCTTCAGTTTTCGGGCAAAGTTGATAATCGTTCAGGCGGAGCTATTGGGGGTAATGTATCGGTACAGAATTTAAGCTTGAGTAGCTTGGCTAAAGATATGGCGGGCGTTAAGCTTCCTATAGGACGATTACAGCTTACAACCAATCTTAATATGAGCGGCAATACATCACGAAAACTCGTATCGTCTCTTGCAGGTGATGGTAGCTTTAAAGTCTCAGGATTAGGTGGGCAATCATCAGGATCGCAGTTAGATAGCTTTTTGAGTATCATTCAAACAATGGGTTCAGCTAGTGGTAGCGGTGCTTTAGGTGTTGAAGGCCAAATGAAAGCGAATGCGGGCATACTTAATTTGAGTTCGCTTAATCTTTCTGGACTTATTGGGGGGCATGCATCAGGCAATATTAACCTTCCTCAATGGACATTAGATATCGCAGGGGCTTTCACTCTTTTAGATACAGGGGTTAGTAAGCTTGTTTTAGCGGCTCTTAATAAAGAAAATCTCAGTGGTGAGCATGAGTTTAGGGTAAATGGCTCAATTGATAGTCCGAATATGGAGCTTCCTTCTGACTTACAAAAAGCACTCAACCTTTATAAAGGAGCTTCAGATGGTGATGTAAAATCCTTGCTTTCGGGTGGTGTGAGTGATGCCCTTTTAGATAAATTAGGTGTTTCTAGTAAAGATTCCTCGCTTGTTGAAGGGCTTATTAGTGGCCTTGGTGGTTCTAGCTCTAAAGGGCAAAGCACAACAAAAGATGCAGCTAAAGGAGCAGCCCAAGAGATTATTAATAATCTTGTTGGTGGTTCACAAAGTCAAGAGACCTCAAATCAGTCGAATGATAGCAGTGCCGATGCAGTTGGAGACCTTATTGGTGGAATTCTAGGTGGCGATAGTAGCAGTAGTGATAATGTGGAAGATGCCGCTAAAGATTTAATTAAGGGATTGTTCAATTAGGGCTAACATCGCATCTTCGTTGGGATGAGGCGCTATTTTTATATAGCGAAACTTTGCTTCAACAAAAGGAAGAGCCGCAGTAGGACTAATACAAACAAGTTTAACTTGGCTTTGCTTGGGTAAGGCCTCTAATGTGGCTCGTGCTTGATTTTTAGAATAGATGAGCAAAGTTGGCTGCCTCGTAAAATAGTCTTGAGGTAGATGGGCAAAGGGATTTTCAATCCTCTTAAGCTCATAGGTTACATGCTCAATAATATCTTGATGGCTATACTGTTTAATATTTAGACGAATATCCTTACCCCTTAAATATAAAAACTTTTTATAGTCTTGTTGTTCCTCGATAAGTTTTACTAAAGATTTTGCATCTCCTCCAGCGATATAAATATTTTTAAAGCCAAAAGAACGAGCAAAGTCAGCACTTGCAGCCCCTACAACAAAAAGAGGATGCTCTTTACTCTCAGGATAAGTAGCTAAAACTCTAATGGCATTTTTGCTGGTTGTAATAAGCGGTGTATTTTGGCTCAATGCAGGGATTTCATAGGCTATAAGTGAGAAGAGGGGGGCAGTGCTTACCTCAATCTCAACCTCAGAATAAGCATTAAGTCTTTGTAAAATATGCTCATGACTTGCAGTTGCTTCTTCTTTATTGCGGAGGAGTAATATTTTCATAAGCAGGCTCCTTACTTTTGGCCAAAAACCACCTTAACTAGCTTAAGAATGTTTCTAAGTCGCCAATAATATTTTTGATGTTCAAAGCTAAATCAATACCAATTTTTTCAGCATCTGTTACATGACCCTTAGCTTCTTTTTTTAGAACCATTGAACCATTGGGTTTGAGTAGCCAGCCTTCTAGATGAAGCTCATCATCTTGAATTTGTGCATAAGCAGCAATAGGGGTTTTACAAGAACCATCTAGTCCTTTTAAAAAACCACGTTCGGCCAATATTTGATATTCAGTTTCTTGATGATGTAATGGCTCAAGATACTTTAAGATAGTATCATCATCTTTACGACAAGTAATGCCTACTGCTCCTTGAGCAGGGGCAGGAAGCCAATCATCAATCTTTAACTTTGTATGACGAACTTGGCTACTTAAGCCCAAACGGTTAAGCCCTGCAAGAGCCAAAAATGTTCCCTCAGCTTCGCCCTCTTCTATTTTTCGTAGCCTTGTTTGAACATTGCCCCTAAGCAAAGTGATTTCAATATCAGGACGTGAAGCTTTTAAGAGGGCTTGTCTTCGTAAACTTGCAGTACCAATTCTTGCCCCTTGAGGAAGTTTTTCAACAATAGATGCATGAGGCGATATAAAAACATCTCGTACATCTTCACGCTCTAAAATGCAGCCCAATATTTGCCCTTCGGCTAAAGTGGTCGGAACATCTTTCATAGAGTTTACACCAATATCAATTTCATTTTTAAGCATGGCATCATCAATTTCACGGGTGAATAAGCCTTTGCCTCCAGCTTCTAATAAATGTCTATCTTGAATTTTATCGCCTGTTGTCATGAGCTTAACAATCTCAATAGCTCCATCTTCACGAAGCTCAGGCCAAGCTGCTTTTAATTTTTCAGCAGTTTCAATGGTTTGAGCCATGGCTAGGGGGCTTTTTCTGGTGCCAATACGTATAATCGGTTTCATCTATTCTCTTTTCTCTCAAAAAGTGGTAAGGTAATTCTTCTTTAAAATAAGATAATAAACATAAAATACAGAATTGTTAAATGGAAAAAGAAAAAATAATTATATTAGGTATTGAGGCCTCTTGTGATGAAACAGCCGTGGCGATTATAGATAATGCTAAAAATGTCTATAGCCATATTGTGTTATCCTCCTTAAAAGAACATCAAAAATATGGTGGTGTTGTTCCTGAGATTGCGGCAAGGGCTCACTTAAATTATCTAGATGGGCTTGTGGTGCAGGCGTTAGAGGAAGCCAAACTCACCTTTAAAGATTTATCGGCTGTTGCAGCCACAGGAGGCCCTGGGCTTATAGGTGGTGTAATGGTGGGAATGATGGGAGCAAAAACAATCTCTTATGCTTGTAATATTCCCCTTATTGCGGTTAATCATCTTGAGGGGCATGCTCTTACTCCAAGGCTTACTAACGATATTGATTTTCCATTTTTGCTGCTGCTTGTCAGTGGGGGCCATTGCCAGATACTCATATGTGAGGGTGTAGGAAAGTATCATCTGCTAGGTACAACCATTGATGATGCCATTGGTGAGGTTTATGACAAATTTGCTCGTATGTTGGGCTTAGGTTATCCTGGTGGGCCAGCTATTGAAAAGCTTGCTCAAAAAGGTGATAGAAAAAAGTTTGAGTTACCACGTCCCTTAAAAGGGCGGCCTAATTGTGATTTTTCGTTCTCTGGTTTAAAGACTAAGCTACGTCAAACAATTGAGAATCTTGGTGAGGATATAACGGAGCAAGATAAGGCAGATTTAAGTGCAAGCTTTGAGATGGCAGTTGCGGATTGTTTAGACGACCGTCTTAAACGGGCGATTAAAATAGCTAAAGAGCAATTTCCACAAATTTCTACCCTTGTGGTTGCAGGTGGAGTCGCTGCGAATCAGTATTTGAATGCTCGATTACAAGGATTTGCCAAAAAGAACGATATGTCTGTTGTTGCCCCGCCGTTAGAGCTGTGTACGGATAATGGGGCAATGATTGCGTGGGCTGGTGTTGAACGTTATCAGGCAGGATTTTTTGATGACTTATCTTTTAAACCACGCCCACGCTGGCCTTTATAAATAGGGCTTTACCCCTATACTTTAAAATTCTCTTCCAATCAGGCGATCAACAGATAAACAACCACCACCTCTAACGCTAAAGAATAAGGTTGCAATCATCCAAAGAGCAGCATATTCAAAACCACCTTTTTGGGCAAAAAATCCATGTTGTAAATGTACGATAGCCATAGCGTTAAATAACACAATGGTTGCAGCAAAGGCCGCAGGGCGTGTGAATAAACCAAGTGCGATTAAAAGACCACCAAAAAACTCTACACTTCCTGTTGCTGCAGCAACGAGGTGAGGCATGGGAATACCTAAATGTGCAAAGGCTGTAGCCTCTGCAGCAAGCCCTTTGCCACCTAAAGCTCCAAATAATTTTTGAGCTCCATGGGGCATTAAAAATAGACCTGTTGTTATTCGCAATAAAGCAAAAGCAAGGGGGGAAAAGAAATTATAGACTGGCTTAAGAAAAGGTAAAAAATATTTTTGTTCACTCATTTTTTTTCTCCATATAGGTTTAAAACCGAAATTAAACTAAACCTATAGATTTTCTATTACAAGTGAAATCTGGTTGCTTATTTTGAAGTAGCTTACGCTTTATATAATGTATGACAATATTAAATCATTATATTTTATATTTAGATAATTGTTATATATATTAAAAACTTATTGTTAATATGTATAATTTATTATAAATATAAATTTAATAGAAAAAATTGGAGACTTTTTTGTGAAGCTGTTATATATATTACTAACCTCAACATCTATTGCCTTGATATCGTTGGTATATGGGCAAGTTATAGATACGCCAATAGTAGATGAAGTTACAATAACAACTGCAGATACTTTGCTTGAAATAATGATACATTTGCCCTTTATGCTTTTACAGGTACAGATACACAGCTGGTTGAAGCAAGTAAAGATTATGCCTCATGGGGAGGGTTTAATGAGGCTTTAGGCCAAAAGATTATCGGCTTTGAAAATATCGGCCTAGAGACGGGTACACTATAATCAAGGCTGGGTAGGCTCAGAAGTATTTAATGTAAAAACTAATCTTGGCACACAATGGCATAATATTATTGGCTTTGATGACAACTATGCCAATATGTGGATTAAGGGAGCTATTAGCTATTTTGACGTATCTCCCAATAATAGTTTTGATATGAGAGGCTCATATGGCGGCTTTAATCTTGGGGTAGATAAGAAGTTCGATCTTGGTAATCATCTCCTGACTGGTCAGTTTATGCAGGCTTATTTAAAACGTCAGGTCGAGGAAGTCAATATATGTCCAATGAATATGCTGATATTTATCAATCAGTACAGATATATGTAAATTCTGGTTTTGCTTCGGATTTTGATGATTGTCGTAGCTTTAAGGGTGATTTTGGTATTCGTGTTCGCTGGTAAGAGCTTATAAACTTTGAGCAATACGGGTAAAGATATCATCGGTGTTTTTATAAAAATATGTCCAACCCTCACAAAGATAAGCCTTGGGGTAAGAGGATTTATTGTCAGGAACAAAGCGATTTTTAGGGCATTCACCCCAACAACGTTCTAAATATTCGCATGACTTACAACTTCGAGGAAGTTGCCCATACTTCATTTTAGCAAACTCAATTTGTACAGGTTTTTCAGATAAAGCATCCATATTTTCTTCCAAAATATTCCCCATTGTTTCGGACGAACGCTCCAATTGGTTACAGCCACTTTTTTCCCCTTATAAAAAATAGGCTCTACTCCAGGAATAA
>JBKEBO010000038.1:0-11619 GCA_047973205.1 Alphaproteobacteria bacterium | reverse complement strand
TGAGCTCCAGCCACGCCATCGGCACTTAAGTCTGATTGCTGCTGAAAGCTTTTGAGTGCATGGAAGATATGATCACCAAATTGATTGCTGATTTGGTCTCGTGTTAAAAAACCATATTGATAAAGAGCTGTCGAAAGCTCATTAACACGTTGGCTTGTCATACCTTTTTTTAAAGTTTCACCAGCAGAAACATAGGTTTGAGGAATATTTTGGAGACGAGAAATCTCACGTTCAAAAATATCTTTTTCGGTTTGTGGAGATGCCAAAGCCCAATCATTATTGAGCCATGTATGAGGCCTCATTGCTCCATATGATTTTTTATCAATAGGGTCAATCTCTTGATTTAGATGGGTTGAGGCTTGCTGGAATTGACTTGTCTCTACTGCAGAATGGTCTGTAAAGAAGAGATTATCATCAATAATATTATCAATCGCATCTTGACCATAAGCCGTAAAACTTGTCATAAAAGATATAACTAAACTTAATCGCAAGTAATATTTCACAAATTTCTCCAACTTTGTTAATATTCTAGAAAACTTTAGAGCATATTATAGCTTTAAAGGTTTAATGAAAGGTGAAAAATATGCTGATAAAGGCAAAATATACGGCTTTACTGCTTACGGCTTTGAGTTCCTCTTTGGCTTATGGAGAGAGTATTCATATTCTGTCAACATCTATGGCTCAAACATTTGTCCAAGATATTCGTTTACCTGTTGTGGCGACACCCATTAGCAATCAAGAACAGTTTAATGTATTTTGTAATGGTATTGGTGGCGAAGAAGCTGATATTTTATTCACCAATGAGAAGATAACCCAAAGCCAAATAAAAAAATGTGCGAGCAATGGGGTTTATGATATTTTAGAGCTTCCTTTAGCTTATAATGCTCTTTTGTTACAAACGGCGAGTCTTTCGGTTAATTTAGATTTATCTCAGCAAGATTTATACGAAGCCATAAGAGCTTATGAACAGGCTGGTGCATCAAGTCTTATCGAAGCGAACGGTAAAAAAAGCTGGATACAAATCCATCCAGAACTTAAAGATGCTCCTATTAATTTTGTTCAGCAAAGATTATCGGAAGACTTTGATAAACTATATTTAGATTATGTATTTGGACGTTGTGTGCTTCCGAAAAAAAGCCAAATTGATGCAGCAATAAAAAAACAAGTTGATATTCAATATCAAATATTACGCTTTGGTCTTCCTGCAGCTTTTGTTCATAAAGAAGTAATAGCTCAGAGCCTTACGGAGCAGCAAAGCCGCTACCAGTTGACCTATTGTCAGCAGCTTAGGGATGATGCTTATAAAATTGTTGCTAAAGAGCAGTTTGATAATCTGAAAGCCTCAGCCTTTCCCGCAGATAATCAAATATTTATTATGCCTTTTGAAAATGGTGATAAAGATTTACTGACATTAAGGGTAAATGGAAAAGTACCGATGGCAAATAGCATAAAGAATAAAGAATATCCTTTAGCCTACCCAATTTATGCTTATATAAAAATGGGGCATATTGGGGTAAAAAAAGGTCTAAAACAATGGGTTGATAATTTTATGGGAAATCAGCCTGAATATTTGATAAGACAAGCCCAAAGGTCAGGTCTTATCCCTCCTTATGCGGATGATATTCAAAAGTCATTGCAAGCTTATGGCAGCCTAAAAGGTTATATTGAAAATCCATAATAAAAAAATGAAATAAGGTAATTTTATGATTTGCTTGCCATGATGGAATGAGTAGGTTATTTTAAGGCAATCAATTTTAATCTAATGAGGTAAATTATGCGGATTATGAAAAAAGCAATTTATACAGTTGCATCGGTATTTTTATTGGTATCACTACAATCATTTGCCGAAGGTGAGCAAGCAGCAGCACCTGCTGCAGCCGAGAGTGGGCAGGCCGCTGCTCCATCAGTTGTTCAGCCTAAAGCGAATGATACACAAAATAATGCCATATCGTCAGAGACTTATAACTTTGGTGATTGGGAGGTTCGCTGCGTATTACAAAAAATGCGTGACCAAAATAATAATGATACAGGTCAAACCCGTTTAAATTCTTGTGCATCACGTCAATCATTTCAGCCTAAAGATAGCAAGCAGGTTATCTTGGTTATGGGGTTATCTTATGGTAAGCCAGATGGCAAAACAGTTGATGCTTATCCAACAATTTTCTTTGAAGCTCCTTTAGGTATCTTTTTAGAGCCTATTTATATGCGTGTGGATAAAAATGATCCTGCTATGGCTCCTTACCGTGTATGTACCCCACGCAGTTGTTCTGCTGGTCTTGCCTTTAATGAGGCTTTTTATACACAATTTAAAAATGGTGGTAGCTTAGAGATTGCCTTTTTTGTTGATCCAACCAATGAGCCAGAACGTTATCAGGTAAGTCTTAAAGGCTTTACTGCAGCAAGCGAATTTATGAAGGCGGCTATGGATAAAGCGGGTCAAGCGGTAACAAAAGCTGACTTAGATGCTTTAGCTAAATAAAAAATAATAAAAAGATATACTTTTAAAGCCCTACTTTTGTGGGGCTTTTTTTGTTAAGTCCTTTTGTTTTATCAAAATATATTGTAACATCATCACAATTATTTCATTAAAAATAGGATTACAACCAAAATGCCAAGCAAAAAAAGCTGGGTTTTATGGAATATCAATAAAGGCAACCCTAAAATATTTCGCGAGAGTCGAGATATACTTCTTGTTAATACAATCGCTTGCCTGATTGGGGCTTTAGGTGGGTTTTTTGTCTATCTTTTTTGGCAAAGCATCCAGTTTTTTCAGAGGTTCTTTTTTCAGACAGGTAATGAGTCGCTCTTTCACTGGGGATTAGATTCTTCTAGCTATTTACTTTTGGTTATTCCAACATTGGGTGGGCTTTTAATAGGCCTTTATTATAAGTATCTTATGCCAGGAGGCATATCCAAAGGCCCTGTTGATGCTATAAAAGCAGCAAAGCTACAGCAAGGTAAAATAGGTGTACATGGCGAACCATGGGCAACGATTGGTTCTGCTCTTTCGATTGGGGTTGGGGCAGCAGTTGGTCGGGAAGGTCCTGCAATTTATTTTGGCTCGGTTATTGGTAGTAAAATAGGGCAATATCTTCATCTTTCAGCCTTTTGGGTGCGAACATTACTTGGCTCGGGTGTAGCTGCGGCGGTTTCAGCAAGCTTTAATGCCCCTTTAGCAGCGGTTGTTTTTACCCATGAGGTTGTTTTGGGTCATTATGCCATTAAGAGTATGAGCCCGATTGTGTTATCTTCGGTTGTGAGTGCTATGGTGAGCCGTCTGCTTTTTGTGGATGATGTTCATCATCTTATTGCCTCGGAACATTTTAATGTGACTTTAAGCCAAATGCCCTTTTATATGGTTTTAGGGGTTATTTCGGCTATTTTTGCTCTTGGTTTTATGCATTCCATTCGCTTAACCAATAAAATGTGGCAAAATATTCGTATAGCTTCTTATTTTCGCCCGATGTTTGCAGGCTTAGTTGTGGGCATTATTGCCCTTTATATTCCAGCAATTTTAGGTATTGGTAGTGAACTCACTCAAGCCATATTACTCAATAATATGCCGTTTATAGTTGCGGCAACACTCTTATTTGTTCGCTTTTTAGCCTCTTCAATTTGTTTAGGTAGTGGCTTTGGAGGAGGAATTTTTAGCCCCTCAATGACTATTGGCTCGCTATTAGGAGGCACAAGTGCTCTTTTGATGAATAGTATCTTCCCCTCAATGGAGGTGAGTACGGTTATCTGTGCTTTAGCAGGGGCGGCGGCATTTAGCTCAGCAACTTTAGGAGCCCCGCTTTCCACAACCTTAATTGTATTTGAGATGACCAATGATTATAAGTCTACCTTAGCAACAATTATTGCAGCCATGATAGCAACAATTCTTTCTACATTATTGGGTGGACGAAGCTGGTTTATGATGCAAATGGCTGATAGGGGAATAGCCCTTAATGATGACACGCATCGATTTGCTCTTGAAGAAGAAAAAATTGGCTCTATTATTAAAAGAGACCCGATTATTTTACATAAGAATGAGAATATATCAGTGGCTCGAAGACAAATGATGAAGCAAAATGCCTTAGCTATTTTTGTTGTGGATGATGATAATAAATCATATTTAGGTACAATAAGACCTCAGGATATTGCGGAGGCTAGTGGCAAAGATACTGTAGAAAAACATATGCATACCTCCGTATCGCCCCTAACGCTTAACGATTCTGTGGAAACAGCAAGATTATTATTTTCGCAAACAGATTACCGCTGGCTTCCTGTTGTAGGAAAACAAGGAGATAACAATATTATTGGCTACCTGCGAGAGCGAGATTTAGTCAATGACTTTGTGAATATTTTAAAACGTCAGTATTTTGAAGAACATAATTAGTCAAGATTATCTCTTTATATTCATAAACAAAAAGGGTATAAATTAAGAACAAATTTATAAGAGAGATAAGCATATCCTATGGATTTATTTGAAATTGATGATGATGATTTATATGCCGAGACAAGCTCGCAAGAAGCATCTTACCTTGAGGGCTTAAATGAGGTGCAGACTCAAGCGGTAACGGCAACAGATGGCCCTGTGCTTATTTTAGCAGGAGCAGGTACAGGTAAAACCCGTGTGCTGACTATTCGTCTGGCTCATATTTTAATGAGTAATCTTGCTTTTGCCCATGAGATACTTGCGGTTACCTTTACCAATAAGGCTGCGGCTGAGATGCGAGAGCGAATTGCGAGCATTACCTCTCAGCCTGTTGATGGTTGGTGGGTTGGGACTTTTCATGCTTTATCAGCACGAATTTTACGCCGCCATGCAGAATTTATCGCAAGAACATCTAACTTTTTAATCTTAGATACAGATGATAGTGAAAGACTAATTAAAGGATTGATGCAAGAATTTGCCATTGACGAAAAACGCTATCCACCTCGAATGGTCTCAGCAGTTATTCAACGTTGGAAAGATAAAGGTTTAAATCCGAGTGATGTTCGGCTTTCGGATGGAAGTGATTTTGCTGATGGCCGCGTACTCAAACTTTATGCTCGTTATCAACAACGACTTGCGGAACTTGATGCGGTTGACTTTGGTGATATGTTGTTACTTTGTTTAAACTTATTTAAGCAGCAGCCTGAGATTTTAAAAAGATGGCAACAAAAGTTTCGTTATATTTTGGTAGATGAATATCAAGATACCAATGTGGCTCAATATCTTTGGTTGCGTCTTTTAGCCCAAGGCTATGGTAATTTATGCTGCGTTGGTGATGATGACCAATCTATCTATTCATGGCGAGGGGCTGAAGTTGGTAATATCTTACGCTTTGAAAAAGACTTTGAAAAGGCTCAAATTTTTCGACTAGAACAGAATTATCGCTCCACAGGGCATATTTTAGGAGCAGCAAGTGGTATTATCAGCCATAATCGAGGACGACTTGGTAAAACATTATGGACCAATGATGATAAGGGTGAAAAAGTTACCATTGTAAGTGCTCGTGATGGTGATGAAGAAGCTCGCCTTGTTGTCTTGGCCATGAATAATCTTAAAAAAGATGGAGAAGGCTGGCAGAATATGGCGGTGCTTGTTCGTACGAGCTTTCAAACAAGAGCCTTTGAAGAACAACTGATAGCTAAAGCCATTCCTTATCGTGTTGTTGGGGGGGCTCGTTTTTATGAACGTCAAGAGATAAGAGATGCCATGGCTTATTTACGGCTCTTACAACGGCCAAGCGATGATTTAGCCTTTGAGCGGATTATTAATGTTCCTAAAAGAGGGCTTGGAGCTGGCTCGCTTCAAAAGATACAAGCCTTTGCTCGTGAGCATGATAAAAGCCTATTTGATGCAGCTCAAATAATGGTTTCAGCTGATAACTTTAGTGGAAAGGCAGGGCAAAGCTTAAAGAATTTTGTTCATTATTTTGAAAGCTGGAGACAGCAGCAAGAAGAGCTGAGCCATGGTGAATTAGTTGAGAAAATTTTAGAAGATTCAGGCTATCTGGATATGTGGAAGCAAGATAAATCACCAGATGCCGAAGGGCGTGTGGAAAATCTAAAAGAGCTGGTTTCGGCTATATCAGAATTTGAAAGCTTAGCAGAATTTTTAGAGCATGTTTCCCTTGTGATGGAAAATGAAACGCAAGCAGGTGAAGATCGTGTAACTTTAATGACTCTTCATGGGGCAAAAGGTTTAGAATTTGATAACGTATTTTTACCAGGTTGGGAAGAAGGCCTATTTCCCAATCAACGAGCCATTGACGAAAATGGTAATGAGGGGCTAGAAGAAGAGCGTCGCCTTGCCTATGTGGGCATAACCAGAGGCCGTAAAAGAGTAATTATTTTAGCCGCAGCAACACGAATGCTTTATGGACGCTGGCAAACCACCATACCCTCACGATTTTTAGATGAGATTCCCATAGAGCATGTGGAGCTTAAAACCCCGATGGGGGGCCGTGTTCAACCAATGAGAAATGCATCTGATATTTCAGCAGATGAAGTGACAACCAAATATATTGATGATAATGCAAGTCCTTGGCATGTAGGGGCTAAAGTGGTGCATCGTATTTTTGGTGAGGGGCAAATAAAAAAAATAGATGGTGATCGTCTCACCATATATTTTGCCCAAGTGGGTGAAAAAAAAGTTGTAAAATCTTTTGTGGAGCTGCTAGAGGAATGAGAAAATTATATATGATGATGGCTGCGTTATTTTTGTTTATATCTTCAGCCACAGCTGAGATTACCCAAGAGCAACGGGAGCAAATTATCCATCATGAAGATGTAGTACAGGGCTTTTTTATGGAAGATTTTGAAAAGGCTTTTGCTACAACCTCTATTAATGTGGAGCAGGTTTACAAGCTTGAAGATTCTAATGCAGGGCTTATTGGAAAATATGGAGATAATACAGATATTGTCGCTCATCTTCAGCAATGTGAGCTAGAGTTTTTCCCTCAATTTTGCAGCGGAGCCCTTATTTATGTAACTATTCATAATATTGATGGCTCAAAAAATTTGAAAGCTTTAGAAGATGAGTTTTGGTGGGCTATAGTAAAAAACCGTTCAGATGAGTATATAGAACTTGTGATACCATTATCTTTAGCCTATGTTGAATATGATGTATTAGAAAATTGGATGCATGCAATTATGCGTATGGTTGACTATATAACAGGTGAGGCAAAGTCATGAAAAAGTTCTTTTATTTAATGATTCTATTTAGCTTAAATACACAAGCATTTGAAGAAGAAACAGTGGCTCAGGCCATTGCGAATGTGGAAAAATCACTCTCAGCCATTACTTATAAGACTCTTGATAAAGACAATATGGGTTTAAGGCAAGGCTTAAGTATGGGACAAATGGAAAATCTGCTTAAAGTAAGTGGTTTTCGTGATGTAAAAAGTAAAATTGATGGCGAAGGGCTGATAAAACTTTCGGCAAAACTTGATAAACTCCCTTTTATTATCCAAGGTGATAATTGTATAGGAGAGGGCAGCAAGCAGCGTTGCCAATATTTTGAAATTGCCGCAAGCTTTTTTGATAGTAAAAACCCTTATAACCAAGATTTAATGAACCAATGGAATATTGACCAACGCTGGTCAAAAGCCTATTTATCACAAGAAAATGAAGCTATTCTTACCCAAGAGATACACGCACCTTTTGCCACAGCCGCATCAATTTTATATGCTTTAGAAGGGTGGCGTCATTCTTTAGCCGAATTTACAGATCATATTAATTGGTAATATTATCGAATAAGATATATAATTAAAGTTTAAACGGATAGTTCTTTTAAGAGGAGACACAACCAAATGAAATATGCGAAATCACCTTTATTTAAAAAAATAGCTCTTAAGGGGCTTGGCTTGGGTGTATTATTTTTATCGCTAACATCACAAGCGGCAACAAAGGTGGAGGAAAGCTATCCACTAAAATTTGGTGAGGTAGAAACAGTTGTTCAACAGCTTTTACTCACAGGTGATAATTTTGTGTCTCGTGTGTTTTATATTCCTGCGGCTATCGAAAAAGAATCGAAAATGACTGCAACACAAGGTGATGCTGAGGCAAATGCTGAAGCCGTCATTCATCCTGTAAAAGATACACAAAATGCTCCCGTTATTTTTATTCCAGATATTGCCAGAGGCGGCATTGTAACCGATGACCTTAAGGGCTATCTTCGTGATTTTTCAACTTATATTCCCGCCATATTAGGAAGCCGCGATATTTACATCTATCCAGGTAGAGTTGTGGAAGGGGCTTATATCCATAACTGTGGGCTGATTGTTTCTAATTGGGTATCGGAATTTACCAATTGGAGTTCTACAAAACAAGGCGTTAGCCGTTGTATAGAGCAACTTAAACAGTTTAACTTTGACATGTCTGCTTTTTCTACAGAAAAAATTGCGAAAGACTTAGCTATTTTTATTAAAGACGAACAGCTCCAAAAACCTATTATTTGGGCTTTAGGAGGGCAATATGATATCGCTAATAAACTTGCTGCAGATATGGGTAAAGACTTAGGTGGCTTGGTTCTGGATAATCCAGATATCTCTAATCGTATTGATGGGCAAAATGCCTTTTCGGAATATTTAGAACGTGTTGATGCTTTAGCTTTGGATAAAGATAGAGGCTGGACTTCTGATAAAAAGCCATCGGAGCTTTTAAATGCTATGATTACCAGTAGTAATGCAGGTGAAGTTTACGAGGGTACAGTTTCGGATATAGGCTATAATGAGGATATTAATCGTATCTTCCCTGTAAATGGAGATGTGCTAAATTATTATATGCTTGCAAAGGTAGATCAACCCCAATTTTTAGCTGATTTAGCGGCTGGGGATGAAAAAGCGATTTACCGCCAATTTGGTCC
Organism: Alphaproteobacteria bacterium; assembly: GCA_047973205.1. Classification (GTDB taxonomy): domain Bacteria; phylum Pseudomonadota; class Alphaproteobacteria; order JBKEAR01; family JBKEAR01; genus JBKEAR01. The sequence continues at coordinate 2,783 of JBKEBO010000038.1, read as the reverse complement.
ATTTTCTTTAGAAAGCTATGGTGCAGTCAGCTCTTTTCCTGAACGTTATAGAAGTTGTGAGGATACCAATAGCCTTGATATCAGTATAGCTCCTGAAAATCTTAAAGAGACCTTTGAGCGAGATATGAAGCGTCAACAAGCGATTTGTGAAGCTTTAGGTGTTTCAACTGCTGCTAAAAAGGCTGCAAAGAATATTAATGTTCCGACCTCCATTATCGTTAGTGGTATGAACCCTTACTATTCGTCTACATCTACACAGGCATGGATAAAAGAAAACTATAAAAATGCAACTCTAGTTAATATTATTGATGGTAGTTTAGGCACACCCGAATGTACAGGGCAACCTTTGGCTAATATGGTTAAAGATATTGCTCAAAACTTTAATGATGGTAAATTTTCCAATAAAGAATTCCAATGTGGATGGCATTTTGAGACTTCAAGTGAGGTTCAAGCTCAGCTGGAAAGCCAAGCTCAACAGCCTCAGGCGACAGAATAATATGAAAAAATATTTCTGGAAAACAGAGCTTATTGTTCCCTTTTGGCTTATGCCAAGCCTTGATATTGCTTTAGAGCCTTTTTTTGAGGGAATGAGTTGGTATGCAGTACTCCCTGATAATGAGCGTGGAGACCAACTTGAGGCCGATGAGCCTTGGCGATTAGAAGCAGTAACTCCTAATGAGCCTAATAAACAACAGATAGAAGCCGTTCTTGCTCTTGTTGCTCAAAAAGAGGGGGTAAGCTTTGATGATATTTCTATTACTCAAGAAGAGGAACGAGATTGGATTAAAGAGAATTTGGAACAGTTTCCTCCGATTATTGCAGGTGATTTTTTTGTTTATGGTAGCCATATTATAGATAATATTCCTAATGACAAAATAGCCATAAAAATGGATGCAACCCAAGCTTTTGGTACAGGTAAACATGCAACAACAAGGTCATGTTTGCTTTGTTTAGAAGAGCTAAAAAAGCAGAATGTTCATATAGCTCATGCTCTTGATATGGGAGCTGGCTCAGGTATACTCGCTATTGCCATGGCCAAATTATGGGATTGCCAGATATTAGCGGTAGATATTGACGAACATGCACCTGAAGTTGTGCAACGATATGCTACAGATAATCAGGTGAGCCAAAATATCACCCCTATTTTAGGTGATGGTTATAAGGCAAAGGAAGTACAGCAAATACAAGGGTTTGACTTGATTGCAGCCAATATTTTAGCTAACCCGCTGATTGCTATGGCAGCGGAGCTTTCACTTAAGCTTAAAGCTGGTGGCTATGCTATTCTTTCGGGTTTTTTAAGTGAGGATTGGGAGCGTGTCCAAAAGGCTCATGAGGCTCAAGGGCTTCGTGCTATATCTCACATAGAAGATGAAAATTGGATAGCCTTGATTATGCTCAAAGACTAACAGCGTTAGAGCAATGTTGCGTTAGGGTAAAAAATATGTATATTCAAAACCATCTTAAAAACCAAGCTGAACCATCTTTTTTACAGCAAGAGGCCTTGAGTTTAGCTCCACAGCTTTTAGGAATGGCATTAGAAATATCCGAATATTATATTGTAATCACAGAAGTTGAAGCCTATGATGCTCACAAAGAAGATAAGGCTTGCCATGGCTATCCTAAAGTAACAAAACGCTCACAATCTTTGGCCCTAGCCGCAGGGCATGTGTATGTTTATATTATTTATGGCATGCATTATTGTATGAATATTGTTGCGGATAAAGAAGGCCATGCTGCAGGATGTTTAATCCGTGGGGGTATTATTTTTAATAAATCAAGCGGACAAAAGCTTAAAGAGATTATAGGCCCTGCAAGGCTGACAAAATTTTTAAATATAACCAAGGCACAAGATGGGCTAGCTTTAGGTGATGAAATAAAGCTATGGCATACAGATATTTCGCCAAAATATGAGGTGACACCACGCATAGGTATATCACAATCAAAAGATTTACTATGGCGATTTGCGGCAAAAAATAGGTAAAAATATTCAAATTTTAATATTTTGAATTACAAAATGTTACACTTATTGATATAGGTGAAATACTCCAGATACAATTTCCTTTTAAGCTAACATAAAAGCAATCACAGCAAAGAAAGGAAAAGCAATGAAAAAATTACTGATAATTTTAGGACTAACAGGTTTTGCTCTATCAGCAGTATCTCACGCAAGCCCTAACGAGGGTAGACCATCGGGCAGGCAGCATAAAGTTGAACAAGGTATGAACCATCAGCCCAATCATAACCAAAAGCGTTACGATGAGCAAAAGCGGGATAACCATCAACCCATCCATAGAAATAAAGCTCCACAAAAAAGATCTGCAAAACCACATAGGCAATCACTGCTTTCTGAGCTTATTATTGATTTGTTACGCTAAATAGCTCTTTTGTAGCTGCTGCATTTGGTGCTTACCTAAAGTATCTTCAGCTTCTTTTTGCCAAATATCAAAAAGATTATCAAAGCCCATATAAGCGAGCATATCTTTATGCTCACTTAAAAAGATGAGTCGAGCCTTAAAATCATCTGATGGGATTTTATGATACTCAAGTAAAATTTGCTCTTGCAAACAAGGTTGCATCAAAGCCTCCTTTAATTCCAAAGGTTCTTTTTAGCTTATCATAGCTCCAAAAAGATACCAAATAATAAAGGAGGCTTTATCTATGAGTGGAACATGTTTTTAAGAATAGACGATAGGGTTTATTTATAAAAATTAGGTGCTTAATACAAAATGATTATGAATATAGCAATTATCATTGCGTGAGCCATATAGACTTGTTATAAAGCC
>JBKEBO010000002.1:0-13720 GCA_047973205.1 Alphaproteobacteria bacterium | reverse complement strand
TCCCTTAGCTCAGCTGGATAGAGCACCGGCCTTCTAAGCCGTAGGTCGCAGGTTCGAATCCTGCAGGGATCGCCAGATTCTTTAAAAAGCTTCGCCCCCGCGAGGCTTTTTTTGCCTGTGTTTGCCACAACGGCACTTCCATTGTAACCACCATAAGTTGCTCCAAAATCAAATAAAATCGTATCACCTGTTTTTAGTTTATTTGCATCACTGGCATGGCCATGGCAATTGGCACTATTACTACCAAAAAGAACAATCGAATCAAAAGCAAAACCTTCAGCCCCTTCTTCTAAAAGAGCAATGTTTAATTGAGAGCGAAGGGTTACTTCACTCATGCCAACTTGGATATTTTGGATCGTTTTGCTTAAAGCTTTTTCACTAATATCAATGGCTTTTTTAATAATAGGGATTTCGCTTTGGTTCTTTAGTAAGCGGGCTTCGGCAATAATCTCGTGGGCATCAATAATAGGGTTGTTACTTAAAAAATGTTTGAGGGTATATTGTTCCCTTACACGCATTCTTAAGCCTTCAACACCGATTCTGCCTTGTAAGTTATTGCATAAGGCCTTAAGGCTGCTTTCAAAGCCGTCTTCATCACGCCAAAATTGTGTTTGGACATGGGGCATTTTTTCTTGCCATAGGTTGCGTTCAACTGCAGGAATTAATGCAGAGCTTGTACCATCAGCATGAATAATTAAAAAAGTGAGGCGTTCCATTAAATGAAGGCTTAAGCCTGTAAAGTAAAAAAAAGTTTGGCCCAGGTACAATAATGGCGGCACTTAAGTCTTGCTTAGATAAAATTTTAGCAAGCCTTTGGCAACGTTGTTGTAATATATCTGAGTGAATATTCATTTTTACGATTGGCCTGCGTCGATGATTTTTTTGCGAATGTCGCGGCCACGGGAGAAATGTTGTTCTAGCATCTCGGCATTGTCATCTCTAATGGCTCGCTGGAGCATGCTAAGGTCTTCGTTAAAGCGGCCAAGCATCTCTAAAACGGCTGTTTTGTTATGAATAAAAACATCACGCCACATCACAGGATCAGAGGCTGCAATACGAGTAAAATCACGAAAACCTGAAGCTGAAAACTGAATAACTTCGCTTTTTGTTCGTTCTTCCATATCTGCTGCAGTTCCCACGATTGTCCATGCAATTAGGTGAGGGAGGTGGGAGGTTAAAGCCAAAACTTCATCATGATGAGCAGCTTGCATAAAGCTGACTTGGCTTTTTACACCATGCCATAATTTGCGGAGTTTTTCTACGGCAAATAAGGGCGTTTTATCATCCGTGCATAAAATGCACCAGCGGTCTTCAAAAAGCTCAGCAAAGCCTGAATTTGGGCCAGAAAACTCAGTCCCTGCAATAGGATGACCACCAATAACAGTAACATTATTAGGCATGTAAGGCTTTACATCGGTTTCCATTATTTTTTTAACCGAACCCACATCACTCACAATCGCCCCTTCCATTAAATGAGGTGCAATTTCTTTGGCAATAGATGAAAATGTACCCACAGGTGTAGCTAAAATGACGAGATCACAAGCCTTAACGGCCTCAGCTGCTGTAGATGTATAAATATCACCCAATTGAAGCTTGCGTGCTTGGAGGAGATGCTCCTCAGAAGTATCACAAATAATGATTTTATGGGCAAGATTATATTGACGTATTGCTTGAGCTAATGATGAGCCAATAAGCCCAATACCAATAATACAAATATGCTTAAAAACGGGTTCTGTCATGGTTATGCACCTTTGCAAAAAAGCTCTAAGGTTTGAACAATAGCCTCGTTTTCTTCTTGAGTGCCAATAGTGATGCGTAAAGCTTGTGGAAGTTTGTAACCACCCATCTTGCGTACAATAAGTCCTTGCTCTTTAAGAATAGCTTCTGCAGCATCGGCTGTGGATGCATCCTTAAAGCAAGCCAGAATAAAGTTGCCTTGGCTATCTAAAACATCAATGTTTAAGGCCTCGATTTTATCACTGAGCCATTCACGCCATTTGATTGTATGTTCAATAGTAGCTTTAAGATGGTTGGTATCTTTAAGGGCAGCTTCTCCTGCAGCTAAAGCAAGATGACTTACATTAAAAGGCCCTCGAACACGATTTAAAATATCAATAATATAATCAGGCCCATAGCACCAACCAAGGCGAACACCCCCTAAAGCATAGGCTTTGGAGAATGTACGGGTCATTACCACATTATCATAAGCATCAACAAGCCTAATGCCACTATCGTAATCATCTTTATTAACAAATTCAGCATAGGCTGCATCAATCACCAGTAAAATATCATCACGTAATCCATCCCTTAAACGTTTCATCTCATCATGAGAAATATATGTACCTGTAGGATTATTTGGGTTTGCAACAAAAACGATTTTGGTGCGACTGCTCACTTTTGCAAGCAAAGAGTCCACACAGGTTGTATAATTATCTTCTTGTGCCCAAATAGGGGTTGCTCCAAAAGAAAGAGCAGTGATGGGATACATTAAAAAACCATGTTCAGAATAAAGAACCTCATCGCCAGCGGCTGCAAAAGATTGGGTGAGTAGGGTAATCAGCTCATCGGAGCCATTACCGCAAATAATCTGTTCAGGATTGATATGGTGATTTGTTCCTAAAATATGGCGTAGGTTATAAGCATTACCATCGGGATAACGGTGCATATTTTGTGCGGCCAATGCTACGGCCTCAATGGCTGTAGGAGATGGGCCTAAAGCTCCCTCATTGGCTGAGAGTTTATGAATGTTTTTTAAGTCTTTAAGGCCAGCTTCTCCACCCACATAAGGAGAGATTTCTAATATGCCTGCTTTTGCTTTGATAGCCATGGCTTCCTCTATTTATATTCTGGTGTTTTCCCAATAGTTCCAAGTAAGGTGATTTTGAGCTTATAAGTACTTAACTTTTCTTGAAACTGGGAGATTATACTATCATTTTGGACTAAATATCCATTAAATTTTACAAGGCAAGCTGAAAAATCATGCTTTTGTGGCTCGGCATATTCAATAATTTCGCAAGATTGCGAGGTAATATCACTTAAGAATTGTCCATAATCACCTTCTAAAACCTCAATGCAAAAGAGCGTTTCATCATGGCCAGAAGGCTCTAATTTTGCACAGGATAAAACCAAGGCTTCCACATCATGATAGGCTCGGCTATTAGAGGGGCCTGAAAACGGCAAATGAAAAGCAATACGAGGATACCATTCGGCCTCTTTAGAGCGATGAGCCAAGTAAAGCCACCAAGGGCGAGCATCTATAGAAACATTCTTAATAGGCATAACGGCAAGTTCAACCTCATATTTGGCAAGTTGCTCAATCATTTCAATTTTATCTATTTTACGGTAAATAGGACACCAAGAGCCAAAATGGTCTCGGGTTAAATCCCAAAGGGCAAGAGAAGTGATAAGCTCATTACTATCATCAAAAAAAGTGCTAACGGCAAAATCGCCTTCGGCTGTGAGTGTAGCGGTGATAATCTCTCGCCAAATACGCTGCAAAACAGGGGCAGGGTAGGCATCAATAGAATGTTGGGCAAGCTTCCAATTCATTTGGATTTCTCGGGCAGGGCGAACTTTTATGGGCTGAGCTTTTTTATATTCTCCCACCTTATGAATAATTTTGGAGCGTTTTTCTAAAAGATCCAAAATCTCATCATCAATATTGTCTATCTCGTCTCTTAAACGTAAAAGTGGGTTATCCATAGGCATGAACTTTCTTGTTAATCTATAGGTAAATATTAAAGTATTTTTCTTTTTAAGTCGAGAAGATTAAAATTCGTAGACAAAACAAATATGCTTCAGTAAAGTTTATTTATCTCTTTGCTTTAATAAGGAAAATTTATGATAAAAAAATTGCAGCTTGTCTTCTTAGATTATATCAGTTGGCTTTCTTTGACGGGCTTTGCATCAAGTTCGGTGATTATTGGCTTATGCCTTCCTGAGATTTCAGAAGAGTTGCAGTTTAATAGCCTAAAAGCAGGCCTTATGGAGAGCTTTCGCAACTTTGCCTTAATATTGGTGATATTTATATTTGCGATATTTGCGGCTCGCTTTGGTAAAAAGATATTTAGCTTTAGCGGCCATTATTTAATTGCTTTAGGGTTGATTATAGCAAGTTTTTCTCAAGCTTATCCGATGTTATTTTTAGGGCTGATAATTATTGGTTTAGGTGGTGGAGCTATTGAGGGTTTGTTAACGCCGCTTGTGGTTGATTTGCATCCGAATAATCCACAAAAATATGTGAATTTAATCAATGCGTTTTTCCCTGTGGGGGTGGTGATTGCGGCTATTTTATCGGGCTATTTTCTTCATTTAGGGATTTCATGGCGAATGATTTTTCGCCTGTTAGCAGTATATGTTTTTGCTATTGGAGTTATTTTTCATTTAAGTAGTTTTCCCCAAAGTCAAGATAGCAAAGATTTTAGCCTTGCTTTAGTTTGGCAGATATTTAAGCAACCTATTTTTTGGTATTTGGCTATAGCATTATTTTTAGCGGTAGGTATCGAGGGCTCATTTACATTTTGGAGCCGAACTTATATTAGCGAGTTTTTATCGGATAATGTGCGTCTTGCGACATCATCACTGATTATATTCTCATCTTTTATGGCTTTAGGACGTATTCTCGGAACAAAAACTTCGGGTGTCTTGGCTGAAACTAAGCTTTTACTCTTATCGGCCATTCCAGGAATTTTGGTTGCTCTTTATGTACCTTTTGCTCATAATCTTATCTCTTTTTATATAATATTGGCTTTTTCGGGATTTTCCATCGCCTGCTTTTGGCCAGCTCTTTTGGTGCTTGCAGCAAAGTTTATTAAAACGAATAATACAACTCTATTTGGCTTGCTTACTTTATTGGGTATTCCTGCTTTTGGCATATTTCCTGCAATTATCGGATGGTTGGCTCAGACCTACAATCTAAAAATTGCCTTTTTGCTTGTTCCCATTGCCTTTATTATCTTGATTATTCTTATTTTTGTTATTCAAAAATATGAGAAAAATTCTAACTCGTCAGCTTAAATATGGCATGTTCGGCTTGCCAATTTGCCGTACCAACAGAATGGGTAATATCTTTGGTTTTTGAATGCTGATTAAGAGCGTAGCCATGCTCAATTTTAAAGCCTAGCTCCTTGGCAAGAACAATGAAATCCTTGATGGTACAAAAGTGAATATTGGGTGTGTTATACCACTCCCATGGCAGAGTAGGGTTTACAGGCATACGCCCCCGTGAGGCTAAATACCAACGGACTTTCCAATGGCCAAAATTCGGAAAAGAAACAATCAGATTTTTGCCAATACGGCCCATTTGCTCTAATACATGCCGAGGGCGATATAAAGCTTGGAGCGATTGACTGAGTATCACATAATCAAAGACTTTTGCAGGCATATCGTCAAGGTCATTATCTGCATCACCTTGAATAACCGAAAGCCCTTTAGCAAGGGCATTTTTAACACCATCACGAGAGATCTCAATACCTTGACCCGAAACATCATGCTGTGCTTTAAGATAAGCCAAAAGTTCGCCATCGCCACAAGCAATATCTAAAAGCTTAACTTTAGCCTCACACATAGAGGCAATGAGTTCGTAATCATGACGAATATTGCCGTCTGATTGTAGCCTTGTTCCACGCTTTATACGTTGTTTTTGTAATTCCCTACGCATCTTTTTCCACCCCCATTAAAAAACCCTCTAAAGTCTCAAAAAAGCTTGGTTCATCAAGTAAAAAGGCATCATGACCTGCATCAGATTCAATCTCTACAAAACTTACATCGGCTGCATTGGCCGTTAGAGCCTTAACAATATTGCGGCTTTCCGCTGTGGGATAAAGCCAGTCGGAAGAAAAACTAATAATGCACCAACGAATATCCGTATCCTTAAAAGCATCGGATAAATGCTTATTGTTATCAGCTGCAGCAAGGTCAAAATAATCTGCAGCTCGGGTAATATATAAATAAGAGTTGGCATCAAAGCGGTCAACAAAAGTTGAGCCTTGATAGCGTAAATAGCTTTCAATCTGAAAGTCTGCATCAAAGCCAAAGGTCAGAGCCTCCCTATCTTGGAGTCTTCGGCCGAATTTTCGCTGTAAAGCAGGCTCCGATAAATAAGTTACATGAGCCGCCATGCGAGCCACCGCAAGGCCACGACTAGGGGTAACATCATGGTTATAATAATCACCACCACGCCAATCGGGGTCAGCCATAACCGCTTGACGGCCAACCTCATTAAAGGCGATATTTTGTGCCGAATGTTGAGCCGTTGAGGCCACGCAAATAACCGAAGATACATGCTCTTTATAGCGAATGCCCCATTCTAAAGCCTGCATGCCACCAACAGAGCCGCCAATAACGGCCAAAAGCTTATCAATGCCTAAATGCTCTATAAGCTCATACTGGGCTGCAACCATATCGCTGATGGTAATCATGGGAAAATCCAGCCCCCAAACTTTACCAGTTTTGGGGTTGATGCTCGCAGGGCCTGTTGTTCCCATACAACCACCTAAAACATTACTACAAATGACATAATATTTGTTGGTATCAATCACTTTATTGGGGCCAACAAGAGTATTCCACCAACCTTGCTTGCCTGTAATAGGATTCTCGCTGGCAACAAACTGATCGCCTGTTAAGGCATGACAAATTAAAATAGCATTATCTTTTTGGGCATTCAGCTTGCCTACGGCAGTCCATGCTATGCGTATATCATTGATTTCTTTACCACTTTTTAGTTTTAATGGTTTTGTTAAATCAAAATATTCACAAGGAAAATTATCGGTATTTGGCTTATTCATTACCTTCCTGACTTTGTTGTTTATCTGTTAGAAGATAAGAATTATAACCGATAATGAAAATTTTTTCTATATTCTTTACTTTATTTCATTTTTTTCGCTATTATAATGGATAAAGTAAAAGCCTTGAAGAGTAGAGAAAGAATATGTCAGAGCCAAAAATAACCATTGCCGTTCCTAAAGGGCGGATATTAAAGCAGTTACTTCCATTAATGAAGCAGGTGAATATCATCGCGGAAGATGACTTTTTTAGCGATAAATCCCGTAAGCTCATTTTTGCAACAAATCATGAGCATATAGAACTTATCCGTGTTCGCTCCTTTGATGCAGCAGCTTTTATTGCTTTTGGGGCGGCACAGATTGGTGTTGTTGGCTCGGATGTTTTAGATGAGTTTGACTATTCGGAGATTTATGCTCCCTTAGATTTAAATATTGGCCAATGCCGTTTAAGTGTGGCTCAACCTGTGGGCTTGCCAAAAATGGAAGAGCTTTCAAACCTTTCCCATATTCGTATATCGACTAAATATCCTAACTTAACCCGCCGTTATTTTGCATCGCTGGGTATTCAGGCCGAATGTATTAAGCTTAATGGTGCTATGGAACTTGCTCCTAAAGTAGGCTTATCGGAGCGTATTGTAGACTTAGTCGAAACGGGCTCAACCCTTAAAGCAAACGGCTTAGAGGAGGTAAGTACCATCTTAAATGTAAGCTCTCGCCTTTGTGTTAATCGGAGTGCATGGAAAACCCGCCCCAAACAAATTGGTCAACTGGTTGAGGCCTTTAAGGAGATAATGGATGGTGCTTAAGCTAAATATAAATGATACAAATTTTCCTTGCGATTTTGAGGCGTTCTTAAACATATCTCGCAGCCCTGTGCAAGATATTTCTTCTCAGGTGCAATCTGTATTAAGTGATATTCGAAAGCGAGGTGATGAGGCTTTGTTAGAATATACGAAAAAATGGGATAATTTGGTTTGTCAAAATGCAAAAGATTTAAGACTCACCATGAAGCAGGTTGATGATATTGCTTGCTCTATTCCTGCTCACGAGATGGTAGCATTAAAGCTTGCTCATGAGCGTATTTCGGCCTATCATAAGCAGCAACTTCCTCAAAATTATGAAACCACCGATAATGTAGGTGTTAAGCTTGGATGGCGATGGACAGCCGTTGATGCCGTAGGGCTTTATGTACCAGGAGGCTCAGCCGCTTATCCATCATCTGTACTTATGAATGCCATACCCGCACAAGTTGCAGGTGTGGAGCGTATTGTTGTGGTTACGCCTCCAGGTCAGCTAAACCCACTTGTAGTTGCGGCTCTTAAACTATGTGGCATTAAAGAAATTTACACCATTGGTGGGGCTCAGGCAATTGCTGCTTTAACCTATGGCACACAAACAATTAAGTCTGTGGATATGATTACAGGGCCTGGTAATGCCTTTGTTGCCGAAGCTAAAAGACAAGTTTTTGGTATTGTGGGTATTGATATGGTTGCAGGCCCCTCAGAGATTTTAGTAATTGCAGACGAGAATGCTAATCCTGAATGGTTGGCTGCGGATTTACTTTCCCAAGCGGAACATGACGTTGTTGCTCAGTCTATTTTAATTACCAGCAGTCAAGAAGTTGCAGATAAAACAGAGGGTTGGGTGCAAAAGCATCTCCAAAATTTAGAACGTGCAGATATTGCTCGTAAGTCATGGCAAGATTTTGGGGCAATCATTATTGTTGATAATTTAGAGCAAGCTTGTGAGCTTTCGAACAAAATTGCCCCTGAACATTTGGAGGTGATGACTAAAAATCCAGAGGCTCTTTTAGGTAAGTGCAAACATGCAGGCTCTATCTTTTTAGGAGCATTTACACCCGAAGCCTTGGGGGACTATTTAGCAGGGCCAAACCATGTATTGCCAACCACACGCTCAGCAAGGTTTTCGTCAGGTTTAGGGGTGCTGAATTTTATGAAACGAACAAGCTATATTCAAGGAAGCCAAGCCTCAGCCAATCAACTTCACGAAGCCGTTGGTATTTTGGCCGATGGTGAAAAATTAGGGGCTCATGCTTTATCGGCTAGGCTTCGTATGAATCAAAGAGAAAATAAATGAATAATATCATAGAGATTACCTTAGAACAGGTTAAAGGTATTAAAACAAAAGCACAAATTGAATATGAGCGGAATCAGGCGATTGCCGATTTACTCAACGATAATTATTTTGAGCCTTTAGATAATAGCCTCAAAGGGCCGTGGCGGCTGGATATATCCGTAGAAAAAAATCACATTTGCCTAAAGCTTATTGCATCTGATGAGATAGCTCAAATATGGCAACTTCCACAGGCTGCTTTTCGCTCCATTGTAAAAGATTATTTCATCATTACCGATAGTTATGCCGAGGCTATAAATTCGGGCAATACCCAACGTATTGAAGCTATTGATATGGGAAGACGCGGCATTCATAACGAGGGGGCTCAGATATTAATGGAGCATCTGGAACAAGATGTTCAAACAGACCTTGATACGGCAAGAAGGCTATTTACGCTTATTTGTATTTTGCATATAAGGGGATAAGATATTGCAAGCAATTTTATTTGTATGTAGTTATAATTCAGTACGTTCTCCTATGGCGGCAGCTTTGCTAAGCCATTTGAGCCACAAGCCTTTTTATGTGCAATCGGCAGGGATTGAGCTTAAGGATATTGACGGTTATGCTATTGCGGTTTTAAAAGAAGAAGGGCTAGATATATCTCATCATCAGGGGCAAGTTTTAGCCAATATTCGTGATCGCAACTTTGATAAAGTTATCGCTCTATCAGAAGCCGCTTATAGTGCAGCACAAAAATGGATAGGAAGCTACGCCATAGACCTTGAATATTGGAATATTGATGAGCCTATTTATAGCCCAAAACGAGAAGAAACCCTCGCAAGTTTCCGCCATATTCGAAATGAGCTAAAAACACAAATTCAAAAGGAAATCTTAGAGATATTTTAAGATAGGCTTATAATATTAATGGGGCTTTACCCTATTGCTCACAAGCGTTCCGCTTAACCCTAAAGGAAAAACCATCATGCTGAAAGCATGTTTTCAACATGACGTTTTTCTATGCTTTATTCTGTTAGACTAGTTTCCTGCTGCATTTCGACAGGCTCAGTAACCGTGATGGGGGATGCCCTAATCAGCAATACATGAAGTCAAAAAGGGGATAAAGGCGAAAACCACAATTAAAACTTTAAATAGTCCCAAAAAGAAAAACAGCATAATATCATAGGTTTCTTCAGGTATTTTAAACCATTTGGAGTGGAATTTATAAATATCTTGTTTGAACTTTGTACAGGCAATAACGGAGATTATCAAAAAAATCAAGCACGTCTGGTGGATACCTCGGTGGATATTACGATCAATGATCCGCGCGAAACGCAGAATCTCAATTATATCATCAAGCTTTTTTCCCAAGCCTATTTGCCTTATAAGAAATATCCGGAGCTGCAAAAAGTTATTCGTAACGGTAATTTTGAACTGCGGATGTCGGCCAGTGGGGAGATGTTACCTTATGGTGCCATACCGCGTATTTTGATTTCATGGATTATTACCGAAGCCGTGCAAAAGAAATCAAAAACCATTCCCTTGGGCCATAATATGCGACAGTTCATCAAAGAGATCGGATTAGATGTAAACGGCAAAAAATATCGACAGGTGAGGGAACAGACCAGTTATTTGCTTTCTATCGTGTTCAATATGGTTTATTTGGATGAGACGGACGAATATATCGAAGAAACCCGACGTATTATGCCGCTGATTACGGAGAGTAAATTATGGTGGAATAAAAAGAACCATGATGTGCTTTTCAATTCAGAAATCACTTTGAGTGATTATTTTTTCGAGCTTTGCCAATCGGCTATTCCTATTGATAAACGCGCGCTTTATTATCTTAAAAAATCGCCGCTATGTTTGGATGTTTATTTTTGGCTATCCCACAAATTATTTTATATGAATAAACAAACTATGGTCACCTGGGAACAGCTCAAGGATCAATTCGGTAGCGAATATAAAAATGATAAATACTCTGTGCGTAATTTTAAAAATCAATTTAAAAAAGCTTTAGCCGAAATTAAAATACTTTATCCGCAAATTAATTATGATGTGGAGAAAAGAGGGGTCTTGCTCAAACCATCCAAAACTCTTGTGAAAAGAGTTTCGAAGCAAGTTGGGAATATAGATAATTAATATCCGGCAGAAAGGGTCGCTCATGTTGGAAAGCTTGATGGACAAATTTCGCTTTGCTCGATATTGCCCCAAGACTTTCCACAATCACTTGAATAAAATCCTAACGGATTATTATTCACCCTTTCCTTTTTCATCCACTTTCAAAAATTGAATAAATATATTTTAAATAGAAATAAATTTAGCAATATGCGAAGCTTCAAATTTCCATAACTATTTTTTCTTTCTTCAGTGATAAATATTTCTAAATTCAGATTGTTTGAAAAATTTAAAATCAGATATGAGATTTCACATTTTGTGTGAAATATATATTGTGCTTATGTGAAAGTACAAAAATATTTCAAAGCTATTTGAGAGATCATCTTGCTGCATTTTTGATTTTGGTGTTCATCTACAGATTTAAAAATATCTTTAATCTCGTTTAAGAGACGTTGTAATGGCTCTAAAGGTTTTTAATGCTCCCCATAAACTAAAAATAATTTTAAGCTCTTAGAGTGCTTTAAAGCGAATTTTCAAAAACATTTCTCCGTTGAACTCGCATATCAGAAAACAGAGCTCAAAAGTTTAATTAACGTCATGATTTCTTTTTGAAGGTACTTTCACATAAGCGCAATATACATTTAGGCATAAAATGCCCAAATATAGATGAATAAATAATTTAATTTTTGAGGAAATAACAGGCACCTCTGATATAGAGACAATAAAATTAAAAATGTCTCATGGGAGTAGGTGTTATGTTTTTAAAATTTTTATATTTTTTAATTTTTTTAAAATATGCTAAATGCAAATTGGATATAAATGGATATTTAAACGGATATGATCAAAAATATCGGATGAAAAAAAATAGGGGCTAAATTCATAAATATGGAAATACAAAATTTAATGTTTAAGCTATAAACCATTCTTTTTGCTTTTTCATTATTTTTCTTATAAGCTATTTTCATCTTCATTCAAACGCATTGATATTATAAAAAATTTAAGGGTTTAAACTATGAAAATCGTGGCACTTGATGTTTTACTTTGGGATATATTCGCAGATGGTAGCAAAAAAATTGGTGGGGCAGGGTCGAACTTCATTTACCATTTATCTAGCTTAGGTGCCGATGCGACCATTATATCGGCTATCGGCACAGATGAGCTTGGTGCTGAGCGTCAAATGGAAGGCATTGCCAAGGCGAAAGAACGTGGTGTTGCTTTCGGGCGTAAGAAACAGCTTACAGATGAAGATGTTAAAGCACTTAAAGCTGAAAGAGAACAAGGCATTCTTATTAAAGACCTTATGTGCAAATATAGATTGTCCAAAGCCACCATTTATCGTTATCTATCTGAGTAAATAATATTATTGTATAGGCCGGCAATAAGCATTGGGTAAAATAATTAATTCAAGCCATTTTGGGTATTAATTATACTATTTAGATAGGTAACCCCATGCTGTTTGAAATCTTGAAAAGCCCGTTCATAATTGCTTGCAAGTAAGGTATTTGGTTGAAATCTATGCATAGATAGAAAATAACGATCATCTAGATCCTGTAAGCTCTGAAAATGGTTTGTTGCAATCATGGCACAAATCGCTGCACCTTTTGCGCCAAATTGCGAACCTTCTAAGATTACAGTTTCTTTTTGCGTAATATCTGCAATCATTTGTGCCCAGAATTGGCTTTTTGCACCACCACCGACAAGATGGATAGTATTGGCTTGAATGTTTAAGGTTTCATAATTTTCCCGGATGGCAAACGCTATACCTTCATAAATTGCCCGAACGAGATCTTCTCGGCTAGTTGAAGTGCTGAGCCCATAAAATTGCGCCCTCGCCTTTGGTTCGATTCGTGGAAAAATAATTCCAATATCCGATAAATAAGGTACAAACCGAGCCCCATTTGCACCCAGTGGACTTTTTTGAGCCATTTGCGAAAGGGCATCGTAAGGCTGGGCACAAGTTAATAAATCTGGCGTTAGCGTATGTAGGCACCAATCTAACACGGTAGTTCCAGAAATATTCACCATCGTTCGAAACCATTTATTTTCGGGTAATCTGAATGTTAAGCCTAAATTTGCCGGGCTAAAATTAGGAATATCGCGTGTAACACCACACATTAAAGTCGTGCCAAGTATTGTGGTTGCATGTCCTGTTTTCCCACCACCCGCACCGATCACGCAGCTAACAACATCGCCCGCGCCAATGGCAACTGCGGTATTTGCCATAAGACCTAAACTTTTAGAGGCATCGGCAGTAAGGCCTCCAGCCAATTCTGTTGAAGCTTTGGGCTCTAAGAATTTATCCTCTAATCCAATAATATCTAACAACTCAAATACTGCAGGCTCAAATTTACCTGTTTGGGCATTTCCAGGAGCAATAACGGCTTCGGATATCTCTGTATTTATCTGCCCAGTGAGACGAAAACGAATATAATCTTTAGCACAAAAAATATATTGTGTTTTTTCTAAGTTTTCAGGTTCATGGTTTTTTAGCCATAATAAGACTGGAAGCGTGCACCCTGTTTGCATAATTGAGCCTGAATAAGCAAAAAGATCTTCAAATAAATAAGGGTTTTCTTTTTGCAAATTATCTATTTCATTTTGTGCCCTAGCATCATTCCATAAGATCGGATTACGAACAAGCTTACCATCTTTGCCTAACGGCCAAACTCCCATCATAACCGCAGAGACACCAATGGCCTTAATATCAGATGGTTTCACCTGCGATATTGTCATCAGTTCCCGAATAGTTT
>JBKEBO010000061.1:0-2624 GCA_047973205.1 Alphaproteobacteria bacterium | reverse complement strand
TTATCGTAAAGGGGTTTTCGTTTTTGTACAAGCTGCTCTAACTGATGAACAGAAAGGTCTGTCTCCTCGGCTGCAAGCTCAAATATAGTCTCTAACATGTTGATAAAATAGCGTCCATCTCCTTGAGCCATCTCTATAATGGCTGATTTTGCCTCTGGATTTAAGGGCAAAAGCCGCTCCATTTCCTCTTCGGCTCTTGCATATAAGCAAGCGAGATCCGAGGGCTGAAGTTGGTGCAAAGTGAGTATCTGACAACGAGAAAGCAGAGCCGCATTTAGCTCAAAAGATGGGTTTTCGGTTGTTGCCCCAATAAGGGTTATGGTGCCATCTTCCACATAAGGTAGAAAGCCATCTTGCTGCATACGATTAAAGCGGTGAATTTCATCAATGAAAAGTAGGGTATTTTGACCTAATTTTTTACGTTCTTTCGCTCGGTCAAAAACTTTACGTAAATCCGCCACGCCTGAAAATACTGCTGAAAGAGGCTCAAAAGCATAATCACCAACCTCTGCTAAAAGCCGTGCTATTGTGGTTTTTCCTGTACCAGGAGGCCCCCATAAAATCGCACTCATGACTTTTTCGTTTTTGACCATCTTACTTATAAGCCCATCTTCACCTAAAAGATGGTCTTGGCCAACAACCTCGCTTAAGGTTTTAGGGCGAATACGATCAGCTAAAGGACGAATAGCATATTGCTCAAATAATGTTGTCAATTTTTACATACTCTCTTGTCTTTTGTTATGTGACTTATATTAGAGCATTTCTAAAATAAAAGAAACATTACAATAGCTTTTTGAGCTTTTACTACAAAAGAGCCCATGGCCATTGAGCAAGATTTTACGCTCCCTTAAGCTTCCACGGCTGCTAAGCTTGTCGAGGCACTGTAATCATAGAGCTATCTTCTGACAAAAAAGCCTAAGCCTGCAAGGGCGACAAGTTTTGCAACTTCGGCAATAATATAAAAAAGATGAATAACGGAACTTGATGAAGTACCGCCAGCAATAACAGCATCGGCACGACCATAAAGAGCAGGCATTAGCCATAATTGTTGTAAAACTAAGATAATAACCATTGCCGCAATGAGTATAAGGGTTATCTTATTTGGTTTTGCGACTAAAGCAACCACAAGAGCGATAGCTAGAAACCATTCAGCTTTTGCAAGGAGTTGAAATGTAACTTTACCGACTTCTAAGGCGACGGGGAGTTCCAATTGAGTGGCATGGAACTTAATAGGAGTTGCCATAAAAGATAGGCCGATAATAATCCCAAACCATACCCAAAACCATGAACTTAATATACTTTTTATTGGCTGCATTTTTAGCCCCTTTTTGCTTAATAGATTGATTTAACTTAGTAATTTTATCAAGATTAAAAAATAAGAGCTTGGGAGTCAATAAAAAAGGAGAGATGAATCTCTCCTTTTGGATAGTTTTTTTACTCTTTTAAAATGATTATAAACTACTATTTTTAAAGAGTGATGATACAGATTGCTCATTATGAATACGCTGGATAGCCTCGGCTAAAAGAGGGGCAACGGTTAATTGCTCAACAGATTTTGAATTTTTAGCGGCATCAACAGCTTTAATGGAATCGGTCATAACAAGTGAAGTCATAGGGCTATCTTCAATGCGGCTTACTGCACCGCCCGAAAGTACACCATGGGTAACATAAGCAGCTACAGATTGAGCACCTTTATCCATCAGTGCAGAGGCTGCGTTACATAATGTTCCTGCTGAATCCGCAATATCATCAACTAAGATACAATCACGGCCTTTAATATCACCAATAATGTTCATCACCTCAGAGACACCTGCTTTTTCACGCCTTTTATCGATAATCGCTAAATCAGCTCCTAAGGCACTTGCTAAAGAACGAGCCCGAACCACACCACCAACATCAGGTGATACAATCACAACATTATCAGGGTCATAGCGTTCTTGAATATCACGAACAAAAACCAAACCACCTGTAAGATTATCCACAGGAATATCAAAAAATCCTTGAATTTGCCCTGCATGGAGATCCATGGTTAAGACTCTATCGGCTCCTGCAACGGTAATTAAGTTGGCCACAAGTTTTGCTGAAATAGGGGTTCGAGGCCCCGACTTGCGGTCTTGACGTGCATAACCAAAATAGGGGATAACGGCAGTGATGCGGCGTGCTGAGCCACGCTTTAGAGCATCGATAGCCACCAGAAGTTCCATTAAATGGTCATTAGCAGGATAGCTTGTTGATTGAATAATAAAAGCATCTTCACCACGAACATTTTCGTGAATTTCTACAAAAATTTCCTGATCAGAAAATCGGCGGATGCTCGCCTTTGTTAAGGGAACATTGAGCCATGCTGAAATGGCTTCGGCTAGGGGAAGGTTAGAATTACCTGCTAAAAGCTTCATATTATTTACTCTTTGCTCTTTAATC
This sequence comes from Alphaproteobacteria bacterium, assembly GCA_047973205.1. Lineage (GTDB taxonomy): Bacteria > Pseudomonadota > Alphaproteobacteria > JBKEAR01 > JBKEAR01 > JBKEAR01. Next base: position 203 of record JBKEBO010000061.1, on the reverse strand, counting down.
GTTAGTGGGTTTGATGGGTATTTTTTGAGAATCTTTCAATTCTCAGACTTTTATATTAAATCATTTGTAACAAATATTCAGATAAAAATAAAGAGGTAAACTTCTATGAGCAACTCAATCGTAAAATAATGACCCCTTTGAGAAGAGGGGCCATTAAAAAATCTTAAAATAGAATGTTTAGAGAGAGAAAAAAGGGAGAATAA
>JBKEBO010000029.1:0-2181 GCA_047973205.1 Alphaproteobacteria bacterium | reverse complement strand
GGGCCTTGTTTGGTAACCGAATAAGCCCCTGCAGCTGAGGCATATTTTAAGGCTTCCTCATAGGGTATATTTTGCATCAGACTAGAAAGCATCATCCCTGCAAAAATATCGCCTGCCCCTGTAGGATCAACCTCTGTAACTTGGCTCGCTTTAACCTTAAAGTACTTGTTTTTAGTAATCAATTCAGCCCCTTGGCTTCCCTTTTTAAGAGCAATAACCTCCACCCCATCTTGGAGCAGCTTTTGAATACTCACCCCCTCATCACTTTTGCCTGTTAGGAACTCTAGCTCACCTTCTGACGGGAGCAAAATATAGGTTTGCTTTAATATCTTTTGAATAAGCTGCTGTCTTTCCCCTCCTGCGGTAAGTTCTTTTCGCATGTTAGGGTCAAAGCTCACTTTAACATCGTATTTTTTACAATAACTTAAGGCAAGTTCTACCGCATCACGAACAGCTGCAACCGAAAGAGACGAGCCTGTAATATGTAAAAAGCCACCATCCTTAAAATATTCTTCCTGCACCTGATTTTTATAAATTTGCCCTGCTGCCGCATTGGGAATATGATAGATGAAATCACGACTGCCATCGCTATTATAACGCACAAAAGCCACCCCTGTCGTATAGCTATCATCCACACGTACCCCTTTGATATTTAAGCTATTAAGCCGCTGGGTGATATTGCGACCAAAATCATCATTACCCACTGTACCAATAATCACACTTGGCGAGCCTGAACAAGCAGCCTGTGCCGCCATAATTGCAGGAGCTCCTGAAGGATATGGCCCATGCCATAGCCCTTTTTTATCTAAGGGTTGGTCTTTAATATCAGCCATAATTTCAACAACTAATTCTCCAATTGCAATAATATTCGGCATATTTTATTCCTCTTTATTCTTCTTTTATTTTTCACAGGCCTGCTGGTAATCATCGCAAACTTTCATGATCTTAGCTAAAATTAAGCCTTTGCCATTATGCTCTATATTCCCTTTTCGAATATCTTTATATAAATCAGGAAGATACTGACTAATCAGAGGTAAAGCAATAGGTTCTTTTAGATTATTGAGTAAAAGCTCCAAAGCGGCCTCAACCTCATCCATATTCCAATAATAGCGAATACGATCACTTAAGCTAAATTTGCGGGCAAATTGTTGTTGTTGTTCATTGCCTTCATAATATTTTTGCCAGTTGTTTGGATTTTTTAACATAGCTATTTCAACAACTTCTTCTATCTGAGAAGCTGTGTCAGGCTTAAGGCGTTTTTCAATAGCTGCAAGGGCAAAAATAGCCTCTCTCATAGCAAAGGTAAGTCCTGGCCCTACCTTTAAAATAGCAAAATGGTTTTGCACCAATTTTTTTAAGTTCTCTTTGAGTTGATAATCCGTTGAATGAGCCTCAAATACCCACGATTTATCCGCTGTACATAACTGGCTAAGCTGTTGAGCATCCTCAGCTTTATAGTCATAAATTTGGGTATGGTCAAACTCTACACCAGGTTGAACTACAAGGCCAACTACCCGTTCAAAGGCTTCTTCTAAGCCTAGATAGGCAAATTCTTTTTCATGAATATCTAGCGTATTTTGAGCATCATCAACCTGCGTTACTTGCATATGAGCCGTTAAATCATCGCTTGCCCCGCCTGGTACAGGAACTTCTGTCCCTATGATATATATGGGCTTTTGTGGCATATCCTTAGCGGCTTCTTCCGCTATCTTACAAAGGCGAGCTGCCCTTGAGGCTATGGTTGCATCACTTAAAGGAATAGGGTCATCCTTACAAGACATAGAGCAATCGAGATGGATTTTTGTAAAGCCAGCCTTAACATAACCAGCGATAAGTTGCTCTGATTTTTCCATGGCTATTTGGCTATCTTCATTTTGCCAAGCATTGGGTCCTAGATGGTCTCCACCAAAAATGACCTGATGGCGACTTAAGCCTGTTTTATCAATAATATCAAGAGCATATTTTATAAAAGTACGAGGAACATAACCTGTATAGCCCCCAAATTGATTCACCTGATTAGAGGTTGCCTCAAGGAGCAAATGGCAATTTTTTTGTTTACAGTAAAGAGCTGCTGCTTCAATGACTAAGGCATGGCTCGAACAAACCGAAAATATCCCCCCATAGCCATTTTTTTTATGATTTTGTAAAATCTCTTGCAATATATGCATTTTTCAGTTCCTC
>JBKEBO010000068.1:0-30481 GCA_047973205.1 Alphaproteobacteria bacterium | reverse complement strand
GTGATATATTTAATGGTATTAACAACCAATCCTGTATCTTCGGCAAGTTGAGTAAAAGTTCGCTCAAGGCATCGTTTTCTCACCTGTTGAATAAGTCTATGAGTGGCTCTTCGCTTTTCATCTAAAAAACTAAGTTGAGGAGTGATCATGCTTTTACATGAAGAACAACGATAACGTGTTCGTGCCACCTCGATTTTAACTGGTTGCATTTGAATTGGAGTATCAGCAAAACTATTGATTCGCTGACCATGCTTATATAAACGTCCGTCACACTCAGGGCATGTTTCTATGTGGTCTCCCAGAGGCTGTACCGTAATGATGATATAGCCATCTTCATTACGGCAATCTACAGGTTGCACGCCATCCAATTGTAAAATATCCACCATATCGTTTCCTCTCTAAGATAGATTCCTTACATCAAGCATTTCACCATCTTTTAACAGTTGATACAGTACTCTCACAACATTTTGCATTGCTTGATCATCCGTTTTCAAAAGCAGTGCAGATAAATCTTGGTGTGAAGTTAAAGCTTGAATGATTGCACCTTTAGTTGCAGAAGGTAAATTACCTTGTAGAGCAGTTGATTCAGGATTATTTTCAATTTGAGCCATAACAATATCATTATTGCGTAAAATTGTGGCTAGATGATTGATATACACAACTTGTTCTTCTCGAGTAGATATGTCGTCAAAAGTCTGTGCAATAAGCTCGATGACTTCTTTAAGATAAGCCATTTTACTAGGCTGAACATCACCATTAGATGTCCCTTGAATAGGGTGTAATGTTTGAGAAGATCCTTCATCAGGCAGCTCTATAATATCGTCATCAGGTAATTTCTTTTTAAAAATACCAAAGCCTGTTAAGACCAATCCTGATATATCAATCTCTTTAGCTGACATGCCATTTAATCGTTTGAATAATAATTTGGTAAATGCTGAGAAATTCTCAAGTTCAGGATCACTAAAATCAATCAACTGTGCAATATATGAATAGATACGGCTAAACTTACCTAAATTGCCTTTAAAACATAACAATGCTTGTAATTCTATATCCAATTGTCTTCGTTCAAATTCAGCTTTTTCTGCGCCTTCATCATTACCATCTAATTTTGCTTGATCATAAGCCATTTCTTGAAGTTCAATGGCTTGTTTTAACATTTTAAGTTTTTGATTAAATAGTCTTGCAACACGATCTGTAGCTTTAAATAAATTTGGGTGCGTAGTTTCTTTCAATTCATGATTACTAATTTCTCGAATCGTTTTAAATCTAGCTGACTTAAACTCCTCTAAATCTTCCTCGGTGATTAGATCTAATTCTTCGATATTGTCTTTGATTGTATAAACAATATTAGGATCTTGAACATCTACAATGGCAGCACCGCTATCGTATTTTTGAAAACATTTTAAGATCCATGCAGGATCATTGACGAAATCAACAATAAAAACTTGATCTTTACCAATAGCTGTACGATTTAATCGAGATAATGTTTGCACAACTTCGACTTCATTACCGATCACTTTGTCTAAATACATCGCACATAATTTAGGTTGATCAAACCCTGTTTGAAATTTATTAGCCACGACCATTAAACGATATTCAGGACGATCAAAAGCAATCCTTAAATCAGAATTAGGAGTATCCATATTCATATTGGCTTCGGTAAATTCAGCATCACTTTCAACATAAAAAACCGAGCCACTTTCTGTATCTAAATCTGCATCATGACGGATTTGTTCACCTGTCAATTTACCTGAAAAAGCCACTAAAACACGATAAGCGCTGTACTCAGGATTATCTTCAATATATTTTTCTAATGCCATCTTATAACGTGCTGCCGCAGGGCGTGAGCTAGTAACGATCATTGCTTTAGCCTGACCATTTAACAGATTTGCAACATTATGATGAAAGTGTTGAATGATGAATTGGACTTTTTGTGTCACATTGGTGGCATGTAACGTCATCCAGCGTGCTAAAGCCTTTTTAGCTGCTTTTGAATCAACTCGTTTGTTATCATCTACTGCATCACCACCTAATTTAAAGGCGGTTTTATAAGGAACATAGCCTTCTAATACATCTAAAATAAAACCTTCTTCAATGGCTTGGCGTTGTGGGTATAAATGAAAAGAATCAGGCAGATTTCCATCATTAGCTGGTTCACCATTTTGAGTACGCCCAAATAGCATTTTGGTGGAATGTTTAGGTGTTGCTGTGAATGCAAAATGACTAATATTTTTCGATTGAACACGAGCCTTTTGAATTTCACCGAGTAATTCTTCAATGGTTAAATTTGCCATTGCTTCACTAGACTGTAATGCCAATGTTGCTTGTAGCTTTGAAGCCGTTGTGCCTGTTTGTGAAGTATGTGCTTCATCTATCACAATGCCGTAATTGCGATCGCTTAAACTCGTGTTGGTTAAAATTGCTTCCATCACATGCGGAAAAGTTTGAATAGTCACAATAATGATCTGTTTATTAGATAACAATGCTTCTTCTAACTGTTTACTTTTAGATTTTCCAGCATGGGCTTTATCATCACGGTTAATGGCAGCAATTAAGCCTTTCTGGTGATCCAACTGCTGAATGGCTTCTTGCAATTGATCATCAAGTACCGTTCTATCAGTCACTACAATGACTGAATTATAGAAGGGTGAACCATCATTATGACGCAAACGTACAAGTGAATGACATACCCACGAGATTGTAGCTGTTTTGCCTGAGCCTGCACTATGTTCACATAGATAATTAAGCCCAACACCTTTTGATTCAACATCTGCAATGATTTTATTCACGGCATCAAATTGGTGGTAGCGTGGGAAAATCAAGCGTTCTTGTACTGTCCAATTGCCATATAAATCCACTTTATTTTTCTTTTCGACATAGACAAAGTTATGGAATATTTTTAACCAATTATCAGGCTGACACACATAATCCCAAAAATACGCCACAGGATAATCTTCACCTTTAGAAGCATCCGCAGGTGGATTGCCAGCATGTCCATTATTGCCTTTATTAAACGGTAAGAAATAAGTGCTTTCACCTTCTAAAGCCGTTGTCATCGCAATTTCAGATTCAGATAATGCAAAATGAACAATTGCTCCACGTTTCGGTGTTAAGAGTGGTTCTTTACGTCTTGTTTTAGGATCTATGGGTTTACGATCATTTTTATATTGTTCAATTGCATCTTCGAGTGATTGATTAAATTCTGTCTTAATCTCCACTGTTGCCATCGGCAAACCATTAATGAAAAAAACCAAATCCAAAATGCCAGAATCTTTCGCTGGATGGTATTTAAGTTGTGGTACAACTCGTAAAATATTTGCATTATAACGATCAATGACGGCTTGATTACGCCCATCTTCGGGCGCACTTTCGCTAATATCTATTGTTCCTGCACCAGCTATTTGAAAGCCATTACGGAAAATATGAATCGTCCCTTTTTTATTGAGTTCATCATCCAAACGATCAATGATGCGTTGTTCAGTATTGCTACCATTTAAAGCATGTAATTTTTCCCACTTTTGGGGCTGGGTGGTTTTGATCCACTGAATTAAATCTTCGGGATAAAGTGCGTATTCTGTATGATAATTTCTGCTTTGCCCAACTACCCAACCTTGAGCTTCTAATTTTTGAACAATATAAGCTTCTAAATGGCTTTCATAATGAGCTTTATCATCAATAACATTTAATTTCATACAGCAATCTCCCTAACATCAATTTTGCCTGTAACGGCATGTGAAATGATGGATGAACGATATTCTTTGAGCTTTTGGATTAATTCATTTTGTTTTAAAACTAATAGATCTATTCTTGATGTTTCTTGATCAAGGAAATTTGCAATTTTTTGTTGGTCAACTAAAGATATATCTGGAATATAGATTTTTTTTAAATCATCTAAATTAAACCGAAAAACTTTTAACCCTGTGGCATATCTTTGTAAATACGAAGAAAATGCTTTTGTCGCATAATATAAATATTTACCAAAAGCCTGATCATTAGGTTTTAATAAAAATTGCTCTCCTCCAATTAATCCAAAGTCATGTCGAGCATAAAAGCATGAATGTCCTAGATCCTCTAATGTTTCTGAGGTAGAAATAAGTACAACATCTTCAAACTCTGCAATCTGAGAATCTTTAAAAAATTCTTGATTGACATATGAATTAAAAGAACTATCTATTTCATTAACTTTATATGTTTTTCCATATTGTAGTGCTACATATTGACCAACATCCAATAAATCACCTTTAGCAAAGGCGGAATTACCTCTGATTATCTTTGAGATACTATCTAATCGTTTAACTCTCCAATGACTAGGTACTTCTTCCAACCACTCAACACCGCTATCTTTCATAGGTGCATCAGGATTTAATCCTTTTGTCACAGCATGAGAGATAATAGATTTACGTTGCTCTTCTAAAAGCTCAATGAGTTTTTCTTGTTTGGCAATAAGGTTATCAATTCGAGTAGTTTCAGCATCAAGGAAAGAAACGATTTGTTGCTGCTCTTTCAGTGGTGGTAATAATAAATGAATATGAGTAAAAGCCTCATGATCTAAATCCCATTGATTTACACGAATGCCTTTCGAGAAATTCTTATAGCTTTGGATAAAATAAATAGAACGAATTAAAAAATGAATATATTTTGAATAATGCGCTTGTCTTGGTTGATAAATATAATAAGCAGGGCTAACGATACCTTTCAAATCAGAGATTGCGATAGATCCTTGCCATGCTTTCATTTTATTAATAACAAGATCGTTTGGACATACAAGTTGATAAGGTGTTAAATCCTCAGAAGCCCTATTATGATTATCATCTCGACTATCTTTTGGAATGACCCCATAATCTCGATAAACAGAAAGTAATAGTTCTTGTGGAAATCCTGTTCTTTTTACTCTTTGAAACAAACTCCAAATAGGCTTTTGTTTCCAATGTTTAGGTATCGCGCCCAACCACTCGACACCGCTGTCTTTATAAGTTGGATATTGTTTAAATTCCATCATTAAACCTCTCCAAGTAGTTTGGCGACTTCGGCTGATAACGCTTTAATCTCTTTCATGATTTCATTAGGGTGGCGAGGTTCTTCAAATACATAAAAATAGCGATTAAAGTTGATTTCATAGCCCACAACACCAATTTCACCGTCTTTTTCATCGGTAAAGCTGCTATCAACAACTGCATCAGGCGCATGAGGTAAAACCTCTTTTTCCATGTAGGTTTGAATGTCTTGATTAAGTGGGATATTTTCATAATCAGTTAATTCACTATCCATCTGTACTTCGCCATTGATTTCAACAATGTCCGCATCAGGATCTTTCACACCAAAAATAGCAATGAGTGTATTTTTAAATGTTTTATTGATTTTTTTCAGTGTTAAGTTTGGGATAAACTCCTGTTCAAACCATGAATAGCTTTTAGTTTGATTAAGTGCGCTTGTGATCTCGTTGACTAAGGATCTTTGATCTATTTCAGAAAGCTTATTAAAATCTTTATGAGCTTGAAGTTGTTCCAATTTATCAGTATCGAACTGCATATTCATACGCAAAGGACGCAACACTTTAATTCTACGATAACCAAAATCGGTATAGTTAAAAAGCTTACTCACTGGGCTTTCAGTAAAATCAGCATAAATGCGACTAATTTCATCAATTGAAGCTTGATCAATAAACTTGCGTTTATTGCCTTCATTTTTACGCATGGATGCCCCCATATTGGTTGCATCAATAAGCTGTACTTTGTTTTGACGGTGCTTAGGCTTACGATTAGAAATCAACCAAACGTATGTGCCAATTCCTGTGCGAAAGAAAATATCCGTAGGCAATGCAACAATGGCTTCCAATAGATCATTTTCTAATATAAAACGTCTAATCTCTGATTCACCTGAACCAGCACCACCATTAAATAATGGCGAGCCTGACAATACTATTGCTCCACGTCCACCACCATTTTCAGGCAACTCTAACTTAGAGATTAGATTCTGTAAAAAAAGCATAGAGCCATCGCTAACTTTTGGCAAACCTGCACCAAAGCGACCGTTAAAACCTTTTTCTTTGCGTTCTAATTCAACAGCCTCAGCGTCATTTGACCACTTCATGCCGAATGGAGGGTTAGAGCATTGGTAGTGAAAGTGCTGACCTGCAAATAAGTCATTGCTTAATGTGTTGCCAAGCTTTATATTTTTCGATAAATCACGGCTAGGATCTGATTCAAGCTTTTTTAATAATATCGAGCCTAATGCTACAGCATGAGTTTCTTTCTGCAATTCTTGACCATGTGGCACAAGCACAGGTGCAACTTTATAACGATCTTTAAAGTTATCAACATAGTTCATCATATCTGTTAAAAAGCCTGATGTACCACAGGTTTGATCGTAAATAGTTCGGATTAAACCATTCTTTTGCTCAAATAATTCATTATCAGGCTCAAGCAATAAAGTTGCTGCCAAATGCACAATATCACGAGGAGTCATAAAGTCCTCTGAGCCAGTACCCACTTCCGCACCAAATTTTGCGATCAAATGCTCATAAACATTACTCATTGTGCGATCAGGCACAACATTGGGATGTAAATCAATTGCAGCGAAATTATTACAAATACGCAATAGCAAATTAGATTTTGAGAGCTTATTAATTGTTGTATTAAACTCAAATTGCTCAAAAATGACTCGAACATTCTCAGAGAAATTAGCAATATAATCTTCAAGATTGGCTTTAGTCTTTGTGCCACCTAAATTGGAAAGATTATAAGATGATTTGTTGTAGAAAGGATTGCCACTCACATTACATAAGATGTCATCCATAGCTAAACCTTGATCTTTAAATTGATCATAAGATTTTAAAACTGCATCTTTTGTAGATTCAAGAACGCACTCTAAACGTCTTAATACCGTAAAAGGAAGAATGATCTTACCAAATTCAACATGAGGAAAAGCACCAGCTCTTAGATCTTCTGCATTCTTCCAAATAAAATTGGATAATGTTGTTTCTTGGTTATTGGGCGTGAATGACATATTAACTTTCAACCTTGTTTTGCAATAGTTGGTCAATCTTATTCAATGTCGATAAAGTTTTCAACCTTATAATGCAATATTTAAATTTTTTGTAATTAATCTAATTCAACCCTAGATTGCAAATTTTAAAAATAACTCAGCAAAAATAAAAGGTGAGATTTATAAAAATCCCACCCTATAATGCAAATACCCATTTTTTATTATGCTTATTGTAGCCATGGTTTTACCAATAAATATATTTTTAAAAACAAAAGAGTAGGCTATTTTTATGCTTATCTTATTGTTTTTCTTTAAGTAAAAATTGCTCTGATTTTACAATATCATATGGCACAAAAAAATATTTTAGAGTATGATAACCAAGCGGTTAAGCTTTAACAATAGGAAGATAATATATGGATAATCAATATAAGGATACAAAAGGTCCATGGGGTAGCGAGGGTGATGTGCTGGAGGTACAGCAGCCTACGCAAGTTACGCCACAAGCACAACAATCAAGAGATGGACGAGATTATGTAAAAAACTGGTTTCAACAATCTTTTTCTGTTTCAGGATTGCTTAATCGTAAGGCCTATCTGATTACGCTGATTTTCCCATTAATTATTTTAATTCCATACACATATACTATTATCGATTATTTAATGAATAATACAGAGATTTTACAACAAAAAGCAGGAGAAGCAGGGCTTTTTGCCGCCGTAACCTATATGATGGAGCAAATGGCTGCAGGAATGTCTCCCATAAAGCTAAAGCTTTATCATATTTTGAGTATGTTTCAGTATGTTGTTTATTGGGTCTTACTTATAACAACAGTTAAAAGATTACGAGATGGGGGATTTTCAGGGGTTGGAGCATGGATTTTAGTTCTTGGGGGAATAGGTTTCTTATGGCCTGTGATAATTCTTGTTGCTCTTTGCTTCCCTTCTAAATATACTTAACAATGCAAAACAATGAATTAATAGATTTTTCTTATGGTTATTATATGTAAAATCTATCAAAAAGATATATTTAATTGCATTTTGCAATAATAAGAGAAAGATATTTTCTTTATGCCTATGATATAAAATAAATTTTCTCTTTAATTTGAGTAAAAATAACTTACAATTTATAAGGTACAGGATAAGTCATTGAAAGAAAAAGATATTGTAGAAAAACTTATAGGGCTAAAAAAAGAGGTGAATACTCTTTCACAAAAAGAAGTTGTTCAGCTTATTGCGGTAAGCAAAACAAAGCCTGTAAGCGATATAGAAGCAGCTCTTAAGGCGAACCATCGGTTATTTGGTGAAAATAAAGTACAAGAAGCTGCAGAGAAATGGCCTGAACTGAAGCAAAGATATCCTGATGTTCAGCTGCATCTTATTGGTGGATTGCAGAAAAATAAGGTACGAAAGGCTATTGGTCTTTTTGATGTTATCCAAACATTAGATCGCAAAAGCCTTGCTGAGGCTATTGCACGAATATCTATTGAGGAAGCAAAAATACCTCAACTTTATATTCAGATTAATATTGGTAGAGAGCCACAAAAATCAGGTATTCTTCCTGAGGAAGTTGAGGATTTTTATCAATATTGCTCGCAGGATTTAGGACTAAAAATTATAGGACTTATGGCTATTCCACCAGTTGGTGAGGATGCTAAAGCATATTTTGTAAAGCTTAAGGAGTATCAAAAAATGCTATCGCTTCCTTACTTAAGCATGGGTATGAGTGCTGATTATCGTGAGGCAATTAAACAAGGGGCAACACATATACGCTTAGGCCAAGCTATTTTTGGTGGGAGATAAAAATTTTTTGACAGCATAAGGTTAGAGACTGTCAATCACTTTATTTTAAAGGTTATAAAAGAGTAAGGAAAGTAAACAATGATAAAAACCAGACGCTTATTGATTATCGAAAATAGTCAGGAGCTTATTGATACTTTAAAGGAGCAGTTAGAGCTTACAGGAGAATTTGATGTTTCGGCAACAAGAATTGCCACAGATGCTCTGCAGCTTCTTGAAGAGAAAAATAGCGAACTGATTATTCTTTCATGCTCAGATGTTATAGAGGAAACACAAGAGCTTATTAGCAGTTGGCGAAAGGCAAATGTTAATATTCCTATTTTGGTTATCATGGGCAATGCCAGCGATAGTACGGCGATTAAGCTTTTGGATAGTGGTGCAAATGACTATATTGCCAAACCCTTTAGAATGACCCTATTGGTCGCTCGTATTCGGGCTCATCTTCGTCAATATGATCGCTCGGCCGATGCCGTGTTGACCATAGGTCCTTATTGGTTCAAACAAGATAACTCAACCTTAACACATAAGGAGGAAGAAAGCTGCATTCGCCTTACAGATAAAGAGGCTGCAATTTTGAAATATCTCTATCATTCTTTTCCGCAGGTTGTACCACGCTCTAAGCTTTTAGATGAAGTTTGGGGTTATACATCAGGTGTTTCTACCCACACCTTAGAAACCCATATTTATCGCTTGCGGCAAAAAATGGAGCCTGACCCTAAAAATGTTTCCATCTTGCTGACCGAAAATCGAGGCTATCGGTTGAACTTACAAGAGATGTGATAAGCTCTTTTTATGATGATTATCCCTTGACGAATATACAAGCTTAAGCCTATCTTTATAGCAATAGTAAATGTATTTGATTTCAAGGGATAAATATATGACACGTTCTACATTCAATAATTCACTAATGTTGGGTTTTGAACATATGGAAAGAATGCTGGATAGAGCTAATCGAACTTCTGATAGCTATCCGCCTTATAATATTGAACATCTGAGTGAGAGTAATTTTAGAATTACCGTTGCAGTTGCAGGCTTTACCATGAAAGATTTGAACGTAAATATCGAGGATAATCAGCTTGTTATAAAAGGCATGCAAGAAGATGAAGGCTTGGAGCGTCATTATATCCATCGTGGTATTGCCTCAAGGCAATTTCAAAAAGCCTTTGTTTTAGCTGAAGGTGTAGAGGTTGAACGTGCATGGCTCGAAAATGGCCTTTTAAATGTTGATTTAATCCATATTCGCCCTGACCCTCTCATTCGCAATATTAAAATTGAAAATATTGATTAAATAATAAAAAATTATCACTTTTTTTTGATTAAACATTTCCTATGGTTGCATGAGATATTATATGCTTATCGTAAAAGGGGAATTTTTAAGGAAAGGAAATGTGATGAATCCATTTGAATATTTAACACCATGGAAAGACATGGCAGCAATCTTAATCAATGCAGGCAAGCTAAGCTCTAATGACTTTTCACGTCTTGGGTTAACCAAGATTATCTACTTTAAAATTCAACAAAAAGAAGATGAAACCATCTTTAAAATTTTTTCGGCAGAAGGGCAAAAGATATTTGAAACTGCTGATATGAACACAGCACTAGACTGGGTTTTAGAGCATGACTTAACCCCTGTTTCTGTTCATTAATTTTAAAGTGGGTGATACATCTTTCCTATTGTATAGGCTTATGATATATTGATAAAAAGTACAAAAGCCAAAGAGGAAAAAAATGAAGAGATATGCCGAATTTAGAAACCTCATCGAGGTGGATCACCCACTCATTGCCGACCGCTTAACCCGTCTAAGAGAAGAGACAACCAGTACGGCATCATTCCGCTCGATTTTATCGCATATATCACTGCTTTTAAGCTATGCCGTAACTTCGGAACTTAAGCCTGCAACCCGTAAAATCAATACGCCACTTTGTGAAATGGAAGCTCCTTGCTTGGGAGAACCTATGCCCTCGATTATTCCAATTTTGAGGGCAGGCCTAGGATTTTCGGATAGTTTGATGCAGCTTATGCCCGAGGCTTCGGTGGGGCATATTGGGGTGATGCGTAATGAGGAAACCCACCGCCCTGAGGAATATTTGGTGCGTCTACCCAAAGATAAAGGTCAACGTTATATCCTCACAGACCCTATGTTAGCTACAGGCTATTCTGCAGCTCATGCCATTGATGTTCTTAATAAAAATAATATCGAAGATGAACGTATTATCATGATGGCTCTGGTGGCTGCTCCTGAGGGTGTTAAGGTGATGTTGGATAGTCACCCGAAGGTTCAGATTTATACAGCCTCTTTAGATAGCCACTTAAATGAGAATGCCTATATTGTTCCAGGCTTAGGAGATGCAGGTGATCGTTTGTTTGGTACGGTGTAAAAATCTGTACCAAATTTGCCAAATTTTGCCCATTTATATCCATTATAAACCAAATTTATTCTGTTTTTAGCCATAAAAAACCAAAAGGGCAACAGGAAGTTTGACAAAAAAGCTTGGCAAAAAATGGATATAAATGGATATAAATGGATATAAATGGATATAAATGGATAAATTTGGTTTATAATGGATATAAATGGACGCAAAGTGGTAAAAAAGGGCTGATTTTTGTATCAGCCCTCTTACTTTATCTTAGCCTCCAAATAGGGTTCCAATAACAGGTGTGAGTAAAGGCAATGTTGTTTGCTCAGGAAAAATCCCTAAGATGAGCGTGGCAATAGCACAAGCAAGCATAGGCCATAAGATAAGACTATTGACCTCTTTACCCATGGGAGGAGATGGTCGGTGAGAGCTTCTTATCCCTTTGTTTCCCCAGCCTAAAAATGTTGCTAAGGCGCGTAAATAGTAAATAGCCGTTAGTAAGCTAGAGGCAATTAAGGCAACAATGGCAACAATATTTCCTGCATCTTGAGCCCCTGCAAATAGGTAATATTTGGTGATAAAACCAGGGGTGAGGGGTAAGCCAATCATGCTAAAAGCTCCCACAGAAAAAGCCAAAACAGTTAGGGGCATTTCATGAATAAGTCCATGCATTTCAGAGAGATACTTCTTATGGGTTGCCACATAAATTGCACCTGCACATAAGAATAATGTAATCTTTGAAAACCCATGATTGATGATATGGATCATACCGCCCATTGTTCCTTCGGCATTGGCCAAAGCACCACCCATGACAATATAAGCAAGCTGACCGATAGTTGAAAAAGCGAGCAATGCCTTAAGGTTATCCAGACGCAAAGCATAAAGGGAAGCGGCAACTACCGTAAAGGCCGCAAGCCAAATGGCTAAATGGTTAAGGCTCAGAGCCAATAAAACTTCAGGACCAAAGACATCCGTCATGATGCGAATAACCCCATAAGCTCCTGCATTGACCACAGCAACCGCATGAAGCAGAGCTGATACAGGTACAGGAGCAACCATAGCACTGGGAAGCCAGCCATGGAGCGGCATAAGAGCCACCTTGGCATTGCCAGCCATAAATAAAATAAAGGCAACGATTAACAACCCTCGTTGGGCTTGGATATCAACTGAGCCAAACATACCGTTGGGAACAAAGCTTAAGCTTCCTGCGAGATACCAAGTGAGGCCAATGGCGGGAAGGAGAAAAAGAATAGATGTACCAAGATGATAGGCCATATAGACTTTACCGCCATCATGGGCTTCTTGTGTGTCATCATGGGTAACTAAAAAGTAAGTTGCAATGGTCATAGCCTCAAAAAAGAAGTAAAGAGTCAAAAGGTTAGAAGCAAAGGCCACCCCAAGAGTACAAGAAATAGTCAGGGCAAATAAGGCCTGAAAACGTGTTTGCTTAGGTGAGGATAGGGCATCGAGGTAACCAAAGGAGTAGACCGCCGTGACTAACCAAAGGATGGATGCAACCAGAGCAAAAGTTAGGCCAAGCCCATCCACACGAAAGCCAATACTTGCCTCAGGTATAAGGGATAAAACCTCAAATGTCAGTACCTTACCGCCTGTTATGGCGGGTATCATTGTGGCAAGAATAACAATTTGTAAAACAGCACAAATCACAACAGATATATTGCGAATTTTTGCCGCATCACGAATAAAGCCAAGAGCCGCAACACCCGATAGGGAGGCAAAAACAGCCAAGAGGGGAGAAACAGATATAATACTCATGAATGTATACTCCTTGTTATCATATTGATATTAAAAAGCATATTACTCTCCTTTTACCATGGTTGCTTTGGGCAATACAGCCAAATGTTGAACTTTGTTGGATTTTGCAATAGCGGCGTTTTGCTCAATTTGAGCAGTTACTGTTGCACGAGTCATTTTTTCGGGAACACCAGGAAATAAGCCAACCATAAGAATAATAACAATTAAAACAGCCCCAAAGATTTGCTCATGACGTTGTAAGTCGCTTGCAGACTTAATTGCAGGTGCGGTTACAGGGCCTAAAAAGCCCCGTTGATAGGCTACCAGAAAGCTACCTGCTCCAAAGACTACACCACTTACACCCACAAGGGCAAAGAGCCAACCTGCATCGAGTACACCTTTGATAGATAAAAACTCACCAATAAAACCGCTGGTTCCAGGGACACCAATAAAGGCTAGTCCAGAGACAAAAACAATTGCGGTTAGTCTTGGAGCAGAGCGAACAAAGCCTCCCATGGCTCGGAGGTCAGATGTTCCGATGCGGCGTTCAATAAGGCCAATACAAAGGGCTAGGCCTGTGGCGGCAATTCCTGAGTTAAGCATCAACAAAATAGCGCCACGCCAACCATCCTCGCTCATAGAAAAAATAGCGGCGGTTACTAAGCTTACATGGCTGATAGAAGAAAATAGTAGTAAACTCCGTAAGGTGCGGCGGCTAAGGGCAATAAGTCCTGTATAGGCAACAGCGGCTACACTTAAGCCAATAATCCAGTAAGCATAATCGGCAGATGTTTGGGGAGCAAGGGGAACAACAAGGCGTAAAAAGCCATATGTTCCTAATTTTACACCTAAAAGCCAAGCCAACATAGAGGCGGGGGAGCTATTGATGTTTGAGCGTAACCATAGATGCATTGGAAGCATGGGAGCTTTAACGGCAAAGCCAATCATTAGGTAAATAAAGACAATAAGTTGCGTGGTTTGAGGAAGGCCTGCAGCACTCATTGTTGCAATATCAAAGCTGAGTGAGCCTGTGGTTTTAGATATACTATATCCAGCCAAAACAAGCCCTGCTAAAATAGGGAGCGAGCCAAATAACATGACCACCATATATTGCCGTGCAGCACGATCAGCATCGGAGCTAACAGCGGATAACTTAATCAGAAAATAGCCAGGAACTAAAGCAGCCTCAAAGAAGATGAAAAAGAGTATAGCATCAGTTGCGGCAAAAACACCAAGAGTTGCAGCGAGCAGTATCAGTAAGTTGACATCCACCCAACGGCGTGGACGAGCAGCTGATTCTGGTGCAACACAAAGAATAGCCAAAAACATTAAGGCACTCATGGGTATCATTAGTATGCTAATACCATCCACACCAAGGCCATATTCAATACCCATTGTGGGTATCCACGAAAATCGTTCGGCCATTTGTATGCCTGCAAAATCGCTATTAAAGATGAGCAGAATGAGTAATGATAATATCACCGTTGCAGTTGCTCCACCTAAAGCGACTTTTCTCGCCTGTTTGGGGTTGGGTAAAAAGGCGGTTGTTAGAGCAGCAAGCAAAGGTATAAAAATCATCAAGCTTAAGATGGGAAAACCTGGTGCATCGGTAAAACTCATATTTTGCATCATTGGTCTCCTTTAATTGATAACGAAGATGAGGGTTCATCCCCATGGGCAATATGGGCTGCATGGGTGACAGGAAGGCGATCGGCAATGACTGTAATGGAAGAACGCATTAGGGCAATAAATGGCCCTGTATAAAGGCCAACAACCAATACCATGGCGGTAATAGAGGCGGCAACAATACGCTCATCTTTACGTAAGTCATCAAATGTATTTTCTTGGTTATTATCTTTGGCAGGGTTCATAAAAGCATGTTGGAAGAAGCGTAAAAGATAAGCCGCTGTTAGCAATGTTGAAGTTACAACCATCATTGCAAAAATCCAATGGGCTTTGTAAGCACCAATTACGACCAGATGCTCGCCATTAAAGCCTGAAGTTCCAGGCATACCCACCGCAGCTAATGCGGTAAGTAAGAAGACACCAGCAAGCCAAGGAGCACGATCGACCATTGAGCCTAAATGAGCCACATCGGGACTACCTACTCTTCGGGCAATAAAGGCACAAAGCATATAAAGCCCTGCAACGGCCATACCAATGGTGAGCATTTGCAGTAAGCCGCCTTCGATACCATAAAGATTAAGGGAGAATAGTCCGATAACAATCATACCTACATGGGCAATACTTGCATAGGCTAAAAGTCGTCGTAAATCGGTTTGGATAAGGGCAATGGCTGCACCATAAATAGCTCCAATGCCCCCCAATGTTGCAAGAACCCAACCAAGCTCCGAAGATATTTCGGGCATAGGGATAATCATAAAGCGTAAAAAGCCATAAGCGGCCACTTTAAGCCCTACCAAAAATACACCAAGTCCCATCACAGGGCCATGTTCTAAAATACGAGGCAACCAGCCATGCAAAGGAAATAAGGGGGCTCGAATGGCAAAGGCAAGAGCCAAGAGGACAAAAATGGCCTTTTGGGAAGATAGAGATATCTCGGCCGTATTTAAGGCTTCGATCTTGGCAGAGCCAATATTACCAATCAGAAGTTCTAGACCAATAAGCGATAATCCAGCAGCCATAGCCATCATAATAGCAAAGTCGCGGATTGTTTGTTTGCTACGGCCATGTTGACGTAACAAAAACCATACGGGTATAGCTTCGGCCGAAAAGAATAACCAAAATAAACGAATATCAGCCGCACAAAAAGCCCCCGTTAAGATTGCCGATATGGCAAGTAAGGCGGCATAATGTCGTCGTATAATCACATCATTATGGGGAGATATTGTATCTTCAGCTTTGTCTTTTGTTTGATTTTTTATATTTTGTCTGTCACCTAACTCATTGGTGTATATACATAAAAATGTTAAAATGGCAGTTAATGGTAAAAATAAAATACTCACACCATCAAGACCAAGTCGATAAATCCCAAAAGCTTCAAATAATTGCAAAGCTGCATGTTCAAGGCGAAAAGCAAAAACAGCAATTAATGCAACGATTAACTGTAGCCCTGCAGCACCTAAAGCGAGCCATCGTGATGGTATGGGAATTATGCCTAACCATAGTAAAATAGCAGCAATCGCTGGTATCCAAAGAGCCAAAGACAAAATGGGCAATCCAACTTGCTCTATGGCATAAAGAG
Organism: Alphaproteobacteria bacterium; assembly: GCA_047973205.1. GTDB lineage: Bacteria > Pseudomonadota > Alphaproteobacteria > JBKEAR01 > JBKEAR01 > JBKEAR01. The sequence goes on along the minus strand of JBKEBO010000068.1, from coordinate 14,383 downwards.
GTATCATTGTCTCCATATCTTACACTCCTATAAGGGCCAGCAAGGCCACAACAATAATCAGTCCAATACTCACACTCGGACGACTAAATATACGTTCAAATAACAATCCTGTACGTCCCATTGAGGCAAATGTTCGGTTAATAACCTTTTCAAAGCCTTCCGTTACATTTTTCTCAACATCACTTGAGGCTTCTGCTACATGTAAGCCGATTAGGCTTGGAATACGTTCTGCTCCCTTACGTAAAACTGTATCAACCCATTCAACAACCATGGCGGCTCTTTGTACCACACAGCTAGATGTATTGATGATACGATGTGTGAGGCGGGCATCAAAGCGTTCTAGCCATTCGGAAATTTTTTGAATGGTAGGTAAAATTCGCATTTGGATAATACCATCAATCCACATCCGATTAGCAGCCGTTGCATAAAGCACACGTAAAGCAGGGTGATTGGCAAGAATCTCTTCGGAGGCATGGCGAGTAAGTAGCAATGCCGAAAGGGTTGAATGTAATGCCAAAAAGGCTAAAAAGAGCGATAGTAAAACAGCCAAGCTAGGGGCAGCCGTTGCTCCTTCTCCTTGGGGTAATCTTAAAAAGTCATTGAACCATGAACCTTCGACACCTCCAGGTAAAAACTGAACAATCATTCCTAAAAATGCAGCGATAAATACAGTGATAGCGGCGGCTCCTGCAGGGCCAAGCTTACGGGCTTGACTTTCATGGGAGTGGCCTTCATGATTATGCTCGTGGCTATGAGGAGCCGCATAACGAGCGGCATCAATAGCAAGCCAAATCAGCAAAGCAAGAGCCAATATGGTTGCACCAGCAAAAGCCCAAAAGGCGGTGATACCACCTGAGCCAATACCGCTTAATGCTAATAGGGGAGGAATAAGCATCATGCCAATGGCAACAAGTAACATTACAGTAACACCACTACTGACAGGAATACTCGCTTCGTGATTTTCGAAATCTAGTTTGCCATGAAGATGGTGTAAAATAGAAGGAGCCGTAATGAACTGATAACCCTTATATAACGCATGGGCTAGCATATAAAAAACCGCTACGCCGTAAGCTCCTAAACCACAAGCTACAAACATGACACCTAAATGCATAATGGTTGAATAAACTAAAATTCCTTTAACATCACTAGCGGCTTGAGCCCCTAAAGCTCCATAAAGAACAGTGATTGCCCCTACAATGGCAGCTAAGGCTAAAACAGCAGGAGCAGCCTCAAATAGGGCATTGGCTCGGACGATTAAATAAATACCAACAATCACCATCACAGAGCCGTGGAATAAGGCACTGGTTGGGGTTGGCCCTTCCATGGCACGTGAAAGCCAGCCAGAAAGTGGCACTTGGCCTGATTTTCCCATAGCTCCGATAAGTAGGCAAAGAGCCGCTGTTGGGGCAACCCAAGCTTCGGCAGTTGCTAAAGCGGTGGGAAGCTCGCTGAATTTAACAGTTCCTGTACCAATAAATAAAGTGAGCATGCCTAAAATCATGCCTGCATCGCCAATACGATTAAGTACAAAGGCTTCCGTACCTGCACGAGCAGCTGATAAGCGAGAATTATAATGGCCAATCAGAAGATAAGAGCAAAGGCCAACAACCTCCCAACCCATAAACATCAAAACAAGATTATCGGCTAAAACGAGTATCAACATGGCAACAACAAAAAGGGCATAGCCTGCAAAAAAGCGGGTAAAGCCAACTTCGTTATGCATATAGTTGATAGAAAAACGGCAAATGATAAAGCCATAGCTACCACCAAGAGCCACCATAAGAGCCGATAATGGGTCAAGGAGGAATGCGACATCAATGGATTTTCCACCCATCTCAAACCAAGACATTAAAGTTACTGTCATGGGTTGAGGCTCAAAAAGGAAAAGAATCAACATGCCAATTCCACCAAGAGCCGACAAGCCTGTGGCAATTAAGGTAATTTTTTGGACTTGCCGCCATGAGAGCCAACGATCGCCCATATAAAGGCTAGTTGCTGTGGTAATTGCAGCAAAAAGAGGGGGCAATAATAATAACGCCAGAAGAATATTACTCATGTTTTCCTCCTTGAGCTTCACGCCAAGCTTGGGTGGGGGGTCGAATATGTGCTGATGGTAGGAAGTCGTGATGTTTACCACGAATCCACTCATAACTGTTATCCACTTTAGCTAAAGGTATCAGTGGTTTATCCCATTGGACAAAGCCTTTGTCAGGAACAAAGCGATGAAAGTTACCTGTTTCGGGATCATGGGCAATTAAATGTACCCATTGGCCATCTAAAAGTTCTTGAATAGCAGGCTGACGGCCATAAATTTCACCTAAAGTTGCAAGGGGAGCATCAACAATTAATTGAAGACGCATAGCCTCATGGACTTCGGTCATCTGTCGAGGCAAGCCTGTCGCAAGATCGCTTTGAGCCCCAGCCATCACCCCTATCATTCCTACCACATTATGGGGAACTTTTGTACCCGCACCATAACCATCAGGATTGACAGTAGAAAAGTAATATTCGAGGTTAATACCAGCACCCACAGGGCCAACCGATAAAAGGATACGTTCTAAAATAGTCCCATCGGCATCTTGGGTAGGATCGTATGAGATAACAAAGCCTCTTCTATCAAAGAACAAGCCTTCGGTAAGGGCTCTTCGGCCAACTAAGGCAAAAGCATTGGTGGCATGACCCCATTCGGGGCGAACTTGGGAGAGGTCTTGGGAACGTCCTTTAACATGAGCCCAAGATTTCTCGGGGCTAACATCCTTAGGAGCAGAAGAAAAACGGCGACAACGTTCACGAGCGGCTCGTCTTGCGGCTTCTTCTAAGTCATCATGAACTTTTTTCCATTCGGCACTCAGTGAGGCGGGGATATCTTCAATATCATAAAAGAGGATATCGTCATTACAAGTATTATGCTCAGCCCCTACAAACCATGTGTCATCAGGAATATCAATGCCACGATTGGCTAGCTCTTTACGGACTTCGGGGTCGTTGGATAAGGCAGCAAACAGGCGGCCGTTTGGACCACCAGCCTTACCGCCGCAAGCCCCACAATCATGGGCATTTTCGTGAGGGTTATTGACACTAAAAGAGCGGTGAGCACAAATAACCACAATGGGAGCAAACTGGTAGGTAAGCCCCCAGTTGCGAAGTTGTGTTTCGATACGATCAGCTCCTTCGGCTACTGTAAAGCCAAAGGGAAGGTCTTCGGCATGAAGGCCTAAACGTTCTAACTTATTTTTAGGAACACGCATATGAGTTAAGCGTGTGGGAACAGATGGAATAATCTTTTTTGAAACCTTGCCTTCAGCCCGATTAAAGCCAAGAGGAGAAAAAACACGGCCTAAAAGAGGTATGGCATAAAATAACCCTGTTAATTGTACTGTTGCAAAGGCAACAATAGGGTTACGTTTAGCCTCCCACATAACCGCATCAAAGGCTTCGAATATGGCGGAGCGTTTTTGAGCGATGGGCCAAACCGTATCTAAAGCATCATCACGAGGAACTTCAGCCACACGATGAGCAGGAACAGCAGAGCCAGGACAAAGAGGTGTGCTATCATGTCCACCTAAAGGAGAATGGGCAATGGCAACACCAAAAAAGCCTGCAGCACCTAGAGTTTCATGCTCAGGGTCAAGCTCGCTATAATAACGGTGGAGATTTTCTTCACGCTCATCAATACAAAAAACGACTTGTGAGCAAGGGCGACGGTCACGGCCGTTAATCCAGCGTCCTTTGCCTTTATTTTGCGAAAGGGCATTTAAGATACCATCACGATAATGAAGCTCATAAGCCTCAAGCCAAGTGCGGCTAATGGTTTGTGATGATAGGCTATCAACCTCTCTTAAAATGACTTGGGATATAGTAGGAGTTTCTTCTAAGTCGGTATCACTAAGGCCAATTTGTGTTGCTACGCGGCTGATACGAGTGATATCTTGAGCGATAGCAGCACGGCTATCTTCAGCACCACAAATTTGCCAAGCAAGCTTTGCTAACTGGTCAATTTTTGTGCGATTAGACGGTGTTGTTGGTCTTATGGCTAAAACAAGAGCCGCTTGCTCAGCTAAATCAGCAGGCAAACGACCACCATAAAGAGCCTTACGTAAAAGAACTTCAGAGCCATTGCGTTTAAGCCAGTCTATCAGCAGCTCACTATTAGAGCGAATGCCACAAACATCTTGTAAGATGCGATCGGTTACGGCTTGTTCTGTAAATAAACGAGCGGCTAGATATTGTAATAAATCAGCGGGTTGAACTTTTTGCTTATAATGGTTAGGATGAATTTCCATCCAGAACATCATGCCAGCCCAGCCTCTTAAGTGAACAAGGCAACGGCCAAGATAAACTTCTTCATCTTCTTGTTTAATACCAAGGTCTTTAAGGAGCTTAAGGACGGCATCTTCAGCTTTTTCAGGAAGAGCTTCTAAACTATCACGCCAGCCATCAACAGCCTCAAACATTAGTAGGGGATCGCTGGTAGCGACTTGTCTCCAAACGCTAAATAATCCTTTACGGCGATCGGGCATTCGCAGCGAAGCTAGCCCTTCATCACAAAAAGAAGCCAAAAAGCGTATCATGGAAGCATTGACTTTTTCGACAACATCAATACCTGTAAGCTCATAAACAATATCGGCCATATTTTTGCCTGAGGAAAGAGAAGCAATAATATCGTCAATGCCTTGATTGCAAGCTTTGGAAAAAGCGGTATCATTGTCATAAGTAGCGAGCTTACGTATTTGTTTACGTAACTCGGTATCATTAGCTTTTTTAGCAAGTTCTTGTAAGTCGTTGAGACATTCATCGCTTAAAATAGTATCAACAAGCCCCTGACGTACCCTGTCTAAGGCTTCCATGACTTCGCTATCATCACTAACCTCAACCTTATTGATAAGAGAGGTTACTAAGGCAACTTCATCGTAGCTTAAAGGACGAGCTGATTTTTGTATATTGGGTTGAGATGTTCTTTCCGTAAGGCTAAGAGGATTTATTTGACCAATAGGATCAATATAGCCAAGGCTACGACAGATAGCAGAACGTAAAGAACGTATAGCATAGCCTGCAGGTGCTGCATTAAAAGTTTTAACAATTGCAGAAAGCTGGCCATTGCAGCCAAGCATTTGCTCAGAAATTTGTGCAACAAGACGAGCCTCAACGGCTAGGCCAATATCAACATCCTTGCCCCAAAGCAAGCGAGCTCGCATTTTATAAGTCTCGTGGAGCTCAGATGGTATCTTCATGATATCTATGGCGTGTGAGCCATTGGTTGTTTCTGCACTAAGATGTTCTGTGGCAATTGTTTCAGCAATAACATCCATGACAGGGAGATGAAAATGTGCTTGAAGCCACTCACCTAAAGTGCGGTCATGGCCAAGCCGTTTTAAATCCTCTTCAATGGCTTTTTTGCCTGTTTCTTCTAACATTTGAGCAAGATTTTCTTCTTCTGGGCCAAGGTCAAGTAAGCCTGCTTCGGGGTTAAAAGCAGTAGCCATGGTGATAAAATCTCTTTGGGTTGCAGCATCTGTACGCATAATGGCTTTAATGACTTCGCTGCGAGGTAATATATGCTCGCCTGACTTGATAATCTCATCGGCTAAATTTTCGATATTTGTTTGCATTCCAAGGCTTTCATCAAGGTCAGCCTCCGAGATACGTTCACGGGCAAAAGCATCCAAAAAGAAACTATCGGCCATATAGCCAGTAAGTCCTAATGTTTGTTTTGCAGTTGCGATTGCATCATGAAAATGCTTTTTTTGTAAACCCAAAAGCGTATTATTGTGAACAAAAGTAATATTCATTGGCCCTTGCTCACTCAGCATATGTGCAGTGTGATGAACAGCATGGAGGAGTTGCTCGTGACGCTTTTTCGCACTGATGGCACGTTTGGGTACTGTTTTGGTTGTTTTTTTCTTGGTTACAGTTGCCATTTATTTTTACTCCTTTGAGTTTATGGGTAGGCTAAAGCAGCCGTGCTGCTTGTAATAAGGTCAGCAATAATACTAGGGAAGAGGCCGAGTAGTATCATAAGAGCCGCAAGCGGAACAAGTATCACCAGCTCAATTGTACCAAGGTCACGTATGCTACCACCATCACCCTTTTTAGGCTGAAGCACCATCCATCCAAAAACACGTAGTGAATAGATAGTTGTAACCAAGATACCAAGACCTGCAAGGGCTACAATCAGCCCCCAACGCCCGTAACCCCCCATAAGAACCTGAAACTCACCAACAAAGCCAGATAAACCCGGAAGCCCCATAGAAGCCAGCAAGGTTATGGTCATAAAGATAGTAAATTTAGGGGCCTGTTTGGCTATACCCGAAGACATGATAAGGCTACGGCTATGGGTTTGCTTATAAACAAGGCCAACAAGAAAAAAGAGTGCTGCAGTAACAAGGCCGTGGCTGAACATTTGAACAGTTGCTCCACGAAGTCCAATTTCGGTTAATGAGGCAATACCAATAAGAACAAAGCCCATATGGTTTACTGATGAATAGGCAACCATAGCCTTAAGATCGTCTTGACGAAAGGCCAAGACAGCTCCGTAAATAACAGTGATAATACCTAAAGAAAGAAGGATAACACCATATTGGGCAACCGCACTAGGAACCATCTCGGCAAGTCGTAAGAGACCATATCCACCCATTTTTAACAAGACACCCGAAAGCATAATCGATACAGGTACTGGGGCTTCAACATGGGCAGAAGGTAACCAGCCATGTAAAGGAAATACAGGGACTTTAACCGCCATACCCAAAAAGACACAGATAAAGACAAAGCTTTGTAATTGGGGTGAGGCTTTTTGCATGGCAGAGGCGATGGTAATCATCTCAAAGCCATGGGGAGCTTGTTGGGCAACGGCTTCAACATAGGCCGCCATTAAGCCAACAAGCATAACAAGTGAGCCTGCGAGTGTGTATAGGAAGAAGCTATATGCAGCACGTCCACGGCGAGGTCCGCCCCATATGCCTATAAGAAAGAACATGGGGATAAGTGCGACCTCCCAAAAAAGGTAAAACAAGAACCAATCACGGGCGAGAAAAACGCCCACAACAGATGCTTGCATTAAAAGAAACCACACCAGAAAGGAGCGAGAGACTCGCTCCATTGTTCCAGGAATGGCTAAGAGTGCAACCAGCGATAAAAGAGCGGTTAACAAAACCATCAATATAGATGGACCATCAAGTCCGAGATGAAAAGTTACACCGATTTCAGGCACCCAATCAATGCGGGTGGTGAATTGCTCTCCTGCAGAAGGCTCAAAACGTAAGGCCAAGAACAAAGCAAATAACAAGAAAATTCCTGTAGATGCTATTGCTGATACGAGTGGTTTACGTCCGTCCTCTCCTGTGGGTATTAATGCGGTGATGGCCGCTCCCAAAACTGGCAGCACAATTAAAAGTGCGGAAATGCCCATTTGCTACTCCTTTTTACGAGTATTTTATTTGGATTGACTTGCACGTATAGCAGAAACTTCACTTTCAGCAAGTTGTTTAAGGTGATCTTTACCAACAACGCTCACATTACCACCAGCAGCGGCATATTCAGTTTCAAAGCTATGAAGTTGCTCATGTACGGTATGGTCAACATACTGAACATCGCTAAAGTCAATAGTTAGGTTTTTGCCCTGAGGCATAGTGTCTAAAGCCTCACGAAGAGCAAGGAAGTTTAAGAAACCATGAGCACCATGAAGACGTAATGTAACATCATCATTTGCTTCTTCGACATCAAGTTTGCCTTTAACACCTTTAACACCACGAACCATATTAACAATCATGGCAACAATAAAGCCTGCAGCAACACCCATTAATAAGTCTTCAAATACCACAACAAGCATGGTGAGAACCATATAAAACAATTCTTCCTTACCCATTTTAGCAGCATGGAAAAATTCTTTTGGATGAGCTAAGCGGAAGCCAATAACCACAAGCATACCTGCAAGAGCAGCAATGGGTATCATATTAAGCAGCCATGGTAAAGTTACAACGGCAATTGCAAGGAATAAGCCGTGGAAGAAGTTGGCCCAACGTGTACGAGCACCGCTCATAATGTTAGCAGATGAACGAACAACCTCAGCAATCATGGGTAGGCCACCAATAAATGATGAAAGCATATTTGTTCCACCTTTACTGATGAGTTCTAAATTCATGTTAGAGCGACGCTTCCATGGGTCTTTTTTATCCATAGCAGCTGCAGTAAGAAGAGATTCTAAACTAGCAACAAAAACATAAGTGATAACAAATTTCCAGAATAATGGTGTGGCCACTTGGCTCCAATCAGGAGATACATAAGCATCAGCAATATTGGTAGGAACATTCACTAAAAGACTTCTGTCAATGGCTTCGAGCTTTAAAATTTGGCCTAAGATAATAGCAACCGCCACAACAACAAGAGGGGCGGGAATAATCTTAGCAAGTTTAGCGAGCTTCGGCCAAAGAATCATAATCAGCAGGCTGACGAGTCCGATAATCGCAGCACCAGGAACCATATGCATAATACTATGGGGAATTTCCATAAATGTATGCCACATATGACCGCCTTCAACCTCAACCCCAAGGGCAAGGTGGAACTGTTTGGCCATAATGATCACACCAATACCCGCAAGCATGCCATGAACCACATTAAGGGGGAATAAATTGGTTAGCTTACCAAGACGCAATATGCCCATAACAATCTGAATAGCACCACAGCATACGCCAACCGCTAAAGCTGCACGAAAACCGCGAATAACATCAACTGTTCCTGTAGCAGGGTCTAGACCTAGGCCATTAACTGCACCATAAACAATAGCGATAAGGCCAGCAGCAGCACCGTTAATTGTTACATAAGATCCGCCACAAAGAGAGCCTATAACACCACCAATAACCGCAGCAATAATACCTGCAATAGGTGGAGCACCAGAAGCAATAGCAATACCAAGGCTAAGGGGTAAAGCAATAAGGAAGAGGATAAAGCCCGCCGTAACATCAAAGCGAGCATTTTGGATAAGCCCTGGTATCCAATCCTTCGGGACAGGGCCGACATCGACTTGAGGCTCATTCGTCATATTTTTAGACATGTGATTTCTCCAATCAGTTAGCATAACTCTTTCTACAAATTCTACAAAATAGTGCGTTTATTATAATTATATTGGTATAGCACATATAATAGATATACAAGAAAACATAACACAGCTAAAAATTTAAATCAATAGGTAAAGTAAGGTTATTTTAAAATTATAAAATTATATAACTTATTGATTTAAATTGAATTATTAAAATGTGATTTTAATAGTATAAGTTTATTTTAATCATTCTGAACTTGTATAACACGCCTTATTTTTAGTATTTTAAATATTTATTTTTCACTAGTAAGCGATTCGCATATTATTTTATGGCTATATTTTTTAAGTTAACGGATAAGTATCATCTTTAAGGGGGATTTTGCATGCTAGGAGCATTAAACATAGGAGAATGGGGAGAGTTTAGAGTTTAAGCCCTATTTAAAATAAAGCCTTTATACAATAAGCTTTTTTGATGCATTATCATGGGCAATTTGTTAATATGTGCCAAAGTCAGTTATAACTAAAGGTAAAATTATGAAGTTTTTAGATGAAGCCAAAATCTATGTAAAGTCAGGAGATGGGGGCGGGGGCTGTGTCTCTTTTAGACGGGAAAAATATATTGAATTTGGTGGCCCTAATGGCGGTGATGGTGGTCGTGGAGGTCATGTCTATATTGAGGCTGTTGAAGGCTTAAATACGCTTATTGACTATCGTTACAAGCAGCATTTTAAGGCTCAACGAGGCCATCATGGTATGGGTAAAGACCGCCATGGTGCTGCAGGAGATGATATTATTTTACAAGTACCTATAGGAACAATCATTTTAGAAGAAGATAAAGAAACAATTCTGGCTGACCTTGATGAAGTTGGTAAAAAAATCATCCTTTGTAAAGGTGGCGATGGGGGGCGTGGCAATGCTCATTTTAAATCGTCAACAAACCGTGCTCCACGGCAATTTGAAGAAGGGTGGTCGGGGCAAGAACGCTGGTTATGGCTGCGTCTTAAACTTTTAGCTGATGTGGGCTTGGTGGGGCTTCCCAATGCAGGCAAGTCAACTTTTTTATCTGTAGTTTCAGCAGCTAAGCCAAAAATTGCGGACTATCCTTTTACCACATTACATCCTCAGCTTGGTGTTGTTCAGCTTGGAGTCGAAAGCTTTGTAATGGCGGATATTCCAGGGCTTATTGAGGGGGCTCATACAGGTATTGGTTTAGGGACAAGATTTTTAGGCCATGTGGAACGTTGTGGCGTGCTTATTCACCTTATTGATGGAACTGAAGATGATATTGTGGCTTCTTATGAGACTATTCGTGGAGAGCTTGAACAATATTCACCTATTTTAGCAGCTAAAGAAGAAATTGTTGTTCTTAATAAAGAAGATAGTATCTCAGAAGAAGACTTGCCTAAAAAAATTAAGGAGCTAAAAAAAGTTTCAGGCCATGAGCCGATAGTTATTTCTGGCGGACTTAATTTGAATGTGGATAAAGTTTTATATCGGGCTTTAGATTGTGTTAAAGCGTATCGCCATGCCGAAAAGAATAAAGGAAAAGAAGCTGAGGGCTGGAGTCCTGTTTAATCAAAATCAGGAACAGAAAGTTGAATAACAGCACCATCTTCTACATCTTTAAGTTGTTCATGTAAAGAATGATACCAAGGGATAATTTTTTCTAGGGGCTGATTATAAAGGTTGCTTGCCTCAAAGTCGCCACCAAAAATAAAGGGTTTTTTAGCAGCTAAACGCTCCCCTGCTGTAAGAGGCTGGTTTTCGCCCTCCCAAGTTTTCATCAAAGATTGCCCAGACCAATAATCACCATTTTCGGCTAATTCTAGCAAAAATCCATTAATATCTTCAGCAACAAGTTCTAGTTTTGCATCTTCGGTTTCCATATGATAAATACCGTTTTCGCTAACAAAAAATAAAAAGCCGAATAAATCCATAGCAAAAGCCATCAGCCCTTGATCTTGTAAAAAATCTATTTCTGCAAGCCCATGATTAACATCTTCGATTGTTGCCCATGGAGTTTGGCTTTTAATGGAGGGTAATATGATTAATGCCCCACCAAAAAGAGGAAAACCATTAGCATCTTGTAAAAGATTCCAAACCATTTCATGATTTTCTGAGAGGTCAACCCAATCAGGGCTTGCTTCTTCACTTAAGTTAATCCCGAAGACTTCATCTGTACTTTTTTCCAAAAATTATCACCCTTATTTTTTATTATTAAAAAAGTTGTATTCAAATTATAAATAAATTATCTTAAAGCTACAAAATAAAAAATAAGAAAATATAGGAAGAGAATGGCACTTAGAGAAATCATTTTTGATACAGAAACAACGGGTTTCGACCCCCATGCAGGTGATCGTATGGTAGAAATTGGTGCTATTGAGCTTGTTGATCTTTTGCCAACTGGCAGAGAGTTTCATTCTTTTATCAATCCTGAACGAGATATTCCTGCAGAATCGACAAATATTCATGGCATTACCAACGAAATGGTCAAAGATAGTCCTAGATTTAGTGAAATATGTGGTGACTTTTTAGATTTTATTGGTCATGATTTTTTGGTTGCTCATAATGCAAGCTTTGATATGAACTTCATTAATTTTCAGCTTAAAGAGCTTGGTTTTGCCCCCATTGGTGAGGAACGTATTAAAGATAGCCTTGCTATTGCAAAAAGGAAGTTTCCAGGGCAACCTAATTCCTTAGATGCTTTATGTCGACGATTTAATGTGGATTTGAGTATCCGTGAGGACCGCCATGGAGCTTTGCTCGATAGTTACCTTTTAGCAGATGTATGGCTAGAACTTCATGGTGGCCGTCAGCAATCGATGCTTTTTGCGAATAAAGCGAATAAAACAGATAGGAAAGATAAATCTAAGGAAGAAAATATAGAGATTATTCCTTTACGCGAATTTCCTTTGTCGGATGAAGAGCTTAAAGCCCATAAAACTTTTTTAGAGCAATATATTAAAGACCCTTTATGGCATCAGTAATTTAATGTATTTTTAAAGCTTAAAGAATCCATTGAAAAAATGGGATAGATAATAAATTATAGTCAAGCTTTTTGTTTTCTTGATTTTTTTTATAAAAATTTCAATAATAAGCATCCGCCAAAATAGTATTTTATTTATTTTTGAATTGGTTTTACTGTTGATTTATTAGGAGTTTTTTCATGGAATCTGTCTGGTCAGAAGTATGCACAAAGCTAAGTGCTACATTATCTGAAGAAGATTTTATGGCGTGGATTCGTCCTATAAAATTTAATCGTGTCTTTGCAGGGCGGGTAGAACTTATTGTTGCAACGGCATTTTCTAAGAATTGGATTGCAACACATTTTTCGTCGAATATTTATGATACATGGTTAGAGATTGATAACTCAATTACAGGTATTGACTTAATTGTTGCCTCACAACAAGAAGAAGCTTCTGTAAGAAAGCAAGCAAAACCATCAGCAGAAAAGCTTTCTAAAAAGCAGGAAAAATACAGTCATCTTTCGCAACAGCTAGACTCTAAAATGACTTTTGAGCGTTTTATGGTGGGTAAGCCCAATGAGTTTGCTTTTGCAGCAGCAAAACGTGTTGCTGATAGTATAAGTAACTCTCCTGCGTTTAATCCTTTGTTTCTTTATGGTGGTGTAGGGCTTGGTAAAACCCATTTGATGCATGCTATTTGTTGGCAAGTCCGCAAGGCTCATCCCGAAAAAGTTGTGGTTTATCTTTCAGCAGAACGCTTTATGTATAGTTTTATTCGAGCTATTGCTTCTAAAGGACAGGTGGATTTTAAAGACTTGTTTCGCTCGGTTGACTTGCTCCTTGTGGATGATATTCAATTTATTGCAGGTAAAGATTCTACCCAAGAGGAGTTTTTTCATACCTTTAATGCCTTGGTAGACCAAGGAAAGCAAGTGGTGCTTTCAGCCGATCGCTCTCCATCAGATATTCAAGGGATTGAACAAAGATTGACGAGCCGTATGAATAGCGGTATTGTTGCAGATATTCATGCAACAACTTATGAGCTTCGCTTAAGCATTTTACACGATAAAGTTAAGCAAAATAATATTATCATTAAAGAAGAAGTCTTGGAATTTTTAGCTCAAAAAATCATATCGAATATCCGAGAGCTTGAGGGGGCATTGATGCGATTGCAGCTCCATGGAGACTTAATTGGCCGTCCTGTTTCTTTAGATGATACTCAAGATATTTTACATGACCTTATCAGAGCCTCAAGTCGTCAGATAGATGTTGAAGATATCCAAAAAAAGGTTGCAGAACATTATAATGTTCGTATATCGGAGCTACGAGGCCCCAGAAGAGCCCAAGCCGTTGCTCGCCCGAGACAAGTGGGCATGTATTTGTGTAAGCAGTTGACAAGTTTATCATTGCCTGAAATTGGCCGTGGTTTTGGTGGACGTGACCACACAACGGTGATGTATGCCGTACGCAAAATTGAAGAACTCATGGAAAATAACACAGTTCTTTCAGAAGATATTCGTATTTTAAAAAGAAGTTTACAATCATAACTTAATCCATCGTGATACTCCTTTTAGAATATTTGATAATAATGGAGAAGTGATGGCTTGTGGGTGTGGTTGCAGTGATAAAAAATCTCCTATAGATTCATGGATTTGTTGGCTATTGGGTGTAAGCTTTGTGGCCATTGTGTTTGGTTTTCAGACAGGATATGCTATTACAAACCCTTATATTGCCAAGAGTTTGAATTTAAGCATTAGCCATATTGGGGTTATTGGAGCTATCTATACATGGGTTTTTGCGGTTACATTACTTATTAGTGGACCACTGCTCGATAAAGCAGGGGTGAGGCGTATTTTACCCTTAGCTGCAGTCATATTAACTGCAGGGATTTTATTAAGCTCCTATAGTCAAGACTTTCAACAATTGGCCTTATCTCAAATTTTGATAGCCATAGGGGCTTCATGCTCTTTTATTGGGGCGGGTTTTGTTGGGGGGCAATGGTTTGCTCCTGAGAAATATGGTGTTATGTTCGCATGGGTTCAGTTTATTTCATCATCTACCGCTTTTTTGACACAGCAAATATTCGCCCGTCTCCTTCAGCATTATCCATGGCAAGCTATCATTAACTTTATTGCTTTTTGTCGCGATATTGGTGGAAAAGTTACCCAAACAATGAAAGTCAAAGGGATGATGCTCAATATGGCGGTTGGGTCTGTTTCTTTTGCGAGTATTTTATGTATTGGTGTTGTATGGGGGCTAAGATATTTATTTCCAAAGGATTTATCCAAAATGATGCCAATATTGCAAGCTCTACTGTTTGGGTAGGGCTTGCTTTAGGAGCTCCACTTATGGCATGGCTTTCTAACAAGATGCATAGTCGGGTTAA
>JBKEBO010000062.1:0-2204 GCA_047973205.1 Alphaproteobacteria bacterium | reverse complement strand
ATAAAAGAAAGAATAAATTTTTCTATATTAAGAGGGTACAAAATATCTGGTGCGGCCGAGAAGACTTGAACTTCCACGGGATTTCTCCCACAACGACCTCAACGTTGCGCGTCTACCAATTCCGCCACGGCCGCAGGGTCTGTGCAGGGTTTATAGCTTAAATCATATGAAGCGTCAAGTTTTATTTATGGGCTTTGACTTTTTTGTATAATCCAATTACATTCATAAACATGAAACACTTAAATGAAATATGTTGGCTTGGTGCTGATAAAAATGTGGAATATGCTGATGCCCTTAAAAAGCAAGAGGCTTATGTGGAATCTATTCTTGCAGGCGAACCGCAGGCCGTATGGCTACTTGAACATCCTCATCTTTATACAGCAGGAACTTCAGCCCAAAGCCAAGATTTACTCGATAAAGAAAAAATCCCTGTTTATGAGGCAGGGCGTGGAGGGCAATATACTTATCATGGTCCAGGGCAAAGAGTTGCCTATGTTATGTTAGATTTGAATAACTACAACAAAGACTTAAGAGCTCATATATGGCGGCTAGAAGAATGGATTATTCGCAGTATTGCCGATTTTGGCATAAAAGGAGAGAGGCGAGAGGGTCGTGTGGGCATATGGGTGGCTCATGATGATGGTAGCGAGGATAAAATTGCTGCCATTGGAGTACGTGTTCGTCGTTGGGTGAGCTTTCATGGCATTGCGATTAATGTTCATCCCGATTTAAGTTACTATAATGGTATTGTTCCTTGCGGAATTGCAAATCATGGTGTAACTTCATTTGAAAAACTCGGTGTTTTGGCAAGTTTAGAAGATTTAGACAATAGCCTCAAACATCACTTTACAAAGGTATTTTAATGACACAAGAACAACAAGTTCAAAAGGCCGATGGCTCTAAGCTGATTATGGAGCTTATGCCGCTGATAGTATTTTTTATATTACTTAAAGTGAAAGATATTTATTGGGCAACAGGAGCATTGATGATACTTACCCCCATTACGGTATTTATTGAATGGAAAAAGACTAAAAAACTCCCCATTATGCCTCTGTTTAGTCTAGCACTTATCTTAGCCTTTGGTGGTATTACGCTTATGACCCATAATGCTGCTTTTATTAAAATGAAGCCAACAATTCTTTACTTATTTTTTGCCGTAATACTAGCTATTGGCTTGTTATTTAAAAAGAATTTTATTCAGATGCTCATGGGTGAGCAACTAAAAATGCCGCAAAAATCATGGAATATTTTCACTCAACGAATGATATTATTCTTTATAGGACTTGCCATACTTAACGAGCTGATTTGGAGAAACTTTTCGGATGGTACATGGGCTATATTCAAAATTGTGGTTATCTTTTTAACTATGGGTTTTATGATGTGGCAAATATTGGCATTAAGTCCTGAAATAAAAGAACAAATTAAAGAAGCAGAAAAACAAGAATAGGGGGTATAAAATGCGACCATCAGGTAGAAAAAACAATGAAATTCGTAAAATTGAGCTGATTGCTGACTGGGCTAAACATGCGGAAGGCTCGTGCTTGGTTAAGTTTGGTGATACCCATGTGATTTGCACGGCATCGGTTGAGGAAAAAGTCCCCTTTTGGATGCGAAATACGAATAAAGGCTGGGTAACGGCTGAATATGGCATGTTACCACGTTCAACCCATGATCGTATGGACCGTGAGGCGGCTCGTGGCAAGCAATCGGGAAGAACTCAAGAAATTCAACGTCTTATAGGGCGGGCCTTGCGAGCCGTTATCGATTTAGAGAAACTTGGTGAAGTGCAAATCAAAATAGATTGCGATGTTTTGCAGGCCGATGGTGGTACTCGTACGGCTTCGATTACAGGGGCGTGGGTGGCATTATTTAAGGCTTGTCAGCATTTACAAAATAAAGGAACGATTAAGGAAATGCCCATTACTGACCATGTAGCGGCAATCTCTTGTGGTGTCTATAAGGAGCAATGTGTAGCGGATTTAGATTATGCCGAAGATAGTAATGCTCAGGCTGATTGTAACTTTGTACTTACAGCCAAAGGTGGTATTGTGGAAATTCAAGGAACAGCGGAAGAAGAGCCTTTTTCCGATGAGCAATTTGCCGAGCTTATGAGCCTTGCTAAGGATGCCTGCAAAGAGATTGTTGCCCTACAACGCAAGACCATTATGGAGGTATAATACCCTAGCCATATAAATGAGGCTTTG
>JBKEBO010000027.1:0-24347 GCA_047973205.1 Alphaproteobacteria bacterium | reverse complement strand
GGTTATACCATGTAAGGAAACTCGCCAGTTTGACGATAGTAGCGTTCGTGTAACCGCTCCTAATCCCAAGCTAGGGGTTATTGCCGTTGTTCAACCCAGCATTGAAGAATAGGTTGTTTTTGTTACCCAAAAAAGCAAGAGATGTTATAATGTCTCTTGCTTTTAACTATAAAGGATTATCCATGAAGACTACATCAAACGAACTTCAAGAACTTTCTTTAGCGTGTCATTTTTTTTCACGATTTTTATTTTTAGCCCCTAGTCAAAAAGACTGGGAAGAGCTTGCTCAAACCCAAAGTATGGACTGGATATTTGATGATGCAACTCCAGAAGAGAATAAGCTATTTCAAGACTTTAAGAAGAGTCTCAAAAGCAATTTGGATGATATAGCGGCAGACCATGCCCAGCTATTTACAGGACCAGGAGAGCTTAAGGCAACACCATGGGCAAGCGTGTATTTATCTGATGAAAAACAAGTCTTTGGTGATGAAACGATTATTGTGCGAGAATATTATGATAAATATCAGTTTAAAAGCCCTAATCCGTTTCAAGAACCTGAGGACCATATTGGTTTAGAATTCCAATTTATTGGCATATTGCTTCAGCATTTAGAACAGGCTAAAGATGATGAAGTGCGAGGCCTTATCATAACCGATATTCGTAGCTTTTTGGATGAGCATTTTTTCCCATGGGCTGAAGATTGTTTAAATAAAGCAAAAACATATGCAAAAACATCATTCTATCAATCTATTGCAGCACTGGCCTTATTGCTTATAACCAGACTTAAGAATATCGCCTTATAGTTGCTTTATTAATGGGGCTTTGCCCCTATACCCCACAACGCAAGCGTTGACCTAAAGGGAAAAGCCATTGCTTTTCCTATGCTTTATTAATGGGGCTTTGCCCCTATACCCCACAACACAAGCGTTGATCTAAAGGGAAAATCCTTGATTTTCCTATGCTTTATTAATGGGGCTTTGCCCCTATACCCCACAACGCAAGCGTTGACCTAAAGGGAAAATCCTTGATTTTCCTATGCTTTATTAATGGGTATACCCTGTATCTGTGATAACGATATAGTGGGTTTTTCCTTTAGGGTCAAGCGGAACGCTTGTGGAGCTCGAGGCGAAGCCTCGTCATAAATACCAAAACCCTCTATACACAATTTAATTGATAATATTCACGATTAACATTCAAAAACATTATTATATCATAATATACTTGAATTACTAATTTCTTATGGTAGTATAATAATCATAATTACAAGTTTAGATTATTAGGCCCATTTTGATAAAGAGACTGGATTATATTATTATGAAACTATCATATATATTACTAACTTCAACAGCAGTTACTTTAGCATCACTAGCGTATGGAAAAACCATTAATACCGCAACGATCGATAAAGTGGTAATCACAAAAGATAGCTCAGTTGAAATAACCGATAAGGGAAGCATTGTTATCACTTCTCATAGTCCTTCTATCAATAAGGGTAACGCCATAACTATTATATCAGATGTAAGTAATGCAACTATTATAAATAATGGCAATATAGAAACAAATATCAGCAAGGATGGAATTATAGGTATTCTTTACTATGAGCATATAGCCAATGCCATAAAAGATTATCCTAGCGTAACTTCAGTTATCAACAATGGTACTATTCGAGCAAATCTTAAGCTCATTGGTGGTACGACTTCATCCGAAGCCGATCCCAACACCTCAATCAATATCTATTCCTCTACAAATGGGTTTACAGGCTATAATATATATATCAATAATGGCGTTATACAAACAAACCTTAACTCAACGGGGGGTAGTACCACAATCACGGAAGGTGGGGGTGGCTATGTCCCTGCCACTGCATCAAACTCCGCAAACGGAGTTTATGGTAATATAGATATCAATAGTGGCGTTATACAAACAAACCTTAATTTAACGGGTGGTAGTGCCATAATCACAAAAGATGAAGATATCTATACCGAGGCCTCGGTGTCCATCGGAAACACCGCAAATGGGATTTATGGTAATATGGATACCAATAATGGCGTTATACAAACAAACCTTAATTTAACGGGTGGTAGTGCCATAATCACGGAAGGTGAAGATATCGATACCGAGGCCTATGTCGATGCAGCAAACTCCGAAAATGGGATTTATGGTAATATGGATACCAATAATGGCGTTATACAAACAAACCTTAACTCAACGGGGGGTAGTGCTACAATCACAGGAGATACAAAAGAAGGCAATGTCCATGCCGATGCGTCTGCCCAAAGTGCCGCAAATGGGATTTATGGTAATATGGATACCAATAATGGCGTTATACAAACAAACCTTAACTTAATGGGTGGTAGTGCTACAATCACAGGAGATACAAAAGAAGGCAATGTCTATGCCGCTGCGACTGACCTAAACGCCGCAAATGGGATTTATGGTAATATAGATATCAATAATGGGACGATTGCTGCTTATGCAAAATTAATAGGGGGTACAGAAAATGGTGCAGCCGCAGTAACATCGAATAGATATTCTAGCAGTGGTGCTGTTTTAACTAAAATAGATGGTAATGTTATTAATAAAGGAACAATCATTGCCTCTAACAAAGCCATTGATGCAACAAATAAGGCAACGGCTAATAATTACGGAACATTGGTTGGAACTTCTATTTATGGAAGTAGCGTTACAGCTATAAATAACGGCACAGAAATTCTTATTGATGAAAATGGCACAGTATTAAGTATCACTCAAGGAGCCTCTGGAACAGTTGATGGGCAAACAACCCAACAAGCCGCTATGGTGGGAACAACCGATAGCTACAATGAATATACCACCGAAACTGAAATTAGCAATACACTGCTTAATGGTGCAGGTGTATCCAGTGGTTTAGCAACAATAAAAGGTAATAATGATTTTACCATTACAAATAGCTCGTTCAATGCTTATTCTACGGCTTTAGAGCTTAAGACAACTCACCGCGTTGAGGCTATTAACAGCTATTTTAATGGCGGTGGTTTATTGGGTAATAAAAATATCTCTTATAATGCTAATGATATTCCCGTCATTAAAGGTGATAGTCAAGATAACTTTTTGATAGTCCATGGCACGAGTTTTATCAATGGTGATATTGTGCTAGGTGATGGTGCAGATATTATTGTGTTAGATACAAAAAATGTTCAATTAAATGGCACAGCAGATTTAGGTAGCAGTGACGATGACACATTTGCTTTATACGCATTTACAGGTACAGATGCACAGCTGATTAAAACAAGTGAAGATTATGCCTCATGGGGATTATTTAATGAGTATTTAGGCGAGAAGATTATCAGCTTTGAAAATATTGGAGTAGAGCTCGGTGTCTTAAGCATAAAAGACGATCTTATCACTTATGGGCTTTATGTGGGCAAACAAGCAAAAGCTAATTTTATTGATAATAATCAATATATTCTTAAGAATTTACACAATGATGGTTCTGTTAATCTATTTAATAATGTTGCAAACAATCATATTCACATAAGTGATTATTTAAAAGGAACAGGAACATATATATTTGACGCGGACTTTGCCTCATTAAAATCAGATTATATTACTGTTAATGGTGATATTACAGCGAATGCTACGATAGCTATAAATGATGTGACTTCAGCTAGCAATAAACAAACGGCAACCACCACAGAAGTTCTGCTGATTGAAGCTCCCGATGATGCTGATAAGTCTGATGAGGATTTTAACTTAGCTAAAGTAAATCGATATAATAATAATAGCAAGCAAGGACGTTTCTCAGGCTCGCCTTATATATGGAAATTGGCAAGTTCAGGCAATAACTGGGTATTAACAACACAAATCGAAGACTCCTCAACACCTGAGCCACCTGTAATACCTCCCATCACACCTTCCATTGTGGCAGAAATACCTGCCTATACATCACTTCCTACAATTGGTCGTGAGATTGTCATAGACGAGTTAGATACCTTACATAACCGTTTAGGCGAACTCCGAAGTCATCTAGGATGGGTCGGAGAAGGCCCATCAAATATCATAACCAATCTTGGTGCACAATGGCATAATCTTATTGGCTTTGATGATAGTAAGCTTAATGTATGGACCAAGGGAGCAATCAATCATTTTGATATGTCATCCACAAATAGCTTTGATGTAAAAGGTGTGTATGGCGGCTTTAATCTTGGGATAGATAAAAAGTTCGAACTTGGTCATTATTTCCCTAGCTGGTCTGTTTATACTGGTTTGTTTGGTGGCTATAAAACAGGATTATTTGAAACCTCTGGTAAGGGTAGTAAACATACATCACATGAACATGCCGATATCGATATAAACGCATGGTCTGTTGGTGGATATGCAACTTTCTTTAATACGGCAGGAACATATATTGACCTTGTTGGTGAGTATATGAACCTGAATGCTGATATTGATGCTGCAGGATTAAACTCCGATATCAACGGCTACGTATTTGCTGGCTCTGCTGAAATTGGTCATAGCTTCGACTTAGCTAAAAATTGGATTATTGAACCACAATCTCAGCTTAAAGTGGCTCATATCAATTGGCATGATTTTAACGATCACATTAATGATATCAACTTTGAAGACCATACCTATATAACAGGACGTATAGGCGTACGGGTAGAAAAGACCATAAAAACATCCATAGGCGAGATTAAGCCTTGGGGCTATGTAGGGGTTGTTCATGAGTTTAGTGATGCTCCAAAGGTGACCTATGCCGATACCGTCTTTGAGGCGATAGAATATCATACGGCAGGCGAAATCAAAGCAGGCATAACGGCTGATATTTATCAATCAGTACAGATGTACGGATATGTCGGCTATGTGGGTGATTTTAAAGATTATAGCAGCATCAAAGGTAACTTTGGTATTCGCATAAACTGGTAGATTTCGTCAGTTCTTAAAGCCGCTTTAAAAAGCCTTTACAACAGATATAAATTATCCTATTTTATTTCTGACTAAAAAACTAGGATTATAATCATGCCAAATAAAATAGAAGATATCTTAACCCAAAGCATTCCCCGTGGTCATATTGTCGATAAGGTCATTATTGGCTTTAATTGGAGCTTTGTTCGCTCTGGTGATTTATGCGGTGTGGCTCGTAGCCCCTCTCGTGGAACAGAAGGTGCAAGAACCATCCGCCCCGAAGCTGGCTTTAAAGGTATCGATCTTGCCGATTTGGCTGCTCATCTCCAAAGCGAAGATGAGCTTGCTCGCTCTGTTGGCCTAGCCGCTGTGAATGCCTATTGGAATCGTAAAGATGCTGATTATAATGAGCTTGTTCCGACGGGTGGATTTGCGGGTTTGGAGGGTGATGGTGAAGAGCTGATTATTATCGGAGGCTTTCGTGGGGTTACACGCCGTATGCCTAAGGCACGCATTGTGGAGCGTGAGCCTAAAGATATCAACGATATCCCCGAAACTGAGGCTGCTCCTTACATTGCTAAGGCAAAAGTTTTGGCTATCACCGCTCAAACGCTTATGAATAACAGTCTCAATTCTATTTTAGAAAATGCTCAAAATGTCCCCAGACGCATCTTAATCGGCCCATCAGCTCCCCTATGCCCGCTTATTTTAGGTCATGGTATTACTGAAGTCAGTGCTGCGGTTATCCAAGATGCTCATGCGGCCGAAGAATTCATCACCGAAAGCGGTACTATGATTATGTTGGAGCATATTGCAAAATCGGCTTACTTGCGATCTTAAAATTAAAGACCCATTTTTACCCATTTTTGCCCGAATTTGTCCATTTTTGTCCATTTTTGTCCAAATTTAATCTGTTTTTATCCAGCTTTTGCCACTAAAACTTTTACTCCTACACTTTTCTTATTTGGATTTTTTTGGCTAATAAATGGCTAATAGTGGATATTTGTGGACAAAAATGGACAAATTCGGGCAAAAATGGGTAAAATCGGGTAAAATAATGCTCAAAATTAAGCCTCTTGATTTTTTGTCAAAGCGGCTATATATTTAGATTGTTCCTTTGGGAACTATTGTAATAAACGCTCTATGGAATAGACGTTGTGGACCTGGGGGCGGTACCCAGCACCTCCACCAAATTTACCGATATATTTCGGGGGTGAAATAGGATCGACACGCGTAGTAAAGGTAAAGTTTTTACACGGTATAGTATCCGCCGTTATCGGGCTAAACATTGATAAATGCCAATGATAATAACGCATTTGCCGTAGCTGCTTAAGCTTTTAAGCACCTACACGGGGTTCGGTCGGTACCTGGCAACAGAAACCGACTATCTAAACATTGCTACAGATATATTTAATTTCTATATATTCATCAATGCCTTGTGAGCCGCCTTCACGGCCTAAACCACTTTCTTTAACACCACCAAAGGGAGCATTGACCGAAGATATAACTCCTGTATTTAAGCCAATTAAGCCATATTCCAACTGTTCCGAAACTCGCCATGAGCGAGCGATATTTTGGGTGTAAAAATAAGCGGCTAAACCTGCAGCTGTATCATTTGCCTTTTGGAGAACTTCCTCCTCATCCGAAAATCTCATGCAGACAGATACAGGGCCAAAAATTTCCTCATGAACAATTGCCATTTGTGGTTGCACTTCTGATAATATAGTGGGTTGATAATAAAGCCCTCCAAGCACACTCGCCTTACCGCCACAAACAAGCTGAGCTCCTTGTTGTAATGCATCACCAACTAGTCTTTCTACCTTATCTAAAGCGGCCTGATTAATAAGCGGGCCTTGCTGCACATTATCCTCAAAGCCTTGACCTATTTTAAGTTGCAAGACTTTCTCTTTATATTTTGCAATAAAGCTATCGTAGATATCATTATGAATATAAAAGCGATTAACACAAATACACGTTTGACCTGTATTGCGATATTTAGCAGCAATTGCCCCCTCAACTGCGGCATCAATATCTGCATCTTCAAAGATGATAAAAGGAGCATTTCCCCCAAGTTCTAAGGAGAGCTTTTTGACACTATTGGCTGCTTTGCTCATCAATAATTTTCCCGTAGAGGTAGAGCCTGTAAAAGAGAGTTTTCGCACCGCTGAGCTTTGCATAATGGCATCACCTATGGCAGGGGCATCCCCTGAGACGATATTCAACACCCCCTTTGGAATGCCCGCTTGCTCACCCAATACGGCTAAGGCATTGGCCGAAAGCGGTGTTTCTTCCGATGGTTTCACAATTGCCGTACAACCAACAGCCAAAGCAGGAGCAATTTTGCGGGTAATCATTGCTAGCGGAAAATTCCATGGGGTAATGGCAGCAATAACACCTATGGGTTGCTTTATGACCATCAATCTTTTGCTCATATCATGGGTGGGAATAATATCGCCATAGCATCTTTTACCCTCTTCGGCAAACCACTCTAAAAAGCCTGCTGCATAGACGACTTCGCCTTTTGCCTCACTTAAAGGTTTACCTTGCTCACAGACCATAATATGGGCTAAATCTTCTTGATTCTTCATCATTAAATCGGCCCATTTTTTTAATATCATTCCTCGCTCTGCTGCAGTTTTGGCTTGCCAGATTTTTAAGGCTTTATGAGCGGCCATAATGGCTGCTTGTGTTTCCTTACTTCCACAATAAGCCACCTTTGCAATCATTTTGCCATCAGCTGGATTATACACGTTATAGGTTTTAGAACC
Source organism: Alphaproteobacteria bacterium (assembly GCA_047973205.1). GTDB lineage: Bacteria > Pseudomonadota > Alphaproteobacteria > JBKEAR01 > JBKEAR01 > JBKEAR01. The sequence goes on along the minus strand of JBKEBO010000027.1, from coordinate 16,695 downwards.
ATTTTGCCACAGACCATTAATATAGGCTTGGCTTTGGAGGAGTTGTGCATTTGCGAGCTTCATTTTATCATCCTTTTTGGGTTTTTAAATGTTCTAAATATTGTGGAAGTTTGTTTATTTGACTAAGCTGTTTAAAGCGGGGGTTGTTTGAGGGAATATTTTCGGGCTGATAAGCATCAAAATAGGGCATATTTTTTTGAGGAATCCAAACACCAAAAAAGCCCATATTGAGAGCAGGTAGAATATCGCCTTTAAGGGAATCTCCAACCATAACAGTGGTCTGTGGTTTCAGATTAAGCATCTTGATAATATGTTGCCATTCGTTTTCATCTTTACGAATAACCACTTCGATATGCTCAAAATAGCCCTCCAAAGGGGTGGTACTCATTTTGTATTTTTGATCTTTTAGGTCGCCTTTTGTTACACAAATAAGGCGGTAATTTTGTGCTTTTAGGCTTTTGAGTAAGTCTTCAATGCCTTCACTTAAGGGAAAAGACTGGTTAAGAACCTTCTTACCTATTTGTAAAATATCAAAAATTTGAGCAGAAGCTATGTCATATTCGGCAGCAAGTTCTATCATATTGAGCATAACAGAACGCATACCAAAACCATAAATGCTTCTGTTTTTATTTTCTAGGTCATGGAGCTTTTTTAGAGCAATATCGGCATCGTTAGGAGCAATTAGATGGGTGAAGTCGTTGCGAGCTTTTTTATAAAAAACATCGTTATGCCATAGGGTTTCATCGGCATCAAAAGCAATGGTCCAGCCGTTATGACTAGTCATCAAGAACAGACTTTCCGAAAGCAAGCTCTTTAGTTCCCAGCCAATGGCAAATGGTTTGTCCCATATCGGCAAAGGTTGCACGTTCACCAACAGAGCGGCCTTTAAAGCTTGGGCTATAAAAAAGTACAGGAACATATTCTCTTGTATGGTCAGTACCATGATAGGTAGGATCGCACCCATGGTCAGCCGTTACAAGCAACAAATCATCGGGGGTCATTAAGCTTAAAATTTCAGGAAGATAAGTATCAAATTCTTCTATGGCGGCGGCATAGCCTGCAGGGTCACGGCGGTGGCCATAAAGGGCATCAAAATCTACTAGGTTAACAAAAACGAGGTCTTTATCTTGGGCAATGCGGAACTCGTTTATGCCTAAGATGATGTTTTCCTTATTACTTTTGCCTTTAACTTTTTTGGTTACAGAACGATGGGCATAGATATCGGCTATTTTACCTACGCTTACCATTTGTCCACCATTTTCGACCACATAGTCTAACATGGTTGGGCCATGGGGCTCGGTCGTGTAATCACGGCGGTTGGCTGTACGGGTGAAGTTGCCTTTACTCTCACCCACAAAAGGGCGAGCTATTACACGGCCAATATTATATTTATCGCAAATAGGTTTGGCAATTTCGCAAATTTCTAATAAACGCTTAAGGCCAAAATGTTTCTCATGGGCAGCAATTTGAAAAACAGAGTCTGCTGAGGTGTAGCAAATAGGATAGCCTGTTTTGATATGCTCTTCACCAAACTCGTCTAGAACAACTGTTCCTGAGGAATGTTTGTTAGCTAATATGCCTTTAAGTCCTGTTTTTTCTAAGAATTCGCTCACAAGTTCTTCAGGAAAGCATGGGATTGTTTCAGGAAATAAACCCCAGTCAAACTCAACGGGTAGGCCTGCGATTTCCCAATGGCCAGAAGGTGTGTCTTTCCCTCGAGAGATTTCCTTTGCCCAACCATATAAACCAATGGTTTCTGCAGGGCGAGCTATACCGTCAAGCTCTTTGTTTGTTGCTCCATAATGAGCATGAGCCATACCAAGGGCAGCAAGATTGGGCATATGCAATGCTCCTTTATGACCACGCTCATCACAATGGCCTTTGGCACATTCGGTGGCAATATGGCCTAATGTATCGCTTCCCACATCACCAAAATCAGCGGCATCGGGGGCTTGGCCAATGCCAAGGCTATCTAAAACAAAAATAAAGGCACGCATATTCTTTTCTCCTGATAAATTCTTATGAGATAACTTCTAAAATAGGGTTCGGATTATGGTTGATGGGAGCATTATCGCTAACTTCAAAAGCAGCTATGACTTCTTGTTCAAGATGCAAGGCATCTTCTAAAGAAGCAGCATGAATAGATAGCAGAGGGGTTTGCTCATCAACAAAATCGCCCACCTTACAAATATGGGAAAGACCAACGCTTAAATCAAGCTTTTGGTTAGGGCGGCTACGTCCACCACCAAGTTTAACAATAACAAGACCAAGGCTGCGGCAATCTTGAGCTGTAATAAAACCAGCATTTTGAGCATAAACATCATGTATATAAGGGGCTTGGGGAAGATATTTTTTGTAATCAGATAAGATATTACTAATACCACTTTGAGCCTGTATCATACGTTCGAAATATTCAGCTGCTCGGCCATTATCGATAACAGAGCGGATTTTTTCTCGAGCCGATGCAATATTATCTTCAAGTCCTGCACTCATTAAGCTTTGAGAAGCTAGCTCCATAGAAAGTTCTGTGAGGCGGATATCGCGTCCGCCTTTGCCATTAAACCATTCGATAACTTCTAATATTTCAAGGCTATTGCCTGCGTAATGGCCTAAAATTTCATTCATATCCGAAAGTACGGCTCTACATTTTATCGAGGCAAGCTCAGCAGTCTTGACTAACATTTGAGCAAGATTGCGAGCCGTTTCGATATCTTGGTTAAAACCACCTGTACCTAATTTAACATCCATGACTAAATTTTGAGTCCCTGAGGCTATCTTTTTAGATAAGATAGAGCTGACAATCAAAGCTAAAGAAGGTACGGTTGCGGTTACATCGCGAACGGCATAAATGCGACGATCAGCAGGGGCGATATTTTGTGTAGCCGAAACAATGGCTAAACGGTTTTGTTGAACATGATGGGCAAATTCGTCTTCGGATAATTGGGTGCGAAAGTTGGGTATAGATTCTAGCTTATCTAATGTTCCACCCGTATGGCCAAGACCACGGCCTGATATCATAGGAACATAACAACCGCAAGCGGCTAAAATAGGGGCAACTAGAAAGCTGGTTTTATCACCAACACCACCTGTAGAATGCTTGTCAACCATAATTCCGTTAACACCATAGGAAGGCCAATTGATAACATTGCCTGAATAAGCCATAGCTTGGGTCAGGTAAGCAATTTCTTCGGTTTCCATTCCGTTAAGAACAATCGCCATATTTAAGGCGGCAATTTGAGCATCGGAAACTTCATCATGGACAACAGCGGCAATCCAGTCATCAATATGTTCTTGTAAAAGAGCAAATCCATCTCGTTTGCGGGCGATAATATCTTGAGGTAAAAACTGCATGACTATTTCTTCTTTACATCTTTAAGATTATCAGGGCCAAAAGAATAGGGTAAAAGCTCAGCCAAGTTTGTCTCTAAGCGAAGAGCATCGGGGCTACAAATATAAATAGGTGTATCATCATTTGCAAATTCACGAATACGTTGTCTGCAGCCACCACAAGGGGTTACAAGTTCGCTTCCCTTGCCCATAACAATAATGGCTTTAATTTGGGTGCAGCCATCTAAAACCATAGCGGCAATGGCAGAGGGCTCAGCACAATTACCAATAGGATAGGCAGCATTTTCCACATTACAGCCAAGATAAGTTTTATTATTTTGGCCAATAAGTGCTACTCCTACAGGAAAGTGAGAGTAGGGGACGTAAGCTTTATCCATGGCTTGTTTGGCCGCTTGAAGATATTCGGGCTTAAAGCTCATATTATCTTTCCTTTTTATAAGGAACGCCTGATGCTGCAGGAGCAACGGAGCGTCCGATAAATATCATTAAAATCAGCACTAAGATGTAGGGAAGGCTATTCATGATAGGTGAAAGATTGCCTAAGGATATGCCAAAGAGTACAGGCTCTAAAGGTAGGTAATCGGAAGAAGCTTGCAAGATACCAAAGAGTAAACAGCCTAATAATGTGGGTATGGGTCGCCAACGGCCTAAAATAAGTACCACAAGAGCAATATAGCCACGGCCTGCAGCCATATCACGAATAAAAAGGGATGAAGAACCAAGACTTAAATATGTTCCAGCCATGCCGCATAATAATCCGCCAATAAGAACCCCTTTATAACGTAGGCCTTTAACGGACATACCTGCAGTATCAACCGCTTGAGGATTTTCGCCAACAGCTCGCAGGCGTAAACCAAAACGGGTGCGATATAATATCCACCAGATAATAGGAATGAGTGCTAAGGCCACCCATGTGAGGATATTTTGGTTAGCAATCATCTTATTATAGGCATTTATAAGTATGCCTGAGCCATCAATACTCGGAAAGAGCGTACCAAAAGTACCGCTACTGACCTTAATGGGAGGAGTGTCTCCACTACCAAATAAAGCTCGAGTTACAACAATGGTAAAGCCTGTGGCAAAAAAGTTAATGGCAACACCTGATACAACCTGATCGCCCGACTTAGAAACACAAGCATAAGCATGGGCTAACGACATTAAAAAGCTTGCAAACATACCTGCCATAATACCAACCACAGCACCCATAGGAAGCCCCCATTTGATGGTAATAAAGTAAGAACTTAAAGCAGCAGCAAAAGCAGACATATTGAGCTTGCCTTCTAAACCAATGTCTACAACGCCAGAACGTTCGCAAAATAAACCCGCCATTGAAGTTAAAATAAGAGGAGTTGCAATGGCTAAAGCTACACCAATGATACTGGGAATAATTTGAAAAATATCCATAGCTTATGCTCCTTTTTTGGCTTCGGTTGTAGCTGGTTGGCTCTGGGGCTTCATAAAGCGTTTGTTTGGAAAACGTTTTAAAAAGAAAGGATAAAACTGATAAGCCAAAGCACCAGAAAAGAAAACCACAAGCCCCATCAGCATATAAACAAAATAAGGGCTAATACGCTGGATGTTAAATTGCAGCTCTGTACCGCCTTGTTGTAAAGCTCCGAATAATATAGCAGCAAAAACAATGCCTACAGGGTGGTTGCGTCCCATAAGAGCAACGGCAATACCTGTAAAGCCTGCTCCAAAAACAAAATTTGGTTTAAGTGAATGGGTTTCACCTAAAATTACATTAATGGCAATAAGCCCTGCAAAAGCCGCTGAGATGAGCATGGTAATTAAAATTTGTTTTTTAGAATTAATACCTGCATATAGTGAGGCTTCTTCATTTTGTCCCACAGCACGAAGTTGATAACCCCATTTGGTATGCCATACATACCACCAATAAACAGCACATAATATTAAGGCTAGAATAAATGACCAATTTAAAGGAGCAGAATAATAGGCATTGGGGAATAATTTATTGATAGGCTCAATAAAGCTAGGAACTTGGCCTGAGGCTAAAAACTCTCGGGTTTCGGTAGAGCCACCTGGTTTTTTAAGAAAATTAGCCAAAAGATAGCTTAAAATACCTGCTGCAATAAAGTTAAGCATAATGGTGGTAATCACAATATGGCCATTACGATAAGCTTGAATCCAACCCGCAATTAACCCCCATATAGCTCCAAATGCAGCGGCAGCAATAATGGCTAAGGGGAGCAAAATATAAGCAGGTAATGTATGGTCAAAAGCCAAAACAACCAAAGTTGCCCCAATACCGCCCATAAGTCCTTGCCCTTCACCACCAATATTAAAAAGTTTTCCCTGAAAAGCAAGGCCAACAGCAAGACCAGCAAAAATGAAGCTTGTCGCATAATATAAGGTATAGCCAAAGCCCTCAAGAGAGCCAAAAGCTCCTAAAAATAGATAACCAATGGCATGAAAAGGGTTTTCGGCAATCAGCAGTACAACCACTCCAGCTACGAAAAAAGCTAAAATAAGGTTGATTAATGGTATCAGTAAAAACTCAATGGATGCGGGGAGTGCATCGGGATCTTTAATTTTTTTCATCTTTACTTAAGCCTCCTCTTTTTCATAGGCATTAGCCATCATAAGGCCTAATGTTTTTTCATCAGCCTCCGAGGCTTTAACTTCACCAACAATGCGGCCATCAAACATAACCAAAATCCGATCGGCCACACTCATCACCTCATCAAGTTCAACCGATACAAGCAAAATACCGCAGCCTTTATCTCGTTGTTCAACAATACTTTTATGAATAAACTCGATAGCACCAATATCCACGCCACGAGTAGGTTGACCAATTAGAATAAGCTCAGGATTTTCTTCAATCTCACGGCCAACAATAAGCTTTTGTTGGTTGCCACCAGAAAAATCAGCCGAACGTAAGCTTGGATTTTGCGGACGAACATCCCATTTTTCCATGATATTCAAACAATTTTCTCGCACCTTAGCTAAGCTCATATAAAGCTTTGAGTTCCATCTTTTGCTCCAAGAAAAACCTAAGATGCTATTTTCTTCAGCCGAAAAGTTTTTAACAAGGCCATGTTTTAAGCGGTCTTCAGGAATATGACCAACACCAATCTCTCGCATAAGAGCAGGTGATACTCGCTTTTTAGGAGTGATGGTTTGCCCCATAACAGTGATTTTTCCTTTGGCAATGGCCTGCATACCCGCAATGGCCTCAATAAGTTCGGTTTGACCATTGCCCGAAACACCTGCAATGCCAACAATTTCACCACGGCGAACTTCTAGGCTAACTGATTTTAAGCGTTCTACACCTAAATCATCAAAAACAGAAACATTTTCTACTTTAGCTAAAGTTTCACCAGGATTAGCCTCGCTTTTATCAATATCAAGGCGAACTTTACGCCCGACCATAAGTTCCGCAAGCTCTGCAGTATTTGTCTCGCTAGTTTTACGGTGAGCTACCATACGACCATGATGCATAACCGAAACATTATCGGTAATTGCCATAATTTCTTTAAGCTTATGGGTAATGAGCAAGATGGTAACACCTTCGTTACGAAGGGCATCTAAAATTTCAAAAAGAGCCTCAGCCTCTTGGGGTGTAAGCACACCTGTAGGTTCATCTAAAATTAGAATTTGAGCCTTACGATACAAAGCTTTAAGAATTTCAACTCGCTGGCGAGCCCCAACAGGAAGGTCTTCAATTAAAGCATCGGGGTCCACATAAAGCCCATAATTATCATTAAGATTTTTTAGGGTCTGCCTTGCCTGCTCTAAGGTTGATTTGGTGGTGAATTTATCTTCAGTACCTAAAACAATATTCTCTAAAACACTAAAAGGTTGAACCAGCATAAAATGTTGGTGAACCATGCCAATACCATAGTCAATAGCCTCTAAGGAATTGTGAATTTTAACTTTTTTACCGTTAATGTAAATATGACCCGTATCGGCTTGATAAAAACCGTAAATAATATTCATTAAGGTGGATTTTCCAGCACCATTTTCTCCAATAATACCGTGAATAGTCCCTTTTTTAACCTCAATATCAATATCTTGGTTGGCTTTAACAGATCCAAATGTCTTGGAGATATCTTCAAGTTTTAAAGCAATTTGCTCATTTTGCTCAGTCATCGTGATTTTTCCTAAAATGTCAAAGGACTTCAGAAAATACATAAAATAAAAGGGTTCTCTATTATTTTTTAAGAGAACCCTCTTTGTTTTTATGTAACTTTATTTAATAAAGTTGCTTATTTTAGCTTCGCTAATAACGCAGCTATCTGTATCGCGATAGTCGTGAATCTTCACTTTACCATCAATGATGATTTGTTTGGCATCATTCACAGTTTTTTCCATTTCGGGTGTAATTAAATCACGATTATATTCATCAAGAGCCCAATCAACACCACCTTCGGCTAAACCAAGATGCTTAAAACCACCTGTTGGTTTGCCGTCATTCGCTTGTGCTTCTTTCATGAAGTTATAAGCAGCAACATCCACACGCTTAAGCATAGATGTTAAGACATAACCTGGCTCGTAATGGTTTTGATTGCTATCCACACCAATACCATATTTTTTAGCTTTGGCCATTGTTTCTAAGACACCGCGTCCTGATTGACCTGCAGCAGCAAAAACAATATCAGCTCCTTGGTCGATTTGTGTTTGGGCAAGCTGACCACCACGTACTGGGTTGTTCCAAGCCTCACCAGTTGTACCAATCATATTTTCTAAGAATTTGATATCAGGATTGATAAAGCGTGCACCTTGCTCGAAACCACAGCTAAAAGCACGAATAAGTGGAATATCCATACCACCAATGAAACCAATTGTATTTGTTTGAGTTTTCATTGCAGCTAACATACCAACTAAGAAAGAACCTTCTTGCTCTTTAAATAAAATAGATTGAACATTAGGAAGCTCTACAACAGAGTCTAAAATACCAAATTGTGTATCAGGGAATTGTTCAGCCACAGAAGCTAAAGCTTGTGATTGTGTAAAGCCAACCGCTAAAATAGGGTTGAATTTTCTTTGGGCAAAACGACGGTGAACTTGTTCGAACTGAGCTTCGTTATTTGTTTCAAAGTCGCTGATTTTAATGCCCGTTTCTTCAGAGAATTTGGTAACACCGTTTAGAGTGTTCTCGTTGAAGCTACCATCATTCTTACCACCAAAATCATAAACAACAGCAGGTTTAATTTCGGCCATAGCAGCAGCACCCATTAAAATAGTTGTTGCAGCTAAAATTAATTTAAGTTTTTTCATGTGTTTTACCTATTTTCCTTATAGCTCAAGCTTAGATACAAGCAAGATGTGAATTCATTTTTTAAACAGTAAGCTACCCCCCATATGCTATAGGGAATTTTGCTTTTGATTAGTATGCAACAAGATAAGAGCGAGGTAAAGCTTTTGTCTAAAAAATTCTTTTATGAAAACTTGTATTTGAGAGAAATACTAAGCTTTTAAGCTTGGTTGTTTTTTATTTTTAAAAGTGAAATACTCCAAAAAATCTAGAAAAATGAAAAATATATTTCAAGATGATTCTGCAAACTTGGCTCAAAGGGGCTTTAAGGTCGATGTTGCATAACAAAGGAACCTGTAAAGCCTTGTCCGTCTTTATCGGTTAATGTCACTTGTCCTGCTGCATCAGAAGCGATATTTTCATGTTCTTTAGAGATAAATGCACCATTGGTTGTTCCGTTTGTGCTTAAGAAAGCTTGACCTGTTTCAGGATTCATGAGGTCGTGAGATAAGGCAGTTCCTGACCATTGTCCATCTTGAATTTGCCCCGAGAATTCCATTTGCCCATTTAAACGATGCCGGCTTAAATTCGTATCGGCAGGTTTAGAATAAAGATTGTTAATTTGGCCATCAATTTTATCATTGGTAAGGTCAAGGTTTGCTTGAGCATTACCTAAAATATCATAGGCATTTTCTTTGCCTTGAAACTCTCCATAATAAGAGCCTTCCCAGTGGCCTCCTTTTGGAATATTGTTTGTTTCGTGGCCATGATTAATAATAATAACAGGGAAAACACTATGATTTTTACTATCTTTTAAAATGCCTGCTTGGGTAGTTTGCCCATATGAGGGTTTTAGCCCTTTATAAATGAGCTCTCCTGTTTTGCGGATTTGCAGAATTGCAGTATCTAAAATATTTTTTGGATTGTTAATGGTAATCTCGCGGCCATCTTGTAAAACAATAGTTTGCCTTTGAACAAGAGGGAATTTTTTGTGGGGAGGCTCAGGTGGTTCAACAGGCTTAGGAGGTTCAGTCGGTTTTGTTGGCTTAGAAGGCTTATTATTTTCAATATTATCTTGCGTATCGTCAATATCGCTACTTTCGGAAGGGTTGGTTACATCGTCTTTATCTTTTTGTTCAGGATTATCAATCGTATCTTCAGAGACAAGAGATTGTTGTGCCATATCCATACCTGCACCACAAGCCGAAAGAAGCATTAAGAAAATAAAGGAAAGAAGTACTTTTTTCATTTTAAATAACCCCACATCAAAGAATTTATATATTCATAGTATAGATGCATAAATATATATGCTGTCCAATTTGTTTTATGGGAGATTTCTGGGATTTTTATAGAGAGAAGCTATAGGGAGGGCTTAAGCATTTGTTATTCTTTTGTTTCAAAAAAAAACTTTAGCGAGCTTGATTTTTAACTTATCTCATCATAATCTATTTGGATAGTTAAACATAGATTTGTATTCTTTATAATTTTTGCATATACTGGTTGATATAGCCTCAAAAAAGGGAGATAATAATGACTAAACCACATATAAAAAACTATCCAGATGCAAAAGGTTACTTCGGAAAATTTGGTGGCTCATTCATCCCACCACAATTAGAGCAAGCTTTTGCCGAAATTACAGCTGCTTACGATAGTCTTAAGCATTCGCAAACCTATTTGGATGAGCTTGCGAGCATCCGTAAGAACTTTCAGGGAAGACCCACACCTATATCCTATGCTAAAAGGCTTACAGAATATTGCGGTGGGGCTCAGATTTATATTAAACGTGAAGACTTAAACCATACGGGAGCCCATAAGCTTAACCACTGTATGGCAGAGGCTTTGTTGGCCAAATATATGGGCAAAACCAAGCTAATTGCCGAAACAGGAGCAGGCCAACATGGAGTTGCCTTAGCAACGGCAGCAGCCTATTTTGGCCTAGAATGCGAGATACATATGGGTGAGGTGGATATTGCCAAAGAAGCCCCCAATGTTATCCGTATGCAGATATTAGGGACAAAAGTTATCCCTGTTTCCTTTGGCTTAAAAACACTCAAAGAAGCCGTGGACTCGGCTTTTGAGGCCTATCTAAAAGACCCTGTGCATCAATTTTATGCCATTGGCTCTATTGTTGGCCCACATCCTTTTCCACAAATGGTTAGAGATTTTCAGTCAATTGTTGGCTTTGAAGCCAAAGAACAATTTGCCGAAATTGTTGGGGGTGTACCTGATCATATTGTAGCTTGTGTGGGTGGTGGTAGTAATGCCATGGGTATTTTTAGTGCTTTTATTGAAGATTACACCAAGCTTCATGCGGTAGAACCTTTAGGAAAATCAACAAAATTAGGTGAGCATGCGGCATCTTTGGCCTATGGAAGCGAAGGGGTGATGCATGGATTTAACTCGATTATGCTCAAAGATGATGCGGGTGAGCCTGCTCCTGTACATTCGGTAGCAAGTGGTTTGGATTATCCATCGGTAGGTCCAGAGCAAGCCTTTTTGTTTGATAGTGGTCGTACCATTGCAGGCGGTGCAAATGATGAAGATACTATTGATGCTTTTTATAAACTTTCACGTTTGGAGGGGATTATTCCTGCATTAGAATCTTCCCATGCGGTGGCTTATGCCATGAAGCTTGCAAAAGATATTCCTAGTGAGACGATTCTGATTAACTTAAGCGGACGTGGCGATAAGGATATCGATTATGTTGCTCAAAATTATCCTATGCCTTAGGTAACTTCTCAAACATAGCGAATTTAAGTCAATGCATCATCCTCTCCTTTTTTGAGGATGGTGCATTTTTATAATCTTCTTGCATCCATTATAAGGATGTGATACCAATAAAATTGTAGTTTTTACTATCGGGTGCATAATATGTGCTTAAAAGGGAATTTGGTACTTTGCAAAAGACAGAATAGTCTGTTTTTATACAAAAAATCCAAAGCTGTCCCAGCAACTGTGATACGGATGAAATAACATTATACCACTGAAGTTTTTCGGGAAGGTGTTAGAGTAAAATGATGTTCAGCCAGTAGACCTGCCTCATAGTAATTTAGACGCTCACTTCTTCTGGGATTAGGATGGGTAAGGTCAAAATATACTAGGTGCATTGCACTATGGCCTCTCGCAACATTCTCGTTTGAAGTGCAGCTTTTTTAATAGTTCTCCCTGGGATAGGGGTGTATGAAAGGCAATAAAAATGAGAGTAGAAAAACGCAGTGGCGAGTTAGAAATATTTGATCGTAATCGTATTGAAAACGCTATATATCAAGCATTTAAACGAGAGATAGAATTAGGTTCACCAGATATAATTGGTCATTTAGCCGAAGATATTGAAAAACAATGCTATGATGCGATTAATATTGAAAATATTCAGGATTTAGTTGAACAAGCATTGATGCAGCAGCATCCGAATGTGGCCAAAAGATATATTAAATATCGGGAAAAACGCCGGGAGACTCGTAGTCAAAGTCAGATTATTAAAGAAAGTATTAATGGTATTATTAATATTGAAAACAACGACTTAACAAAGGAAAATGCCAATATGGCGGCTCATACGCCAGCAGGTCAAATGATGCAAATTGCCTCATTGAGTTCAAAAGATTATGCCCTTAATTATCTATTGAGTGAACCCCATGCTAAGCTCCATGAAGATGGCTATATTCATATCCATGATCTTGATTATTATGCAAGTAAAACAACAACATGTGTTCAATATGGCTTAGATAATCTTTATAAGAATGGGTTTGCAACGAAAAATGGTAAAATAAAAACGCCGCAATCTATTGAAACTTATGCAACTTTGGCCACGATTATCTTTCAAACCAATCAAAATGAGCAACATGGAGGTCAAGCTATACCTGCATTTGACTTTTTTATGGCTTCTGGTGTTTTAAAAAGCTTCAAAAAGAATTTTACAAAGATATTAGATGAGTTTATTCAAATTACAGATAATAAATTGAGCTGCAATCTTAAGGAGATTGTTGATGTAAGTATTAAAAAGATTGATGATATTGATATGGCTGCAATAAGGCAGGCCTTAACCCTTGATATTGATTTAGAGAAAATTACAAAAATCGCTTATGAACAAACAGATAGCGATACATACCAAGCGATGCAAGGTGTTATTTTTAACCTGAATACAATGCATAGCCGTGGAGGAAATCAGGTTGTATTTAGCTCGATTAATTATGGCACGGATACTTCCGAAGAAGGGCGGATGGTTATCAGGAATATTCTCAAAGCAACCAAAGCAGGGCTAGGCAATGGGGAAACACCTATTTTTCCTATCCAAATTTTTAAGGTGAAAAAAGGGGTGAATTACTCAAATGAAGACCTTCAAAAGGCGGCTAATACTTCTGTATGGGATGAAGCATTTTTAAATAGTGATTTTTGCGATAAAAACTTTGACTTATTTCTTCAATCTATCAAAACAAATGCAACGAGCTTATTTCCTAACTATTTGTTTTTAGATGCACCTTTTAATTATCATGAAAAATGGGATATCAATGATCCGCAAAGATATAAATATGAAGTTGCAACAATGGGATGCAGAACGAGAGTATTCGAAAATCTTCATGGTGAAAAATCTTCCATAGGGCGAGGTAATATATCATTTACAACTATTAATATTGTAAGGCTCGCCATAGAAGTAGCTCAAGAATATGACGATGTAGAACAAAGAAAAGAGCTTTTTAAACAAAGAGTTCTTGATATGGCAGATATTGTGGCGGAGCAACTTTTGGAGCGTTTAGAATATCAAAAAACAGCTCTTATTATGCAATATCCTTTTATGATGACTAACGATATATGGCGTGGTGGTTGTAAGAAAAAATCGGCTCAGCAGGTGGGTGATATCTTAAATAGTGGTACGCTAGGCATTGGCTTTATCGGTGGTCATAATGCGATGGTGGCTCTTTTTGGCCAAGGCCATGGTGAAAGTGAAGATGTTCGGGCGTATTTTTATGATGTTATTTTAGCAATGAGTGATAAGGTTCAGAAATTAAAGGATAAACACCAGTTGAACTTTTCACTTTTAGCCACACCAGCCGAGGGCTTAAGCGGACGTTTTACCCGTTTAGATAAGCAAGCTTACGGAATTATAGAAGGTGTAAATGACCGAGATTACTATGTGAATTCTTTCCATGTGGATGTAAAAGGTAAGGTAAATGCCTTTGATAAAATTAGAATAGAAGCCCCATTTCACGGCCTAACCACAGGGGGGCATATCACCTATATTGAAGTTGATGGCGAGGCCAAAAAGAACCCTCAAGCCTTATTAAAAATCATTGAAACAATGTATGATAACAATATTGGTTATGGCTCCATTAATCACCCTGTAGATCAATGTGGTGAGTGTAATTATCATGGGATTATTTATGCTAAATGTCCAAAATGTGCGAGCCAAAATATTAGGAGAATTCGTCGAATTACAGGTTATCTTACAGGTGACTTAAGCTCGTGGAATGGAGCAAAAAAAGCTGAAGAGAAAGATAGAGTTAAGCATCTATGAGGATCATAGATATTGTTGATGAAACTATTAGCGACGGCACAGGGCTTAGGATGTCTTTATACTTAAGTGGCTGTCGCCATGGTTGTGTTGGTTGTCATAATCCGCAATCTTGGTGTCCTAACAATGGGGAAGTCTTAGATGATGTTATGTTTGCAGATATTGTAAAAAAATATAAGGCTAACCCTTTGTTAAATGGTATAACTCTTACAGGAGGAGACCCTCTTTATAACTTTGATGAATTTCATGATTTAGTCAAGAGGCTAAAAGATATTCTTGGTTGTAACATATGGGTTTATACAGGCTACAAATATGAGGAAATTGCTAAAGAGCCATTCATGCAATATATTGATGTTCTGGTGGATGGTCGATTTATCCAGCGACTTTTCCACCCTGAGCTAAGCTTTAAAGGCAGCAGCAACCAACGTATTATCAACATCGCTCAAAGCCTCAAAAAAAACAAAACCATTATCCTTATGGAATAATGCACTAGAGTGATTTAACAATATAGTATATCCCCATTAAGGTTGCTGTTGTTGTATCATATTGTTGTGAATTTGAGCTGATAATATTTATTGCCTTTTGATAATTTTCCATAAGCTTTGCATTACCAATAAAAGTTATATTTTGATACTCTTTAATATAAGATTGCATAGCACTAAGCTCTAAACCAATGCTAAGCCCACTCAAAAAAGAGGTGGGATCTATTAAAGATTGTTCTTCTAAAAGGGATTGAGCACGTATCCCAAAAAGAAAGTGTGAAAAAAGAGCAGGATTACTTATTGCTTTATTTACACCTTGTCTAAAGCTTGCATCGTCCCAGCTATCTCTAAGCATAGAAGATAAAATGGAGTATTTAGATAAAATATTAAAAAGTTCACCCGTTAGAAAACTATAAAAGGTTAAGGGGATACCATCTTGACAAATAACCCATTTACTATGAGTTCCAGGTAAGCATAGCAATCCTGTATAATTTGGGTTTTCGCATAAGAAGCCATAAGTCTGAGTTTCTTCTCCACGCATCACATCAAAATGCTTATTTGTTAAAGAACAGCCTGCAACAATACGAATATTAAAACCTTGTGTATTGGGGACTTGAGCTAAGGAAGAAGGAAGTTTTAGCATTATTTCAGAAAAAGGAATATAAGGAACTTCTTGCCAACCTTTTTGACTTCCCACCATACCGCACATAATAATGGGTAAATCAGGTATATACCAATCTTTTATTTGTTGATAGAGGTAGCTTTCAAATTTATTTTGTTGTAAGAATAGCAACCCTTTATCACTTTCTTTAAAGGATAAAATATGATTATCCTTATCAATAAGCCAAGCTCTAAAGTTGCTTGTCCCCCAGTCAATGGCAATATGAGAAAGATTATGTGTCATTATAGCTTCCTTTTTTATAGATTTCTTAGACGGTTAAACTCGTCCATAAAGTCATGAGCTTTAGATTTAAAATCGGCAATATTCATCTGAGGCTTATAAAGAGCTGAACCTAAGCCAAAGCCACTAGCTCCAGCGGACCAAAACTCAGCCATATTGCCAACACAAATACCACCAACAGGGATGATTTGTATATCTTTTGGTAAAATAGCCCGAATATTTTTTATATATCTAGCACCAAGGCTATCGGCAGGAAATATTTTTAAGCCAGCGGGTTGATACTTAAGGGCGGTAAAGGCCTCGGACGGACTAAAAACTCCAGGATAAGTAAAGAAGCTTTCTTTTGTTAAAGCCTTAAGAATATCTAGATTTAAGTTTGGTGTTATGGCTAGGTTTGCCCCTGTTTCTTTAAGAGGAGAGATATATTCTAATTTTGTTATTGTTCCTGCACCAATATAGGCGTTATTACCACAATAGTTAACAAGTTTTTTGATAGAGGCAAAAGGGTTGGGTGAATTCAAAGGTACTTCAATCATATTATAGCCAGCATTCAGTAAAATTTCACCATGCTCAATAATTTCATGCTCTTCTATGCCACGTAAAATAGCCACCATAGGAATAGGATCTTGCATTATTTTTTCCTTTGTATCTTGATTGTTGCACGCATATCAACCATTTTAGGAACAACACCTTTTTCGGCAGAAGTAACATCAGCTAAAACATTACAAGCGGCAATCTCATATAAACGTTTTGTAGCAACTTTGTTGCGATGGTCGAGTAAGTTCTTTCGCTCAGATGTTAGAATATCTTCAGCATAAACAGTTTTGCCGTTATCGAAGGCTTGAGCATCCATAATATCAATTTTTTTATTTTTGAGTTGAAGCCATAAAATATCACCATCTTTAAGAGCACCAATAGCTCCACCCTCAAAAGCTTCAGGGGTAACATGGCCAATACAAGCTCCTTTTGTTACGCCAGAGTAACGACCATCTGTAAGCAAAATAGATGTGGCTTCTAAGAGTTGATGATGGCGTAAGTTTTGTGATGGAGAAAACATTTCAGGCATACCATAAGCTTTAGGTCCTTGCCCTGCAATAATAAAGCAAAAAGAAAGCTTTTTTTGCTCCAAAAGTTCTTGAGCGGTTTCGCCATTATAGTCAAAGTGATTATGTTTAGCTAAAGCTTTTAAGCGTTTAGGGCTAAGGCTATCCATTTGGGTGAGATGATGGGCAAAATCGGA
>JBKEBO010000066.1:0-4139 GCA_047973205.1 Alphaproteobacteria bacterium | reverse complement strand
TTGATTGAAACTGTTCATCAACTCATTTGCATTATTTACTTTTACATCATAGTATCACAGCATCAATAGACTATTCGCTCTCAAACGTTATCTCGTCCTTGTTCTTCTCTATGAACTTGTATAGAGAGATCTATAAATTATAATTCAAACCTTTTATTAACAAATCTCCCTGGGTCATTGTAATTAAGTATACGAGCAGGAACTCCTGCAACAGTTGCATTGTTGGGAACATCCTTAACAACAACAGACCCCGCTCCAATAGTTACATTGTTACCAATATGTACATCTTCAACAATACACGTTGAGGGATCAATGTAAACATTATCTCCTATCACTGCAGCTTTACCTTTATTGGAACCGATAGTTACAAACTGAGACAAGTTGCAATTATTTCCTATTATTGTTGTTGGGTTAATAATTACGCCAAAACCATGACCTATGTATAAGCCGTAGCTTATGGTCGTCTTGGGAGAAAATTGTATACTATTTTATTCCACAAGTTGAGGAAAATTTTTGTTTAATTTTTTTAGGTAAGTAACATACTCATAGAGCTTGAAAATAAAAATGTTGCAGAAATTAAAGCTGTATACAAAAAAACTCTAACAACTATTTTATGGGCAAAATTATTTTCTATTGCCATTACTACTGGTATCAAACAAGCCATTAGGGAGTACATACCTACTCTTTTGGATTGAGCTCCCCCCATCATGACAGCAGAAACAGATATTAATAGAAAATTATATACAATGAAGTAGAAAAACTTTGCAGAAAGTCCATTAAATCTCATCTGATATGATAAATTATAACAAGCGAATAGGCAAAACAAAACAAAAATATATGCTCCAACACCTAATGTTCCGGTTTCAGAGTTAGACTTGCTAGAAATAGCAATTGGCAATATGGCAATTACTGAAGCTCCAATGACCAATGCCTTATAGCTAATGTGAGGCTTGTCGTTTACAATAAAAAAAAAGGCGAAAATAGCGCAGCAACATTGTGGGTGAGGATTGCAATTAATAACCAGATACTCTTCTTCATGAACTTAGCATTTGTAATAACTAATGACATGAAGAATAAGTATATGGAATAAGAAAGGTATTGTCGATATACATTATTGAAGCCCATGACAGCAGGGAAAAATAAAAGAAAAAGATAGGGAAAATATTGAGGAAACTCCATTCTCTTTCTGGCTTTTAATACAAGAAGGAAGGACAGAACATCATAAAATATAAAGGTCAACTCCTCCGATTGCAGAATTTTATACACATATCTGGATGATAACCAGTACACTGGCTCTGCCAAGTAGTACAAAGATATAAAATCATACTTCAGAGCCTCTGCATATGTTTTCATATCTATGTCTAGACCTGCATATCGTGTAATTATGGAGTATCCTATAAATAGCGTAAGAGTAACTGCAAAATAAGTCTTTTCTGACTTGATTGATGTTACACAGAACAATAGTCCAACAAAGCAGAGAAATATATAGAATATCAGTTCGAGTGTCAAAATCATGTTTTACTTAGTATACATGCAAATCAGCCCATTTGGCGTAATCGGATGTATATGAGTTTTAAAATTGTTTTTGGTAACAATCTAGGAGCCCCTCTTAATAGTATATTCAATGCCACCTCAAAAATATTTATGACATTAAGATCCTTTGCCAATAGCGACAACCTACACTCTTGCTTAAAATAAAACCATCCGTGTCTCCTCCCTATAACATCATCGCTCATTCTAAAATAAAGTATTTCGTCTGCAAGATTTGCACATATATGCCCTTTCCCTATAATACGAAGCCATAAATGATAATCTTCCATAAACTTAAAATCCTGATAATTCCCAACAGAGAGAACGACAGATTTCTTAAATACCACAGCAGGGTGATTAAAAGGGCTTCTCTTCTTAGCAAACTTTATTATTTGGAGGTGTGTTTTCGGAACCTTTCTATGCCCAACGACGTTTGAAGTATCGCCTTGGAACTCTGAAACCTGCCCCCCTAAAACTGACACATCTGGATTAGTCTTAAAAAAGTCTATCTGTTTCTCAAATCTACCAGGAAAAGAGATATCATCACTATCCATTCGTGCAATAATCTCATTAGAGCACTCTTGTAGTCCCAATGCTAATGCTTTGCCTAATCCCAAATTCTCTTTTAAAGATAATATTTTCAAAGGAGCTTTTCTTGAAAAATCATCTATAAGCTCATCAAGTTCTTGGTTTAACAAACCATCCTTAACAAGTACAATCTCAGATGGTCTTAAAGTTTGGTTGTCCCATATACTTTCTAGTGCCTGTTTCAGATTCTCTGCCTTTTCTTTGTGATATACTGATATCAAGACACTAAAATTCTCCATTATATATTTTCAAATATTGTTCATAAAACATTTCCGGCGAATATTTTTCTCTATATTTTCTATTCATTTTATTTGCCATATCCTCATTACTTGTTGCTTTGTGAATAGCATTAACTATTGTAGATGGATTATTAAGGTTAAAAAATGAAACTTCATCAGATGTGAAAATCTCTTTAAATATTGGGATGTCAGACGCTACAACTGGCACTTGGTAATATGCCGCTTCTAAGAGTGATAATCCAAAGCCCTCGCTGCGACTTGGCATTGCTAAAATATCATAATAACCTAGATAACGATAGGCGTCTTTTCGATATCCAGCAAAGTAGCAACGATTGGCTACCCCACATTTATCCGCAAGTTTTTCCAGATGTTTCTGTGACTTACCAGTTCCAACAATAAAAAGTCTGTATTCGGGTAAACGGTGTAAATTGGAGATTAATAAATCTACACCTTTCCTTGGGGTAAGAAGCGAATTGACACCTATTAGCGTTGATTCTCCTTTAAATGCTTTCACCTCTAGACGTTCGTCTTGCGATAAACTTTTAGAGCTATCTATTGTTCTAGAATTGAATACAAAGGTCAGTTTCTCCGCGGAAATCCTCCTGCGATAGTATTCCACAGCATGTTGGCTTAACGTAACAATTATATCATGTCGGCTTAGCCAATTTATCCACAGTCTGCCAAAGAATATTGAGATAAGAAGGTTATATTGATATTTGAGGTCTTCGAATATATAGTTGTGAAGAGTGGAGATAAAAAGAGTAGATATTTTATGCTTTGGTTTATTTTTATAGATATACTTATCGGGTCTCATGCCATGACTATGTATGACATCATATTTTTCAAAATCAATTTTTTCTGACTCTTTTATCCGTATTGTCTTACAGGGAAAGTCAAGATCTTGTATATCATCAAAATAATAGACAGTGCAAATATGTCCATGCTCTGCTAACCTTCTAGCCAACTCGTTTGCAACAATAACAGGACCTCTGTTTGCAAGGGATGGAAGTATTAAGGCTACTCTAATCATAATAAAAGAAGAAATAATCTTACAAAGAAGAATTAATGCTTTATATCAGAACTGACAAGCTTATCAAACTCCAATTTTTCTTAGGAGCCACTTAACTGCGATCTTATGTATTTCAACAAAGATTCGAGAAATGAAAAACATATTAACCTTGAGGTTCTTATCTACAATAAACCAGTCTTCTACTATTGCCTCTATTCTATTAGAGTCACTAATGCCTCCTGCAAGAAAAACTGAAACACAGACATCAATGCAATTAAATTTTAATCCATCCTTATATGCCCTATAAAAGAAATCCGCATCCGCAGAAATCCTAAACGCTTCATTAAATTTATACTTCCTGAGTATTGGAGATTTAACAAATACCGACTGATGACAAACAAAATTTCCTTTCCAAATATCGTCTAAAGGTCTACTTTTTCCATCTTTTATTTTATTATTATGCTTTACCTTATAGCTACCATAAATAATATCTTCATCGTAAGTGTTACCAATAAATATTTTAGATAAAATGGAGTTGTCATAAAACACATCTCCACAATTCATGAAATTTACCCATTCTCCAATTACAATTTCTAGCCCCTTATTCATGGCTTCATATATCCCATTATCAGATTCACTTATCCACTTATAGTCTATACCCTTATCTTTTGCAAGCGGCTCATATTCTTTAATAATATCAACAGTTGAATCTTTACTTGCGCCATCTATAAGTATATATTCAATATTACTATAAGTCTGATTTATGACAGACT
>JBKEBO010000055.1:0-32100 GCA_047973205.1 Alphaproteobacteria bacterium | reverse complement strand
TTAATATCGGCTTTTCATAAAAGTTTGCGGGCTTCGGATGTAGATGCGGCTCTTTATTATTATGGCCGTATGATTGATGGTGGTGAAGACCCTAAATATATTTTACGGCGTATGGCTGCTTTTGCATCAGAAGATGTTGGCTTGGCTGACCCCCATTGTATGGTACAGGTTCAAGCTGCTTGGCAAGCTTATGAGCGGTTGGGTTTTCCTGAGGGGCATTTGCCGTTAGCTCAAGCCATTATCTATTGTGCAACCGCTCCAAAGTCTAATGCGGTTAATGTGGCTCTTAAAAAGATGACCCCCATAGCTCAGGCGACAGGCTCCATGAGCCCTCCAATGCGGATGATGAATGCTCCCACTAAGATGATGAAAGATATAGGTTATAGCGAGGGTTATCAATATGACCACGACCATAAGCATGCGTTTTCGGGGCAAGATTGCTTTCCTGATGAACTTGGACGGCAAAAATTTTATACCCCTAATGAGCGGGGTTACGAAAAGGAAATCAGCAAACGGATAGAGTTTTGGGATACCCAAAGAAAGAGTATCTCAAAGAAGAAGTCATAATATAGGTAATCATATTATCTTATGTCGCATCAGCGAATATATTCCCTCTGCAGGAGGAGAAAATCATAAAGCCTCCGCCTTGCTTCGGGCAACTATTGCTGCTATAGCTCGTTTAAAATATCTTGGCAAGCTTGAGCTGGATTGTCAGCCTGAGTAATCGGGCGGCCAATGACAAGATAATCCGCACCTTCTGCAAGAGCTTGCTTAGGAGTCATAATGCGAGTCTGATCGCCCGCTGCAGCCCATGAGGGGCGAATACCAGGGACGATTGTTTTAAAATCCTGACCACAAGCCTCTTTTATTGCCTTAATCTCATGGCTCGAGCAGACCACCCCGTCAAGTCCTGAGCTTTGGGCAAGTTTGGCCAAAAGCAACGTTTGCTCCGCAATAGGAAGCTGGTAGCCAACTTCTTCAATCTCCTCTTGGCTAAGAGATGTTAATATGGTTACCCCAATAATAAGAGGGCGATAGTGATATTGCTTTTCGATTTGTTGACATGCCGCAGCAGCAGCTTGCATCATCTTGCTTCCGCCCGCCGTATGAACATTAATAATAGCAGGCCTTAAGGGAGCAAGAGCCAAAATAGCTGATGCAACCGTATTGGGAATATCATGAAATTTGACATCCGCAAAAATGGGAAGCCCCAGCTCAGCTATGGTTCTTATGCCCTCAGGACCGCAGCCTGCAATAAATTCTTTGCCCAATTTTATACCACCCACATAGGCTTTAATCTGTTGGCATAGGCTAATAGCAGCATCTAGGTTCGGCTTATCAACGGCTACATAAATGGGGTTTGTCATGATTATCTCCAGCTTATCGTTTTTATTAATATAGAAAAAAATCAAAAATATTTCGACCTCTTTCTTTGCATCTTACAAAAAAAATCGTTATGATATGCCAAAGATTTAATAGAACATAAGGTAGCCTATCAGATGATACAAGTCTCCCATTTTGCCCCCAAAGAAGAAATTGCCGAACTCACAGCCAAGATGCTCCTTGAGATTGAGGCCGTACATTTTCGCCCCAATGACCCTTTTATTCTGACCTCAGGTCGTAAAAGCCCTGTTTATATTGATTGCCGAAAAATCATTTCTTTTCCGAGGGTTCGCTCAACATTGATGGATTTTGCTGCAGCGACAATCTCCCGCGATATTGGCTTTGAGAGGCTTCAGGGTATTGCAGGTGGAGAAACTGCAGGCATTCCTTTTGCAGCCATGGTGGCAGAGCGTTTAGGCTTGCCCATGCAATATGTTCGCAAAAAGCCGAAAGGTTTTGGCCGTGGTGCTCGTATAGAGGGCGATTTTGATGAAGGCGATCATATTCTCCTTGTGGAAGATTTGACCTCCGAGGGAAGCTCTAAGCTCAATTTTATCAAAGCCTTAAGAGAGGCTGGTGCGGTATCGGATTATACATTTGTTATCTTTTATTATGATATTTTTAAGAATGCTCTTGATGAACTTAAAAGCGAAAATATTCAAATGAGTTGGCTTGCCACTTGGTGGGATGTTTTAGAGGTTGCAAAGTCGTCAGGCAATTTTACTGCAGGTGATTTGGACCAAGTTGAGGCCTTTTTATATAATCCTTTGGAGTGGGAAGGCTAGCCCAATTTAGGGGCAATTATTGCCCATAAATGCCCGCTTTTGTCCATTTTTATCCCTAAATATCCATTTTTGACCATAAAAATACATTTTTTGGCTACCCAAACGCTCGTAAGGGTTGAGCAATCAGCGGGCATAATTTGGATGAAAATGGCAAAATGGGCATGATGAGTGGATTTTTACGGACAAAAATGGACAAAAATGGGTGAAATCTGGCAAAAATAGACGTATAATACCATCCTCACAAGAGCCAAGCGAGCAAACTATTCAGCACCAACCAACCCTGATAGGTTGCAGCAATATTTCCGTTGGGTAACCTTTTAAGGAGGCCTTGAGTGATGAGAGTCTCAATACGCTCACTATCCAGATGATGAATAAGCTCAAACGATATTCCCTCAGCCATACGAAGCCCTGTCATGATTTGCTCTGTGATTTGTTCCTCAAATGGAATGATGCTCATAGATTGTCGTCCATGATTATTTGCCATTACTTTTTTAAGCCAACCATCGGGATAAAGACTATCTTGAGTAGCGATACGTTGGCCATCTTGGGTAAACCTTCCGTGGGCACCAGGGCCAATACCGACCCAATCATTCATCTTCCAATAGGCCAAATTATGGCGGCTCTGCTGGCCTGCGGAAGCAAAGTTAGAGACCTCATAAGCAGCCATCATCGCTTTTTCCATTGTCTCTAGAGTATAAAGATACATCTCTGCAGCCATATCATCCTTAGCAGGCTGAACTTTTTTGCGGCCAAATTCTGTTGCAGGCTCAATAGTTAGCTGATAAAGAGATAGGTGGCCTTTGGCTAAATCTATAGCCTCATTTAGCTCTTTAGCCCAATCGTTAAGGCTTTGTTCGGGGCGAGCATAAATTAAATCGAAACTGTAACGGTTAAAATATTTGTGAGCAAATTCAAGAGTTTGCATGGCATCAGCAACATTATGCCAACGCCCTAAAAATTTTAAGGCATCATCTCTTAAAGATTGCACCCCAATCGATAGCCGATTAATCCCTGCAGCTTTAAAAGCCTTAAAACGAGACTGCTCAAAGCTCGTAGGATTCGCCTCTAAAGTTATCTCAATATTAGAAGATAGATGATGAATTTGCTCAATTTTTTCTAAAATATCCTCCAGTATAAAAGGAGGCATAAGCGAGGGCGTGCCGCCACCAAAATAAATGCTCACAACCTCCCGTTTGCCTGTATGTTCCAAGCTTTCAAGCAGCGAGACTCCATAGGCTTTTTGCCATTGTTGAGCATCAATACTTTGTTCTGCATAGCTATTAAAGTCGCAATAGGGACATTTCTTTTGACAAAAAGGCCAATGAATATAAATAGATAATGTTTCCATGGGCTGATTTATAGCATAAAAAACTTGATTCTTACAAGATAAAGCATTATGTAGATATAAGTAGTTTGTGGCGGATTTGTTCCTACTTGCCTCCACGTTAATAACCGAGCTAAGTGGGCTCTCATAATTGTGATGATTATAGAGTAGCACGCTTGCTTTTCACCTTGATATAAAAAGGAAAAGCAATGAAAGAGTTTTTATTTACCAGTGAGTCCGTATCCGAAGGACATCCCGATAAAATTGCTGATAATATCAGCGATGCAATTTTAGACTTATACCTAAAGGCCGACCCTTATAGTCGTGTGGCGGTTGAAACACTCACCACAACGAATCGTGTTGTTTTAGCAGGAGAAGTCAGAGGCCCAGCTTCTGTTACCCCTACTTTAATTGAAGAGGCAGTTCGCAAGGTGGTTAAGGATATTGGCTATGCTCAAGAGGGTTTTCATTGGCAAAGCTTAGAGGTTCAAAATTACCTCCATGAGCAATCAGCTGATATAGCCCAAGGCGTGGATGAAACCAGCAATAAAGAAGAAGGTGCTGGCGATCAGGGTATTATGTTTGGCTATGCTTGTAACGAGACCGAAAGCCTAATGCCTGCACCAATTTACTATAGCCATAAAATCCTAAAAAAGCTTTCGGATATGCGTCATAACGGCACAGCTAAGGGCTTGTTACCCGATAGTAAGGCTCAGGTTTCGTTAATGTATGTGAACGATAAACCAAGCCATGCAACTTCGGTTCTTATTAGTCATCAACATGAGGAAGCCTTAAATACCGATGATGTTCGAGCGATTATTGAGCCTGTGGTTCGTGATATCTTACCAAACGGCTGGATGCCCGAAGCTAAAGAAGACTTACTGGTTAACCCAACAGGACGCTTTGTTATTGGGGGACCTGATGGTGATACAGGCCTTACAGGGCGTAAAATTATTGTGGATACTTATGGGGGCATGGCTCCTCATGGTGGTGGGGCTTTTTCGGGTAAAGACCCAACCAAGGTTGATCGTTCCGCCGCTTATGCCGCTCGTTATTTGGCCAAAAATATTGTTGCTGCAGGCTTAGCCGAAAAATGTACCTTACAGCTTGCCTATGCTATTGGTGTGGCTTATCCACTTTCGATTTTTATCGATACTCACAATACAGGCCAAGTGGAAGAAACCAAGCTTATCAAGCTTTTACGAGAGTTGATGGATTTATCACCCAAAGGTATTCGAACACATTTAGGCTTAAATAAACCCATTTATTTGCCCACAGCTTCTTATGGGCATTTTGGTCAAGAACCAACAGCTGATGGACATTTCTCTTGGGAAAAACTTGACCTTGTTGATGATTTAAAATCAGCCTTTGGAGCTTAAGATTTTGGCTAAAGCAACAATTCCACAAATTGCGGATATTGCCTATGCATATAATCAGCTTTGCCCCTATACGCAAAAGCCAATAGATGCTCAAGCCCTTGCTCAATATAAGGGGGTGATTATTGGTTTTTGCTCAGCAGATAGCCGTAATCAATTTATAGAAAATCCTGAGGGACAAACCCATATTATGGAGCTTGTCCAAAAGGCTCATACCGATATGCAAAAAGGGCTTTATAACCCAAGGTTGCGTTGGTTTGGCCGCCGTATTGGCCCTGGCATGCGAGATATTCATAAACATTTGCTTAAGGAGAATTTACCTGCATTAGAAATCACACCAATGGATGTGGATGATACAGGCAAGCTTGCCTTGGATAAGTTCTTTAAAAACAAGGAAATTTGGCTAGAGGTTGGTTTTGGTGGAGGCGAACATTTAATTGCTCAAGCCAAGGCGAATACTCATATTGGCTTTATTGGCTGCGAGCCTTATTTAAATGGTGTGGCCTCTTTGCTAAAGGCTATAGAAGAAGAAAATTTAAGCAATATCCGCATATGGGCTGATGATGCACGTGCATTAATGGATGTTATGCCCCCACATTCTTTGAGCCGTGTTTTTGTTTTATTTGCAGACCCTTGGCCAAAGCGGAAACATAATCGTAGACGCTTCATTAATCAAGAAAATCTTGACCATTTAGCCTTATTGATGAAAAAGAATGGACAGTTACGATTTGCCTCAGACCATATAGATTACATCCCATGGGCTGTGGGACAAATTATGGCTCACCCGCAATTTGAATGGCTTGCAAACAGGCCTCAAGATTGGCTCCAAATGCCCAAAGACCACCATATTACCCGTTATCAGGCAAAAGCCACTAAACAAAATATCCCTAGCCGCTTTATTGATACTCAGCTCATTGAGGCACCGTAATCATAGAGCCATATCCCGCACATTAATAAAAAAGAGGTTAGGTGGTAGCCTAACCTCTTTAGTCTTTGTAAAGAAAGTCTCTTTATTAATCATCACGATGATTTTTGACAAGAGGCTCTGTATCTTTTTGAGACATATGACATTGTGTACAGAAATAACGGCGATCGTCCACTTTATCAGTTTTTTCACCAGTACGTTCATCTACAAAATGGCTTTCTGGAACTTTTGTTGCACCGCTAATACCAGCTTCGTGGCACATTAAGCACATATTTTGTTTAGCCGTTACTTCATAGCCTTCAATAGAATGGGGAATCATTCTAGGTTCAACTTCGTGCTGATTAAAGATTTCGGGGTTTGCATCACGACCAATGATGACTGCATCTTTATTTTCTGCAGGAACTTCTTGGTCAATAGCCACGCCTCCACGTAATGTCCCTAACTCTTCTCCGTAAGATAGAAAGGAGAAAGAAAGAGAGCAAAGCACTAACATTATGAGTTTTTTCATTATTAATAATCCTCTTTAACTTTATTTTCTTTTAATAAAGAAATCATATTTCAAAACATTTTCGCAACATGCATCTATACATTGCCCGCAGGCTGTACAAAGACCCGACTTCACATGAGGTGTTTTTTTTCCACGTAAAGGCTCATGTAAAATTTTCTCTTCGGGGCAAACCGCATAACAATCACCACAATGGGTGCATTTGTCTTTATTATAGGCTGTAACACCAAAAATACGAAAATGACCAATTAAACTATATAAAGCACCTTGGGGGCAGAGATTTTTACAAAAATTCTCCGATAATACAAAGATATCCAACAAAGCAACCAGACCAATAAGCCATAGGCCACTTAAACCGACAAATAAAAAGCTACGGTAAGTATTACTAATGGGGCTTATGGCTTCCCAAGCCAAACTATGGCCAACAATAGAAGCAATAATCACCATCAATAATATACCATAACGCATATATTCATTCAGTCTTAGGCTAGCTTTAATGCCAAACTTATGTTTTATCCATGTGGTTGTTTCTGAAACCAAATTAACAGGGCAAATCCACCCACAGAATAATCTTGCACCAAAAATGAAGCCTAAAATGAGTAAAATTGCACCACCAATAAGTAAATCAGCAGCCCAACCTCTTGAAACAAGAAGTGTTTGTAAAAAAGTAAGTGGTTCCGTTGCAGGAATAATCCCTAGCCAACGAGAGCTATTGAGCGAGCCCTCAACAAGAGCAATTCCCCACCAAGCATATAACCCAAAGGCTAATAAAAATAATACTTGGCTAAAGCGTCTTACAATCATCCACTTATAGGCTTTTATCCACCCTTTTTTTGCAATAGCATCCTTACGAGGAGACATTGTAGCCATTAGCTTTGCCCTCCCATATCTGTTGTACTATTGGAGCGATAAAAATCATCTTGCTTACCCATAATATCTTCATCATGAAATACTTTAATGGCGGCTTCACTCAACACACAGGATTTTTCGCATTTACCACAACCTGTACAAGCATCCGAATGGACAATAGGTATCATCTTGACATGAGCTCCTGTACGAACATTATGCTGCTTCTCTAAGGTGATTGCCTCATCAAGTAAAGGGCAAACACGATAGCAAACCTCGCATCTTAAGCCTCTCCAATTTAAGCATTTTTCTTGATCTGATATTAAGGCAACACCCATCTGAGATTGGTAAATATCTTCACCTTCATTATTTAAGGCTCCCGATGGACAAGCCACCACACAAGGCATATCTTCGCATAATTCGCAAGGAATGTCTCTTGCCTTAAAGTAAGGTGTTCCTGTTGCCACCGAAGGCTCAAAAACACTTGCAAGTTTGAGTGTATCGTAAGGGCATGCTTGTACACATTGACCACAACGAATACAAGCCGCATTAAATTTATCTTCTGGCAAAGCAAAAGGTGGGCGTAAGGCACGTGAGTTTAAATCACGAGTCTTTTTAGAGCGATAGCCCCAAAAAGCCCCCATAGCACCTAATGCTAAGGCTCCTTTACCCATCTTTTTTAAAAATTGACGACGCTTTGCCATAAGATAATACCCCTAAAAGTACTTTATAGTTTGTTTTTTAAGCTTTAGTAACTTTAACAGCCGTTTTCTTAAAGTCTGTTTCTTTAGAAAGCGGGCATGTTGCATCTAAAACAAGCTTATTGACCAAGCGAGAAGCATCAAAGAATGCCATAAATGTCATGCCTTGAGGCATTTTATTACGGCCTTTGGTTTCGCAAATCGCTTCTATTTCACCACGACGAGAGGCAATTTTTATACGATCCCCACGTTTAATGCCACGTTTATCGGCATCATCTGGGTTCATATAATAAACAGCATCAGGAGCGGCTCTATAAAGCTCTGGAACACGGCGTGTCATTGAGCCTGTATGCCAATGCTCTAAGATACGACCTGTACATAGCCATAAATCATATTCATCATCAGGGCTTTCTGCAGGTGGCTCATAAGGAGCAAAGATGATAAAGGCTTTACCATCGGGCTTACCATAAAATTCAAAACCCGCACCTTTCGTTACATGAGGATCATATTCTTCGTTATAACGCCATAGGGTTTCTTTACCGTCAACATAAGGCCAACGTAGCCCACGAGCAGCATGATATTCTTCATATTCAGCCATCTCATGACCTTTTTTAGGACCTTCAAATTGAAAGCGGCGATATTCGTTAAATAAACCTTTTTGGATATAAAAACCAAAATCTTCTGACTCATAGTTACCATGGGCTTTGGCTTTTTCCGAAAGTTCATATTGGTCAACCTGACCATTACCATAAAGAACATCATATAATGTTGCATCTTTATATTCTGGTGCTTTAGCCAGTAAATCTGCAGGCCAAACATCGGCAACTTTAATCCGTTTAGAAAGAGCTACCATTTGCCAAAGGTCAGAACGTGCATCACCAAAAGGTTTTACTTGCTGATACC
The DNA here is from genome assembly GCA_047973205.1 of Alphaproteobacteria bacterium. GTDB lineage: Bacteria > Pseudomonadota > Alphaproteobacteria > JBKEAR01 > JBKEAR01 > JBKEAR01. Next base: position 23,352 of record JBKEBO010000055.1, on the reverse strand, counting down.
AAAACTGAGCACGGCGTTCTGCATTACCATAAGCACCCTCTTTTTCTACCCACATTGCTGTTGGTAAGATAAGGTCAGCTGCTTGAGCCGAAACTGTTGGATAAGGGTCTGAAACAACAACAAAAGCGTCTTTATTTCTCCAACCAGGATAAGCTTCATCATTGGTATTTGGACCTGCTTGCATATTATTGGTACATAATGTCCAATAAAATTTAAGAACGCCATCTTTAAGCTTACGATTTTGCAATACCGCATGGAAACCAACTTTACCAGGAATTGTACCTTCAGGAAGTTTCCAGATTTTTTCGGCCAATTTTCTATGGGCTTCATTCGCAACCACATAATCAGCAGGTAGACGGTGAGCAAATGTACCCACTTCACGAGCTGTACCACAAGCCGAAGGCTGACCCGTAAGGGAGAATGGCCCATTACCAGGTTGTGAGATTTTGCCTGTAAGTAGATGAAGGTTATAGATAAGCCCATTCATCCAGCTACCACGAACATGCTGGTTAACACCCATTGTCCATAAAGAAACAACTTTTTTATTTGGATCAGTATAAAGCTCAGCAAGCTTAATCAGTTTCTCTGCAGGAACACCCGACATTTCTGCTGCTTTTTCTACAGTATATTCTGCAACGGCTGCTTTATATTCATCAAATGTCATATCTGCCATTGCACCCTTGTTGGGGTTGGCTGCTTTTTGCTGACGAGGATCATTATCACGAAGGCCATAGCCAATATCAGTTACTGCATTTTTAAAATGGGTATGCTTATTGAGGAAGTCTTCATTAACACCACCATTTTGGATAATGTAATTGGCAACAAAGTTAGCAATAACTAAATCTGACTGCGGATGCATAATCATGCCATTATCAGCTAAATCGAAGCTACGATGCTCATATGTTGAAAGAATATGCACCGAAGCATCTGGCTTTGTTAAGCGAGTATCTGAAATACGCGACCATAAGATTGGGTGCATCTCGGCCATGTTAGAGCCCCAAAGCACAAAGTTTTCGCCATGCTCAAAGTCATCATATACACCCATAGGCTCATCAAGGCCAAAAGCACGGATAAAGCCAACAACGGCTGAAGCCATACAGTGACGAGCATTTGGGTCAATATTATTTGTACGGAAGCCCGCTTTCATTAATTTAGAAGCTGTATAGCCTTCAAAAATTGTCCATTGACCCGAACCAAACATCCCTACACTTTCGGGGCCATGTTCTTTAATTGTCGCTGTTACTTTTTCGGCCATTAAATCTAAAGCTTCGTCCCACTCTACTGGAGTAAAATCGCCATCTTTATCAAATTTACCATTCTTCTTACGAAGTAAAGGTTTTTCTAAGCGGTCTTCACCATAAGGTATTTTAGAAAGAAAATAACCTTTAATACAGTTAAGTCCTTTATTTACAGGAGCCTCAGGGTCTCCTTTTGTCGCTACAATTTTACCGTCTTTTGTTCCAACTAAAACGCCACAACCTGTACCACAATAACGGCAAGGAGCTTTATCCCACTGAACGCCATCTTCCGATGGAGCTTCTGCAGCATAAGCACTTTTTAAGGTGACGCCTGCTGTTGATGCTGCAACCGCAGCAGCATTGAGACGTAAAAAATCCCTTCTATTTAAACTCATTTTACAATCCTTTTCTCTTTGAACTAGCAGTTGCGTTATTTAGCAATTGCGTCTTCTGAATAATGGGCTGCATAGGATAAAGAATGGAAATATTTAAGTTGCTGTAACTGTTTTAGTGCATCATTAAAAGCAAAATCATCTTCAATATCTAAAAGAAGAAGCATTTTTTGCTGATCATCCACAACATCCAAAATTTCTAAACCATCAATTTTTGCAACTTCAGCTTCAATTAACGAAATATCTTCTGCCTGAATATGGGCAACTAAACTCATGATACTCACAACTTAATTCCTTACTATTTTCCTAGGTTTTCCCACAATTTCCATAGGATCATGATGCTTTCTTTTATAATGATTGTAAAGTTAGATTTTATGATAAAAGATACAGAAAATAGAATAAAATTTGAAAATCCCATAAAAACTTTATGGAATTGACTATTTTTTAATCAAACACACTTTTCTTTGTGGTAAAATTTGCCTATTTATTAATCATATAGAATTTTATACCAAGCATCTTACATGCAAAGGAATGATTTACTAAAAATAATAACCTATTCATACTTTAATTTTTGTTAGATTTTGAGCCTCTACCATAAAATTAAATCACGTGTTGGATCATTTTCATCTAAAATATAAGTATCTAAGGGCTTAGGTAAATCTACAGGCGGTAAATCTTGATGCACGGCTTGCATATAATCATGCCAAATTTTTGCAGGCATGCTTCCACCAGTAACATTTTTCATCTTGCTATTATCATCGTTACCTAACCAAACGCCTGTCACAAAGTAAGAGGAATAACCTAAGAACCATGCATCACGATAGCTTTGGGTTGTTCCTGTTTTACCCGCAACATCAAAGGGAAGCTTCGCATTTTTACCTGTACCATTTTTGATAACATCACTTAAAGCTAGGTTCATCTGAGCGACAACAGGCGTGGAGACAGATTGGGCAAACTTTTGTCCATCATGCTCATAAAGCACCACATCATAACTATTAACAATCCGCTTAATGCCCCAAGGAAATATCTGATAACCTCCGCTTGCCCAACTTCCGTAAAGACTGACCATATCTTGTAAGGTTACCTCTTCTGTTCCTAAGGCAATAGAGTAATTTGGCTCTAATTGTGTTAACACACCTTGCTTATAAGCTGCATCGACTATTTTTTGTGGCCCAACCATGACTGCTAGCTGTGCGGCAATGGTATTAATAGAGCTTCGTAAGGCTTGTTGTAAGGTTATTTCTCCCGAATATTTACGGCTATAATTTTGCGGTTTCCAACCATCAATATCCACAGGAGCATCCATTACTTTATCATTTAAAGTCATCCCTTGGTCTAAAGCGACTTGCCACACCAAGGGTTTAAAAGATGAACCTGGTTGACGTTTCGCTTGAGCTGCTCGATTAAATTGTGACTTTGCATAATCTCTTCCACCAACCATAGCCACAACCGCTCCATCAGCCGTCATCGATAATAAGGCTCCTTGGGAGACATTTTTACTTTTACCTTCGCCATCAAGATACTTATTTAATGTATCTTCAGCAATTTTTTGAGCTACAGGATCATAGGTTGTCTCAATGGTGATATCCGCATCAGCCGACTGGATAAAGGATTGCGATTGAGCAAGCACCCAATCAATAAACCATGAACGTTGGTGGGTCTTTTTGGGATAGCTCTTATTCGCTCCTTCAGCTAATGCTGCTTCATATTCTTGTTTTGTAATCTTTTTTTGATTTAACATTAACTTTAATACAAGCTTTGTTCGTGCATTAGCCCGCTTAAGATTACTATGGGGATTATTGCCGTTAGGGTTTTTCATAATCCCTGCTAACATGGCCGATTCCCAAATAGAGAGTGTTCGTGCTGAATGGCCAAAATAAGCTTGAGAAGCTCCATCTACTGTCCAAGCATTGGTGCCAAAATATACACGATTCAAATAGATAGTTAATATCTGCTCTTTTGTAAACTTCCATTCTAACCATAGGGAAAGTAAGGCTTCTTGAGCTTTTCTCTTTAGAGTCTGATTAGCCGTTAAAAACATATTTTTCGCAAGCTGCTGGGTAAGGGTTGAACCCCCTTCCCTCCGTCCATGGCGAATATTGCGATAAACCGCACGGCTAATAGAGTAAGGATCTATGCCAAAATGCCAATAAAAACGCTTATCTTCTACGGCGGTTAAAGCATCAGGCATCGAGGTTGGTAAATCTGCGACTGTCAGCGGCTCACCCCAGTTAGAACCTTGACGATAAATAGACGAACCATTAGCATCTACAATGGTAATTACTGCCGCTCTACGTGGCGAAAAAGCTTCATTCACATTAGGCAAAGTTGGCCCTAAGAATAAGATAAGCCCAATAAAAGCGACCGCTCCAAGCACAAGCCCCGCAAGACAGAGTTTTAAAAAGAGTCGAAATAATCGCCTCTTAAGGCTCATTGACTGCGTCTTTAGAGAGGTTTTACGACTTGCCTTTTTGGGGCCTGCTTTAGAACTTGCTCTTTTAGGAGCGGCCTTACGGCCACTCACTGTTTTATTAGCTTTTGTTTTGGAAGTCTTTTCTGCTCTTTTTACCATTATGAAACCTTAATAAAATGCGAATAATTCTCTTGGTTATAGTCAACAAGGTTAAAATATAGGTTAATTTTTTGTCCTTTATATGGCTAAATTCCTAAAGATTGAATATTCCAAATATCTTGGCAATAACCATGAATAGTTCTATCAGAGCTAAATTTTCCAATACGAGCCACATTCAAAATTGACTTACTAATCCATTCTTCTCTATTGTTTTTATAAAGATTTTCTACTTGTTTTTGACAATCAATATAAGCCTGATAATCAGCCAAAAGCATAAAATAATCCCCCCCTTGGGTTAGATTATTAAAGAGATCCTGATAACGATGGACATCATGGGGATTAAAAAAGCCATCACGTATCATATCTAAAGCACGCTTTAAAGCTGGATTATTGTTATAATAATCATAGGGGTTATAGCCTGCTTTACGTTTGGCCTCGACTTCATCTGTCGTCATGCCAAAAATAAAGATATTCTCATCACCCACCTCTTCTTTAATCTCTACATTTGCCCCATCAAGCGTACCAATAGTTAAAGCACCATTTAAGGCAAACTTCATATTGCCTGTACCAGAAGCCTCTGTTCCCGCAGTAGAAATTTGCTCCGAAAGGTCTGACCCTGGAATGATAATCTCTGCTTGCGAAACATTATAGTTAGGAATAAACACCACTTTAAGCTTATCACCTATCATGGTATCATTATTCACCGTATCCGCAACATCATTAATTAAAGCGATGATTTTTTTAGCGGTAAAATAGCCTGGTGCCGCCTTACCAGCAAACACAACAACTCGATTTTGAAACTCAGCTTCAGGATTATCTTTTATCTCATTATAGCGGGTAATCACATGTAATATATTCAAAAGTTGACGTTTATATTCATGAATACGTTTCACTTGAGTATCAATTAAAGCATCGGGATTAATGGTAATATTTAAGCGTTTTTGAATAAGCTGTGCAAGCTTCACTTTTCTGGCCTTTTTGACTTCAGCAAATTTTGCTCTAAAATCTGCATCATGGATATAATCTTCTAATTGACGCAATTCATGTAAATTTTTGACCCAATTTTGCCCAATTTTGTCCGAAATAAGCCCCGACAATTCCTTATTGGACTGATATAACCAGCGGCGTGGTGTTACCCCATTGGTTTCATTGACGAATTTGTTTGGATACACTTCATTAAACTCAGGAAACATAAATCGCTTTAAAAGCTCGGAATGCAAGGCTGCCACTCCGTTTACCTTATGTGAGCCTACAATCGCAAGATGAGCCATTCTTACTGAGCGGCTATTATCATCAATCAGGCTCAATTTTTGTAAAATTTTGGTATTTCCTGGATATTGATGGCGAATATTGGTTAGAAAACGTTCATTAATGGTATAAATAATCTGCAAATGGCGAGGTAAATTTTCTTCCATGAGTTGTATTGACCATGTTTCCAAGGCCTCAGGAAGCAAGGTATGATTAGTATAAGAAATCGTTTTGGTGGTAATCTCCCAAGCCTTATCCCAGCCATATTCATACTCATCCATCAAAAGACGCATCAGCTCTGGAACAGCCAAAGATGGGTGCGTATCATTCAGCTGAATGGCAACCTTATCTGCAAGATTATCAAAGCTTCCATACTCTTTTTTATGCCGCCCTAAAATATCTTGCAAAGATGCCCCAACAAAAAAGTATTCTTGACGCAATCTCAAAGACTTACCCTCTTGTGTGTTATCATTAGGATAAAGCACCTTTGTAAGGGTTTCAGCATCAACTTTATCAGCCACAGCCTCCACATAATTACCTGTATTAAAGCTTGCCAGATTAAATTCATCAGGAGATTTTGCACTCCAAAGACGAAGATTAGCAGCTGAGTCTGTTTGAAAGCCTGTTATTGGCATATCATAGGCCACAGCTAAGACATTTTCGGTATTAATCCATTGATAGGCCTGACCACCATCAGTATGTGTGTATTCAACAACTTGTCCACCAAATTGGATGGTATAGGCATTGCCAGGGCGAGCAAATTCCCAAGGATTGCCAAAACGAAGCCATGTTTCAGGACGCTCACTTTGCATACCATTATCAATATCTTGAACAAACATACCATAATCATAACGAAGCCCATATCCCCAAGCAGGATAAGCATGGGTTGCAATGGAATCTAAAAAGCATGCGGCAAGCCGTCCCAAGCCACCATTGCCTAGAGCGGCATCACTATCAATCGTATAAATAAGCTCGTTGATATCCACATTAAAGTAAGATAAGGCTTCAGTCATTACATCTTCTAAACCAAGGTCAGTTAACCGCTTATACATACTCTGACCTAAGAGATACTCCATTGAAAGATAAAACATTTGCTTGGCTTGCTTATCCTTAGTGGCTTTAGCGGTTTTTACCAAATTTTCGCCTGTTTTACGCCGCACAACCTCTGCAACCGCATTATACCATGTATAAGATGAGGCACTTTCTGGGTCTCTTCCCATCTCATGAACCATCACATCAAGCAGTGCTTTTTTTACCTGATCCGCATTTGAATAATCTATAGGCTGGTAGTGGTTTTCCATTAAAAGGACTCCTTATATTAGCTACTATTTTATTGATTCTGAATAACCTCTTGATAAAGCTGCTTCCATTGCTTTGCTGAGTTAAACCAAGAGAAATCTCTTCTCATCGCTCTTTTGCAAATATCGCCATACATACGGCGATTTTCAAACAACTCAACCGCTCGCTTACAAGCATGAATAATATCGTTTTTAGAAGCATAACCAAAAACAATACCATTACCTTCGCCACGAACCGAAAAATCAACAACCGTATCTGCAAGCCCTCCCGTATAACGCACAATGGGGACTGTTCCATACCGCATGGCATACATTTGTGTAAGCCCGCAAGGCTCAAATCGTGAGGGAATAAGCAAGTAATCTGAGCCTGCTATCACTTGATGAGACAAGGCTTCATTATAGCCCAAATAAAGGCCAACATACTGAGGATACTTACTTTTTAGCTGCTCAAACTTTTTCTCTAAAATTTTATCGCCTGAACCAAGAACAACCAGACTCACCCCTGCTTTTATTATATCTTCAGCAGCCTCTATGACTAAGTCTAAACCTTTTTGCTCAGCTAAGCGAGAAACAATACCAACAACAGGTCTTGACATCTCCCCATCAAGGCCAAAATATTGAAGCAATTCTTTTTTGGTATGCTTTTTAAGCAATAGGTTATCAACCGTATAATTGGTGGTGATATTAGTATCTGTTTTAGGGTTCCATGTTTCGATATCAATACCATTAAGCACACCTGTTAGATTATCTTTTTTACCCGAAATCAAGCCATCCAAACCCATACCAAATTCACTTGTCGCAATCTCTTTGGCATAGGTTGGACTCACTGTCGATAAATGCTGACTGAACCAAATACCTGCTTTCATATAGCTAATTTGCCCATGAAACTCGAGACCATAAACTGAAAATTGCTCACCCGAAATACCCAAACGCTCCCTATTCCATGCCGAAAAGTTTCCCTGATATTGCAAATTATGAATTGTATATAGGCTTGGTATAGACTTACCACCCCATTGATGTAAAAGAGCGGGCATAAGCCCTGTTTGCCAATCATTACAATGGATGAGATCTGGACGAAAATCAATCATATCGCCTGCTAGAGCCAAAAGAGCTCCAATACGACTAAAAAGAGCAAAACGAAGATCATTATCAAACCAATCATTACCATTGGCATCAAGGTAAGGCCCACCATCTCGTTCAAAAGCATCTGGAGCATCGAGCAAATAAATATCTAAATCATGTGTTGGGTGCTTTGCAGGAATAACCCAACAGTCTGAGATTCCTAAAGGATTACCAAAATAAATCGGTTTTTGTAAATCTCTTACGCTATCCTTAACCCCTTTATAAGCAGGCATAAAGAGCCGAATATCAACATCATTTTCTTTAAGAGCAAGAGGAAGGCTTCCTGCAACATCGGCGAGTCCGCCTGTTTTTACCATGGGGGTTGCCTCAGAGGCCGCAAATAAGATACGCAAGTAGATACATCCTTTAATTTAAAAGTCCGTAAAGTTGCTCCATTCTTTCAATATTTATTCAATTTTGTCAAGTTAAGACAACAAGATATTCCAAAATTACAAATCTTAAACCATAACACCCCCTTTATTTTATTTATATATGCATTTTTTGCATACATTATGCCTTATAATTCACAATCATTCCGAAAGCATTTATGGACTCACAATGATGTGAATGCTATACTTAAAATATCGCTTAAGTATACTCAACCACCGATAGATTTTTGGAGAATGAATTATGCCTGATTTTGAACATCAACTCGAACGAGAAACAGGCCGCGTTAAGATTAACGCCGCTTTAAGAAGAACAATTTCATTCGTCTTAGCTGGAGGCCGAGGCTCTCGTCTTCTTGATCTAACCAATGATAGAGCTAAGCCAGCCGTTCACTTTGCTGGAAAATATCGTATTATCGACTTCCCACTATCTAACTGTGTAAACTCAGGTATTCGTAAAATTGTTGTACCCACCCAATATAAAGCCCATCGATTAATTCAACATGTTTATCGTGCTTGGGGCTTTATGCGTGCTGAGCTTGGAGAATTTGTATCGGCTCTTCCTGCCCAACAACAAATTGATGAAAATACATGGTATCGGGGGACGGCCGATGCCGTATGGCAAAATACAGGTATTATTCATGCGGCTGATGTTGATTATGTTCTCATTTTAGCTGGTGATCATGTTTATAAACAAGATTATTCACGTATGCTCCACCAACATATTGCAAGAGGAGCCGATGTCTCTGTATCCTGCTTAGAGGTTGCCACAGAAGATGCTTCCCGCTTTGGTGTTGTGAGCGTAGATAGCGAAGATCGCATTATTGCTTTTCAGGAAAAGCCCAAAGAGCCCGCTACTATTCCAGGCAAAGATGATCGCTCTTTTGTTTCTATGGGGATTTATATTTTTAATAAAGACTTCCTTCTTAAAGAACTTGAAAGAGAAGCCGCAAATGAAGCCACAAGTCATGACTTCGGCAATGATATCTTACCTAGAATCTTAGGTAAATGTGAAATTTATGCCCACCGTTTTGCACTTTCGGTTGTCGGAACACCTGAGGGTTCTGAGCCTTATTGGCGTGATGTGGGAACAATTGATAGTTACTGGGAAGCCAATATGGATTTTTGTGCTGTTACCCCCGAACTTAACTTATATGATGAAAACTGGCCCATATGGACTTATAAAACCCACAGACCATCTGCAAAATTTGTTTTTAACGATGAGGGTCGTTGTGGTATGGCCGTAGATAGTCTTGTTTCTGACGGTGTGATTATTTCAGGTTCTAAGGTGAGTAACAGTTTAATCTCATCTAATGTCCGCATACATTCTTATGGTCATGTGGATAGCTCTATCTTATTGCCTGGTGTTACAATAAAACGCCATGTGCAACTAACAAAATGTATTATCGATTCGGCAGTTACTCTTCCTAAAGGGATTATTATTGGTCAAAACAAAAAAGAGGATGAAAAATACTTCTATGTCAGTGATAAAGGGGTCACTTTAGTAACGCAGCCTATGGTTGACGCATGGGCTAAAGATAATCAATAAATCCTAGACATACTTGTATGTCAAAAACTTAAGTTTCTAGGCTTCTTTTCCTATAATGAATTTTTATAGGAAAAGAGGCTTTTTTGTTATTTTTTTCTGGAAAAATACCATGAAAAAAGCTACAAAGAAAACAATCAAAATTAATCATATTAACCTAGAGTTTTTCTGGGAATTCAGCAAGGAAATGACATGACAAAAGGTATAACAAAGACTTTCGACGAGATTCAAATCGGCGATTATGCTACAACTATACGTACATTAACCGCTAAAGAGATTGAGCTTTACGCAACTGCAGCCCATGATTATAACCCAACGCATTTTGTCCCTTCGGCTGCTGAAGGAACTATTGGCCAAGCCAAAATTCTAGGCCATGGTATGTGGATTGGCGTTTTACTTAGTCATGTTTTTGGTAATGATTTACCTGGGCCTGGTGCTGTTTATCATTCACAATCATTAAATTGGCACCGTATGATACACTTAGGCGATCGTGTAACTCTTACTGTTACCGTTACCGAAAAAGATGAGGCAACAAAATTAGTTACTTTTGACTGTAAATGTGCCGATCAACATGGCGAGCTGATTACTGATGGTACGGCCAAAGTTTATGCTCCTACAAAAAAAGTTGCTGCTGCAAATATTGAACTTAAAGAAGCCCGCCTTTTAAATCGGCTTGATTTATTTGATGAGATTGTTGCCAAAGCTCAACAATTAGAGCCTGTGCGTGTTGCTGTTGCTCACCCTGCTGATAAAGTTTCTCTTTTAGGAGCAGTTGAGGGAGCTGAGCTTGGCTTTATGATACCTATTCTTTTTGGTCCAGAAAAACAAATTCGTGATGTTGCCGAAGAAAATAATATTGATATCTCTCCTTATGAGATTGTTGATTGTAATCATGAGATTTCTTCAGCTGAAAAAGCTGTACTCGCTTGTCGTGAAGGCCAAGCTGATGCTTTAATGAAAGGTGCTTTACATACGGATGAACTTATGGGTGCAGTTGTGGCTCGAACTACAGGCTTAAGAACCGCTCGCCGTATCTCTCATGTATTTGTTATGGATGTTCCCACCTACCATAAAATGCTACTGATTACTGATGCCGCTATTAACATTTATCCCGACCTTGCAACAAAGGCCGATATTGTCAATAACTGTGTGGATCTTGCTAAAACACTAGGTATTGAAATACCTAAAGTCGCTGTACTTTCTGCCGTAGAAACTGTTTATCCCAAAATTGAAAGCACAATTGAAGCCGCTGCTCTTTGCAAAATGGCCGACCGCGGACAGATTAAAGATGTTATTATTGATGGCCCTTTGGCTTATGATAATGCTATTTCGGCCGAAGCGGCCCGCATTAAAAAGATTAACAGTCCTGTGGCTGGTGATGTTGACATTTTGGTTGCTCCCAATTTAGAGGCTGGCAATATGATTTCTAAACAACTTGCTTATTTAGCTAATGCTGAAATGGCAGGAATTGTTTTAGGAGCAAGAGTTCCTGTTATTTTAACAAGCCGTGCTGATAATGCTCGCTCTCGTTTGGCTTCAGCTGCTATTGCCGCTTTACATGCTAATCGTATTAAATCTGTTTAGAATGAAGAGAATATAAGGATAAAAAATGTCTCAAGGAATTTTAGTTATTAATGCAGGCTCTTCTAGCCTTAAATTTACATTATTTGAACAAATAGATGATGATGCCACCGAAGCAACTTCAGGACAAATTGCAGGTATTGGCTCTCACCCTCGCTTTAAGGCCGAAGATGGTGAAGGGCAAAAACAAACCCACGATTGGGGTAAAGGTAATAAATCTATCGGTCATGGTGAATGCTTAAGCTATATCTTAGATTGGCTTAAGGAAAATTTTGGCCATATTGAGATTATTGCTGCAGGTCACCGTGTTGTCCATGGGGGTCTAGAATTTACTACTCCTGTAAAAATTACCGATGAAACATTAGCAAAAATTATCGAAAAAACTCCCCTTGCCCCCTTACATCAGCCCCATAATATTGCTCCTATTGAGATTTTGCGTAAGCTTAACCCTAGCCTAACTCAAGTTGCGGTTTTTGATACTGCTTTTCACCGTACTCAGCCTGAACTTGCTCAAATGTATGCTATCCCCCGTGAATTAATTGAAGAAGATCAAATTCGCCGCTATGGCATGCATGGTATTTCTTACGAATATATTGCCCATAAGCTCGAAGAAGTTGCTCCTGAGGTTGCTAAAGGTCGTGTTGTGGTCGCTCATATTGGCTCTGGGGCTTCATTAGCAGCTTTAAAAGATGGGAAATCTCAGGCAACAACCATGGGCTTTACTGCTTTAGAGGGGCTTCCTATGGGAACTCGCCCTGGTAATATCGATGCTGGTATCTTGCTTTGGCTGATGCAAAATAAAGGCTTTGATGCAAACCGTATGGAAAAGTTTCTCTATCATGAATGTGGTATGCTTGGCTTCACACAAATCTCTAACGATTTTTACGAGGTGGAAACTTCTGACGATCCACGTGCAAAGCAAGGTTATGCTCTTATGGGCTATCAGACTGCACGGCAAATAGCCTCTCTTTCCGCTGCAATTGGTGGTATGGATGCTATTGTCTTTACGGCAGGTGTGGGTGAACGTGGACCGTTACTGCGTGGGCCTGTTTGTGAACAGCTTTCTTATTTTGGCATTGAACTTGACGAAAAGGCTAATAATAACAATGAGTTTTTAATCTCTACACCCAATTCTAAAGTCAAAGTTATGGTTATTCCAACCAATGAGGAGCTTATGATTGCTCGTCATACCCTCCATCTGCTTTAGAATATTTAAGCTTTAAGATAAAATAAAGAGCTATAGAATTCCCTATAGCTCTTTTTGCGTATCATTCTTTTATCTTAAACCATATTATAAATGATATGATTTAAGATTAATATTGATCACGGAGTTTGCGGAGCTTTATGACAAAATCTAAAGGTGAATTCACATCAATTTTTTGCCAAAGTATTTCTTCATCAAAACGCAAAAATGGGTTAACCTGCTTTTCTGTCTCTAGATTAATAGGCATTGTTGGCTCACCTGCCACCGCCTTGACTTGTAATCGGTGAAAGTAGTTAAGTAGCGGTATATCATCAGCAAAATATTCTAAACAAAATTTTACATTAGTTAGAGCATATTCATGACCACAACATAATTTATAACGATTATCAAGCTGCTTAATATGCTCCATAGCATTTAAGAGACGCTCATCAATCCCTTGAAACTGCCGTCCACAACCACAACTAAAAATAACATCTCCTGTAAAAGCAGCAAAAGGTTGGGCATTCTCATCATCTAGCAACCAAAGGCCAGAATCTTCCGTATGCCCTGAAAGCTGCTGAAACGAAAGTCCTAAATCAGCCACATCCTTTTCATTTAAATCCGCATAATCCAAAGGAGAAACAGCTGCTGCAATAATTTTTGCACCATACTTTTCCTTAAACTTAGGAGCATCTGCAACATGGTCACCATGTTGATGAGTAAGCAAAATATAATCAGGCTTTAAGTTATGGGTATCTAAAAATGTCGTAATATCTTCAAAATTACCTGCATCAACTAATAAGTTAAGTTTTTCAGACTCTACAAAATAAGCATAATTATCCTGTTGATTATAAGCAATTGCATGAAGTTTCATCAACTATCCCCATAAGCTTTTTTTACGTTGATTTCGTGCTTCCGAAAGATGCACTACCTTTTTAGCAAATAAAGGCATATCCTCTTCGGTTGGTAAGCATACGGCACGAACACCCGCCATGCCATTAAAGTTTTTTGTCGCACAAGCCGAAGTATAAGCTCCTGCTGACATTAAGTAAAGTCTGTCTCCTACTTTAAGGTCATTTGGTAATGCTATAAGATTTTTTTCATAGAGCATATCCACACTATCACAAGTTGGCCCTGCTAAAATACAATGACTTTGAGAGGCTTTTGCATCATAGTCACTTTGGAACCTATAGATAATAGCCTCATCCTGAAGCTCCACAAGCCCACCATAATAACCAACATCTAAATAGACCCAGCGAGGCTTACTTTTATCTACATCATGTTTTACTAGCACAACTTCTGTTGCCAAAATACCTGCATCTGCAACCAAAGCACGACCAGGCTCTGTAATAATTTGGCTAAGCTCACCTCCAAAATGGGCATCAAGTGCAGATAAAATCTCATCTCCAAAATCTTCATAAGACGGAATATCACCCTGATATTTTGCAGGAAAACCGCCACCTATATTAAGCATAGAGAGCTTAACACCAGCCTTTTTAAGTTTTTGATAAACAAGTGAAGCCGAATGAATAGCCGCCCGGAAGGCTTTAGGATTTTCTTGTTGTGAGCCCACATGAAAAGATAAACCCGTTGGCTCTAAGCCAAGCTCTTTGGCTTTGAGTAAAAGCTCATAGGCTTGCTCTGGTTGGCAGCCAAATTTACGAGAAAGAGGCCAACAAGCTCCTTCATTGATAACTAAAATACGACAAAAAACTTTTGAATGCGGTGCGTATTTTGCAATTTTTTCAAGCTCTTCTACACTATCAAATGCAAATAAGCGTACACCTCTTTGCCATGCATAGGCAATATCACCTGGTTTTTTTATCGTATGCCCATAAGAAATACGGCTCGTATCTATGCCTGTAAGTAGAACATTATCGAGCTCTTCTGGTGAAGCAACATCAAAGCTCGCCCCCTCTCTTGCTAAAACTCGCAAAATATCAAACTCTGGATTTGCTTTTACCGCATAATAAATATCAATATGTTTTAATGCCCTCTTAAGCTCTTGATATTTCCGTCGAACTTCTTCAAGATCAACCACCATAACAGGACTACTGCTACGTGTTTGCTCTAACCATTGTTTAATCCTTGGGTTCATGGGCTTTCCTAACTTTAAAGCGGTTCATTTATTTTAGGCTCTCATGTTAATTTTTTTTGAACAAAAAGCAATACAGAAAATACCAATAAAACCAGAAAAAAAATAAAGGGCTAACCATCACAAACTCAAAAAGACAAGCTTGTGTTTTGTCTCTTTTATAATAGCTATATTTTTTTAAAGAAATATAATATTCTACTATGTTCTTTAACTTTAAAATCTAATTAAAAAAATTGATAAAAGGGAGGATTTTTAAATGTTTAGACGATTAACTAATGGATGTGTTATCTTAATGCGTCGCTATTTACCTGACCCATTTTTATTTGCAGTCATATTGTATTTGTCATAGGCATATTTGTAACAAAGCAATCACCTACAGCAATGATTGACCACTGGTTTGCTGGCTTTTGGAAGCTTTTAACTTTTTCTATGCAAATGGCTCTTATTTTGGTAACAGGCCATATTTTAGCCAATGCTCCTATTTTTAAAAAAGGGCTAAGCCAGCTTGCAAGCATAGCAAAAACACCCAACCAAGCCATTTTGGCGGTAACGTTTGTTGGCCTAAGTGCATCTGCTATTAACTGGGGTTTTGGGCTTGTGATTGGTGCTTTATACGCAAAACAGCTTGCAAGACAAGTTAAAGGCGTTGATTATCGGCTCTTAATTGCAGCTGCATATTCAGGCTTTTTAGTTTGGCATGGCGGTCTTTCAGGCTCAATTCCTCTAACATTAGCAAGTGGCAAAGGCTTAAGCGATATGACTAATGGTGCTTTAAGTGAAGCCATACCAACATCTCTTACTATTTTCAGCACAATGAACTTGGCTATCTTTGCTATTATTTTCTTCACACTACCTTTTATTAATGCTGCGATGCACCCTAAAGGTAAGGAAGAGGTTGTTAGTGTTAATATAGAAAAACTTGATGCAGAAGAAATTGAAGAGCCTAAAATTGAAAACCCTACTCCTACTGACCGTTTAGAAAACAGCCCTATTCTCTCTATTTTAGTAAGTATTATGGGCTTTACCTTCATTATTAAATATTTTGTTCAAAATGGTTTTGCTCTTAACTTAAATATTGTAAATTTTTGTTTTCTATTTTTAGGGATTTTACTTCATGGTACTCCTCGCCGCTTTTTAAATGCAATGAATAATGCGGCTAAAACAGCAGGAGGCATTATTATCCAATTTCCGTTTTATGCAGGAATTATGGGAATGATGGTTGGAGCTAGTGTTGATGGAACTTCTCTTGCAGGTCTTATCTCTAATGGTTTTGTGAATATTTCCAACCCAACAACTTTCCCATTATTTACCTTTTTTAGTGCAGGTATTGTGAACTTTTTGTCCCCTCAGGTGGTGGCAATGGGCGGTACAAGCTCCTATTATGATGCCTGCTGGGGCTGCCTTAGGTGTTGCACCCGAAAAAACCGCTATGGCCATTGCATGGGGTGATGCATGGACAAATATGATACAACCTTTTTGGGCTTTACCTGCCTTAGGTATTGCAGGGCTTGGTGCTAAAGATATCATGGGTTTTTGCGTCATTGACTTATTATATAGTGGTCTAATTATATCTGTATTAATTTTATTGATATAAGACACCAAAATAATCTAATTTAATAATTAAGCCATATGTTCATTTGCATATGGCTTAGCATTTAATAAACAACTTGACTCTTTATCATAAATTTTATATATTCCGCTTCTCAATAACATGCGGAAGGTTTGTCATGAAACCGTACCGCATACCTTTAACATAAACAAAAGGATACAATCATGGCTAAAAAAGTTACGGGCTTTATTAAGCTTCAAATTCCTGCAGGTCAGGCAAATCCTAGCCCTCCTGTTGGTCCAGCTTTAGGACAAGCTGGCTTAAATATTATGGAATTCTGTAAAGCATTTAATGCTGCATCTCAAGATGCACAACCTGGGACTCCGCTTCCTGTTGTAATTACAGTTTATTCCGATCGCTCTTTTACATTTGTTACAAAACAGCCCCCTGCTAGCTATTTTCTGATGCAAGCTGCTAAAGTTAAAAAAGGTGCAGGTGCTACAGGAACTCAAACTGTTGGTAGCGTTACTGTTGCTCAGTTGCAAGAAATTGCAGAAAAGAAAATGCCTGATCTCAATGCTATTGATTTAGATGGTGCTGTAGAAATGCTCAAAGGAACTGCACGTTCTATGGGCTTAGAGGTGAAAGGGTAATAAAAATGGCAAAACTTACAAAACGTCAAAAGCAATTTGCTGATATTGATCACCTTAAGATTTATGACTTAAACGAAGCCGTTAAAATTTTAAAGGATCAACCTGCTCTTAAATTTGATCAAACTATTGAAGTTTCTATGAACTTAGGCGTTGACCCTCGTCATGCTGACCAAATGGTTCGTGGCTCTGTTGCTATGCCAAATGGTACAGGTAAAACAGTCCGTGTTGCTGTTTTTGCTCGTGATGATAAAGCCGAAGAAGCAAAAGCTGCTGGTGCTGATATTGTTGGTGCTGAAGAATTAGCTGAAGAAATTCAAAAGGGTGAGATTAACTTTGACCGTTGTATTGCAACCCCTGATATGATGGGTGTTGTTGGCCGCTTAGGTAAGGTTTTAGGTCCTCGTAACCTCATGCCAAATCCTCGCCTTGGTACAGTTACTGCCGATGTTAAGGCTGCTGTAGAAGCTTCTAAAGCTGGCCAAGTAGAATATCGTGTGGAAAAACAAGGTATTGTTCATGCAGGCGTTGGCAAACTTTCGTTTGATGCCAAAGCGATTGAAGAAAATATTAAAGCATTTGTAGGTGCTGTGGTTAAAGCTAAGCCTTCAGGTGCTAAAGGGACTTATGTTCAAGCTGTTGCTCTTTCCTCTACTATGGGACCTGGCATAAAAGTTTCTCTTGCATCTATTATTGAAGAGTGATATAAGACCCGAATTAAAGTTTTTAAGCGGGGAGTTTTCTCCTCGCTTAAATTAGGGGTTTAATCCCCTATCCTGTCCGAGACCTTAGGTATCATTTATGATTTAAACTTCCTAAGCAGATATGGAAAAGAAGATATTTTTTAAGAAATAACTCTTAGAGAAAATTTACTTTTTTACGGACAGGGCGATGAGCGTCCTTTTTTTTATGCCTATTTTTAAAAAGAGGATAAACAATAATCAGCTTATAGCAATATAAGCATTTTAGGTATGGAGATGATAAGTGGATCGTCTACAAAAAGAACAATTGGTTGCTGAGCTTAACGGCTTTTTTGGTGAAGCAGAATCTGTTGTTATTGGCCATTACCAAGGGCTAAGTGTAGCAGAGATTACTGAGCTTCGTGCAAAAGCACGTGAACATGGTGCAAGCATCCGTGTGACGAAAAACCGTCTGACCCGCCTAGCGCTCAAAGATACGCCCTATGAAGGTTTAACTGACCATTTTACAGGCCCTACAATTATGGCTTGGTCAGACTCAGACCCCGTTGCTGCAGCAAAAGCTATGAATAGCTTTGCTAAAGATAACAACAAACTTGCACTTGTTGCAGGTGCTATGGGCACAGAAGTTTTAGATGTTAATGGTGTTAAAGCCTTAGCCTCTATGCCTTCACTCGATGAGCTTCGTGCAAAACTTATTGGAACCATCCAAGCACCCGCACAAAAAGTTGCGGCTGTTAGCCAAGCTCCTGCGAAGAAGCTTGCAATGGTATTCAAAGCTTATGCCGAAAAAGGCGTGGCTGCATAGTTTTTTGTTAGTCAATTATTAATTATTATTTATGGAGTTATTTTAAAATGGCAGATCTTGATAAACTCGTTAAAGAGCTTTCTGAACTTACTGTTATGGAAGCTGCAGAGCTTGCTAAAAAATTAGAAGAAGAATGGGGCGTTGAAGCTTCTGCAGCTGTTGCTGTGGCTGCTGGTCCTGCTGCTGCTGGTGGCGAAGCCGCTGCAGAGAAAACTGAATTTGATGTTATTTTAGCATCTGCAGGTTCTTCTAAAATTGGTGTTATTAAAGAAGTTCGTGGTATTACAGGCCTTGGTCTTAAAGAAGCTAAAGAACTTGTTGAAGGTGCACCAAAAGCAGTTAAAGAAGGTGTTGATAAAGCTGAAGCTGAAGAAATCAAAACTAAGCTTGAAGCTGCTGGTGCTACTGTTGAAGTTAAATAATTTAACTTTTTCGAGTATCAATTTTAAAAAGAGCTACCCTATGGGCAGCTCTTTTTTTTATGTTTATATCATTTAAGGAAGCAAGGGGCTTTATTGCTTAACTCCTTAAAATTGCTCCTTGTTTTTCGACGGCCTCAATAACTTTTTTGTGGAGTGCTTCTAACTCAGCCTCACCCAATGTTTTATCAATAGGTTGGATTGTAATATTAAGAGCAACCGATTTTTGCCCTTCATCTAAACTTCCACCTTCAAACACATCAAAAATCTCAGCACTGACAATAAGCTTTTTATCCGCAGATAACGCAGCACGTCTGAGCTTTTCGGCCTCAATATCTGCTGAGACAACAAAGGCAAAATCTCGACTTAAAGGCATAAGATCTGATGGGTTATAGATACCACGACTTGCTGTTTTCTTTTTACTTACAGGAATATTCTCAGGAAACACCTCTAAAGCAACTGCAGTTCCTTTAAGGCCAAATTTCTTCAAAACACTTGGGTGAAGCTCACCAAAATAAGCTAAAATATTTTTAGGTCCAAGGCCTAAGGCTCCTGAACGTCCTGGATGATAATAATCTGGAGCTCCTCGAAAAACCGTTAAGTTGCCTACAGGAGCATCTAAAATTTCTAATGTAGCAATTGCATCAGCTTTCACGTCAAACACATCGACTATTCTTGGCTTCTCTTGCCAATGTTTACTATGATTTTGCCCCGTACGTAATGCAGCAATAACAGTAGGTTGCTTATCTTGCGTATCATCAATAAATATAGGACCAATTTCAAATAAGTTTACATCACCAAGGCCACGTTTCCCATTGTAGGCTGCCCCATCAATCAAGTTAGGAAGCAGGCTTGGACGCATGTAATCAAGCTCAGATGATACTGCATTGGCCACATAAAGATTATCTTTTAGTTCTGTAAAAAGAGCCGCTTTTTTGCTATCCATAAAGCTAAAGGTTACGGCATCCCAAAAACCACGAGCTGCTAATAGTTGACGAGCCCGCTCTCTTTTACGTTGCATACTGCTTTGAGCTGCAATGATGCGGCTATCTTCTTTGGTTAGACTTACAGGCTCAATCTTATCAAGCCCGTAGATACGTACAACCTCTTCGACAATACCTGCTGCTCCTTCATGATCCCAACGCCAAGAAGGCTCTTGCACTTGATATTTATCACCTGATTTTGTTACGCTAAATCCTAAGGCTTCCAAAATACCAACTTGTTTGTCTTCTGCAACCTCAATGCCTGCTAGGCTTTGAGTATAAGCTGGGTTATATGTAATAGGAGCAGGCTCAGGCAAAGCTTGCCCTGTTTGCGTAATTTCTGAAGCTTCTCCACCACAAATATCCAAAACCATCTGAGTTGCAATATTAATAGCATCAACTAAAAAGCGACGATCTACACCACGTTCAAACCGATAGCGAGCATCGGACTGTAAGCTCAGTTTCCGTCCTGTTTTTGCTATAGATACAGGCTCAAACAGAGCAAATTCTAAGAAGATTTCTGTTGTCTCTAAGCTGCAACCACTCTCTAAACCTCCCATAACACCTGCAATACCCTGCACTTGTTTTTCATCACAAATAGCCAACATTGTATCATCAAGCTTATAGTTTTTTTCATCTAGAGCTTTAAGAGTTTCGCCCTCTTTGCCCATACGTATCACAACATTGCCACTCAACTTATCTGCATCAAAAAAGTGTGCTGGACGACATAAATCAACCGTTAAATAGTTCGTAATATCCACCAAAGCAGAAATAGGTCGTAACCCGATAGCCTCTAGGCGATCTTTAAGCCATTGTGGGCTTTGGGTATTCTTAACATTCTTAATTGTTCGACCCACAAACCAAGGGCATGCCTCTTTTGCAGCTTCATCTCCATAACCCACTTGTTTAGGGCTTGTAAAGCTTGTTTTAATCTCAGGGACTTTAAGAGGCTTAAGTGTTCCTAAACCTGCTGCTGCTAGTTCACGAGCTATTGAGCGAACACCCAACCAGTCTCCTCTATTTGGTGTGATTTCTACCTCAATAATAGGGTCGTCCACACCTAAATGAGCCGCAACATCATCACCCACATTGGCTTCTTCCGAAAGCTCCACAATGCCTTCATGCTCATCTCCAAGGCCAAGCTCTCTTTTAGAGAGCATCATCCCTGCACTTTCTATACCACGGATTTTTGCTTTTTTAAGAACAAAAGGCTTACCATCATCATCCGTAAGCCCTGGAACGGCCACACCAATGCCACCAAAAACAACCTTAATACCTGCACATGCATTAGGAGCCCCGCAAACGATTTCCTTAACTCCATCATGAGTTTGCACTTGGCAAACTTGTAATTTATCAGCTTCTGGATGAGGTTTAGCCTCTAAAATTTCTGCAACTTTAAAGTTTCTGAGTTCTTCTGCACGGTTGGTAAGTTCATCAACTTCTATACCAATAGCATCCAAACACGCACAAATCTCGCTTAAGCTTGCTTGTGTTTCCAAATGGTCTTTAAGCCAACTTAATGTAAAAATCATCCCTCTATTCCCCCATGAAGTGTTGGATTTCTTAAAATATTAAATCCGTAATGACGCAGCCAACGTAAATCGCTCTCATAAAAGCGACGCAAATCATTCATACCATATTTGAGCATTGTGATACGTTCTAAGCCAATACCAAAGGCAAAGCCTTGATATTTATTAGAATCAATTCCACAATTTTCTAGAACTTTAGGATTAACCATACCTGAGCCTAAAATCTCTAGCCAACGATCGCCCTCTCCAATAATCAACTGACCATCTTCAAAACGGCATGCAATATCAACTTCCATCGAAGGTTCTGTAAAAGGGAAATAAGATGCACGATAACGCATTGGCAAGTTTTTTACATTAAAGAAAGCCTCTAAAAAGTCTTTTAAACAACCTTTTAAATGTCCCATATGGGTTTTCTCATCAATAAGTAAGCCTTCTAACTGGTGAAACATTGGTGAATGAGTTGCATCTGACTCATTACGATACGTCCGCCCTAAACAGATAATCCGAATGGGGGGCTTTTGCGACTCCATCGTACGAATTTGTGCTGTGGAAGTATGGGTTCTTAGCACCAAACGTTCACCATTTTCATCCACATTGGGCATGTAAAAAGTATCCATCTCCTGCCTTGCAGGGTGAGATAGAGGAATATTTAAGGCATCAAAATTATACCATTGTGTTTCAATATTAGGCCCTTCTGCTACCGAAAATCCCATGGAGGCGAATATGGCAACAACTTCTTCCATCACCTGATTAAGAGGGTGGATTTTCCCTACTGATTCTGGTCGTGGCGAAAGGGTAATATCCACCATTTCCGAAGATAAGCGTCGGTTAAGCTCTTCATCTTTAAAGAAAGCATCTTTTTTATTAATGGCTTCAGCAACTTCCTGCTTAATCAAATTAAGCTCTTGGCCAAAGTTTTTCCGTTCTTCAGGAGCTAAACTTCCTAAATTCTTCATACTTGCTGTAATTTCACCTTTTTTTCCTAAGGCTCGAATACGTATCTCTTCTAGGCTCTTTTCATCTGCTACTGCTTCAATTGCTGCAAGCAAACTCGCCTTTAAACCAGATAGGTCCTGCATTTGTTCTTCCTATTTTTATGCATAAAATTTATGTCAACAAAATAGAGTAATCACTGCTGACAATCAAGTTTTTTCTCTTGTTTTTAATCAGATTCTGAGGCCACAGGCTTCACATATTTAATATCTAAATCCCACGGAAAATGAATCCATGTATCTTGGGTAAACTCTCTTACAAAAGTATCACAAGCATTTAAGCCCTTAGGTTTGCCATATACGGTCGCAATATGAACCTTAGGCATAAGTTTGCGGATTTCATGAGCTGTTTTGCCCGAATCGACAAGATCATCAACCACAAGCCACCCCTCACCTTCTTCCTTCATCGCTTCATCGGGAAGTTTGAGGAACTCTACTCTTTCACCTTGATTCATATGGTCATACGAAGATGCACAAATTGTATCAACTTGGCGAATACCCATCTCTCTTGCCACAATCGCTGCAGGCACAAGCCCACCACGGGTAACGGCTATAAGCCCTTTAAAAGGCCCCTTATCAATAAGCTTACGAACAAGCAGTTTTGTATCACGATGGACTTCTAACCAATTGATGGGATACTCTAAAATATCGCCATTATTTGTATCTTCAGACATAATATTTTCCTCTATCATTTTTAATTCTTATCTGCTTACATTAAAGCAAATAAAGATACTTTGACAAGTTTCTTAAGAGATACTAAGGTAAAAAACATAAAAAAACACCATTTTTTTCTTGCAAATCACAAAAAATATGGATATGTTCCTTGCATTGCCTCATTAGCACCCGTAGCTCAACTGGATAGAGCGTTTGACTACGAATCAAGAGGTTGGGGGTTCGAGTCCTCCCGGGTGCGCCACTTATTTTTAAATCACACTTATGCCTCTCCCCCTAATCTCAATCTTTCCCGCTCCTTGAGCTTGGCTCTTTTGCGGCCACACCTACACCCGTTAGTCGCTATCGCTCCTTTATGCACCCCTTATAAAACCCCATAAAAAAAGAAGCC
>JBKEBO010000039.1:0-39876 GCA_047973205.1 Alphaproteobacteria bacterium | reverse complement strand
TTGTTGCTCTTGTTCTGATAAGTTTCATAAAAATAGCCTCAATATCTGTTAAGTTGTACATATTGATTTTATAGGTTATAAAAATTTATATCAAGTGTATTGGATAATATATTGGAGATACAATAAAACCCCCAAAAAGGGGGTTATGGCTGAGGCGGTAGGACTCGAACCTACGCTCTTCGGCACCAAAAGCCGCTGCTTTACCAACTAAGCTACGCCTCAATAATCGAATAAAAGAGTTTATAAGAAATATCGCAACATTTTGCAAGTCTTTTTTATGTTATTTTTACTTTTTTATAAAATTTCACCAGATTTCATCCAATAATCATGATGAGATAATCCCATAAAGGCCTGTTCAATGGCTTGATTATCATCACTAATAATGTAACATGTGCTACCACTACCGCTCATTTGGCTATGGATAAAGGCTTGAGGAAAATTAGTATATATTCCCTTAAGATATTCTAAAATATGCTGTATTTCTTTGACTTGTAAAATAGCGTATTTTTGTAAATCGTTATGACTATTTTTAAGTAAATCAGATAGGGAGGTTATATCAAAGCTTTTAGAATGACTTAAACCTTGAGAATAGGGTGGTTGGAGTGTTTTAAAAATCTCTTTTGTGGAAACACCAGCTTTTGGCTTAATCAGCCCAATAAATAATGGTGGAAGAAAATCTATAGCATCTATAGCCTCACCAATACCACTCATAAAGCAGCTTTTGCCATGAATGCAAACAGGTACATCTGCCCCTAAGCTTAAACCTAATTCCATAAGTTTTGATTGGGAGATATTTAACGCAAAAAAATCGTTAAGAAGTTTAAGTGTCGTTGCGGCATCAGAAGAACCCCCACCAATACCTGCGGCAATAGGGAGATTCTTTTTTAGATGAATAGCGGCATCTAATTTTTGGCCTATATGCTCTTCTAACAATTTATGAGCCTTAACAACCAGATTATCTTCATCCATAGTTAAATTTTGCCCATAAATATCAGCAATTGTATAACGAGCCTCAGAGTGAGGGCAAATACTCAGCTCATCACCAAAATTACTAAAAACTACAAGACTATCTAAAAGATGGTAGCCATCACCTCTTTTACCAACAATGTGGAGGTTGAGATTAACCTTTGCAGGAGCAAGAGCAGAAAGAGTTTGCATTATTTTTTAGGCTCTTTGGGAAAGTCAAACTCGACTTTTGCTTGGCCAGGAATTTGCACAGGCTTGCCTGTTTTGAGCTTATAGGCTGCACGTAAGGCCGAATCAGAAGCTCCATCCACATCAAGTACCCGCTGCCAAGCATAAGTAGCTTCTTTTTTACGTCCGTTATACCATAGGGCATCACCAAGATGGTCAAATATTTCCCCTTGGCCAGGCTCTAGATTTGCGGCTCGTTCCAGCTCGTTAACAGCCTCATTGATACGGTTTTGTCTAAAGTAAACCCAGCCTAAACTATCGATGATGTTTCCATCATTAGGAAACTTCTCAATAGCTTTTAGGAGCATTTGTTCAGCCTCGTTAATATTATAACCTTTATCAGCCCAACTATAGGCTAAGTAGTTTAAGATAAGAGGGTTTTCGGGGGCAAACTCTACGGCAAGTTTTAAATCGCTTTCAGCTTTTTCCCATTGGCCGTCTCGTTCTAAGCAAACACCACGAGAAAAAACAAAGCTTAAAGCTTGTGGAGGAATTATTCCATTTTCCATAGAAAGTTCAATGGCTTTATCTAAAGGAGGAATACATTCCTTAAAGTGATTCTCGATACGATAAATATCGGCCAACATTTGCAATGGTGTTGTATGATTAGGATATTCTTGGCTTAAGTTTTGATAAATCTCAATCGCTTGGTCATATTCTTTATGTTGTTGTAAAATTAAACCATAATCAAGGCGAGCCTTGGCTGAAAGAGCAGGGTGGTCGAGTAATGGTTTAAGAAGCTCTTCGCCATCATTATAGTTTCCTGTCATTAGAAATGCAGCGGCTCGGTTATATTGAATAAAAGGATTGTCTGAAATCCAATCAGCGAGGTTAGAGGCAATTTGATTGCGGATATTAATGCTTTCATTGGTGGAAGCTGCGGTATAGATGCGTCCTAAAATGAGTAGTGCTTGGGCAATAGAATCTTGTGGTTTATTATAGGTTTCTGCATCATTAGCTGCTTTTATATTGATGAATATACGGTCTTGTCCAGCATTGGCCCAATCAAGCTGAGCTTGCTGAGCCTCACTTTTCATATTATTTGCTGAGAATAGCTCAACAATCATACGAATATCATCAGCTTCGAGAAGAGCATAAAGTTCTGGATTTTCTTCGAGTATCTTTGTGAGCTTGGTTACATCTTGGTTGCGATAGGCCTTATTCAACTCAATGTATCTTGCTAATAAAGCAGGAAAAACCTTTTCTAATTCATCAAGAGCCTTTTTTTGGCCTTCGTCACTATCCAAATAGGTGCGAACAATAAGTGAGGTAATTAAAGCGATGTCGCGGCTATTTTCTTCTTGAGGTAATAAAGAAAGTACTTCGGTACTATTTTTGCCCTCATTTAAAGCACTTAAGGCATTGAGAACATGAACAATCTGGGTTCTATCTTCATTAGATGCTATGGTTTCTTGTGAAGCTTCTTTTTGATATTGTTCACTTTGAGTGGCCTCAACAAGAGCGGTACCCCGAACTAAAGCACGGTCCATTTGACCAAAAGTGAGAGAATACATAAAGTCATTGGCTAAAAAATATGTATTGTTAGGCTGCTCTTTTAAAAGAGTATCCCAACGCTTAAAAATCTCAGAGCTATCTTGTTTATTAAGTGCTGAATTTAAAATAAGCCAATCGTCAGCCGTATCATGCATGGATACAAAAGGGCCAAGTTCTTTTTGGGGCTCAGTATCTTCTGCCCATGCCGAAAATTGCATGAGGCTAAAAGCAGCAATATAAAAAATCGACTTTTTAAACAAATTATGTATAATTCCTTTTGACATATAGTTTGTCCTTTAACTATTTTTTAGATACTATAACCTATTTTCATATAATTAAATAGTTTCTATATAAAAATGGTGATATTTTGATAATATATTGGTGAAAATGGTAGAGTTAGAAAGTAAAAATATTCATACGTTAGATGCTTTAAAGGCAATTATTAGCTGGTATAAAGAAGCAGGTGTTGACGTGCTGAGCAGCAATAAAGCCGTTGACCACTTGGCTCAGATTGCCCTGCTTAAGCAGGAACAAGCAACATATATTGCCCCAACAACTACCCAAAATACACTAGCACAAAGGCCAAAAGTTTCTCCTCCAAAGCCACCATCTATGCCGCCATCTATAGCATCGCAGAGCCAAGCTAAAGAAGCTTTAAGTAAGGGAAGAGGTATTTCGGAGCATCTTCTTTCAGAATCGGCTCAAAAAGCAATAGGCTTTGTTCAAGATATTCAATCCATTGAGGAATTATCAGCAAAGCTTAAAGACTTCAATCTTTTACCTATTCAGCAAAGAGCAAAACATACATTTTTAGGTGAGGGTAATGCCAAGGCAAAGCTTTTGATTATTCACGATGCTCCCTCAGATCAAGATGATCGTACGGGGCAAATGCTCTCAGATAAGGAGGGGGCTTTATTTGATAAGATGCTTGCCTCTATTAGCCTTAGCCGCCAAGATGTTTTTATGACTTATAGTGTGTTTTGGCGACCTCCAGGAGGACGCAGTCCAACAAATACGGAAATTGCAACTTGTTTACCCATTGTTGAAAAACTTATTGGGCTTATACAGCCATCGCATATTGTAACAGTTGGTACAGCTATTAGTCAGATATTCACTAATCAAACAACATCCATTAGTCGCCTTAGGGGAAGGTTTTATCCACTTAGCTTTTTAAGCCAACAAAATTATGAGATAATGCCGCAAATTCGCCCTTTATATTCGCCTAAATATCTTTTATCTTCACCTGCTCTTAAACAAGATGCATGGCATGATTTGCTTGCAATCAAAGATGCATTATCGCAAGGCAGGCAATCATAATGCGTAAAAAAATATGGCTTGGATTTGTTTGGATATTATCGCTTATGAGCATTTTTACGGCTCATAGCAGCATGATGCCCCGATATTCGATTGAAGACCTACCAAAGCCGTTATCAGCCCTTGATATCCACCGCTATAAAACAGCAATAAAATTGCAACAAAATCGTCATTGGGGGGCTGCGAGTTATGTGCTTGCCTCGGCTGAAAATAATTTACTTCGACCATGGATGGATTTTTATGCTTATAGTCATTTGTCAGATTCTCAAGGCTCTTATAATGACTTAAATTGGTTTATTAAGGCTTATCCTGAGCATCCAAAGATTGAAGATATTTATAAAAAAGCCCAAAGGTTACGTCGTCCAAGTGATAGCAAGCTTAACCCCTTGAACTCAAAGAAAATAAACCTAAAGCTTCCCCCCTCTAAAGAAGCTCCTAAAAGAATGCAGGTGGAGCGTACAGCTCAGCAGCGGCAAAAAGCAGCAGAAGTCAAAAGGCGAGCTGAGGCCTATCTTCGTGATAGTAATTATATTGCGGCCGAAAAATTAATTTTATCGGGAGAATCCTTAAGTAGCCTTTCCTTTTATGAAGCCGATGAACTTTTTGTTGAAATCTCACGTTTTTTATTTAACGAGGGTAAAGATGATGAGGTTATGAGCCTTGCAGCTCAAGTAGCGGAGCGTAATGGCGACTATTTTGGTGAAGCTTGGTGGCTTGCAGGGCTTTCGGCTTGGAGAAAGCAAGATTACGAAAGAGCTCGCAGCTATTTTGCCGAGATAACTAAACGTCCATGGTTGCATGAAAATCTTGTTTATGGGGCTTATTTTTGGCAAGCAAGAAGCAACTTTATGCTTCTTGATTATGATAACTGGCAACAAAATCTGATTAAAGCTTCTAAAAATAGTAATAACTTTTATGGACTTTTAGCAGGCGAAACCTTAGGGCGGCTTTATTCGTATAACAAATCAGCACGTATTGTTCGGCTTAAAGAATTGTTTGAAACCACTGAAGGGCAACGGTTTTTGGCTCTTATGCAGTTAGGCCAAATCAATTGGGCTAAAGATGAACTTTTGGCTTTTGTTGAGAAAAGCTCCGCTCAAGACCGTATGATTTTACTATGGATGGCCAGTGAAATTGGTTGGCTTGATCTAGTCTATAAAGAAAGCGAAAAGCTTAAAAATTATGATATGAATATCATTTTGAGCTTACCAAGAATGCCAAAAGATTGGGTACCACCCTCAGGAATGGTACTTGATGAGGCTCTTACCTTAGCCGTTATTCAAAAAGAAAGCCGCTTTAACGAGAATGCTCGCTCGCATGCAGGAGCATTAGGGCTTATGCAGGTAACACCACAAACAAAAATACAAACCAAAAAAGTTTATGATATTACAAAAACTTATAACCTAAAAATTGCAAGAGATAATGTTTTTATTGGGCAAAGATATATGAATTATTTATTATCGCAAGGCTCTTTTAATGATAATTTGTTCTTTACTTTAGCGGCATGGAATGCGGGACCAACAAAATCGCGTCGTTGGCTTAATGAAACATGGAGACTTGCCAAAGACCCTATTTTTTGGGTAGAATCAATTCCTGTAAGGGAAACCCGCTTATATGTTAAAGAGGTGAGTGCTAATCTTTGGCGTTATCGCTACCGTCTCGGACAACAAGCGGCAACATTAGAGGCCATTACTCAAGGTTATGAGCCAATTTATAACAATATGGACCCTTAAATAAATAAAGTTTTTAAAAGGTAGGCAATCAAGATGAAAAGCAATTATGTATATATTTACGATAGTACCCTAAGAGATGGAGCTCAAACAAGGGGTGTTGATTTTAACCTATCGGATAAAAAAGCCATTACACGATACCTAGATAAATTAGGTGTAGATTATATTGAGGGTGGATGGCCAGGAGCGAATCCAACAGATGATGCCTATTATAAAGAGCTTTTAGAAACAAAAAAATCACGTATTTCGGCCTTTGGTATGACAAGACGAGCCTCCACCTCGGCCGATAACGACCCTGGACTTAATGGGCTGATAAATTCAGGTGCAAAAATCATCACCATGGTAGGTAAGACTTGGGATTTTCATGTATATGAGGCTCTAAATATCTCTCTTGATGAAAATATTGATATGATAAAATCTTCTATTGAATATGTGAAAACAAAAGTTGATGAAGTCATGTTTGATGCGGAACATTTTTTTGATGGCTATAAAGCTAATCCCGAATTTGCCATTAACTGTGTTCAGGCGGCCTATGATGCAGGGGCTCGTTGGATTGTTCTTTGTGATACCAATGGCGGTATGCTCCCCCATGAAATTAGCGAGATTGTTGAGGAGGTTACCCAATATATTCCTGGTAATTATTTGGGTATTCATTGCCATGATGATACAGGTAATGCGGTTGCGAATTCATTGGCTGCTATTCGTGCAGGAGTGCGTCAGGTTCAAGGAACACTTAATGGCTTAGGGGAGCGTTGTGGCAATGCAAATTTGGTTACGCTTATTCCGAACTTAATGCTCAAAACAGATTATGAACTTGGTATAACACAAGAAGATTTAGCTGAGCTTACCTATATAGCCCGTATGGTTGATGAACGTTTAGGACGAAGCTTTAATGCGGCTGCTCCTTATGTGGGTAATCGTGCTTTTGCCCATAAAGGAGGGTTGCATGTTTCGGCTGTTGCTAAAGCACCTAAGGCCTATGAGCATGTTCCTCCTGAAGCTATAGGCAATGAGCGAGCCATTTTGGTTTCTAACCAAGCAGGGCGTTCGAATATCTTAAGTCGCCTCAAGGAAGTTGGTATCAAAATTAACGATAAAGATAAACGAGTTCAAGAACTTGTGGATATTGTGAAAGAGCGTGAATTTGAGGGTTATGCCTATGATAGTGCCGAGGCAAGCTTTGAGCTATTAGCCAAATATCATCTTGGTTTAATGAAAGATTATTTTAGCACACTGCATTTTCGAGTGATTGATGAACGTCGTTGGAGTAACTCAGGGCAACTCGTAACCATGAGTGAAGCGGTGGTTAAAATGGAAATTCAAGGACAACAATTTATGCAAGTTGCAGAGGGAACAGGCCCTGTGGGAGCTTTAGATAAAGCCATGCGTCAGGTTTTACAAAATGTGTGGCCATCCTTAAGTGATGTTCGCCTCATTGACTATAAGGTGCGTATTTTAACGCCTCAGGCGGCAACCAATGCGGTAACCCGTGTATTTGTAGAAACCGAAGATAAAGAAGGGCAACGCTGGCAAACCATTGGTGTATCTTCCAATATTATCGATGCTTCTTATGCAGCTTTACGTGATGCGATGATTTACTTTTTATATCACCTTGATGGAGAAGAGTAATTTATGGCTGGAACCAATAAAAAATGCTTAGCAGGAGCCATGGATGCGGTACAGCCTGTTATCATATTGCTGCGGCCGCAGCTTGGTGAAAATATTGGTATGGTCGCAAGAGCTATGCTCAATATGGGCTTAACTCAGCTTAGAATAGTCAACCCCAAGCAAGGTTGGCCTAACGAAGATGCTATAAAACCAAGCTCAGGTGCTTTACCTAAAGCCGTACAAGTCGATGTTTTTGATACAGTAAAAAAAGCCATTGCAGATTTAAATCAAATATGGGCAACAACGGCTCGTCCTCGGCAAATGAGTATAGAAGTTCAAAGCCCAGATATAGCTATTGCAGAGATAAAATCAGAGATTTATCAAGGGCAAAAAATTGGTATTATGTTTGGTCGTGAAGCTACGGGTATGAGTAATGATGAGATTGTTTTGGCCGATAAAATCATTACTGCACCTCTTAATCCTGCTTTTAGTTCCCTTAATTTGGCTCAGGCAGTTTTATTGATTGTATGGGAATGGCGAAAACAGAATGATAGTCAAAAAATTATACAACAAATTCATAAAGATAATGAGCCAGCTTCAAAAGAGGAACTCAATTATCTGTTTGAGCATTTAGAAGCAGAGCTTGATAATGTTGGCTTTTTTAAAACCGCCGAAAAAAAGCCGATTATGGCTCGTAATATTCGCAATATTTTTGAGCGAAGTCATCTATCTTCCCAAGAGGTTCGTACCTTACGAGGCATGGTTGCAGGGCTTACTCGCCGCCATGAAATTCCTAAGAATGAGCGAGCTAATCCGAACCTATCGTCTGCTGCGATAAATGGTATAAGTAGCGGTAAAAGTAAGGCAAGAAAATAACGTATTGGCAAAAGGTAGAGGAAGATATCCAAGTAACTTTTGGTCAATACTCGAACATGAGGGTTGAAAGCTTAGATTATTTAAATCAAGCTGGCCGAGATTATCGATAGATGTGCTAATTCCGCTGCTTAAGCCGCATTGGCTCACCCCTTGCCACCATTCAAACACCATGCCACTTTGATATATGCCCAAGGCTGCAGATGCAAAAATAAGAGCCAAGGCAGGAAAGATTAAAAAATCCTCTCTCCAAAATAAAGTAAGGATTCCAAAGGCTCCCGTAGCATACCAAAGATAGCGTTGCTTATAACAAAGTTCACAAGGAGCATAATGGAAAAAATATTGCAAAATAAGTGCCGAAGATATGGCGATAATTGTCGCAATGATAGGAATATAACCCCAGTAAATTCGATGCATTTTTAAGTTAACCTCATGATGATTAAAAAGATTATAGCAATAGCTAATATACTAATAAATACGATATGAAGATATTTTTCAAGAAAATATTTAGCCCGATGCCCCATAAAAAATATCAGAAGAGCAGGGGTGAAAAAATAGATGAAACGTCCGATAAAAGCAGTGATAACAAACAAGATAAAATTCATACCCAAAATACCAGAGCCAATGGCGGCTAATTTAAAGGGTATAGGGGTTATAGCAGCAATAATTACTGCAAATACATCATATTTATCATATAGTTCTTGGAAATAAGTGAAGGATTGAGCAAGCTTATCGTTAGATAAAATCATTGGAGAAAAATTCTCCCAGAAAAAAGCCCCAATACCATAGCCAATAAGGCTTCCTGCACAAGAGGCAATAGCGGTCATAATGGCGATGAGTAAAGCATTGCGATGTTGAGCAAGAGCCACAATGATAAAAATGCTCATGGAGGGGAGCGGCAAAAAGATGCTCTCCACAAAGGCAATCAGAAGCAAAAGCCATATGGCTTGTGGCTTTTTAGAGGCTCTTAAAGTCTTTAAATAAAGATAGCGAATGCTTTGTTTTAAAATCATTTTTTACTGTTTAATAACTGCTTACTTTTTTGTGATGCGTATAGTGTAGCCCAAGAAGATGGCAAAAATTTAGCTATGGTGAGCAAAATTTGCATTTTTAAGGGAGCAATAAAGACAATCTTTTTGTTTATCATAGCCTTATGAGCCATTTGTACAGCATCTTCGGCTGAGAGTGCTGAGCCTTTATATTGGCCTCCTGCAGCTTCATGAAAATGCGTAGCAATACGTCCAGGGCAAAAGCAACTTACTGATAATGAAGTGTTTTTAAGCTCAGCCGCCATGGAGCGGCTATAGGATAAAACATAAGCCTTAGAAGCATAATAGTTGGCCTGATAAGGGGCTGAGACAAAGGCAGCAGCAGAAGCAATATTTAAAATATATGTGGGTGTTGGTTTGGATTTCATATGAAAAGCCAAGCGATTACAAAGACATACAAGGGCAGAAATATTTATCGCAATAAGGTCATGCTCATCTTCAAATGAGCAATTATCAAAGGGATGAATATGGCCAATACCTGCATTATTAATGAGAATGTCAGGGATATGATTTTGGGCAATAATCTGTTGGCAAAGAGCTGTAACCTCTTGTTTTTGTGTGAGATTACATATGTAAGATATGGTTTCGGTATTAAGATTTTTGCTAAGTTCTTCTAGCTTTTCCTGATTGCGAGCCACTAAAATCAATCGATAGCCCATATTGGCATAAAGCTTTGAAAATTCTAGCCCTAGCCCTGAAGTTGCCCCTGTTATTAAAACCGTTTGTGTCATGATATTGCCTTTTTAAAATTGGATAGCTGGCTAATAGTTTTACCTCGAAAATACAAAATTGGCAAGGGGGCTAAAGGATTGCTAAAGAGAAAATTTCATCCATTTTTATCCATAAATATCCCATTATTATCCATTTTTATCCGCTTTTATCCATTTTTGGTACATGTTTTGCCAAATCTTGCCATGGAGATTTTGACTTTTGGCATTTTGGGAGCAGGATTTTTTTGGTTAATAATGGAGTATTTATGGACGAGAATGGACAAGAATGGACAAGAATGGGCAAAAATTGGCAAGAATTGGTATAAGATTGGAGATTATATAAACTTTAAAATAGTATCGACAATATCTTGAGCTCCAATGGCTGCTTGTTGGAGCTGCCAAGCTTGGTCTCCTTGGGCAATAGGCTCTTTAGGAGCTATTAAAGTTCGTAATTTCAAGCTATTATCGAGCTTGCCACTATTAAGAAGATACTGAGAAACAAGGCTACCAAAACCGCCAATGCCATTATCTTCAACAGTAATGATAAGTTCGTGATTTAGAGCAAGTTCATCAAGCATTTGAGTATCTAAAGGAGCAACAAAACAAGCATCAGCAATAGTGGGTGTGATGTTATTTTCTTTTAATATTTCAACGGCTTGTAGGGATTGCTTAAGATTATCGCCAACAGATATAATAGCCACTTTTTGCCCTTGCTGAATAATTTGCCCTTTGCCGATTTCAAGAGATTTCGCAGGTTCTTTCATATCATCACTATCATCACAATTACCCCGTGGATAGCGGATAGCGGAAGGTCTATCATTAATAGAATAAGCCGTATAAATCATATCCTTAAGCATCCGTCCACTCGATGGAGCCATCACCACAAAGTCGGGTTGGCTTGCGAGCATAGTTAAATCGAAAATACCAGCATGTGTCGGGCCATCAGCCCCCACATAACCTGCACGGTCAACCATAAAACGAACAGGTAATTTTTGCAGTGCAACATCGTGAATAAGTTGGTCCCAAGCCCGCTGTAAAAAGGTAGAATATATGGCGACAAATGGCTTAAACCCTTCGGTTGCCATACCAGCCGCAAAGGTTACGGCATGTTGTTCGGCAATACCAACATCGTAAACTTGATGGGGCAAAATATCTTGCATTGCCTTTAGGCCTGTACCTGTGGGCATGGCTGCCGTAATGCCTATAACTCTATGATCTTTCTGGGCAATATCGGTAATTGTTTGCGAAAAAATATCTGTCCAGCTTAGGGCATTGGTAATGTTTTTATAGCATTTGCCATTTTCGGGATTGAACTTTGTGACCCCATGAAGACGGTCGCTTGCAAGCTCTGCAGGCTCATAGCCTTTGCCTTTAATGGTTTTAACATGCAAAAGGATAGGGCTGTCATAATCGGCCTTTTTGAGATTCTCTAAAATGGGAATAAGTTCAGATAAATCATGACCATCCACTGGGCCAAAGTATAAAAAGCCAAAGGCATTGAAGATATTGGCTTCTTCGCCTGTAACAATCTCACGGGCAATTTCTTCGATGATTTGCCCTCGTTTAGCTCCCCCTGGTAAAAAGGAGGAGATTGTTTTGGCTGCTTCTCTTAAGTTTTTGAATTCTTTGGTAGAAGTTATCTTAGAAAGGTGGTGCGATAATGCCCCTGTAGGCTTGTCGATAGACATATCATTATCGTTTAGAATAACAATCAGCTTAGATTTTAGCTCACCTGCATGGTTGAGAGCCTCAAAGGCCATGCCAGCCGTTAAAGAGCCATCGCCAATAACAGAGACAACATCATGGTTTGCTCCTGCACATTTAAAGGCTTCGGCAATGCCTAAACCTGCAGATATAGAGGTTGAACTATGGCCTGCTCCAAAAGTGTCGTAAGGGCTTTCGTCTCGTTTCGGAAAGCCTGAAGGGCCTTGTTGTTGACGGAGTTTTTCCATGGCTTTACGGCGGCCTGTAAGGATTTTATGGGGGTAGCATTGATGGCCTACATCCCAAATAATTTTATCATTAGGCATATCAAAAACCTTATGGAGAGCTAGAGTTAGCTCTACAATGCCTAGATTTGCCCCTAAATGTCCTCCTGTTTTGGAGACGATATTGACCACCTCGCTGCGAACTTCTGAGGCTAAATTTTGGAGTTCATTTAAGGAGAGACTTTTGAGCTGATCAGGGCTTGTTATCTGATTCAAAATAGGGGTGTTACAATTTTTTTCCATAAAGACTTAATGATCCCTTTGTGCCAACCACTGCCATAAGTTATTGATTATTTGTGCTTTACTTCCGTATTTTTCCATACGTAAATAAGCTGATTTTTGCAAGTTTGTCACACGAGCCTGAGCTCCATCTATGCCAAGCAGCGTAACAAAAGTTACTTTGCCATGTTTATCATCCTTTTGCAAACGTTTGCCAACTTTTTCTTCATTACCAAAGGTGTCGAGGAGGTCATCCGTAATCTGAAAAGCTTCACCAAGCTCTAAGCCCCATTCGTAAATATTGGCTTCGTCTTGGGAAGATGCACTGCCTAAAATAGCACCAAATTGAGCAGAAGCGGCAATCAAAGCTCCTGTTTTAAGTTGTTGAATATTCTTAATATCTTTTAAAGAGAGTGTGTTGGCATCTTGATTTTCGGCCGCCATATCGAACATTTGTCCTGAGACCATATTTTGAGCTCCATGGCTTAATATTTGCAGCAGGCGAATGGTTTTTGAGCTTTCAAGATTAAGCTGAGATAAATATTCAAAAGCAAGGCTTTGGAGCATATCTCCTGCTAAAATGGCGGTGGCTTCATCGTATTTTTTATGCACAGTTGGACGGCCACGGCGAAGGTCGTCATTATCCATTGCGGGTAAGTCGTCATGAATTAGCGAATAGCAATGAATAAGCTCTATGGGAATGGCGGCCTTAAGAGCAAGGGTTTCATCTACATCAAAAAGAGCGGCGATTTGAGCCACTAAAAAGGGGCGGAATCTCTTGCCGCCATCAAGGCTGCCATATTGAATAGCATCGAGTAAAAGAGGAGATGCTATTGAGCTTTGGCTTAAGGCCTCTTTAAGTAGGTTTTCAAATTTGAATGCATTGGCTTGAATATTTTGTAAGACCATTTGCTCTAACCATCAAAATCGCTAAGTTCATGATTTCCATCAGCTTTTGGGATGAGCTTCTCCACCTTTAATTTAGCTTCGGCAAGTAAATTTTCGCAATGTTTACGGAGCTGCATGGCTCTTGTCCATGCGTCAATACTTGTATCTAGGCTTTGTTGTCCTTGTTCTAATGTGCGAACAATTTCTTCCAATTCAGCCATAGCATCTTCAAACTTTAACTTTTTGATATCTTGGGGAATTTTGATTTTATCATCTTCCATTATATAGCTCCTACTTATCAAATAGGGGGGGGCAAGAAGGCTTAATTAAAAGCCTCGTTACCATGTATAGTCTTTAGTTTTCTTTGATATTTTTGGGTAAATTTAACTTTAGGTGAAGCTCTTTAAGATGAGCTTCATCTACAGGAGCAGGAGCTCCCATCATTAAGTCTTGAGCCTGTTGGTTCATAGGAAAAGCAATGACTTCCCGAATGTTAGGCTCATTGGCTAAGAGCATCACCATACGGTCAATACCAGGGGCTGAGCCACCATGGGGAGGAGCTCCAAATTTAAAGGCATTGAGCATACCACCAAACTCTTTTTCGACAACTTCTTTGCCATAGCCAGCAATCTCAAAAGCCTTATACATAATCTCAGGCTTATGGTTACGAATAGCCCCCGATGAAAGCTCAACACCATTACAAACAATATCATATTGATAGGCTAAAATATCGAGAGGGTCTTTGTTTTCTAACGCCTCTAGGCCGCCTTGGGGCATAGAAAATGGATTGTGAGAAAAGTCAATCTTGCCTGTTTCTTCATCCAGCTCATACATGGGAAAATCAACAACCCAGCAGAAGTGGAAAACATTGTCATCAATAAGATTTAAGGCTTGGCCAATCTCGTTTCGGGCAATACCTGCAAAAGGTATGGCAATTTGTGGTTGACCACAAACAAAGAAGACAGCATCACCATCCTTAAGGCCTGCTTTTTCTTTAATCGCAGCTACACGTTCAGCCTCTAGATTTTTGGCAATAGGACCGTCAGCACCATCTTGTTTATACATAATATAGCCCAAGCCACCTTTACCCTCTTTACGAGCCCAATTATTGAGTTTATCAAAGAAACTGCGAGGGTTATCGGCTGCTCCAGGGGCAGGGATAGCAATGACTTTAGCTGATTTTTCTTCGATAAGGCGGGCGAATAGACCAAAAGCACCGCCTGCAAAATCATCGGTAACATCCGATAAAATAATAGGATTACGTAAGTCTGGTTTATCGGAACCATATTTTTCCATACTATCCTTATAAGTAATACGCTCAAATGGAGTTGTGGAGACTTTACGGCCATTACCAAATTTATCAAAAACGCCAGAAAGAACATCTTCTACCACTTCAAAAACTTCATCTTGAGTTGCATAAGCCATCTCAAAATCAAGCTGATAGAATTCTCCAGGAGAGCGGTCAGCTCTTGCATCTTCATCACGAAAACAAGGGGCAATTTGGAAATATTTATCAAAGCCCGAAACCATAAGCAGCTGCTTGAATTGCTGCGGAGCTTGTGGGAGGGCATAAAATGTTCCTGGGTGGTTACGTGAGGGAACGAGGTAATCCCTTGCTCCTTCGGGAGATGAGGCGGTTAGAATAGGGGTTTGGATTTCTAAAAAGCCAAGCTCTTCCATACGGTGGCGAATAGATGCAATCACTTTGGAGCGTAAAATAATATTGTTATGAAGACGCTCACGACGTAAATCGATAAAGCGATTTTTTAGTCGTATCTCGTCAGAAACATTTTCAGCAGATACAACCTGAAGAGGTAAAACATCGGCTGTACTTTCGAGTGTAGCTTCTTGAACAATGACCTCGACTTCACCTGTAGGAAGTTTTGGATTAATGGCTTCTGGGGCTCTTTTATCTAAACGCCCTGTAAAGGTAAAAACAGATTCAACACGGTTGCTATTAACAAGTTCGTATAAGGGGCTATCTGCATTAATAATACACTGAATACGGCCATAATGGTCACGTAAATCGATAAATAGAACATTAGCATGTTCTCTTTTGGCATTAATCCAACCAGATACACGAACAGTTTCGCCTGCATTTTCGGCTCTTAATTCACCACAATGATGGGTGCGATACGGATGCATATATAATCTCCATTTAAAAAGCTATTTCATTGTTATAAAAAATTTATTATATTGATTTGGAAGTTAATATAAAAGTTTATTATCTTTGTTGCAAGCGATTTGCCGTAAAATAAAGAAAACAAATTGAATTACCTATGATTAAAAAGCCTAAGGCGATAAATTTACTATGACAAAAATCATCACCCAAACCCAAGATTTAGAAAATTTTTGTAATCACTTAAAAACAAAAAAATGGTTAACAGTTGATACAGAGTTTATTCGAGAAAAAACTTACTGCCCAGAGCTTTGCTTAATCCAAGCAGCATCGGATGAGCAGGAGGTTCTGATTGACCCTTTAGCAAAAGAGCTAGATTTAAATGCATTTTGGAAAGTTTTGGCCGATAAGAATATTGTAAAAATTCTCCATGCGGCCTCGCAAGATTTAGAAATATTTTATCATCAGAGTTCTTATGGGGTTTGTAATATATTCGATAGTCAAATTGCGGCTCAGGCTTTAGGTTATGGGGAATCCATTGGTTATGATCGCTTGGTTGAAGACATTTGTGGTGTGGTGCTTGATAAAAGTTCTCGCCATACGGATTGGCGGCTTAGACCTTTGAGTGATAAGCAAAAAATATATGCGATTGCTGATGTAACTTACTTAAGAGATGTTTACTTAAACTTGCAACAAAGATTAGCTCAAAAAGGGCGTTTGGCATGGATTGAAGAAGAAATTGCCAACCAATGTAATAAGAATCGTTTTCAGCGGAATCCGAGTGAGACTTACTTGCGGATAAAAATCCGTAATCCAAAAAGAAAAAGTTTGGTTGTATTACAAGAGCTTGCTGCTTGGAGAGATGATGAGGCTTATCGTAGGAATATCCCACGGCAATTTGTGGTTAAAGATGAGACACTGATAAATTTGGCTATTTTGCAACCCAGAGATAAAAAAGCTTTAGCACAGATTCGCACAGTGAGTGAAAAACAAGCTAATGGCAAACAAGGGGAGATATTTTTATCGTTGATTGATAAGGCTCTTAACCGCCCTAAAGAATCATGGCCTGAGGTTAAAAAGGTTATCCGCTTAGGTAAAAAAGATAAAACCGCTATTGAGCTTTTAAAAACATTGCTGCGTGTGGTAGCCGAAGAAAATGAGCTAACATCGCATCTTATTGCAAATAATGATGATATTTATAAACTGGCTACTCAAAAAGAAGAGGCTAATATCGCTTGTCTTAAGGGGTGGCGAGGCGAGATATTTGGGCAAAAAGCCTTGGATCTTCTTGAGGGTAAGATTGCCCTAGCTCTTCATAAGGGAAATATTCGCTTTGTTCGGGTTTCTTTTGTGGGTTAAGGGTATAATCTTTCAATAGCCCATTGATTATCTTCGGTTTTTAAATAAATCTCCCTTTGATGAAGGCGGAATTTCCCTGCTTGCCAAAATTCGAATCTTTTAACAATCATGCGTTGTCCTGTCCAATAGGGAGGGCGTTCAACTTTACTGGTGGCAAACTTAGCTGTCCATTTTGCTACTTCTTTTTCTAAAGCATGAGGGCTTTCTAAAGGACGAGACTGTTTAGAAGCCCATGCTCCAATGCGGCTTCCTTTCGGGCGGGAGTTATAATAGGCATCGGCTTCTTCATCGCTCACTTGCTCTAAAATACCTTCCATACGTACTTGTCGACCAGGATTACGCCAATAAAATAAGAGGGCTGCATTGGGATTAGCCTTAATTTCCTCACCTTTACGGCTTTGCATATTGGTATAAAAAACAGGCCCTCGCTCATCAAGTCCTTTAAGTAAAACCATACGAGATGAGGGTATACCATCAGCCGTTGCGGTGCATAAGCTCATGGCGTTCGAATCAACAATATCTTGTTTTTCAAAGAAGCTTATCCATTCTTGCAGCCGTTCAAAAGGCTCTTTGTAAACTCGAATATCGTTGATTTTGCTCATATTTTAATTCTCCTGTTGCGAATTTATAAAAATACAGTATCTTAAGGTATACAATATATTCAAATATTAAAACAATATATTCAAATATTAAAACAGAAAATTAAAGGAATTTAGATGGGTATTATGCAAGGTAAAAAAGGCCTCATTATGGGAGTTGCTAACGAACGCTCACTTGCTTGGGGGATTGCAAAAGCCATTGCGGACCAAGGAGCAGAGATTGCTTTTAGTTATCAAGGAGAAGCTCTTAAAAAACGTGTAGAGCCTTTAGGGGCATCCGTTGGCTCAAATACATTTGTAGAAATGGATGTAGCTGATGAAAGTCAGCTGGATAAAGGCTTTGCTGAAGTTGAAAAAGCTTTTGGTAAGATTGACTTTTTTCTTCATGCGGTTGGTTGGTCAGATAAAAATGAGCTTCGTGGCAAATATATGGATACCAGCAAAGATAACTTTTTAAAAACGATGGAAATATCTGCTTGGTCATTTACATCAACAGCTCGCCGTGCTGCGGCAATTATGAATGATGGTGGCTCTATGCTCACTCTAACTTATGGCGGAGCAAGCCGTGTTATGCCTCATTATAATGTGATGGGTGTCGCTAAGGCTGCTTTAGAAAGTTCAGTAATGTATCTGGCAACAGATTTAGGTGAGCGTCAAATTCGTGTGAATGCTCTTTCGGCAGGCCCTGTCAAAACCCTTGCAGCTTCAGGTATTGGAGATTTTCGCTATATTCTTAATTGGAACAAAGATAATGCACCCTTACAACGCAATATCGACTTAGAAGATGTTGGTGGCTCAGGGCTTTACCTGCTCTCGGATTTATCTTCGGGTGTTACTGGGGAGACCCATTTTGTTGATGGTGGCTATCATACGGTTGGTATGAAATCTATGCATGCGATTTTAAAAGAAAAAAGCGAATAAATTTATGGGTGGAAGTCATTTTGGCCAGCTTTTTCGTGTTTCGACCTTTGGTGAAAGTCATGGGGTTGCTTTAGGATGTATTATTGATGGTATGCCCTCGCAAATCCCTTTAAGCGAAGCCGATATTCAACCTTTTCTGGACCGCCGTCGCCCTGGTGGTTCAGAATTTGTAACCCAACGCTCAGAAGCTGATAAAGTGAAAATTCTTTCAGGTGTATTTGAGGGTAAAACCACAGGAACACCTATTGCCTTAATGATTGAAAATACGGACCAACGCTCCCATGATTATGATAAAATAGCTCAGAGCTTCCGCCCAGGCCATGGTGATTATACTTGGTATAAAAAATTTGGTTTTCGTGATTATCGTGGTGGTGGAAGGGCTTCGGCTCGAGAAACGGCAGCTCGTGTTGCTGCAGGAGCAGTTGCCATAAAGCTGCTTAAGGATATACAAATTGATGGTGGTGTTGTTCAGATTGGTCATCTTAAGGCAAATCCAGATAATTACGACTGGGCTTATGCAAAAGAAAACCCTTTAAATTGCCCCGATAAGCAAATTTATGATGCTTGGGCAGAATATATTAAAGAGGTTCGCAAGCAAAAGGATTCCATTGGGGCTATTTGCGAGATTAGAGCCAAAAATGTTATAGCAGGCCTAGGAGAGCCTGTATTTGATAAGCTAGATGCAGAGCTTGCCAAGGCCATGATGAGCATCCCTGCGGTTAAAGCGGTGGAAATTGGTGAGGGGATGAATGTTGCGGAGTTAAGGGGTTCACAAAATGCCGATGAGATTCGCCTCAAAGATGGTGAGCCTTATTTTACGAGCAATCATGCAGGGGGTATTTTAGGGGGTATGAGCAATGGCGATGAGATTATTGTTCGCTTTGCCATTAAGCCGACATCTTCTATTTTAGTTCCTCGAAAATCTATCACTCAAGAGGGTGAAGAAATTGAGCTGATAACAAGGGGGCGACATGACCCTTGCGTGGGGATAAGAGCGGTTCCAATCGGAGAGGCAATGATGGCTCTTGTTTTGGCTGATTTCACCTTAAGGCAACAGGCTCTCAATATTTAAAAAAGCTTTGCAATCTCCTTGTTTTCGTGGCATTCTTAACATATATATGATGTAAGGTAAGGAGTTTGAAATATTATGAAATTAGGAACTTTTTTAGCATTATTAGATGATACAGAAGAAAATCATTGTATTTTAGAATATATCCACTCAGCCATTGCTGCGGATGAAGGCCATGTGAGAGGGCTTTGGGCTGCTTCTTCACCCAAGCATCATTTAGGAACAATGGAGCAGGGCTTACCCATTGTTGTTATTGATAAAATTACCAATGAGCTTATTGAAGAAACAAAGAGTAATCAAAAAATTGTTGAAGGCGTTTTTGATCGTTGGTGTAAGCATAACCAAATAGAAATCATTGATAATTTTGCCTATGAGAGTATTGCCGAAAATCCTAAAATTACGGCAAGTTTTTTAACTCATGTGGGTGAGCCGCAAAAAGCAATAGCTCAAATAGGACGAGTCTCAGACTTTATTGTGGCTTCACGTTCTCAATGGTTGGATTCGGAAGAAAAAGAAGACTATATCCATGCGGCCATTTTTGAAACCGCAAGGCCTGTTATTTTGCTTCCTAAAGAATATAAGAGTAAGCCCATAGAAAATATAGCTATTGCTTGGAATGGCAAATTAGAGGCCTCTCATGCTATTGCTAGAGCTAAGCCTTTTTTAAAGCGAGCAAAGAATGTTTATATTTATATAGCTCCATCGGCACGAACCCAAATAGATATTGGTGAGGGGCTCGAATTTTACCTTAGTCAGCATGGTGTTTATGCACAAATTGTAGAAATTGAGCGTGATGGTAGTAATGTGGGAGCCGCCATGCTCAAACAAGCAACAGAGCATCAGATTGATATGATTGTTATGGGGGCATGGTCACGCTCTCGCTTAAGGCAGCTTATCTTAGGAGGGCTGACAAGCTATATGATGGAAAATGCAACTATTCCAGTGATGATGGCTCGCTAATTCAACAAAAAATATTTTGCCTTTAAAATTACAAATTTAATGGATAATCTATCTGTTAAGTTGTGTAATTTTATGTTAAGTTTTGTCTCGTATAATTTACAATCTTGGAATTATTTATAAGAAGATATATTTAGGTATTTTTTGATGAAAAATTTAAAACTCTTTGTAAAAAATATTATATTTGTTTTTGTAGCTCTTTTTGTTCTTGCTTCATGTCAGCAAGCATCTACAGTA
Source organism: Alphaproteobacteria bacterium (assembly GCA_047973205.1). Classification (GTDB taxonomy): domain Bacteria; phylum Pseudomonadota; class Alphaproteobacteria; order JBKEAR01; family JBKEAR01; genus JBKEAR01. Next base: position 19,548 of record JBKEBO010000039.1, on the reverse strand, counting down.
ATTACAGGAGCGGTGGATAAGGACTTTAAACAGCAATATTTAGTCTCATCTAATCGAGCAGAATTGCAAAAGTATTTTCGTTCCATAAGCAGCGATAAAACAGCTAAAAAAACGATGGCGGTATATGATAATAATATGGTGGTTATCCACTATGAATATGCTAAGCCCGTTGATTTAAATAAGCTAACAAAATATGCACTCATTGCCGCCAAAAAAGAAAAAAATATCGATACAGCCTTAGATAAAAGTCTTAAGGCGGCGGTTAAGCAGCTTGACCCCCATTCCCAATGGCTTAATCAGCAAGAACTTAAGCAACTTAACGAAAATGTTCAAGGCAAATATGTTGGCATAGGTGTACAAGTTGGAGAGCATCCTTTAGGGTTAGTTCTGCAGCGTGTTTACGAAAATGGACCAGCCAATAAAGCAGGTTTACGTAAGGGTGATGTTATCACTAAGGCGGATACTACATTGCTTAAAGGTAAAAGTATTGAGCAAATTGTTAAGCTTATTAAGGGTAAGGAACATACAAGTGTTCAACTAAGGGTTTTGCGAGCTGGAGTTGAAAAGAATTATACAGCTAAAAGAGCCAAAATAGAAGTTGAGCCTGTATCGGCTTCTCTAAAAGATGGTCATGTTATCTATTTACAACTCGATACATTTAATGAGCGAGCATCAAAAGATTTACGTCAATATTTTACTAAGGTGCAAAAGCAGGGTGGCGATAGACTTATTTTGGACTTACGATCTAACTCAGGTGGTTTACTTCCTGAAGCTATTGATGTTGCAGATATGTTTTTACCTAAAAAAGTTGCAATTACATCAACCTCAAAACGTTATGGCGAAAAAGGCGAAAGTTGGCATAGTCGCAAAAATGATATAAGCGGCAATATGCCAATGATTGTTTTAGTCGATGAATATACGGCTTCGGCCTCAGAGATTGTTGCAGCTGCCTTAAAAGATAATGGACGAGCGATTATTATGGGGCAACGTAGCTTTGGTAAAGGGACAATTCAGGAGGTTGTACCTATGAGCAAAGCAGGAGCTTTACGCTTAACATATGCTCTTTATCAATCCCCTAAAGGTCATTATATTCAGGCAATAGGTATTGTACCTAATGTGGATATTCATCATAAAGCCTCTAAAGATGTTAAGCGTATGGAAGATTTAGAAAAAGCTCTTATGCCACCAAAACGTTATGTGGAGAAGTCACAAATTCGCTTAAATGAAGGTGATTGTCAAAAGGTAGAAAAAGATGATGCAGTTCTTGATTGTGCATTACAGCTATTTAGAGATGGTAAAATTAGAGATTTTTCGTTAAAGTAAAATCATAAAAATATTTTTTAAGGAGCAAATATGTACAAATATTTAGGTGCTGCATCTTTAGCAGTTTTAGTATCAACAAGTGCTTATGGTGCAGAATGCCAACCATTAAAGTTTTCGGATAATAGCCCAGAAGTTCAAGAATTTTGGAATATTCTTATGAGCGTGCAAGATAATCACTGGAAAAAAACAGGCTTAAGTAGCGTTTGTCTATCTTCGGACAATGAAGTAAAAGTAATGCCTAAAGGTGATGGCTATGCATTTATTTTTAATGGATGGCAAGCCAATTACCCTTTTAAAGATAAAAAAGGGGTGGAGCAGGCCTTCATCAATATTCAATCATCGGCTGAATTTTACGCAGAAGTTCACTTAAATGGTGATGATATCTCAGGGGTGATAAAGTCAGATACAGCTCTTTATAATGTTAAAGTTCATGACTCTTTAGAAGCTAAGGATTATATGCTTCCGATTGAGATGGATATAAGTAGTGATTATACTTATAATCGTAAACTTGGTCTTTATACGAAAGTAAACCACACTATTAACCAACTTAGAGTTGATTTTGCAGCCCTTACACCTGATATCGACCAAGGGATGCTACAGCTTGTGGATATGAAAAAACAGAAAACCTCTGTTGTAGATGAGAGTGGTAATGTAGATATATCCGAAAAAACTTCTACAGGCAGTACGAGCCTTACAATGAATGTGAAAGGTACGGATATTAGCTTTAGCATAGGTGAGACGGTTGGAGATTTTTCCTTAAAAGGAATGAATAAGGATATACTTGGCTCTCAAGGCTCTTTATCTCAATGTACCAAAATAGATGTGAGTTTGTCTGGAGATATAGATATTGATCAGCAATTTAGTTGTATTATTGATAAAATTAAAAATTTGCCATGGGGTAGCCTTTCCTATGGCGTTACAGCTAAAGATTTTGAGTTTAAGCTTATAGACAATATTATACCTCCTTTTGGTTTTAGTTCAAAAAATGTTGGCTATTTACTTGAAGCTAGAGAAGAAAATGGCATTATTAGTGGCGAGAATTATATACTCTTAGATGGCAATACATATAATATTGACTCAAGCCTATTGGAATTTTCTAAAATATCACCAAAGCTTTTACCTAAAAGCTTAGTCTCTGTTTTTAAGCTTGATAATCTTAAGAAAAGCGAGCTTACAAAAGAGATGGCCTCAAGTGATGATATCTTGATCAATAATATTGATATTGCAAGCAATACAACAATAATACTTCCAGAAGATGCAGCGATTAAAACCAATATAGCAGGTCGGATTAATGATAAGACCCCTGTAACTTTAGGAAATCTTATTGATGGCGATATGCCAGAAGATTTTAGTAATTATAATTTTGATGCAAATATTACAACTGTTAATCAAGGTAAAATTATTGAAGCAGCTTCACCCCTTATTGGTGAATCAGCTGGAATGATTGGCTTAACTTTAGGCTTTTTTGGACAAAAAGTTGAAGGTGCAGCTCAGCCTACTTATAAATATGACTTAAAAATAGAAGATGGCCAACCAACAGTTAATGGCCGCCAGCTTCCCTCTTTTGGTCGGTAAATTTTAAAAAAGAGGTCTTTAACTATAGGCCTCTTTATACTTTACTTAAAAACTTGAAAGAATATGATAAAATGATTATCTTACTAAATAAGTAAGGATTATCTATTATATCAATAAAAAGGTTACAAAATGGATGCACAAGTTATTATCGCAGGAGGAGGGCTTGCAGGGCTTTCGTTAGCAACAGCCTTGGGCCAGGTTGGTATTGATACAATCGTTATCGAGAAAAACACACTTGATAATTTAGCTAATGAGCCTGATGGTCGAGCTTTAGCCGTTGCGGGAGCTTCGAAATATTTTTTGATGCGTCTGGGTGCGTGGCAATATGTGGATCGCTATGGTAGCATTGATGAAATCCATGTGAGTGATAATCATGCCCCTCTATTTTTACATTTTGATAAAGTTAAAGAAGGCCCTATGGGGCATATTGTTGAATCATTTTTACTCCGTCGCAGCTTAACAAAAGCGATGCGAGCTCAAAAATCAGTAACAATTATGGAAGGTTGCAGTATTAAAGAAGCAGATTTTCGCCCGCTTTCGGCTTCGGTTACTTTAGATAATGGTCAAAAATTAACGGCAAATCTTGTTGTAGCTGCGGAGGGACGTAGCTCTCCTCTAAGGCAAAAAGCAGGTATTCGCCTGACTAAATGGGATTATGGCCAAACTGCTTTTGTCTTTAATATCAACCATACAAAGCCCCATAATAATATTGCTATTGAACTTTTTCGCCCGTCAGGTCCTTTTGCCTTGCTTCCTTTGGAAGAACCCAATAAAGGAAGTATTGTTTTTTGTGCTTATCATCGTGAGGTTGGAAAACTCAAAAATATGTCAGATAGTGAGTTTGAAGCAAAGCTGATGGAGCTTAGTCAAGGGATGATTGGTGATATCACCTTAAATAGTCAAAGATGGGCTTTCCCGTTAAGCTGGCAATGGGCTCATGAGATGATTGATACACGCCTTGCCTTGGTTGCTGATGCCGCCCATGGGATGCATCCGATTGCGGGGCAAGGGATTAATATGGGCTTTCGTGATACGGCTCAACTTGCTCAGGATATAATTAAGGCGGTAAATGAGGGCAAAGATATTGGTGATGAAGCAACTTTGCAGGCCTACCAAAAAGCAAGACGATTTGATAATTTACAAATGATGCTTGCAACCGATGGTTTGGTTAAGCTATTTAGTAGCCAGTTTCCTGGGGTAGGTACTGCACGACAATTAGGTTTGGCTGCAATGCATAAGCTCCCGTTATTTAAGCAGAAATTTGTTAAGGAAGCCATGGGTATCAGCAAGGATATGCCTAAAATGATGCAGCCTCTTTAATGAGGGATGGGGAACTCGTTGAGTTTTTCTTTTATCTGATTATATAAAATGGCCTCTTTGGCTTGGTTGGGCTCAATAGTTGTTGTACGAAAATCTACAGGGGACATAATAATATCACTGCGGTGAATGCCAACCTTATGAATAATATAGAAAACTTCCTCAATCCCATCATCTCCAATAGTAATACATCCAATGGAGACATTTTTACCATGGAGCATAATATCACCACCTAAATTTGTACGATTTTCAACTTGAGCGAGCTTTTTGTCATAGCGATTTGGATAGTTTATTCCTAAAGAAAGATGATAGTGTGAGTTCGGATTAAAGTGGGTAAAACGATAAAGCCCTTCGGGAATTTGCTTATCACCTTGTTGATATTTTGGCCCAATATGACCAGATTTAGCCAAAACGGGGTAAGATTTAACCAAAATATTCCCCATTTTGACATTTGCGTACATCTCAAGTCGCTCTTCTTTCTTGAAGTAAATGAACGTTAATCCGCCAATATTTGTAAAATTCAGGTTATTTTTGGCCAAAAAAGGACTCAAACGGTTATAAATGGGTTGCTCAATGGCTGCAATAACTTGCTCAGTACTCCGTGGTTTTGGGGGGAGTTGCATTGCTGTTGCTGAGAAGCTCAAAAATCCAAGTAACCATAAAGCCTTATGCTTCATTTTATCTCCAATTTTTATACTGATTAATGAGGCCATTGGTTGAGCTATCATGGCTTTGAATTTCATCATCGCCATTAAGCTCAGGCAAAATGGAATTCGCAAGTTGTTTGCCAAGCTCTACACCCCATTGGTCAAAACTATTGACATTCCAGATAACACCTTGAACAAAAATCTTATGTTCATACATAGCGATAAGCTGGCCGAGTGTATAAGGGTCAATTTTCTTAACTAAAATAGAATTGGTAGGGCGGTTACCACTAAAGACTTTATGGGCAAGCAAGGCCGCAACTTCATCGGTTGATTTTCCTTGAGTTTCAAGCTCTAATTTGGCTTCACTCTTATTTTTACCCCGCATCAAAGCTTCGGTTTGAGCAAAAAAGTTTGAAAGTAGTTTTTGATGATGCTCACCAATTGGATTATGGGAAATTGCAGGGGCAATAAAGTCGCAAGGAATAGGGGTTGTTCCTTGGTGAATGAGCTGATAAAAGCTATGTTGACCGTTTGTTCCAGGCTCACCAAATAAGATAGGCCCTGTTTGAATACCACTGTTTGAGCCATCTTTACAAGCGGTTTTGCCATTGCTTTCCATATCGGCTTGTTGGAAGTAAGCAGCAAAGCGGTGCATATATTGGTCGTAAGGTAAAAGAGCTATTACAGGATAGTTAAAAAAGTTACGATACCACACACCTAAAAGTCCTAAGATTATAGGAATATTCTCTTGCAAAGGAGCTTGTATAAAATGCGTATCCATATCGTAAGCTCCTTTTAAAAAGGCATTAAAATTATCAGCTCCAATGGCTATCATGACCGAAAGTCCAATGGCTGACCATAAGGAATATCGCCCGCCAACCCAATCCCAAAAGGGGAACATATTATCAGTATTAATGCCAAATTTCGCGACCTCTACACTATTGGTGGAAAGAGCAGCAAAATGACTTGCGACTGCATCTTCACCTAAAGCATCAGTTAACCACTTGCGTGCCGAATGGGCATTGGTTAAGGTTTCTTGGGTTGTGAATGTTTTAGAGGCGACCAAAAATAAAGTTGTTTCTGGGTTGAGTTTTTTGAGAGTTTCAACAATATGTGTACCATCGACATTCGATACAAAATGACAAGTAATACGCTCATGATGATAGGGCTTAAGAGCCTCATAAGCCATTACAGGGCCAAGATCTGAGCCACCAATACCGATATTAACAATATCAGTGATTTCTTTACCAGTAGCTCCTTTCCATGAGCCATTGCGAATGGTATCGGAAAATTCAGCCATATGAGCTAAAACCTTACTGACATCACCACTAACATCTTGACCATCAACTGTTATAGGCTTACTGCCTTGATAGCGTAGTGCAGTATGAAGTACGGCTCTATCTTCGGTAATATTGATATGCTCACCACTAAACATTTTATCCCGCCAGCTTTCAATATCAACCTCTTTAGCGAGCTTAAATAGGATTTTTAGGGTTTCATCTGTAATAAGGTTTTTTGAATAGTCTAAAAGTAAATCATTATGTTTTATGGAGAATTTTTCAAAACGTTGTGTATCTTCTTTAAAGAGCTTTCGCATACTTAGATTTTTTATCTCGTGATAATGTTGTTTAAGGGCTATAAAGCTTTGGGTATTTTCTATCATCTTGGTTGCTCCAATTATTATGTCTTAACTTTTTTGTATGAATCGATTAAACTTAGTTTTCTATAATATTGTAACTTAAGGATTTTCAAGTGCAAGAAGAGATAGATAATTCGGATGATTTTTTTCGTGGACGAGCAAATAGTCAAGAATATTCTGTAAGTGAAATCTCGCAGATATTATGCGGAATGATTGAAGATAACTTTAATCATTTACGCATTCGTGGAGAAATCTCAGGATTAAAAATTGCAGCCTCAGGGCATATTTATTTTAATCTTAAAGACCAAGACGCACTCATAAATGCTATTTGTTGGAGGGGAACAGCAGCTAAATTAGATATTCGCCCTGAAGAAGGTTTAGAAGTAACGCTTACAGGAAGAATCACAACCTATGCTCAACGTTCAAACTATCAAATTATTGTGGAGCATATGGAACTTACAGGTGAGGGGGCTTTACTTAAGCTTTTAGAAGACCGTAAAAAAAAGCTGGCTACCGAGGGACTTTTTGATGAGCAGCATAAGAAACCTTTACCTTTTATACCCAAAAAAATAGCGGTTGTAACCTCACCAACAGGAGCAGTTATACGTGATATTTTACACCGTATTGAGGAGCGTTTTCCGACACATATACTTGTTTGGCCAACAGCGGTACAAGGTAAAGAGGCCTCAAAGCAAATAGCAGCTGCAATTTTTGGGCTAAATGAGCTAAAAGAAAAACCTGACTTAATCATAATCGCAAGAGGAGGCGGGAGTTTAGAGGATTTATGGTGCTTTAATGAGGAGGATGTTGTTCGAGCTATATTTGTAAGTGAAATCCCTATTATATCTGCAGTTGGTCATGAGACAGATATTACATTGGCTGATTTTGCAGCCGATAAACGAGCCCCCACACCAACTGCTGCTGCAGAAATAGCCGTACCTGTTCGCAAAGATATTTATTGGGCTCTTAACGATACCCAAAAACGACTAAGCTATCTAGGGGAGCATCTTATAAAGCAAAGACAAGAGCGATTAAAATATCTATCAGTGAATGTTGCAGGATTTTTACGGCGACTCGAGACTTATACGCAAAGGTTAGATTTATGGGAAGAACGTTTAAATATTCATCACTTAATAGAAAAAAAAGAGCAAAGGCTTGCTAGCTTGGCCTCATCACTTAAAAACCCTGCAGAGCGACTTGATATAACAGAAACACAGCTAAAGCATATGAGCAAACAGCTACAAAAAAATATATCTTTTTTACTAAAGACTTATCAGCAAAAGCTGCATTTATATAAAAGCCAGCTGAGTAGTCTTTCTCATAGGAATATTTTACAAAGAGGTTATGCTCTTATTAGCGATAATCAAGGGCATATCATAACCAAAAAGATGGATTTACCAGATAAGTTTACTATCCATTTACAAGATGGTAAGCAAAAAGCGGCAAAGCTTGATAAGGTAAAAAAATCCTCCTCAAAAACATTGCCTCAATTAAAGTCAAATCAAGGGGATTTATTTGACTAAGTGCTGAATTTTTAAGCAGATGTTTTACTTTATTTTTTTTAGAAAAAAGCGTAAACTACACCTGATTTTTACTACAAGATATGGAGAATTATAAGCTTATGAATTTTCGTACAATTGATGATTTAGATGTTAAGGGCAAACATGTTGTTGTTCGTGCTGACTTAAACGTTCCAATGAAAGATGGTGTTGTAACCAATACGGCTCGTATTGATAGGACTGTGCCTACTTTAAAGGAGCTTGCAGAACGTGGTGCTAAGGTGGTGATTTTAACCCATCTGGGTCGCCCTGGTGGTGAACGCAATATGGAATTTACAGTAGAACCCGTAGCTAAAGCCTTAGAAAAAGCTTTAGGAAAAAAAGTTACCTTTGTTCATGATTGCATTGGTGATGAAGCGGTTGCAGCCGTTAAAGCCTTAAAAGAAGGTGAATTTGCATTGATGGAAAATTTACGTTTTTATAAGGAAGAAACAAAGAATGATTCTGCATTTGCTAAAAAACTTGCAGAGCTTGGTGAGCTTTATGTCTCGGATGCTTTTTCGGCTTCCCATAGAGCCCATGCTTCAACGGCAGGGGTTGCTCAGTATTTAACAGTAGCAGCTGGTCGTTTGATGCAAGCCGAAATTGAGGCTCTAACCAATGCGTTAGAAGCACCCAAAAAACCTGTGATGGCGGTTGTGGGTGGTGCTAAAGTTTCTACCAAGTTAGAAGTTCTTCATAATTTAGTTAAAAAAGTTGACTATCTTGTTGTTGGTGGTGGTATGGCCAATACTTTTTTAAATGCCAAAGGTATTGATATTAAAGGCTCACTTTGTGAACATGAAATGGCTGAGGAATGCCGTATAATTATTGGTGAGGCGGAAGTTGCTGGTTGCGAGATTTTATTGCCAAAAGATGCTCGGTTGGGTAAAGAATTTAAGGAAGGTACAGAAGTTAAGCAGGCTGATATAGATAATCTTCCCGATGACTATCTTATTTTAGATGACGGTGATAAAACAATTGCAGAGCTTAAAGCTGTTTTAGAAAATGTAAAAACTGTTCTTTGGAATGGTCCTTTAGGTGTTTTTGAAATTAAGCCTTTTGATACTGCAACCAATGCAATTGCTCTTGATGTTGCCAAGCGAACTCAAGATGGCCAAATACTTTCTGTTGCAGGAGGTGGCGATACGGTTGCAGCACTTCAGGCCTCGGGTGCAGCTAAAGATTTTAGCTATATTTCTACTGCAGGTGGTGCATTCTTAGAATGGATGGAGGGTAAAGAACTTCCTGGTGTTGCTATCTTGCGGAAGTAATTTACAAAAAATATTAAAAAAGGAGCTGCATAAGATAACCTATGCAGCTTTTTTTTATGTCCGAAATTCTATTGTAGGTTGTTGAACTTGATTGTTTGTTGAGCCCTGAGCTGTAATCGCTGCAGAGACCAAAAGCCCTAATGAGATGCAAAGAACTGAGAAAGTTTTAACAATATTTTTATCCATATGTGGCCTCCTATAGCTTCTGATTTTATTAATCTAACAGCCCTTATTGGCTAAAAAATGAATAAAATAAGGTAATATTTTGTTCAAAAAAAATGGATACTCAAATAATTTGAATACCCATTTTTACCATATAAAGATGAATAAAAGGTTTAGCTTAGCCACAATAAGCGGATATAACTTCCCCTTTGCTATTGACACCTAATGTAATACGGCCTTTTTTGGGAACATTTTTATGTTGGCCTTTTACCTTGCGTGTACCTGAGCTACTACCCGTAACACGGATATTTTTAGGAATATTTTTACCGATACTTTTAGCATCAAGAGAAAGCAAAGGGCCAAGTTGTTCGGTTTGGCATTTCCCTTTTTGAGCTTGGCTTGCAGCTTTAGCTAGATTGGGATTACTTTGAGTACAAGCACTCACCACTGTAAGAGCCATAAGAGCAATAGATAATTTTTTGAGTGTTTTTACTGTATTCATTTTTTACCTTATCCACAATAAGTTTTTGTTATAATACCTGAACTATTCAACATTACATTGACGCGTCCGGGGCGATAATCTTTTGTTTGGAAACTACCAGGCTTAAGAACACGATAGTTAACAGGGCGTTCGCTAATAGCAAGATCACTAAAATTACGACCATGGAGTGTTTTCGCATAGGTTAAGTCGCATTTGCCTTTAAGTTCACGCTCACGAGCATTTCGTTTATAATCGCCATAAAGGCCACAAGATGCAACGGATAGTATCATTGCTGTAATCGTCATTAATTTTAGAATCTGTTTCATTTTATTTTACCCACAATAAACCTTTGTCACTTTGCCTTGCTCATTTAGTTTCAGATTAACACGCCCTGTGAGTTTGTCGGTTGAGACTTTTTCGTTTGGACGGATTAATCTAAAATTCCTTGGCAAGGAGCGTGTTGGTATGCTTTTAAACTCTTTACCAACAAGCTTGTTTGCTGTCTTTATATCACAAGATTGAGAAGTTTTGAAATTAAAGTCAAGTCTTTTTCCTATCGACTGACGAACATCTTGAGCTTGTTTTTTATTTGCAGCAGCAGAAGGCTGGACTAGCCCTGTTGTTTTATTCGTTTCCACAATAGCTTCATTGCTATTTATGGGTGTGATTTTAGAGGTTACACTACCAACTGTTTCATCCATTTTAGCACATCCACCAAGACTAAAAGCTAAAATACCAAAGATAAAAAGAAAACGAGGGGGAAACATTTAAAGCTCCTATTTATAAATTACCCACAACGAACAGTTGTTACTTTACCTGCACGATCCAAATAAAGATTAACCCGTAAAGGCTGGCTCATCACTAAATTTTGTCCTGGCTTTAACGTTCTAAAATAAGGAGGTAAGTTGCTACTTGGAATATCTTGAAACTTTTGCCCAATGAGCGAACTATATTGACCTGAAGGACAAGCTCCATCTTGTGGTGCTGCGACTTCACCTGCCTCTCCATCAAGGGATTGGGTTGTTACTGTTTGATTTGTTGCTGTATGTCTTGTTGATGGTGCTGGTGCGTTACTTGTTGTTGGTTGTGAGAAAATTTCAGCACATCCTGTCAGTAGAAACGGTAGGGCTATCAGGTATAATTTTTTCATTTTATCTCATCCTTGTAAACTTTTATTGACATAATATAAAAAGAGAATGTCAAAATTAGGGCTTTATGACTCTTTTATATCAAGCATGGCTTTGGCAAAATCTAAAGGCTCAAAACTATGGAGGTCATCATGGCTCTCACCTACACCAATAGCGTAGATAGGTAATTTAAGTCGACGAGCAATGGAGACCAATACGCCTCCTTTAGCTGTTCCATCTAACTTTGTCATAATCAGGCCACTAATAGGTGCAGCTTTCTGAAAAAGTTCCACCTGAGATATGGCATTTTGGCCTACAGTGGCATCTAATACCAATAATGTTTCATGGGGAGCAGTTTCATCTTGCTTTTTAACAACACGTTCTACTTTGGCAAGCTCATCCATTAAATGAGTTTTATTTTGCAAACGTCCTGCAGTATCGATAATCACAATATCAATCTGCTCTTTTTTAGCTTTTTCAATAGCTTCAAAAGCCAAAGAGGCGGCATCAGACTTTTCTTGGCCTTTCATAAGAGGAATATTAAGTCGCTCCGCCCATACTTGAAGTTGCTCTACAGCAGCAGCCCTAAAAGTATCAGCAGCAACCCAAAGCTGGCTATAGCCCTCATTTTTCCATTTCTGGCCTAATTTTGCGACGGTTGTTGTTTTACCTGAGCCGTTAACACCAACCATCATAATAATAAATGGCTTATGATCTTTTATGGTGAGTGGTTTGGCAACAGGCTCTAAAATCTGTGTAATTTCTTCAGCTAAGAGCATTTTAAGCTCATTGCTTGTGACTTCTTGGTTAAAACGGCTTTGACGTAACTTTTCACAAAAATCTGTGGCAACTTCATAGCCTAGGTCAGCCATAATTAACTCATCCTCAAGCTCAGCAAGGCTCGTAGCATCTATTTTACGTCCAGTGAGTAATCCTGTCGCTTTTTTTGATGTTTTTGATAAGCCTTGTGAAAGACGCTTAAACCAACTCATTATTTTTCTTTCAGTTACATCTCAAAATATTGCTCTAAAGCATCATAGCCAATCTTGATATAAATTTCAATTTGATATTATGAATTTTTAATGACTTCGGCTACGAGTCGTTCATCTTCAATATGGGTGAAAATAGCCTGAACAATCTTCCCCTCATAGCTTGTATTATTTAAGCTAACAGGAGCATAATGAGGTGAATATCCACGGCCATTGGCTTCAACTAAAATAGAAGCCGTTGTTCCTAAAAAGCTTTTAAGCCAATTCGCTTTAAGCTCTAAGCCTAATTGTCTAAGCTTTGTGGCTCGAGCCTTCCTTTCGGCTTTAGGAATAGCTCTCATTTTAGCAGCAGGTGTACCTTTACGAGCAGAGTAAGGAAAAACATGTAAAAGAGGAATATTTTGTTCTTTTATAAAGTTATAAGTGGCCTCAAACTGAGCATCACTTTCTTTAGGAAAGCCTGTAATCATATCAGCTCCTAAAGAAATATGAGGAGATATATCACGGATTTTAGCTATAAGTTCGGCTGCGGATTGCGTGTTATGTCTTCGTCCCATATTGGCTAAAACTCTGTTTTCTCCTGCTTGAAGGGAAAGATGAAGATGGGGCATAAAACGTTCCTCTGCTAATGTCTCAAGTAAAGCAGCATCATGAACTGCAGGGTCTAAAGAAGAAAGTCTTAAGCGAGGCAGTTCCGAAATATTGCGTAAAATTAAGCCAACAAGCTCACCTAATGAGGCCTTATTATCAAAGTCTTGTCCCCAGCTAGAAATATCCACGCCTGTAAGAACAATTTCTTTATGGCCAAAATCCATAAGTTTTTTTATTTGCTCTAATATTTGCTCTTGAGGTAAGGACCAGCTAGGTCCACGAGCTTCCCTAATAATACAAAAAGAGCATTTATGATTACAACCTTGCTGGATTTGAACAAAGGCACGAGTATGGTTTTCCATACCTGATATTAAATGATGAGCCGTTTCGTTAAGCATATCACGAGGCGAAACAACCACCTTGTCATCATCGTTATGGGTGAGGGGAATATAGCGGGAAATCTCCATTTTTTCACGATTACCAACAACTTTACTCACCTCACTCATTTGAGCGAATTGCTCAGGATTCACTTGAGCAGCACATCCTGTAACAATAATGCGAGCATTTTTATTTTCACGCTTAAGGCGGCGAATAGTTTGACGAGCCTGACGTTCAGCCTCAGCCGTTACAGAACATGTATTGACGACAATAACATCATCAAGATCAGCCGTTTGCTTGCGGAGCATTTCACTCTCAAGGCTATTTAATCTGCAGCCTAATGTAACAATTTTAGATTTGGCCATAATTATCTCTCTTGCCAAAGACTTTCAGATAATGTACCACCAAAACTAATGGCAATAGGGCCGCTTAAGATAACATGATCATCTTCCCTTACCCATTCAACACCGAGTGTTCCGCCATCAACACTCACTTTAACTTTTCGTTTTACTAATCCTTTTTTGGCTAAGGCAACAACAGTTGCACAAGTCCCTGAGCCACAAGCTAAAGTTACTCCAGAACCTCGCTCCCAAACACGCATGCGAATATGTTCTTTTGAAAATATTTGAGCAAATTCCACATTACAACGCTCAGGAAAAAAAGGATGATTTTCAACAAGTGAGCCTATTTTTTCGATATCAATTTTGGTTATATCTTCCACAACAAAAATACAATGGGGATTACCCATGCTAAGCACATAAGGGTTGCTTAAGCCTTCAATATTTAAGGGAAGTTCATGAGTAGGGAGTTCCTCAGCTAAGGGAATATCTTGCCAATTAAATTTTGGTTTGCCCATATCCACATTAATAACGCCCTCATCATCAACAATACAAGGTAAAAGCCCAGCATCGGTTTCGATAATACATGTATCATCTTCTTTTTCGCTCATAAGCAAAGCGGCTACGCATCTTGTTGCATTACCACAAGCCGCTGAAAGTGAAGCATCACTATTGTAGATTTTTATATAAATATCAGCATCTTTATGTTTAGGGGAACAAAGCTCGATAAGTTGGTCGCAGCCAATACCAAAATGGCGGTGGCAAATATTAACAATTGCAGCTTTAGAAAGCTGAGCATCATGAATACGACTATCGATAATGACAAAATCATTACCAGCTCCATGCATTTTAATAAAAGATACAGGCTCTGACATGGCTATTGTTACATCCTTTTGCTGAAAAATAGTATCAGTAATATGGCATTAACAAACAAGAAAAGCAAGATAATAGAATGTTTGTAAATAAAAGGGATTTTCCCGCTTAAGGTTACCATCACAAAAAAGCTTCATTTTGTTTTTATAGGGGATATTAACCCTTTAGTTACCTTATGGGTTTACTTTTACTAGAAAAAGTTATAATTTTGAGTCGTTATAATGAAGATGGAGATTTAATATGAAAGTAAGAATTATAAATATTGTAGCAATGGTTGCGGTTTTGGGTGTTGCGGCATGTTCGGGAATGGGTTCGAGCTATGAGCCTGTTATTGATGGTAAAAAAGATGCCAAATACTATAGCAACTTAGCTGCGTGTCAAAATTTATCAAAACAAAAACAATATGTTTCTAATTCTAATGCAGGTAAAACAGCTTTAGGTGCGGGTATTGGTGCATTAGTAACCTCTGGCGGTAACCGCTCTGATATTGCCGAAGGTGCTGCAATTGGTGCAGGCATTGGTGCTGCAACAGCAGGCATTACAACAATGAATAGACGTCAAAGTATTATTGAGCATTGTATGCGTGGACGTGGCTACAGAATTGTTGGCTAATTCACTTAAAAAAAATATTATTTTAAAAGGCGGCTTATTTTTAAAGTCGCCTTTTTTATATGCTTCAAAAGCTAAAATTGTATATTTAAGCCAGCAAAAACTTGCCATTCGGCTTGCCCCACGCCACGACTTGCTACAGAATATTGAGGCTCAATAAAGGCGTTAAAAACGGCATAATCTGTCTGAATAACCTTGCCAATACCCAAACCTATAGGAATATTATAGTTATCGCTTTCAAGGTCGTAGCTCATTGTTGCGGAGCTACGAAGATAATAGCCTTGACTGAGCTGATAAAATAAGAATGGCTGAAAAGTCCCTAAGTCAACATTATTACGCTCATTATTACCTGCAAAACTATGTTGCCAAGTGAGTAAATATCCATATTGAAATTTTGGTGAGCGTGTATCAAAGAAAGCTTGGCTTACACCTGCAGTCCATTTTTCCCAGCCCAAGCTATCATCAGATGCAGTAGGTAGGGTAAATGTTGGGCCAACACCAAGACTTATGCCAGAAACCCCAACATCAATCAAATAAGCGAAAAGTAGGTTTAAGTCGCTTAAGCCAAATTCATGACCATCGCCTGTTGGGGTTACATTCATAGGAAGTGATGCTCGTAAAACCCAATCTGTATTACCAAGAGAGAAGGGGGCTGCAAAGCGAAACCAAGTCTGGTTGGCATTATTGTCAAGCCCTGTTAAATCACCAATATAGTAGTTATGGGTGCTAAAAGCTTTCATCTGAGATAGAGGATTGTTGGCATCGGTTGTGGATGATGTTTCTTCGGCAAAACTTATAGATTGTGTGGATAAAATCGCATATAATATGGCTGAGATATATATAGAGTTCTTTTTGTTAATAATAGACATGGCGGACTCCAAATAAAGTTGAACTAACTGTAATATGGTTATTTTATTCTGTATTACTAGGAATAAAGATAAATTTTTAAGGTGAGATAAATGCATATAAACTTTTTGAGACAACAAAAACTTTGGCAAGGCTTACTTGCTTTCATTTTCTTGAATTTCATTGCTCTAGCTGGTGTAAATTGTTATGCTGCAGAAAACAATCAGACAGTGGAGAAAAACATGAACCCCGAAACAACCTTGGTTATTGAGCTAAAATATGGCAAAGTCTATATTGAGATGTATCCTGATAAAGCTCCTGAGCATGTTAAGCGTATCAGTGAGCTAGCTTCTAAGGGCTTTTATGATGGTATTGTATTTCATCGTGTCATTGCAGGATTTATGGCTCAAACAGGCGACCCATCGGGTACAGGAATGGGAGGCTCAGACGAGCCTGACCTTAAAGCAGAATTTAATGATGTGAAACATATCCGTGGAACAGCTTCTATGGCACGTTCACGAAACCCTGACTCAGCTAATAGCCAGTTCTTTATTTGTTTAGAGCCTGCTCCTCACCTAGATGGTCAATATACGGTTTGGGGACAGGTTATTGAGGGTATGGAATTTGTTGATCAGATTAAAAAAGGTGACCCTTATTCAGGCAAAGTTGATGAACCTGATAAAATGATTAAAGTTCGTCTCCTTAAGGATATGGAATAAGTTTTATATGCTTTTATTGCGGCCACACCCCGCATCCTTTACTCACGTGCTTCTCACTTCGTTCAACCTAACTATTTTGCGGCCACACCCCGCATCCGTTACTCACGTGCTTCGCACTTCGTTCAACCATCCATTGCTTAAGCTTGTCGGAGGGCAGCAAGCTTAAGCAACCATAAAGATAAGAGTATCAAATGTTAGAAAAGTTATTAAATAAAGAAGCTATTCAATTTGGTGATGCTTACAGACTTCGTCTGTTTGAGTCTGTGGATATAAATCATGTTGTTAAGATGCTTAGTAATCCGAATGTTCAAAAATATCTCTATTTTGCTGATGAGGGTAGGGAAGAGATTTATAAAGCTTTTTTTACCCCTGTTGCAAAGTCTATGGAAGAAGCTATAAAAAATAAGCAAAAACCTGATAGCCTCACCTTAACAATTTTGGACCAGAATAATCAATTTGTTGGGCTTGTTGGGGCTGTAGCCCTAGATTTTATTCCTGGGGTTTATGAGCTTGGTTATCAGCTAAGAGAAACTTATTGGAGGCGGGGTATCGCAACGCAAGCGGCCGAAATTTTATTGCAGATTTTAAGGCAAGATTATAATGCTCATAAAGTTCAGGCTGATTTTTATGGGCAAAATGTGGGTTCACAGAAAGTATCGGAAAAAATAGGCCTTAAGGCCGAAGGTCGTCTTAAAAACTATTATAAAACAAAAGATGGTTTTGATGATAAGGTTATTTATGGATTAGCACTTGGTTGAGAAGAGAGATTGCTGACAAAGTCTTCCATGCTTTTTTCTAAGCTTTTAAAAGCAACTTTTGCATCACCATATTCAATAGAATGAATATCACCATGAGGGCCTTTATAGTTATTAAACCATGTTTTAATAATAAGACTTACCCCTTTAAACTGACGGTCAAGTTCTTCCATTGTGTTAATTTTAGAAAATGGTGAGCCCTTTATCATTACGGCAATAATTTTATCATCTTGCCGTCCTTTATCGATTGTTCTTAAGACACCAATGGGACGTACAGGAATAATAATACCACGAGGAAGAGCTTGGCCTAAAATAAGAACATCAAGAGATTCATCATCGCCACCACGCTCTTTCGAAAGTAATGTACGAGGAATAGTGCCGTAGTTTCCAGGATAGCCTAAATATTGTACGACTCGGGGTCGCCCTTCCTTGAATTCCCAAACGAGCTGCTTATTATTATCAGCGTTAATCTCCCATTTGGCTAAAGTACCTGTAGGGATTTCAACAACAACATTAATCGTGCCATCATCATTAAGCGGATAAATATTGTTATAATGTTGATTATTTTGGATCGTATATTCATCAACTTTTTGTGCTTTTAGTGCAGGCTGACTTGTATCAGGATAGGCAAGGTCATGTGGATTGCTAGGGCTATTAGCAAAGGCCGTTGTCGAAATGAACGCTGCTATTATAAAAAAAGCTTTTTTTCGCATTTGTCTCCCTTATGGCATAAGCTAAATTATGAATGTTAAGTTCCCATAGATGCATGTAAAAAACATCCTTTTACAAAATAATAAAAATAATATCAGCATTATATAAAGAAGAAAAGTAAAAAAGGCTCTTAAGTATCTATCTAAAGAGCCTTCTTACAAAAAGGTGATTATTTAAAGTTTTTAATAGACTCGTTTAAGATTTCCATGGCCACTTGACGATTTTCAAAACCAAGAACCTCGATATTACCGTCAGCTCCTTTATAGTTATGGAACCATATTTTGAGGATTTCAGTAATTCCTTTAAAGTTCTCCTCAAGCTCTTCTATGCTTTGAATGTCAGAAAAAGGAGAAGCCTTGGTCAAAACACCAATGAGCTTGTCATCTTGTTCGCCATCATCAAGCATTTTCATCACACCAATTAAACGCATGGGAATAACTTCTCCACGTGGGGCAGCTTGGCCAAGTACTAAAACATCTAAAGGGTCGCCATCGCCACCAAGTTCTTTAGGTAAATTTGTTTGGGGGATTGCACCATAATTTCCAGGATAACCAAGATACTGTACCACACGGGGTTTTCCTTTTTTGAACTCCCACATAACTTGGTCGGTATTTTCTTTATCCATTTCCCATTTAGCCAAAGTTCCTGTTGGGATTTCAACAATAGCATTGATAGTATCATCATCATTTATAGGAGCAATTTTATCAAAAGGCTTATTTATTCTTAATGGCATAATCGCCTGCAACTTGGGTGTTTGCACTAATTTTAGCCGTTTCAGCCTAGGCTAAGATATTTTCATCAGCTGAAGAATAAGTTGCAATTAAGTATAGGGGAAAGATAGCAAAGATTGTTTTCTTTAACATTATAGTCTCCATATTTAAGGTTATATTTCATATCGCTAGGCTTGATTCCCACCAAACCTTATATAGCTATAACCGTATATATAAAGTAAAGCAAGGATAAAATAATCTTCTAACCTTGCTTTTATTTAAGTTACTAACTCTATTGGTGTGTTTTTTTAGGGCTTAAAAAAGTTGATTAGCCTTTTGAAGTTTTTGTGTAATAAGCTCAAATTTTCCTTCATTGATATCTTCTTTAGTGCAAACCCAACTACCACCAATGCAACCGACATTAGCAAGGGCAATATATTGATGGATATTATCCGCATTGATACCACCGGTCGGCATGAATTTAGCTTTAGGATAAACAGAACCAAAGGCTTTGAGCATCGCAGCCCCACCAGCAATTTCTGCAGGAAAGAACTTAAGTATTTCAAGGCCTAAAGCCATGGCTCGCTGAACTTCTGAAGGGGTGATTGTCCCAGGGATAATTAGTTGATTTTTTGATATAGCATATTTTACCACATCCTCATCAAACCCAGGGGCTACTAAAAAGTCAGCCTTGCTTTCGATAGCTTTATCAACATCTTCCTTTGTTAAAACAGTACCTGCACCAACAATAATTGATAAATTGGCCGCCTTAATGGCCTGAATAGCATCAATAGCCGCAGCGGTTCTTAAGGTGATTTCTATAAAGTTCCCACCCGCAGCTAAAATTGCTTTACTTAAAGGAACAGCATCTTTTGCATTATCTAAAACAACAACAGGAACAAGCTCTTGTGCGTCTAAAAGGGTATTTGTAATATTATTGGCCATT
>JBKEBO010000009.1:0-1867 GCA_047973205.1 Alphaproteobacteria bacterium | reverse complement strand
AAGGTTTGGGGTTCTAGATTGCTCATCTCCAAAATATGTAAGAACACATCTCTTGCCCCCTCATTAAAAGCAGTAAGATGACTGCTTTGCTCACTAAAGCTGCTATGATTAAAGCAGCAATAATGGGCTAAATCCTTTAAAATAATTCGTCCATCTTCACTTTCGGCCAAATTTTTATAAGCATGAATAATCTTATGTTTTCTCTCATTTTTTAAATGCTTTATCCAGCGGTGATTCCTCATAAATTATCTCCTTTATCAGGCGTTAACAAATATTCGGTTAACGGCTCTAAATTTGTTGTTATACTATCTTTATCTATAGCCTCATCTAAAATCGCCTCACTGGGAATATTCCAAGCTTTAGCTATTTCTTTTAATAAAACAAGCCCATCAATATGACCTTTAAGATGGCTATTGAGCATCAGCAGTGGCGATAATGCTTGTATATTCCGCATGAGCTGATTAGCAGCCGCTTGTTTTTGGGTGATAGCTAGAGGTGATAAGCTTTCAAACTCAAAGGGATAATTCTGATATTCTTTAAATTTTTCTGCTAAAATATGGCTGATAACATGACGAAGCAACGGACGAATAAACTCCGCAAAAATACGACTAATTAAGGGATAAACTAACCTTAATCTATCCTCATAATCAATCACCACTTCTGTTGCACTTCTTGGTTGATTAAATTGGCTCACCAAGTGATAATAAAAAGCCTCCTTAATAGCATGACGACGCTGCTCTTCCATATCCAAACCAAGGCCAACTGCCCCGCCTGTATTTAATGGCTCAACAAGCCTTTTATTAGAAATCCCATCAAGTCCTCCATAAACAATCGCACCAGGATGGGTTCTTATGCCTTGAGCCGAAAGCTCATCAGATGCCAAAAGCGGAGGGTCAATCTGTTTTTGTGCCGCCATTAAATTGGTTTTCACCATCATATTGAGCATCTTAATATCGGCTAAAGCTAACATAGCAGGACTTTCGCCATAGCAGCTTCCTGTAGAGCTTGAAAACCGTAAAATATTATAAGGCAAGTGTTTATATCCACCTTTTCGAATAATATTTCCACTTTTACGCTCAATAACGACCGATACCCATGGCAAGGCTGTTAGGTGATAAAAATCAGTATTATTTTTAAATACTCCATGAATAAGTTCTTTATCCTCATCATCTTCTTTGATATTAAGCAAGCGGAAAACCTCCACAATCTCCCCCTTATTATCTTGGGAAAACACGCATGTTGCAGGATGCAATGCCTTAAAAGAAAAAGCATTATTGCTTCCATCACTCACAAAATAGCCATTACCAAAAGAAACCAAATCCCTTAAAAGCTCATGGGCTGCCCCATAAAAACCAAACTGGTCAAAATTTCGATAAATCTCATCTTCAATTTTTCCAATATCTTCATGAGCTAGCTTATCACATTTTAAGCGAAACCAACGGCTTGCCCCATTGCATAGCAACGACCATAAACAAGAGGCCAATTGATCGGCCGCAACAACCGCCGTACTATCATAAAGATGGCTTCCTTTTTGTGGTTGTTTATACCATCCATCTAAACGTTGCGGGCGAACATAAGTAGCAATTTCCTTATAAACACCATCTAATATTTGCCGCTCCGCCATAAGTGTATCAAAGCGTTTGAGCAGTTTTTCACTTATATTTTCCATACCCTTCTCCTTTTTTTAACTTATTTTGAGTTAACATATCTAATGAATATTGCCGTAAGCAAAGCATTAAATCCTCACCATTTTTACCAATATGAGATAATTTTGCTTGCTCAACAAAGCCAAGCCACTTTAGCCATTTACGGCTATCTTTATGACGTTTATCGGCAAAACACATCAATTGTCTTACTTCAAAATGTT
>JBKEBO010000075.1:0-2693 GCA_047973205.1 Alphaproteobacteria bacterium | reverse complement strand
GCAAAGAATAGCCAGACGATAACTCGTGGAGTCATTTGGGGATACAAGGGCGATGGGGAGCTGAAACTCAGAGTTTCCGATGTGAGTTTCCACGATAAGACCACGTTGTTCGAGGGCGGTAGCAATTTGAGTTGCAAGAGGTAGGTGCCAACAGGCCAGAGGGTCATCCTGATGGCTGTGGCTATGAGCGCGTTCGACTCGTTTGTCGTTGACGAATTTGAGAATTTTTTCGGCTTGGGCGCGTTTGCCTTCGCCGAGACGTTGAGCAAATTCGATAAAGGCCTTGAAAAGACGCGGGCCTTCATTTTTTGATCGGGCAACGGAGAGGAGAGAGGGGTCAAAGGAACTAACGACGATGATTTGCTCCTTGGCACGCGAGACAGCTACATTGAGACGACGTTCGCCTCCTTTTCTTCCGAGTGGACCGAATCGGGCGGGCACGTAAGATTCCTCTATCCCATCTTTACGTTTACGGATAACGGGGGCATAGCCGAGAGAAAAGATAATGCAGTCACGCTCGTCGCCCTGCACGGATTCCAGATTTTTGACAAAGGGTCGTTCGTCGAGGAGCTCAGCCGAGGAAGCTTTTTCCCAGTGTTCTGCGAAGTTTTCATTCTCACTACAACGGCGGTCAATCTCGTCGAGAATAGCGCGGCGTTGAACGAGGTTAAAAGTAACAATGCCAACGGTTGGGGGTTTAGGCTGAGCGATTTTTTCAGCGAGAAGCTCCACAATGCGACGAGCTTCAGGAAGGTTCGCACCGGAATCCCATTGTCCGTTTTCCACGGAAATCCATTTAAGAGCGGGTTCAGCCTTGCGGCTGGCAGTAGAGGGGATGGTAAGTAGAGAGCCCCCATACATCGAGTGGTTGGAAAAGGCTATGAGTTCCTCGTAGCGAGAGCGATAGTGCCAGCGGAGAGGGGCCTGATCTGCATCCTGTCGGGCAAGGGAAAGGAGTGACTCCGACTCGAATTGATCGGCAGAGACGTAGGGAGTGTCTTACGAATCATCTACAATAGCCTCCTCATTTTTTCATCCGTTGAAGTTGATACCGGCGGAGGCTTTAAAAAAGGAGGTGGGAGGCATTTGCTTGTCGTCTCCGGCGATAACGGCGCGGCGGGCACGCGTGAGAACAGGCAGGCCATTTTCAACGGTGCATTGGGAGGCTTCATCAATGATGAGAAGGTCAAAGACAGGCTGGCGAGGGAAGAGAATAGCTGTTGTCTCCGGAGACATGAGCCAAACGGGAAGAACATCGAGAATGCCGTCGTTGGCATGCCGACGAACGAGGGTGCGCAGTGGGGTGACTCGACGTTGTTTTCGACATTCACGGATAAGGTTTTCTTTAGCGGCTTGTTCAGGGCTGCGACGAGCACGGTAGGCGGCGGGGGTGACAGTGAGAATGCCGCGTTGATCATTGGCCTTGGATATGCGAGTAGCTTCGGCGGCAGCGATGCGTTGATGGAGATCAAGTAAACGGGCGGAAGTTTCTTCCGTAGTGCCGTGGGAGAGATCGCTGCTCAGACGGTTGAGTTGGCTGTTTTCTTGGTAGAGTTTAGCGAGGTGAGCTTCTGCCCAGGCAGCACGAGTGGCGTCTGTCCAGATAGAAAAATCGGCAGGTGCAGGATGGAGTTCAGCAAGAGAAGTAAGGAGATCGGCGGATTGTGAATGACTGCTTTCGGCGCGTTCAAGCAGGGCATCTGCACTTTGAATACGCATGCGGTTTTTACTAAAATCGGCAGCGAGTTGTCGGAGAGTTTCGGCACTCATTTGATTTGCTGCGGGGAGACTTTTCTCAGTGATTCCGATGGCCTGATAGTAGGCTGTCTGACTTTGGTGGAGAGAATTGGCGGATTGGATTTTGGTCAGCCAGTCTGCCCAATGCGAAGCGGGTTGATTTTGCCCTGAGTCTTGCAAAGGCCAGAGATGGAGAATTTCCAAGCTGCTTTGTTGTTGGAGAGTAGCCTGACTGGCCTGCCAGGAGACAAGGAGTTTCTGATGCTCCTGGCTGAGTTCAGAGGACTTGCGAGGAAGGGAAGAACGCATGCCCAGAGTCGTATAAATGTTTTCTGCTGCTGACCAAGCTTCCGCCGCACGGTGGCGGGTTTCGATGTCGGCAAGTAGGGAAGGTGATATTTTTTCTCTACTTTTTTCCGGCCAGTGGAAGATAAGATGCTGCCGGATGGTTTTTACAGCGCGGTGCCAAGCGGGTTGGAGAAATTTAAAAAAGGAACTGCAACGTCGGCGAGCCTCGGCGAGAGCCAAAACGAGTTTCTGTTTTTCTTCGTTGGCAGGAGGATTCTCCAAAAGGACGCGCTCGCTTATTTTTTTCAGAGAATCGAGATTGCGGTCAAGAGTTGCGAAGGATTTTTCAAGTTCATCGGCTTTATCAGGGTCTTGAATGCGAGTTTCGAGGAAGGAGCCAAGCCATTCTGGTCGAAGCGGTTTTTCTGAGAGCGTGGAGAGGAGTTCAGATGCCTGATCGAGGGCGTTGGGATCCAGCGGGTGCCGGGTATAAGCTTCTTCGTAAGTCTGGCGGGTTTCAGCAGCTGTCTTGAGATGGGTTTCAATTTCGTCCAGTTGATTGTTGTCGAGATGGGCCAGGCGCGCACGAGGGATACCGTTACTTTTATTTGCGAATGGGGAGGCGGGGTGAAATAAATCAGCGTGACTGTGAAGAGGTTCGAGCTTGA
>JBKEBO010000058.1:0-76906 GCA_047973205.1 Alphaproteobacteria bacterium | reverse complement strand
GGATAGTTTCACTACCTCCTATTGTTGTTGGTAGCTCAATGCTCGCACCTGTACCTTTAATCTCTACCTTAACACCATTAATGATTGTTAATGTACCATCCGTCTTATGAGTGCCATCTCCTACACTTGTGCCATCATCACTTGTACCTGTCTGATCTAAGCCAGCTTCATATACTGTATCTTTCTCATTGGCACTTCCTGGAATGTTATCTTCTGGTTCTGGTTTTGGATCAATAATGACACTTGGCTCTCCTGTAAAGTCAATCACAAGCTTGGCATCCGATGTATCACCATCACTATCAATAATTTGATACTCAACTATAATATCATTATCTTGCTTAAATACTGAGCTATCATTTGCTGTGAACGTTACTGTTCCATCTGGCTTAATCGTTAATGTGCCACCATCAATTGTAGCTGTCCAACCTGTTGTTGCATTACCTGTTAAAGTTATTTCATCAGCAGTGCCATCTCCATTAAGATCATAAGTTACTTTTGGTGTACCATTAAAGGCTGGTGTTTTGCCATCAGCAGGACCATCTGCACCCCAAGCATCATTATCAAATACATTGCCACTTACATCAATCGCTGTTGAGCCATCTAAGCTTGCAGAAACTGTATCATCACTGGCTGTTGGTGTATCGTCTGTAATATCAATAGTTAATGAGCCTGTTGCTGTTTGGTCTGGTTTGCCATCTTCATTGTCAGTAACAACAATATTAAAGATATCCTTATCAGGAATTGCATCTGAGTGATCAATATTAGTTGTTAGCTCATACTTATAAGTAAAGTTACCTGTGCCATCACCTGTTACTGTTAAGTTACCATAAGCTCCTTTAATGATTACTGTACCGTCAATAAGAACTGTTTTACCATTAATGGTAATCTCATCACCATGCTCAATCGTAAATGTACCTTCAGTAAACTCTTTATCTGAATCTTTGTCTGAACCATCTTTGATTGTACCATCTTGATCTAAGCCTTCTTCAGAAACGCTATCATTGCTATTTGCTGCACCTGGTTTACCATCATCTGGATCAGGATCAACGATTACACTTGGCTTGCCATCAAAGTCGATAGTAAAGTCAGCTGAGCTTGTATCACCATCACCATCTGTAATAGTATATGTGATCTTGATATCACTATCTTGGTCAACCTCTACAGATGTATCTGTTGTTTTAAAGGTGACTGTTCCATCAGGCTTGATAGTTAATGTGCCACCATTAACATTATCAACCGTCCAACCATCAACTTTATTACCTGAAACAGTGACTTCTTCACCACCAATACTAACAACAATATCTGTTATCTTACCTGTACTTTCTTGATCCTGATAACCGTCAGCACCCCATTTATCATTCTCAAGAACTTTCCAGCTTCCATCAAAACCTGTCCAGCTCGGATCACTTTGATCCTCAGCATTAAGTACTGCATCTGCTTCAGATACAGCAACGGGTTTATCATCAACAATATCAATGGTTAATGAGCCGTTTCCTATGTCACCCTTTTCATTAATCACAGTAATATCAAAAATCTCATCACTAATAAGATCTGTGCTGCCATGGTCGATATCTTGGCTTAGGGTATACTCATACTTATAAGTGCCATCAGCCTCTCTGGTTACAACTAAGATACCATATTTACCTTGGATAGTTTCACTACCTCCTGTTGTTGTTGGAAGTTCATGTTCTCCATCTGTACCTTTAATCTTTACTGTACTTCCATTAACAATTGTTAATGTACCATCAGTTTTGTCTGAGCCATCACCTGCATTTGTTCCATCATCTGTTGTACCAGCTTGATCTAAACCAGCTTCATAAACTGTATCTTTTTCATTAGCACTTCCTGGGTCATTACCTGGATCAGGGTCTGGATCAATAATAACACCTGGTGTACCTTCAAAATCAATCACAAGCTTAGCATCAGATGTGTCACCATCGCTATCAACAATCTGATAATTAACCGTAATATCATTATCTTGGCTGAATTTTGAACGGTCTGGTGCTGTGAATGTTACTGTACCATCTGGCTTAATCGTTAATACACCGCCATCAATTGTAGCTGTCCAGCCTGTTGTTGCATTACCTGTTAAAGTTATTTCATCAGCTGTTCCATCACCATTAATATCATAGGTTACTCTTGGTGTACCATTAAAGGCTGGTGTTTTGCCATCAGCAGGGCCATCAGCACCCCAAGCATCATTACCAAATACATTATTGCTAACATCAATCGCACCTGTACTGTCAAGACCAATAACAACGGCATCATCTTTAGCTTGTGGAACATCATCTTCAATATCAATAGTAATTGTACCATGAACGGTTTCGTCCCCTGTACTTTCTTTATCAGTCACTGCAATATCAAAAATATCCTTATCAGGATTACCATCTGAATGATCAATATTGGTTGTAAGTTCATACTTATAAGTAAAGTTACCTGTACCATCACCTGTTACAGTTAAGTTACCATAAGTTCCCTTGATAATTACTGTTCCATCAATAAGAACCGTTTTACCGTTAATAGTTATTTCATCTGCATGTTCTGTTGCGAATGTGCCTTCGGCAAATTCTTTATCTGTATCTTCTTCAGTACCATCTTTGATTGTGCCATCTTGATTTAAACCTGATTCAGAAACAGTCTCACTTCCGTCTGATGTACCTGGTTTGCCATCATCTGGATCTGGATCAACAATAATACTTGGTTCACCATTAAAGTCTAAAGTAATATGACCTTGTCTTGCATCTTCATCACCATCTTCAATAGTATATTCAACGGTAATATCTTTATCTTGATCAACCTTTGTCCCATCATCTGCATGGAAAGTTATTGTTCCGTCTGGTTTAATGGTTAATGTGCCATTATTAACTGAGCCAACCCAGTTACCATCGACATCTTTAGTAAGAGTAACATCACTACCATCTGCTAATTTTGCCTTAACATCAGTAATAACTTGCTTGCCATCTTTAGCACCATCAGCACCCCATAGGTCATTATCTAGGAGTTTTTTACCGTCATAGTTCCAATCAACTGCACCTGTTTCACCTACTGCTATTGTATGTGTACCATCATCGGTAGCCTGCGGTACATCATCAATAATATCAATCGTAAGCTTACCATTGCCTGTCTCACCTTCTTCATTAGTAACAACAATATCAAACTCATCTTTCACATCACCATCTTTATGGTTAACATCTTTTGATAATGTGTAAACATAAGTATAATTACCATCAGCTCCTCTGGTAACAACTAAAGTACCATACTCACCTTTGATAGTTTTTGAACCTGTTGTTGGAAGCTCTTGCAGAGTACCATCTGCATCTCTAATTTCTACTTTACTTCCATTAACAATAGTCAATGTACCATCTGTTGACTCTCTTGGGTCATTATTTACACTACCATCTGTTTGAGCACCCTCACCTGTACCATCTTTATCTGTACCATCTTGGTTAAGGCCTGCTTCGTAGACTGTATCTGTTTCATTGGCACTTCCTGGATCATTGCCTGGATCGGGATCTGGGTCAATAATCACACCTGGTGTTCCTGTAAAGTCAAGAACAAGCTGAGCATCCGATGTATCACCATCACTATCAATAATTTGATATTCAACTGTAATATCTTTATCTTGGCTGAATTTTGAACGGTCTGGTGCTGTGAATGTCACTGTACCATCTGGATTAATGGTTAATGTTCCACCATTAATTGAGGCTGTCCACCCATTGGTTGCGTCACCTGTTAAAGTGATTTCTTCAGCTATACCATTACCATCAGCATCATATGTAACTTTTGGTGTACCATTAAAGGCTTGTGTTTTACCATCAGCAGGGCCATCTGCACCCCAAACATCATTGCCAAATACATTATTGCTTACATCAATTGGCGTTTTCTCATCAAGGCCAATAACAACGGCATCATCTTTAGCTACAGGAGCATCATCTTCAATATTAATTGTAAGTGAGCCATTGGCTGTTTGAGTGCTACCATCATTTTCATGATCAACAACAAGAATTGTAAACTCATCTTTAATAGGATCTGTTGATGGCGGTGCATTATGTGTTACATTTTCTTTGAGTTCATATGTATAATCATATGTACCATCGCCATTACCTTTAACGGTTAATGTGCCATGAGCACCGTTAATAATAACTGTACCATTCGGTAAGATTGTTTGACCATTAATGGTAATCTCATCACCATGTTCTATAGTAAATTGACCTGTAGCAAATTCTTTATCTGTATCTTCTTCAGTACCATCCTTGATTGTACCTGTTTGATTTAGGCCTGACTCGTATACAGTTTCACTACTATCAGACGCACCTGGTTTGCCATCATCTGGATCAGGGTCGACTGTAATATCTGGTTTGCCATCAAAATCAATAGTAAAGTCTGCACTACTTGTGCTTCCATCACCATCTGTAATAGTATATTCAATACGAATATCATTATCTTGATCAACTTCTACAGATGTATCTGTTGTTTTAAAGGTCACTGTTCCATCAGGTTTAATAACTAATGTACCACCATTAACGTCATTGAAAACCCAACCATTAGTTGCGTCACCTGATCCTGTTATATCAATTTCTGTATCACCAAGGAATAGTTTGATCGAGGTAATTTTTCCTGAAGAGTCACCATTTTGGTAGCTATCTGCACCCCAAACATCATTATCTAGAAGATTTTTAGAAACATCATAGCCTGTCCAACTGGCATCACCTTGATCTTCAACATTAAGAGTCACTTTACCATCGGTTGTTGCAATTGGTTCATCATCAACAATGTTAATCGTTAATGAGCCTTCACCTTGCTTACCTGTTTCTGAATTAATAACAACAATATTAAATACATCATTAACATCACCTCCAGAGTGATCTTGATCGCTTGTTAATACATAAACGTAGCTGTATTCACCCTCGCTCACATAAGTCACTGTAAGCTGACCTTTATCGGTTGTAATCAAAAGTGGGGCATCGCCTGCACCAGGGAAGCTCTCGCCATTAATTGTAGCTGAATCAGCATTTTCTAAACTGATTGTACCTGTTTTGCCATCACCATCTGTTGACTCACTTGGGTCATTGTTTACAGAACCATCGGTTTGAGCACCCTCGCCCGTACCGTCTTTATCTGTATCTGCTTGGTTTAAGCCTGACTCATTCACGCTATCATCTGCATTGGCACTTCCCGGATCTCCCTCATCTTTGCCGTCAGGATCTACCGTTACACCTGGCTTACCTGCAAAATTGATAGTATATTCACCTGTATCACTATCACCATCACTATCTTCGATTGTATAAGTGATTTTAATATCTTGATCTTTATCAACAACTGAGCCATCAGGAGCAACAAAGCTGACTTTTCCGTCAGGAGTAATGGTTAATGTACCATTGTTAAACTCACCCACATAGTTACCATTAGCATCTTTTGTTAATGTAACAGGCGAGCCACCACCAACAGTAACTTCTACCTTAGTGATTTCATTTTTGCCATCTTTAGCACCATCAGCGCCCCATTTATCACCATCAAGAAGATCAACCATATCAACCTTATTGATTATAGCAACATTGTCACCCACCTCAATGATGGTTGAGCCATCATCATCGGCGTCAGGAGCATCATCTTTGATGTTAATAGTCAATGTACCTGTATCTGTATCATTATCACCATCAGTATCTTCACCCTCAACTGTGATTTTAAAGTCATCAGTAACATCACCTTTGGAATGATCAGCATTTTTCGTTAGTTGATATTCATAGCTGAATGTACCATCGCCATTACCTGTAACTTTTAAAGTACCATATTCACCTTTAATCTCAACCAAACCATTAGGATTAAGCTCAACTTCCTTACCGTCGGCATCTATAATCGTAACTTTATCACCATTTTTGGTATTGATTGTACCTTTGGCATACTCTTTATCTGTATCAGCTTCAGTACCCTTATTATCCATACCTGACTCGTAAACATTACCTGTGGCATTATCGCCTTCAGCAGGGTCTGTATGATCATCAGGATCAGGGTCAGGGTCTGGATCAATCGTTACATCAGGCTTACCTTTAAAGTCGATTGTCATCTCAGCTGTATCGCTATCGCCATCACTATCTTCGATTGTATAAGTAATAGTAATATCTTTGCTATGATCAACCTGTGTTGCATCAGTTACTTTAAAGCCAACTGTTCCATCAGGACTAATAGTTAACGTACCGCCATTAACATCAGCCGTCCACCCATTGGTTGCATCACCTGTTAATGTGACTTCTGTACCATCAGGAAGTTTTGCCGTAACATGGGTAATACCACCTTTACCGCCATCAGCACCAAATAAATCATTATCTAAAACATTTTTAGAGAAGTCTGCAATATTGTTAGGATCACTAATATCAATGCTTTGCTTGCCATCATCAATGGCATCTGGAGCATTATCTTTAATATTAATACTTATTGTACCTGTAACAGAGTCCGAATCATCACCTGAATCGCCATCTTTTACAGTAATTTCAAAGTTATCCGATACTGTATCATCACCACCAGTATGATCAGCATTTTTTGTTAGCTCATACTCATAAGTATATTTGCCATCACCTTCATTGGTGATGGTTAATTTACCGTGAGGACCATCAACAGTAATCGACTTTCCTTCCTCAGGGAAGTTATGAGAATTACCATCTTTATCTTTAATGGTAACTTCTTGGCCATCCTTAATCGTGATAACACCCTTACCACTCGTATGTTCTGAATTATCGCTATTATTATTGGGGTCACCATCTGCATTTTCCCCTGTACCTCCAGCAAGGCCTTTTTCATCCACACTATCTTTGGCACTATCTGAGCCTGGCTCAGCATCATCTGGGTCAGGGTCAATAGTAATTCCTGGTTTTCTATCTAATGTAATGGTCATACCTGCAGAAGATGTCGAACCATCACTATCTGTAATACCATATTCAATATCAATATTACCTAACCAGTCGGGAAGATCTCTACCTGAGGCATTCCATGTTACCTTACCATCGGCATGAATAGTTAAAATACCACCATTAACTTCACCAGAGTAAGGCCCTCCTTCAGGCCCTTCAAGCTTATACTCTACACCACCAACAGTTACCTTAACCCAAATAATTTTTACACCATCATTCTTATCCGCATTGGTGTCGTCATTATCTAAAATGTTGCCAACTTCGTTATCTTTGCCTTCTTCTACTGAGTGACTTCCATCACCAACAGCTACTGGTTTATCATCTTCAATTTTAATACTTAATGTAGCATCAGTAGCATCACCATCAGAATCTATGGCTTTAATTGCAAAATCATCATAAATATCTTTAATACTTGCAACACTACCATCGGCATTATATTTTTCTTCATGGTCTGCATTATGAAAAAGTGTATATGTATAGCTAAATGTACCATCACCATGCCCAGTAACAACTAACAGACCATACTGGCTGTAGATTTTTGTTGAGCCATTCATATTAAGCGTTGCACTTTCAATAATAACTTCCACAGCCCCTTTAACATCAAAAGTTCCTCTAATTACCGCATAATCATGGGTAGAGCCGTCTTGTTGGGGGTCTGAGCCATCTTCCATATAGGCTTCAAAGGCTCTGTTTTTACCATCATCTGTAAGATCACCTTCGGGGGTAATAATAATACTTGGTACACCATTTAAATCTAAAGTTACTTTAGCATTATCTGTCGAACCGTCATCATCGGTAATGGTATAATTAACAACAATATCTTTATCTTGATCAACATTGCCGCCATCATCCGCATGGAAGCTTACTGTTCCATCTGGCTTAATAGTTAATGTACCACCATTAAGACTAATAGAGCGGCCATTAGGATCGTTTGGATCCCAACCACCTGGGATAGTAATTGTTCCACCACCCCACTCAATTGTTACATTTGTAATCGTTTTATCGGTTACATTACCACTCTCATCTCTATCATCAGCATTCCAATGGTCATTATCAAAAACATTTACACTTTGGTCTACAGCAACGCCTTCACCAAGTGTAACTTCTACATTATCATCTGTCGCTAAAGGAGTATCATCAACAATAGCGATATCAAGAGAGTCTTTACTAACAGTATTACCACTATCGTCCACAACTGAGAGGTTGAATGTTTCGGATATATCACTGTCTGTTTGGGTATGATCCCCTGCTTTTTCTAGTTCATACTCATAAAGAACGCTAGTTGTGCCATCATCATTAGCCTGAAGACTTAAAATTCTTAAAATACCATATTCGGTTGAAATGGTTGTACCTACCGAGACTGCCGTACCATTAATATGGAGCGTGCCACCCTCATAAGTAATCGTACCTCTTGCAGTACGATTGTCAGCACTTGGAGCCGAACCCCATTCTAAAGCATCATCAAATACTTGTGAACTTACTGCCTTAACACTAAGAGAATATGAAGGCTCAGGATCAGGTGTTGGCTCAACAGTTGAGGTTGAACCTGCACTACCGCCACTAAATGATAAACGGCCAAGGCCACCACGTGCACCAAAGTCTGTATAGCCTAAAAGATTGTGGTAATACAAATCACCACCAATACTTCCCCGCGAGTAAGACAAGCCAAGTCCAATGGAGTTAAATATATCCACAATGACTTCTTCGTTAGGATCAGCAAAATCAAATTCAACAGAAACTTGATTATTTAAAACTTCCTGTAGTTTATCTAAGGAGTCAATAGCCTGATTATCTGTATCAAAAATAGTAATACCATCACTGCTATCTTGAACAGTGTTCACAATATTTTTAATATGGACCTCATTATTATCCTCATAGATAATTAGGTCATTACCATCAAGTCTTAACCGAAGCACCTCGCCTGATATAAGCTTAGTAAAGTCTAGCACATCGCCATTCTCTAAAGAATATTCAATAACATTTGATTCACGTATATTTCTTAACATAGCACCCTCTCATAGTTGCATTGTAAATAATTAATTATACTTTTTAGACGTATTTTATTATTTACGAATACAACTTATAGAGGAATAGTTCAACGAAAAAATACATTAACATTAATATATTTACAAAATGGTCTCACTTTGTAACTCTTTAATTTTTAATTAACTTTTGTAGTATATGGCGTATAAAACTTTATACTTTTACTAAAGATAAGATATAAGAAAGTTTGAGGGAATCTCTTAATTTATGAGTCCTAAAACGTGTATTTGCAACTCATCAATAATTATATTGGTAAAGGATTTATTTATCATTTTTTTCGATAACACTATCTTGGCGAAAAACCTTCCCTTGGGATTTAGAAAGCATTTCTCCTTGTTTTTTGTCCGCCATTAATTCGCGTGCTTTGGTATATTTAGGATCATGCCAAAAAATAAGACAACCATTACAACCACGTCCACAACATCCTTGTGTTCCCACACGTGGAGGATTCCGCACAGCATTTTGATCGTCTAGCTCTATAGCTTGGCTAAGTTTATCACTTTGCTTCTGATAAAGCCCCTCGGAGTTTACACCGCGTTCCACATTATAAGAGATGCGGTCTAGCTTAAGCCGCTGATAGTTGCGATCGGTCATGGCAACCTCTTTACGAATAACCGAATAAGGCGGCATAGCTGTTTTTACAAAATCCATATCTTCATGTTCAAACCAAATAAAGGGAACTTTAATATGCCGCTGCTGCCCCGCATGAACAACATCTAGACTCTCACCTGTTTTTGCATCAATAAACTCATAAATTCGCAAAAACATAGTTTGCTGACTATGGGGTGGAATAAACTCAAGAACATCACCCTTTTCCATCTTATTTTTCACCAACATAATATAGGCATCTTCCGTTACATCACTAATTTGTGCTGCCCATTGCCAATCACCCACATTACGAGTATCTTGATAAGAATGGGCATGATTGGTCAATCGCCCCTCATGAAAAGCAAAAGTATAGCCCCTGTTAGGAATAGTATTGATATCATCCATATACTGATTACCATTAAAATTTTCAGGTTCACGATACCAATCATCAATAGCATTGCGATAGGCTCTTGCTACAATAGCGGCATAAAAAGCCGAACGTCCACGCCCTTCAACTTTTAGGCTATCCACACCAATTTTAAGATAATCATCTAAATTAGGGAGCAAGCATAAATCTCGTGAGTTTAAAATGTAACTTCCTCGCTCACCCTCTTCAAAAGGAAGAAAATCACCCTCACGATAGCCCTCTTCTAATAAAAATTCAAAGAGTTCCTGGTTATGCTCATTCAGTTCTAGCTCTTTTAAAGTTCCATCTTTAAGCTTAAGATGTAGTTTATAATTCCAGCGACACGAATTCGCACAATTACCCTGATTAGCTCCTCGTTCACTCATAAAGTTAGAGAGCAAGCAACGGCCTGAATATGTCATACACATTGAGCCATGAACAAAAGCTTCTAACTTAACATCAGGGCATTTTTCTCTAATTTCACAAAGTTCCTTATAGGTAACTTCCCTTGCTAAAACCACAAGTTCAGCTCCTTGATCTTGCCAAAATTTTGTACTCAGCCACGAACAAACATTGGCTTGAGTCGATATATGCAAATTCAACTCAGGAGCTCGCTCTTTAACATATGCAAACACACCAGGGTCTGCAATAATCAAGCCGTCAGGTTTAACTTTTTTTACAGTATCAATATAGGCATCAAGCTTAGGAATATCTTTGTTATGGGAAAACAGGTTTAGGGTCAAATAGACCCGAACATTATGCTCGTGAGCAAATTTAATTCCCTCTAATACAT
This sequence comes from Alphaproteobacteria bacterium, assembly GCA_047973205.1. Lineage (GTDB taxonomy): Bacteria > Pseudomonadota > Alphaproteobacteria > JBKEAR01 > JBKEAR01 > JBKEAR01. The sequence goes on along the minus strand of JBKEBO010000058.1, from coordinate 66,171 downwards.
CATCTAACGAAAGTTGCGAGTTGGTGCGTAAACTTAAATCGGGCGTACCCATATAAACCGCATCAGCACCGTAAATCACGGCTGTTTTTAACTTTTCTAATGAACCTGCTGGCATTAAGAGTTCAGATCTCTTTTGCATCATCTTATTATCCCTTCGCTTTTAAGGAAGAGCTATAAAAATGAATTTCAGAAATAAAGTCAAGAAAATATATCTCTAACAACGACGACGCTTAACAACTGTTTGGTAACGCCCTAGTAAAGAAAGCTCAGGTACTGTTGCATCCGTCTTTGCAGCAAGCCTTTGGGCATCACGATAACCTTGACGAAGCTGAGTGCAAGAAATATCACTTTCACCATCTTCAGCCTTTACTAAAATGCCATAAATATCATTTGGATTTTCATAGGTTACTTTTCTATTATATTGACTAAAATCAAAAAGTGCTGTATCTGAGCATCCCGAAAGAATTAATAAAAAACTGACTACAAAAATTATTCTTTTCATCCAAGACTTCCTTTAAAGTTATTTTTATTATCTTGCCTTATATAATATATAAACACAAGTTTAAATTCGCATATTTAAGCCTGCTTTTTGCATATATTCTTTAGTCTCAGCAATAGTATATTCACCGAAATGAAAAATAGAAGCCGCTAAAACTGCTGAGGCATGCCCCTTTGTAACGCCATCGACTAAATGTTGTAAATTCCCAACACCTCCTGAGGCTATCACAGGAATACTCACATTATCGGCAATAGCTCTTGTTAAGTAAAGATTATAACCCGCCTTTGTTCCATCACGATCCATAGAAGTTAGTAATATTTCACCTGCTCCAAAATTATTCATCTTTTTTGCCCACTCTACGGCATCTATCCCTGTAGACTTACGTCCTCCATGGGTAAATATCTCATAATGGTTTGCCTTGCCTGCATCTACATCAGTTTGAGAAAGGGGTACACCATCTTTATCCACTCCTTTGGCATCAATTGCCACCACAATACATTGCGAGCCAAATTTATTTGCTGCTTCTGCCACTAAATCAGGATTAAATATAGCCGCTGTATTGATAGAAACTTTATCAGCTCCTGCAAGCAGTAAATTGCGGATATCTTCTATTTTTCTCACACCACCACCCACAGTAATAGGCATAAATACTTGCTGAGCAGTTCGTTCTACTACATCCAAAATCGTATTGCGTTCATCTGAGCTTGCTGTAATGTCTAAAAAGACAAGCTCATCTGCACCACCTTCATCGTAAATACGAGCCTGTTCTACAGGGGCTCCTGCATCAATCAAATCCACAAAATTCACACCCTTAACCACACGGCCATCTTTTACATCTAAGCAAGGAATAACTCGGGTTTGTAGCATCTATCTTATCCTTCTAATAGCTTTATAGCTTGGCTCAAATCAATAGCACCATCATAAAGAGCACGGCCTGAGATTACCCCCTCAAAAAGCCCATCACCCATTTGTTTGATTTTTTGGAGGTCATCCATATGGGAAACACCTCCTGAAATAATCACAGGAATATCCACTATTTGAGCTAGCTCTAAACTTGCTTCTATGTTAGGACCCTGCATGGCTCCATCACGAGCAATATCTGTATGAATAATGGCCGAAACCCCTACATCTTCAAACTTTTTTGCTAAATCATGCACATAAACTGAAGAAACTTCAGCCCAGCCCTCAACTGCCACAAGGCCATCTTTTGCATCAATACCCACAGCAATATGGCCTGAAAATTCTTTACATGCTTGTTTGACTAACTCAGGGTCTTTAAGGGCAATCGTTCCTAAAATCAGTCTATCTATTCCTGCATCTATCCAGCTTTCCATATGTTTTAGGGTACGAATGCCACCACCAAGTTCTGTCTTGGCCTTACCTTTAGTCGCTTTTAAAATAGCCTTAACTGCAGCATTATTGACAGATTGCCCCTCAAAAGCACCGTTTAAATCAACAATATGTAGCCAAGAGCAGCCTGCATCAACAAATTCTTTTGCTTGTGAGCCTGCATTATCATTAAAAACTGTCACCTTATTCATATCGCCTCGCAACAGACGCACACAATTGCCATCTTTAAGGTCGATAGCGGGTAGGAAATGAATCGTCAATTAAACCCTCCACTGTAAAAAGTTACGAATAATTTTTTGGCCTACAAGTTGAGACTTTTCAGGGTGAAACTGTGTTCCTAAAATATTATCTCTGCCCACAGCGGCTATAATATCGCCCCCATAGTCAACAGTGCATAAAATATACTCTGATGATACATTTTGTATAGCCCAACTATGAGCAAAATAGACACTATGTTCTATCAAATTTGATGATGGGGCTACTGCAATATCTTTAAAAGCTTGCTGGGCTAAATGACTCTGAATACCATCAGACACACACAGTGTATTCCAGCCCATATGGGGGATTTTGAGGTGAGGGTCATTCGGCTGCATTTTATCAACAATACCACCAATCCATCCAAGGCCATCAGCTCCTTGCCCTTCTAAACCTTTATCGGCCAAAAGCTGCATACCCACACATATACCAAAAAAAGGTTTGGCTTGCTTGAGTACTGCTTCGTGGAGGGCTTGCCATATGGCATCGTTACTTTTTAGAGCATTAGCACAGTCATCAAAAGCTCCTTGACCAGGTAAAACAATATGACTTGCATTTAAAATATCGCTTACTTTGTTAGTAACACTCACCTTGGCTTTTGAGCTTTGCTCAAGAGCTACCTTTTCAAAGACTTTAGCTACCGAATGCAAATTGCCCGAGCTATAATCAATAACGGCAATATGCATCATTGCTAAACCTCTAATATTCCTTTAGTTGATGGTATTTGATCGGCCGTCATATCATCAATAGCAACAGCCTTGCGTAAGGCTCGAGCCACTGCTTTAAATATAGCTTCAGCCATATGGTGGTTATTTTCACCATATAAAACCTCTATATGTAAAGTTATGCCTGAATGCTGAGCAAGAGCAATAAAAAACTCTTTAACAAGCTCTGTATCAAATTCACCAATTTTAGGACGATCAAAATGGGCATGAAAAGCCAAAAAAGGGCGACCTGATATATCCACACAAGCCCTTACTAAGCTTTCATCCATAGGAACATATTCGGTTGCATAACGGCTAATACCTCGTTTATCACCCAAAGCCTCTTTAATTGCTTGCCCCAAAGCAATAGCTGTGTCTTCAACACTATGGTGCATATCGATATGTAAATCACCTTTTGTCTGAATATCCATATCAATGAGGCTATGGCGAGACAGTTGGTCAAGCATATGATCAAAAAAGCCAATACCTGTATTGATATTACGCTCTCCTTTGCCATCAAGGTCAATGGCAAGCTGGATTTTGGTCTCTAACGTTTCACGTTTTATCGCTGCCTTACGCATTTTAAAGCCCCTTTTAACTTCATGATATTTTTTCCTAGCATAACAGAAAATTTTTCTAAAAACAACCAACTTTTCTAAGAGAAGCCTTTAGTTAAAGGAGGTCTAGCTCTGCTCTGACGGAAGTTAGTGGTGGGTGAGGTCGATAAAGATATCTTCTAGGGAAGGTTCTTGTACTTGCAAAGATTCTATAATAAGGCCTGCATCAATAAGCTTATGGATAATTTTACCCGAATGAGCCTCACCACCCTCATAACGAAACACCCAAACATTTCCATCTTTAGTTCCATCTAAGTCTTTGAGCAATGGGGGAAGTTCATTAATATCTTGGGCAAAACGAATAACAAGCTCACGATTGCCAAAATCTTGCATCAAGTTGCTTTTTGTATCTTTTTTAATGAGTACACCTTGGTCAATAATAGCAATCTCATCGCATAATTCTTGTGCTTCTTCGAGATAATGGGTCGTTAAAATAATGGTTGTTCCTTGCTTATTCAAAAGCTTCATTTGCTCCCATAACATATGCCTAAGCTCCACATCTACACCCGCTGTTGGTTCATCAAGAACCAAAATTTTAGGACTATGAACCATGGCTTTTGCAACTAAAAGCCGCCGCATCATACCCCCTGATAAGGAACGTGCCTGAGCATGAGCTTTATCAGGTAAGCCGACAATATCTAAAAGCTCCATGGTACGGCGTTCACTTTTGGCTATACCATAAAGCCCCGCCTGAACCTCTAAGGCGGCAAAAGGAGACATAAAAGGGTCTAAATTAAGCTCTTGAGGTACAATTCCAATAGCTTTTCTGGCCTGTCGCATATCCTTTTGCAAATCATAACCACTAATAGATATATCGCCTGATGTTTTTAAAACAAGCCCTGCCATAATATTAATAAAAGTAGATTTTCCTGCACCATTTGGCCCTAAAAGAGCAAAAAAGCTCCCCTCACTGACTTGCAGGTCAATATCTTTAAGGGCGTGCTTGGCTTCGGTATCCTTTGTGGCTTTATAAATCTTATTTAATCTTTTTGCTTCAATGGCATACATTTTCTTTCTCTTTATTGCCAAGATAATATTTATGTATAAGTTAAAAGAAAATACAAATAATCACAATAGGTAATTTATATATTTTGAACCAAAAAAACTGCACCTTACTTAAGTTTATAAAAAGGTGCAGCTTAATATTAAAAAATAATTGATATATTAGTACAAATTTTATTTAAAGAAGCCCCAACCTGATTTTTTTTCTTCAGCTTTTTCTTCAGCCTCTTCTACAGTTTCAACAACTTTATCCTTAGCCCTATCGAGCTCTTCTTCTAACTTATCATCAAGAGTGCCCGCCTCGTTTGGCTCTGTTTCAGCCTTAGCTTTAGCCTCAGCAAAAGCTGCCGCCTCTGTTTCCGAAGTTCCGACAACCTCATCTTTTATATCTATAACTTCCTCTTTTTTCTTAAAGAAGCCCCATCCTAATTTTTTTTCTTCTTCAGCTTTTTGTTGAACTTCTTCAACCGTCTCAGCTATTTCATCTTTAGCTTTATCAGACTCTTGCTCAATCTTATCTTCAACTTTATCTTTAGGCAAAACAACGGCCTCAACTGGAGAGTCAGATTTAGGAGTAACTGCTTCTACTTCAGATGCTTCTGGCTCGGCTTCAATAATCTTCTCTGCCTTATCTTTTTCATTCGGTGTATCAACTTCTGCTAAAACCTCTGTATCAACTTCTTCATCTATAGTCTCCTTGCTTGTTCCTTGTTCAACAAGCGGTAATTCCTGACTATTCGCACTAAGCAGCAAACTTGGAGAAGTTCCACCATCCATACCAAGCATAAGAGCTTGATTTTGAATAACATTACCAGCTTCAGCCCATTTAAGTCCGTCAAACTTACCCGAAGGCGATATAGCTTGCCACTCCTTAGCTGGAATACCCGAAACATCACAAACCCAGCAAGGTGTCATCCGAGCATTTTTCATATCTGCTAAATATTGTTGAATTTTTTCAGGATTTTGTCTGTTTTCATCCCTGCTTTCAAGCTCTGCTAAAAGGCGTAAAGTTCGCTGTTGAGGAACATCATTCTCAGATAAAAGCTTATTGAGAATACTTTCAGCATCATCCCATTTTTGAGCCTTAATTGCATAGCTTGCCACCAAAAGGCGACTTTCCTCATTATCACTATTCAACAAAGCAAATTTCTTTGCCAGACCATAGAGTTTTTCGGCATCTGTCGTATCTTGAGCCTCTTGCCATAGGGGGATAATATCATGGCGTGGAGAATCTCTCCAAATAGCTTCCATAAGCTGTAAGGCTTTACGTTTTTTACCTTGGTCAAGATAGTAGTGGATAAGATACAAAGAAGCTGGAACAAAGTCCACATCCTCTTTGTGAGCCACTTTTAACAATTTAAGAATCTCTTGCTCATCACCATCCGAAAGCTTTTGAATACGTGCAATTTCGGTAGAAAGAACGGCTTTGAGATGCTGACCTTCTTGCGGGGTAAAATGTTGATTTTTAACACCCGTTGGTACAAGCAGTAAAGCATCATCAAAGTTTCCTGTACGAATTTGCAAATCAAATAAACTATCAAATGCCCATTTGCTTTGAGGATGTAACTCAAAAGCCTTTTTTGCAATTTTTAGGGCATCTTGATGATCTCCACGATTAACGGCCAAAGTAAACAAACCGCGATAACCCATAAGACGAGTATCTTTATCCTTTAAAAGCTCCGTATAGCGTTTAATTGCCTCTTCCTCATCATTAGATGAAAGAGCCGCCTGAGCTACTAACAAATGGGTAAGAGAGCTTTTATCTCCAAGCTTTTCCGCACGTTTTGCCTGCTTAAGAGCCTCTTTAGAATCCCCTGCAGCAACCGCAACAAGCCCTTTATTAATAGCTGTATAACTTTTGGCTTGTCTACGAACACTGCGTTTTAAAGGAGATATAAAAGGAAGATCAAACACCCAACGAACCATGCGATCCAAAAAGACAAACAGACCAATAACTGCAATAGCGGCAATAGCGGCAACCGAATAGGGCATAGAGACATCCCAATTACCAAGCTGCAAATTCAAAACATCCGTTAAATGGGTTGAGGCAAAAAATACACCCGCAACAATAGCTGCAGTAAGAATAATAAAAGAAAATAAACGAAACATGATTACTCTCCTGTACCGCTAAGATGCTGACGAATTTCACTTAAGGCCGCCTCTGCATCAAGTTTTGCTTTAAGCTGTTCTTGCCATGGGGCTACAACTTTTTGAACCTCTGGACTTGCCGAAGAAAGCAGCTGGTTTACAGCATTTAAATCACCTGAGCGTAGAGCCTGTTTAATATTATAAACAAGGCGATCTGCACTTCCTTCTGTTCCACCATCAGTGCGACTAACCGTTACAAGGTCATTAAGGCTCGAAAGAAGCCCTTGCTTTTTATCACCAGATTGAGCTGCTTTTTCTTTACGTTGTGCAATAATAATATCACGAGAAATATCGTTAAAGTTTGCCTGAAGTTTATATAAAGGAGCTAATTTTTTAGTACTTTGTTGTAATGTCGCAACTGCACCACTCGCCTCTTCAGGAAGCTCACTTGCTAAATTATCCAGCGACTGGCTATAATCTTGGCCTAAATCAATCTGACGAGCAATATTATCAAGAGCCACAAGCTTGGCCATATCTGTATTATTGCTACTTATACCCGATTGCAAATCACTGACTGAGCTGCTTAAAGTCCCTAGCTGTGTTTCCACTTGGCTCACTCTTCCCTCAAAGCCTTCAAACTGTGGTTGTTGCTCTTTAAGGACTGCAATTTCTTTAGAAAGCTCCGCAATTTTGGCCTCTAAAGCAGCTGTTGCTTGTGATTGAACCACTGCAGGCTCAGCTGATAATACATCTTCAGGAATTCCTGCTGTTTCAACGGCATCATCAACACCATTATCTACAGTTTTTGTTGTGGCTGTATCAACTATTTTTGTTGCATCATCTACAGTTTCCGTAACTTTTGCATCCATTATTTCTCTCGTATCAGTAATAACCTCTGTTGCCTCTGCTACAGTTTCCGTAACTTCTTTTGCAGGCACTTCGGTGGTATCTTCCGCACCTTCTGCAACCGTTGTGGCTGTTTCAGGAGTATCAACTACAACCGCCGCTGCCTCCGTTTTTTCTTGGAGTTTTGCCGTAAGAGCATCTATTTGAGATTTTAAGTTGGTAATTTCACCTGACTGAGCTGCAAGCTGAGCTATGGCTGTTTTGTTGGTTTCTACCATTTGAACTGTCTCAGAAGAAACTTGAGGGTTATCAATGCTAGCAACATCTTTCATCCATAGACTTTGCGTCCCAACTAAACCACCTGCAGTTGCAACTGAACAAACAACAGGCCATAAAAATCCTGAGATTGACTTTTTTTGCCCGCTTTTTTGTGGCTTCAACTCATTCTTTGGTGGTTTCGGCTCATCTTTCACCACTTTAGGTTCATCTTTTGGTAATTTTTGCTCATTTTTTATTGGCTGAGGAGGCTGTTTTTTATCTTTCGAAGACTCAACCTTTACTGGTTTTTTTTCTTCTTTTATAGATGGCTTCGGATCATTTATAGATGATTTTGGATCTTTTTGATCCTTTTTTATTACATCGGATTCTACCTTATCCTTAGCCTCTTTGACCTTTTTATCATCTGTGCTTTTACTAGGATTTGCGTTATTTTTGATGTTATCAGCCATGGGATTTTTTTACCTCCAACTTAAAAATTATATTTTGCATATTCTACCATAATCATTAAGGATAAAAAAGCCAAAATAATATAAGAGCAAAGGAAAAATAGAGCGAAATCTCTAAAATAAAAGCTTGACCATTGCCCTAGATTCTGCAATCTCTATAGGCTATTTTAAAAACAAGGACTTCATCAGCTTATGCAAACCAGAAATATTGCAATCATTGCCCATGTGGATCATGGTAAAACAACTCTTGTAGACAGTATGTTCCGTCAATCGGGCGTATATCGTGAGAATCAACGAATTGACGAGCGAGCTCTTGACCGTAACGATTTAGAAAAAGAACGAGGCATTACCATCTTGGCCAAATGTACCTCTGTAGAATATGCCGATACACGCATTAACATTGTTGACACTCCAGGCCATGCAGATTTTGGTGGTGAGGTTGAGCGTATCTTAGGGATGGTTAATGGTGTGATTTTACTAGTGGATGCGGCTGAAGGCCCTATGCCCCAAACACGTTTTGTAACCGAAAAAGCTTTAGCTTTAGGTTTAAAACCCATTGTTGTCATTAATAAAATTGACCGCCCTGATGGTCGAGCCCATGAAGTCTTAGATGAGATTTTTGACTTATTTGTTGCCCTTGATGCTTCGGCAGAACAATTAGACTTTCCTTGTATCTATGCTTCGGGTCGTGAAGGTTGGGCCGTTTATGATGAAGATGAAAAAGGTACAGATTTAAAGCCATTATTCGATACAATCATCGATAAAGTCTCCCCCCCTGAGCTTGATGAAAATAAACCTTTTGCCATGGCTGCAACCCTACTTGATTTAGATGACTTTTTAGGCCGAACTCTTACGGGCCGTATTGAACAAGGCCATATTAAAGTGGGAGATCAGATCCAAGCTTTACGTCAAGATGAAGGGGTTGTAGAAAAGTTCCGTGTATCGAAACTCATGACCTTTCGTGGCTTAGAACGCACTCCTACAGATGCGGCAAAAGCTGGTGATATTATCGCCATTGCAGGCTTAAAGGCTGCTACTGTTGGCGATACATTGGCCTCCATTGAATGGAATGAGCCTTTAGATACCCCATCTATTGAACCACCAACCATTAGCATGACCATTGGCATTAACGACTCTCCTCTTGCAGGTCGGGAAGGTAAAAAGCTCACCAGTCGTATGATACGAGATAGGCTTTTTCGTGAGGCTGAAGGCAATGTAGCTATTAAAATTTCTGAAACAGAAAATGAAAATGCTTTTGAGGTTGCAGGCCGTGGTGAGCTTCAGCTTGGTGTGCTTATTGAAACCATGCGAAGAGAAGGCTTTGAGATGACCATTGGTCGCCCTAAGGTCCTACTTCAAAAGTCTAATAATAGTGTTTTAGAGCCTTGGGAGGAACTCCAAGTCGATGTGGATGAACTTTATTCGGGTACAGTAGTAGAAAGCCTATCAACTCGTAAGGCTCAGCTAAAATCTATGGATACAATTAGTGGTGGTAAACAACGTCTTATTTTTGATATTCCCTCACGAGGCCTTATTGGCTATCAGGGGCAATTTTTAACCGAAACCCGTGGCACAGGTACTATGGCTCGTCTATTTTCGGGCTATCGTACTTGGGCTGGAGATATTGCAGGGCGTTCCTTAGGGGTTTATATTTCTAATAGTGGAGGGAAATCCGTTGGATATGCTCTATTTAACCTCCAAGAAAGAGCTACCATGTTTATTGGCTCAGGTGAAGAGCTTTATATCGGTATGATTATTGGTGAAAACAGCCGTGATAATGACCTTGATGTCAATCCAACAAAAGGTAAGCAGCTCACTAATATTCGTGCTTCGGGAACAGACGAAAACATCCGTCTTACACCGCCACGTCGTATGAGTTTAGAGCAAGCTATATCTTATATTAACGATGATGAATGTGTTGAAGTTACGCCACAAAATATTCGCTTACGTAAGGTTATCTTAGATGCTAATGATCGCAAAAAAGCATTGCGGCAAGCCAAGGGATAATTCTACACCAATAAACTCTGATAACATAATATTATTTGCCCTAATGCCATTAGAAAATTTAAAAAATACTTTTCTTTTTGCCCTAAGCGGTTTATCTTATGTTTTCTAACAAAAATAATGAAAATTTAAGAGTTTTAAAATGTCCCGTTATAATTTTATTGAAACTGAGCAAAAATGGCAAAAAATCTGGAACGATCAAAAGGTTTTTTCTGTAAGCGAAGATAAGAGTAAGCCTAAATATTATGTTTTAGAAATGTTCCCCTACCCATCAGGTAAACTCCATATGGGGCATTTGCGTAACTATGCTATTGGCGATGTAACTGCTCGTTTTAAAAAAGCTATGGGATATAATATCTTACACCCTATGGGCTGGGATGCTTTTGGCCTACCTGCCGAAAATGCTGCCTTGCAACATAATGTTCATCCAGCCGATTGGACCTATAAAAATATTGATGCTATGAGAACTCAGCTCAAATCCATAGGACTTTCCATTGATTGGGATAGAGAAATCGCCACATGCCACCCCGAATATTATAAGCATGAGCAAAAAATGTTCTTAGACTTTATGAAAGCAGACATTGTTGAGCGTAAATTTGCATGGGTCAATTGGGACCCTGTAGAACATACAGTTTTAGCCAATGAGCAAGTGGTAGATGGCAAAGGTTGGCGTTCAGGAGCTCAAGTCGAACGCAAGCAAATGGCTACCTGGTCATTTAAAATCACCGATTTTGCCGATGAGCTTTTAGCTGACCTTAACAAAATTGACTGGCCTGATGCCGTCAAAACCATGCAATCTAACTGGATTGGCCGCTCCGAGGGGGCTTTAGTTCATTGGGATATTTTAGCCCAAAATAACCCAAGCGATATAAATAATATCAGCGTTTATACCACCCGCCCCGATACATTATTTGGAGCTTCCTTTATTGCTATTGCAGCTCATCATCCTCTTGCCCAAAAGCTTGCTCAACAAAATAAAGAACTTCAGGACTTTATTGCCGAATGTGATGCCTTAGGAACTGCTGAAGAAGCCATTGAGACTGCCGAAAAAAGAGGTTTTGATACTGGACTTAAAGCCATACATCCTTTTGATAACACGAAAAATATACCCATTTGGGTGGCTAACTTTGTATTGATGGAATATGGTACAGGAGCTGTTTTTGGCTGTCCTGCTCATGACCAACGAGATTTAGACTTTGCCCGCAAATATAACCTTAATGTAACAACCGTTGTTGTTCCTAAAGATAATCCCCATATGGTTGTTGCCAATGAGGCCTATACAGAAGATGGCATTCATGTAAACTCCGACTTTATGAATGGTATGGGCTTTCAAGATGCCTTTGATGCTGCTCTTAAACATTTAGAAAATAATCATAAGGGTGAAAAGCAAGTCAACTTCCGCTTAAGAGATTGGGGCATTAGCCGTCAACGTTATTGGGGTTGCCCAGTACCCATCATCCATTGTAAGGATTGCGGTGTTGTCGCTGTTCCTGACGAGCAACTCCCCGTAACCTTACCCCAAGATGTTACCTTTGATAAGCCTGGTAATCCTTTAGAACATCATCCCACATGGAAGCACACCAAATGTCCAAATTGTGGCCATGATGCTCAAAGAGAAACCGATACTTTTGATACATTTATGGAATCAAGCTGGTATTTTTTACGTTACTGCTCCCCTCGCTTAAGCGATGGAGTTTATGATGCTGATGACATTGCTTATTGGATGGCGGTAGACCAGTATATTGGTGGTGTTGAACATGCTGTACTGCATCTTTTATATGCAAGATTTTTTACCAAGGCTCTTAAAAAAATTGGCTATCCAAGCCTTCCTGATGAGCCTTTTCAGAACCTACTCACCCAAGGAATGGTCAATCACATGACCTATAAAGATAGTGATAATAATTGGGTAGCTTTAGATGATGTTAAAAAACAAGGTGATGGCTTTGTTAAAATCTCAGATGCAAGCCCTGTTTTTGCAGGACGTTCCGAAAAAATGTCAAAATCCAAGCTCAATGGTGTTGACCCTGAGATTGTTCTTTCAGCCTATGGTGCCGATGCAGCCCGCTTATTTATTTTATCGGATAATCCGCCTGAACGTGATATTGACTGGACAGAAGGTGGCATTGAGGGCTCATGGAAGTTCTTAGGACGTATTTACCGCTTTGCTACTGAAAATACTGATTATTTTCAAAAAGGTGAGGTACAAAATCTCGAAGGTGAGGGAAAAAGTTTATGGCAACTCACCCATAAAACCATTGCCCAAGTTACCGAAGATTTAAGCCAAATTCGCACCAATAATGCCATTGCCCGCATTCGAGAACTATTTAATGGCCTTGAAAAATATAAGCAAGCAGGTGATGATGCAAGTATCTTACGCTTAAATGTTTTAAAGATTGTTTGCCAGCTGCTTAATCCTTATGCTCCCCATATTACCGAAGAAATTTACTCGCAGCTTGGTTATGATGATATGCTTGCCCATCAAAATTGGCCAAAGGCCGATGACGCATGGCTTGTGCAAGATAGCATTACCTTAGCTGTTCAGGTTCGTGGGAAAATGCGGGGTACAATCGAAGTTGCGGCCGATGCCTCTAAGGACGATACCGAAAAAGCTGCCCTTGCTTTGGATAATGTTCAAAAAGAACTTGAAGGGCAAGAAATTAAGAAAATCATTGTGGTTCCAGGACGTATTGTCAATATTGTTTATTAGAAAAACAATTGCAAAACAACCGAATATATCGTAATGAATAGCCATAAATATAACTATAAACTTTAAGGAAAACAAATAAGATGAAGACGGATTTTCAGTCACTTATTATGTCTTTACAAAGCTACTGGGCAACACAAGGATGTGCTATTTTGCAGCCTTATGATATGGAGATGGGAGCAGGAACATTCCACCCTGCAACAACATTGCGTTCACTGGGCAAAAAACCGTGGAAGGCTGCTTATGTTCAGCCCTCACGTCGTCCAACCGATGGCCGCTATGGCGAAAACCCTAACCGTTTGCAGCATTATTATCAGTTTCAGGTTGTATTAAAGCCTGGTCCTATTAATGCTCAAGAGCTTTACCTTAATTCTCTTCGCCATATTGGCATTGAACCTATGGAACATGATATCCGCTTTGTGGAAGATGACTGGGAATCTCCAACTTTAGGAGCTGCAGGCTTAGGTTGGGAGGTCTGGTGTGATGGTATGGAAGTTTCGCAATTTACATGGTTTCAGCAAGTTGGTGGTATTGATTGTAATCCTGTAACGGTAGAACTCACCTATGGTTTAGAGCGTCTGATTATGTATATTCAAGGGGTTGAGAATGTTTACGATCTCGACTTTAACGGTGCAGGCTTAAGCTATGGCGATGTATTTTTACGTAGTGAAAAAGAATTCTCCACCTATAATTTTGAAGTTGCTACAACTGATATGCTTTTTGCTCACTTTAAGGATTATGAGGCTGAATGCCAAAAAGCCATAGAAGCCAAATTGGCTTTACCTGCTTATGACTATTGCATTAAGGCGAGCCATGTTTTTAACTTACTCGATGCAAGAGGAGCCATATCCACCACGGAACGTGCAGGCTATATTGGCCGTGTGAGGGAGCTTGCCAAGGCTTGTTGTCTTGCCTATATAGCAGGGGAGGAAGAATAAAATGGCTGATTTACTTTTAGAAATTTTATCCGAAGAAATTCCTGCAAGAATGCAAAAGCAAGCATCAAACGACCTAGAACGCCTGCTTTGTACCAAGCTTAAAGAAGCCAATATTACCTTTGATGAGGTACAAAATTTTAGTGCTTCTCGCCGCCTTGCCATTCATATTTCGGGGCTTCCCCTTAAACAAGAAGACCGCCATGAAGAAAAGCGTGGCCCTCAAATCGATGCTCCTGAACAAGCTCTTATGGGTTTTATGAAAGCCAATAACTTAAGCGATATTACCCAAGCTGAACAGCGAGAAATTAAGGGCAAAACCTATTATTTTGCAACTACTGAAGTTAAAGGCCAAGAAGTCAGTACATTTCTACAAAAAGAACTTGTTGATATTTTGGCTAAATTCCCTTGGCAAAAAAGTATGCGATTTTTAGAAGAAGGCAATAATACCAAATGGGTACGCCCTATTCGCAATATTTTATGCCTTTTTGATGGTCAAGTTTTAGATTTTGAATTTGGCGGCGTTAAAGCAAATAATCAAACATTTGGCCACCGTTTTATGCATCCTGAGCCTTTGGAAGTCCATGATGTTCAATCTTACGAGCAAGGCTTATTCGAAGCCATGGTTATCACAAATCGAAACACTCGTAAGACCAGTATTATAAAGGCCTTAGATGATATTTGCGAAGCCAATAATTTAACCCTTAATAAGGATGAAGCTCTTTTAGAAGAAGTTACAGGGCTTGTTGAATGGCCGCATATTATCCTTGGTGATATTGATACTGAGTTTATGGAACTTCCCCCTGAAGTTTTGGTAGATACATTGCGTGACCATCAAAAATACTTCACCTTGAGCGATGCCAAAGGCAAGCTCTCTCCACATTTTATTACCATATCGAATATGGTCACGATGGAGCCTGAGATTATCCGTGCAGGTAATGAGCGAGTATTAAGGGCTCGCCTCTATGATGCCAAATTCTTTTGGGATCAAGACCGCAAGCAAACATTACAAAGCCGCCTTGATGGGCTTAAGTCCATGTTATTTCAGGCTGAGCTTGGCTCACAATATGACCGCAGCATACGTATAAGCCAATTAGGTAAAACATACGCTCCTTTATTAAAAGCCGATGAGACTAAGGTTGAGCGTGCAGGCTTGCTTGCTAAAGCTGATTTAGTTACAGGTATGGTTTTTGAGATACCCGAAGTTCAAGGTGTTATGGGGCATTATTATGCTCTTAACGATGGCGAAGATGCACAAGTTGCTTTAGCCATTGAAGAACATTATAAGCCTGCTGGTAGCCATGATGATGTTCCGCAAAATCCAATCTCTGTGGCTCTTGCCTTGGCTGATAAATTCGATGCTCTTGTGGGTTTTTGGGCTATTGGCAAAAAGCCTACAGGCTCAGGTGACCCTTTTGCTTTGCGTCGTGCCGCTTTAGGTATTATTCGCTTACTTTTATATCATCAACAAATGACACCCCTTACACAGTTTATTGAAGAAGCTATAAAAAATTGGCAAAAGTCAGGACTTTTAACTGCTGAACAGCTCAAATCTGTACCAGATGAACTCCTCGAATTCTTTGCTGAACGGATGCGTGTTTCCCTTAAAGATGAGGGCTTTAATGCCCATATTGGCAACAGCTTATTAGGTGCAAATGCCCATAAGGCTTCCCATAGCTTTACTCCATGGCTCATTAATGAGCGTGCAAAAGCCTTACAATCCTTTTTGGAAACCGATGATGGTGTCAATATGCTTGCAGGCCTTAAACGTGCAGGAAATATTGTTACAGCCGAAGAAAAGAAAGATAAAACAAGCTATAAAGGGGCTATCAAAGCTGATATTTTAAGTGATAAAGCTGAAAAATCACTGTTTGAAGCTTTAAATGATGCCCAAAAGCAAATTAAACCTGCTTTAGCCGAGCATAACTATACCAAAGCTATGGGCGAGGTAGCTAAATTACGTTTACCCATTGATAGCTTTTTGGATAATGTGATGGTCAATGTGGATGATAATAATATCCGTATCAACCGCCTGCATCTTTTGGCTCATATTAGCGAAAGCCTTAACGATGTAGCCGACTTTTCGGCATTGATTTAAAGCCTTTGTTTATATGTATTAATGGGGATTTGCCACGTAATATATAATGCTAAGGGTGCGTCCCGCCCCCTTAAAAAACCCCCTCTAAAGGGAAAAGCATCATGCTGAAAGCATGTTTTCAACATGACGCTTTTCCTATGCTTTATTCTGAAACATCTTTGCTCCCACTTCCTCAAGCTTGTCAGAGTATCGTAATCATAAAGCTTCAATGTCGCCAGCATCCCAACCCTCATGGAGTTTTTTGGCAAGTTGGAGGAGATTTTGCTCCTCAATAGCGTTGCGGATATCACTCATTAAGTCTTGATAATACTGCAAATTATGCCATGTGAGCAGCATAGAGCCTAAAATTTCCTCAGCCTTAAATAGGTGATGAATATAACCGCGGCTATATTGACGACAGGCAGGGCAATGGCATTTTTCATCAATAGGGCGAGTATCATCTTTATGACGAGCATTTCGCATATTAATTTCGCCATGGCGGCTAAAGGCTTTAGCCGTGCGGCCTGCTCGTGTAGGCATAACACAATCAAACATATCCACACCTCGAATAACACCACCTAAAATATCCGATGGTCGGCCAACACCCATTAAATAGCGGGGGCGGTCGTGAGGCATTTGTGGGGTGGTGACTTCTAATGTTGCAAACATTTCTTCTTGCGGTTCACCTACAGCCAAGCCACCAATGGCATAGCCATCAAAGCCAATCTCCTTAAGCCCTGCAATGGAACGTTCTCGTAAATCTTGCCATATGCCACCTTGAGCAATACCAAAAATTCCATAACCATCACGTGGTATAAAAGCTTCTTGAGAGCGTTTGGCCCAACGAAGCGAAAGCTCCATAGCTCGTTCGGCTTCATCTTTCTCGCATGGTAATTTAACACATTCATCAAGTTGCATAGTAATGTTACTATCAAGCAGATGTTGTATCTCAACAGAACGTTCAGGACTTAAGTCGTAATAAGCCCCATCAATATGGCTGCGAAAGCGAACACCATCTTCACTCATTTTGCGAAGCTCAGCCAAAGACATCACCTGAAACCCACCGCTATCAGTCAAGATAGGTCCTGACCAATTCATAAATTTATGTAATCCACCAAAATGAGCAATCCGCTCCGCTGTTGGACGAAGCATTAAATGATAAGTATTACCTAAAATAATCTCAGCCCCTGTGGATTTCACAGATTCAGGAAGCATAGCTTTAACCGTTGCTGCTGTTCCTACGGGCATAAAAACAGGTGTTTGGATACTCCCATGAGCCGTATGCAATGTGCCACGGCGGGCATTATTATCGGTTATATGAATATCAAATTTTAGGTTGCTCATCAATTATCCTTTATATTTCTTTACCTTGAGGGCTGACACTCAGCAAACAACAGTCACCATAAGAGTAAAACCTATAGTCATTTTTAATAGCATGGGCATAAGCCTTTTGCATATTTTTTAAACCTACTATAGCCGAAACTAACATAAAAAGGGTGGAATTTGGCAAATGAAAATTGGTTAAGAGCTTATCAATAACTTTAAATTCATAACCTGGATAGATGAATATATCCGTTTCGCCTTCCCATGGCATAATTTGTTTTTGCTCCTCATCAAAAGCTGTTTCTAAAAGCCGTAAAGAGGTTGTGCCAATGGCATATATCTGATTCCCTTGCTCTTTAGCTTTATGAATAGCATTAACCGTATCTGTCGAAACCGTTCCCCATTCACTATGCATCTTATGGTTTTTTATATCATCTACTTTAACAGGTAGAAATGTTCCTGCACCCACATGAAGCGTAACTTCCTTACAAATCACACCTTTATCCTTAAGAGACTGCATTAATTCTTTTGTAAAGTGTAACCCCGCCGTTGGAGCAGCGACTGCTCCTTTTTCTTTGGCATAAATGGTCTGATAGCGTTGGCTATCTTCAGCTTCGGCTATACCACCACGAATATAGGGAGGCAGAGGGAGGTTGGCATATTGTTCTAGCCATGGCATCATCTCGGCTAAGGGAAGGTTAAATTCGATAATGACCTCACCACCTTCAAGCTTTTCGGTTACTTTTGCACTTACATCACCGTTAAATGTCAGCACCATACCCTCAGGAGCTTTACGAGCTGGCTTGGCAAAGGCTTGCCAACAAGTGCCATAAATGGTTTTGTGAAGCATAATCTCCACCTTACCCCCTGAGGGGCGATAGCCAAATAAACGCGTTGGAATAACTTTTGTATTATTAAAAACAACCACATCACCAGCTTTAAAATAATCGGCTAAATTATAGGCGTAATCGTCATAAAGCTGCTCATTATTCACAACAAGCATTTTGGCATGGTCTCGTGGCTCAACAGGATATTGAGCAATGCAGCTTTCAGGGAGGTTGAAGTCAAATAAGTTGGTTTTCATCATCTTTTCTTTATTTTTAGAATAGAGAAGTTTTACTCCGATTTCCCTTTTTTCGCAAGAGGTTTTGTTTTAATAACATGACCCTAGATAAAGACTTGACCTTTATAAACTTAAAGAGCATCATATCTACTATTATTAAAAGGAGAAGTTGATGAATAAAATTGAGGCTATATTTAGCGATTTAGATGGAACATTACTGAATGAACATCATGTTGTTAGCCCTTATAATCAAGAAGTTATACAGGCGGCATGGGATGCAGGTATTCCTTTTCATGTGGTTACAGGACGCTCTTCTGTATCTATTCGCTCCGTCGAAGGGCTAAAGCCTCGTAATTTGGTTTGTAGCTTTAATGGCTGTAAGGTCGAAAATTTTGATACAGGTGAATATTTATATCAAATAGGTATTGATATTGCAGATAACCAAGCCCTTATTCGTCTTGCTCAAGACCACGGATTTACTGTAATTTGGTATTGTGGCGATACAGTTTATACTAATAAAGATGATGAGCTTTCACAAAGTTACTTTGGTATTGGTGGGCTTAATCATGAGGTAAGTAATTTAGAGGATTTTGCTCAAAAACAATTAACAAAAATTGTATTTCGCTGGCATAATGAAGAAGAGCTTAACAAGGCTTATGCTCAAATAGAAAATGATACAAGCCTAAACCTATGGGGAACATATGCCCTTGATAATTCTTTAGAAATTTTAAGTAAAGATGCAAATAAAGGTGTTGCTGTACGCTTTATTGCCCAGAAAAATGGCTATAATTTAAAAAATTGTATGGCTTTTGGTGATAATGCCAATGATGTTCCTATGCTTAAGGCGGTGGGTCATCCTGTAGTGATGGAAAATGGACGCAAGTCAGCCATTAAACAATTTGCTAATATGGCTCGCCCCAATAGTGAAGACGGCGTTGGCAAATATATAAAATCCTTTTTGAATATATAAGGTTAGCGTTTAAATAAGGTGGAGCTAAATTGTAAAAGCATGGCACTAATAATGATAATCCCCATAAAGACTTGCTGGTAAAATCCTGGAACACCCGCTAGATTCATTAAGTTGGCAATAATGCCTAAAATGAATACTCCAAAAAAGGTATTTAAAGCTCCGCCACGTCCTCCCATAAGGCTCGCTCCGCCAATAACGACCGCTGCAATGGCGTAAAGTTCGGCTCCAACACCAATATTGGCTGAGCCAATACCTGTACGGCTTGTTGAGATTATGCCTGCTGCAGCAGCTAATATACCAGAAATAACATAAACACAAACAATATAAAAAGAAACACGTACACCAGAAAGCCGAACAGCTTCTTCATTAGAGCCAATGGCTTTAATCATGCGACCAAAGCGAGTAAAATTAAGAATAATAGCTGCAATAACAAAAACAGCTATCAGTAATATAACAGGTTGAGGAATACCAAAGCTATAGGAAGAGCCAAATTTTGTAATGCTACTTCCAGCACTTCCCATGCGAATAGGTTGGCCATTAGAGACAATAAGAGCCGCTCCTCTTGCCATGGTCATGAGAGCTAAAGTCGTAACAAAAGCGGGCAAGCGAAGATAAGCAATGAGTAGCCCTGAAATAAGACCACATACTCCGCCAATAGCAAGTGTTTCTGCAAGGCTTAAGGGAATAGGGAGAGATTGAACTAACACAGCGGAAACCACAGAGCCTAAGGCTGAGATAGAACCTACCGAAAGATCAATACCTCTTGTAAGAATAACAAATAACATACCAACAGCCATAAGCCCTGTTCCTGTCATTTGCCGTAAAATATTAAAGATATTGCGTTTAGTCAAAAATACATCAGACATAGAATGAGCCAATAAAAGTAAGACAATTAAAATAATGAAAGTACCATACTTATTTAATAAAAAACCGATATTAATCTGAGATTTTGTTAATGTTGTCATAGTTACCTCTCCTTTATTTAAGCCATGGCGAAGTTCAGTATATTGGTTTCAGAATATTCCTTTGGTTTAAGCTCGCCTGCAAGTTGACCTTCTCGCATAACAATGATGCGATCACAAAGACCAAAAAGTTCCAGATGCTCCGAGGAGATAACAATAATTGCTTTACCTTCAGCAGCTAACTTTTTAATCAATGTATAAATTTCAGCTTTTGCTCCTACATCTACACCTCTTGTTGGCTCGTCAAATATTAGGATATCACCACCAGCATGGAGCCATTTAGCCAAAACTACCTTTTGCTGGTTTCCTCCCGAAAGACTGGAAACAGCATCGTTAATAGAATCAGCCTTAAGTTGAAGAGCTTTGACAAGGTGGTTGACTTCAGTTTTTTCAACCTTACGGCGAATAAAACCAAATATATTCGTTATAGCAGACATTTTGGCCATGGTGATATTCCATTTAATGGGCATATCTAAAATAACACCATGTTCTTTACGACTTTCAGGGACAAGGGCAATACCATTTTTGACCCCTTGATAAGGATTGTGAATAGATATGGGCTTGTTCTTAATATTTAAGGAAATGTTAGAGTGAGGCTCAGCACCAAAAATTTGCCGCATAAGTTCTGTCCGCCCTGCCCCCACAAGGCCTCCAAGACCAACAATCTCACCACGGTGGATTTGAAAATTTATATCTTTGGCTTGCTCAAGATATGGAATTCCATCAACACTTAAAGCAATATCGCCAATGCTTTTAGGAATGTTGTCACCAAACATAGCCTCTAGCTTTCGTCCAACCATAAGCTCAATAACTGAAGATATATCTGTATCTTTTGTATTAAGTGTATTTACACTGTGACCATCCTTGAGTATGGTGATACGATCCGCAATATGAAAAACCTCATCCAGACGATGAGAAATATAAATAACACCTACACCGTTACTCTTAAGCCCTTCAATAACCTCCATAAGACGATTAGCATCTCGGGTTGAGAGAACAGCGGTTGGCTCATCAAAAACAACAATTTTTGAGCGATGAGAAAGAGCTTTGGCAATTTCAATAATTTGCCGATGAGCTACAGAGAGACTACCCACAAGAGCTTTAGGGGATATATCAAAGCCTAAATACTGGATAAGCTCTCTTGCTCGCTGGTTAAGTTGTTTCCAGTTAATTATGGTAGGTATTTCTGAGAGAAAAATATTTTCAGAAACTGTTAAATCGTTAGCCAAGGCCATTTCTTGATGAATAATAGATATTCCCTTAAGCTGGGCATCACGGGGATTATGGAGGTTAATTTTTTTATCTTCAAGCTCAATATGGCCGCTGCTTGGGGCAAAAAGCCCACCTAAGATATTCATTAGGGTTGATTTTCCTGCCCCGTTCTCTCCAATAAGAGCATGGACTTCACCTGCTTTAAGTTCAAGACTAGCATCTTTAAGAGCATGAACACCTCCAAAAGATTTAGAAATATTAGATAATTTAACAATTGTTTGGTTCATATTTTATCTCATTGTAAGGTAAAGCTTAAAAGACGGCATCTTCTTTGTAATATTTATCAATATTCTTTTTAGAGATTACCGCTGGAGTTGTATAGGTAAGCTTTGATAAGCCCTCAGGCAGCTTACCATCAATAGCTTGTTTGGCAATATCTACAGCGGTTGAGGCCACAAGAGCAGGGTCATTAAGCCCTGTTGCACCATATTTTCCTTCTTTAATCAACTCTAGGGCTTCTTTTTGGCCATCAGCAGCAGCTACTAGGAGAATATCATCACTACGGCCATTAGCCTCAAGAGCTTTTTGAGCTCCTAAAACCATGGAGTCATTTTCGCCTAAAACCACATTGATATCAGGATGAGCAACTAAAATATCTTCCATAGCCGTAAGACCGCCTTCAGAACTCCAATTTCCCCAACCTTGAGCCACAACATCAAAACCAGCGTTACCTTTATTTTTAAGCTGACCTTCTAATAAGCCTGATAATGTCCCCAAGCGGCGTTCTTGGCCAACCTCGTTGCCTTGAGCTCCCGATAAAAGAGCAATTTTTAAATCCTTACCCTTTGTATTATCGGCAATCCAGCGGCCGACAAGCATACCATTTTGTAAGTTAGATGATTGAACTAATGTTAAAAAATCAGCAGTAGGGTCTAAAGTGGAATCAATAACAATAACCTTAACGCCAGCACCACTTGCTGCATTTACAGCAGGTACAAGCCCTTGACTATCTCTTGGATTAATAATTAAAGCTTGAATACCTTGAGCAACCATATCTTCCACATCGGCAATTTGTTTATTTAAATCGTTATTGGCATCGGTAGAGACAACTTTGCAGCCAATTTTTTCAGCTTTTAGCCGTGCGGATTGTTCTTGGGCTGCAAAATAAGGAGCTGAAAGTGTTTTCATGGAGATACCAATCTTGCAATCAGCAGCATAAGCTTGGGTTATAACAGATGAAAATAAGATAGTAGAAATAAGCATTGATTTAAGTTTCATGATTTCCTCCGAATTATTGTGAGTCGATATATTTGTAGCATAACTACAATGTGCATTTGTAGCATAACTACATTTTTGGGGTTTTGTCAAGTTGTTGGATTTATATAAATACAGACAGATATTTTTCCATAAAGCTAATTTATATCAATATCTTATACAATTATTTATTATGAGAAATCTATAAAAAATAAAAATAATCTTCTATGAAAATAGCTGTATATCAAAAGTTATTTATAATATTTTTATAAAAAAACATTATAAATCAATAATTTACTATAGTTTATTATTTGTAGTTATACTATATTTTTTAAAAATATACTAGACAATAAGTTGTTTTGATGTAATATAAATAATTGATAAGATATAAAAAAATTAGATAAAAATGGCAATAATGGTGGGCTTAAAATGCAAAAGCAGCAGGTTAGGGATTTATATTTAGCGATTGATGTGGGTACAGGCGGGCTTCGTTCGGCTATAGTGGATGGAGCTGGGCATATCTTAGCTTTTAGCCATAAGGAACATGAGCAGATAGTTCCTAGATATGGATGGTCGGAACAACGTCCTGAAGATTGGTGGCATGGTACATTAACAACTATGAAAGATGTTTTGGCTAAGGTTGAAAACGCTCATCATCGTATTGCAGCCATATGTTGTTGTGGGCAAATGCATGGTTCTGTTTTAATTGATGATAGTGGTAAACCAGCATTAGAAGCTGTTCCTCTTTGGAATGATAAACGTAATATTAAGCAAGTCGAAGAGCTTACAAAGTCTTTGAGTACAAAAAAAATTTTAGAACTTACAGCCAATACACCATCGCCTGCATGGCCCGCTCTTAAAGTTGCATGGATTGCTGAAAATCAACCTGAGGCTTTGGCTCGCTCAACTACTCTTTTAATGCCGAAAGATTGGATTAACTTTAAGCTAACAGGTAAACGAGCTCAAGATTATACAGAAGCCAGTTTAAGCTTTTTGATGGATTGGCAAACCCGTCAATGGTCTGATGAATTGTGCGAGATTACAGGGGTCTCAAGAGACTTGCTTCCTGATTTACATGCTCCTGAAGACATATTGGGTGGGCTTGACGCTAAAGTTGCTGCAAAAATAGGGCTTTCGGCTGATATTCCTGTACTTGTGGGGGCGGGGGATTATCCTATGGCATTAATTGGCTCTGGTGTGATTAAGCAAGGAATGGGCTCAGATGTTACAGGTACATCTACTATTGTTACATTGATGCATGATGGCCCTATCTTAAAACCGCAAGTCTCTAATGTACTTTCGGCTAATGGTGTATGGGGAGCCATGACACTTTTGGATGCAGGAGGAGATGCACCACGTTGGGCAAGGCGAGCTTTTCATGATAATCAACGAAGTTACGCGGAAATAACCGAAGATGCTCACCGTTCAGAAGTGGGAGCTAATGGTTTGTTCTTTTTGCCTTATTTATCAGGAGAACGTTTTGGGGATTACAAAAACTCACGGGCTCAATTTTTTGGCCTAACAGCGGAACATAATATGGCAGATTTGCATCGAGCCGTTTTAGAAGGGGTAGCTTTTTCGGTTCGTCGTGTTTTGGATGAGGTGGATAAAGATGGACGGCCTGAAGCAATTATTGCAGCCAGTGGCGGGGCAAAAAATCACCTATGGCTTGAGATTAAAGCGAGTATGTATAATGTGGCTTATAGAGTACCCCAAGAGCTTGAATGTGGCATTGTTGGAGCAGCAATGCTTATGGCAACAAGTACAGGAGCAAAGAATAATGTTGAAGATGCAGCCCAATCTATGGTACGTTTTTCAGAAGAAATTATGCCGTCTCCTCAATGGGTTGAGCGATATAATCGCATGATGCCTATTTATGAGCGACTTTACAAACACTCACAACAATTTTATCACGATTTGGACAAACTTACATGACAAAAGCTATCTTATGGGATATGGACGGAACATTGATTGACAGTGAGCCTGCTCACCATGCTGCCCTTGATAATATCGCCGCTGAAATCGGCATAATCGTTCCTGAGGAGTTTCATCTTTCACTTACAGGAACAACCTTAGAAAATGTACATAGCCGCTTTCAAAAACTTGCCAATACGAATATGGAATTTGAGGTATGGAAAGCAAAAAAATGGTACTATTATGAACAACATGCTCAAGAGGTTATCCGTAGAGAGCCTTTAGCATCATTAGCTACGGAGCTTGCTAAACGTAAAGTACCAATGGCCGTTGTTTCTAACTCAACTAAAGAAGAAGTTGAATGCTGCATGCAGGTAACCAAGCTCGATGAGGTGATACCTAATTATATTTGCCGTTACGATGTTACCCATGGTAAGCCAGAGCCTGATAGCTATTTGTTAGGAGCAAAGCATCTCAAAGTAGAACCAAAAGATTGCCTTGTCGTGGAAGATAGCCTCCCTGGGGCTCAGGCAGGCATTAATGCTAAAATGCAGGTGCTTTATCATCCGCAACATGAGGTGCAAGATGAAAGTCTAATACCCAAAGGAGCTGATTTTATTCCCTATAATCAGTCACCTGTTGATTATATTGAGAATTTTTTAAAAGGCTAAAATATTTTAATATTCATAAGAAGAAAAGGTTTAAAGCGATGATACCCGTACTATCTGTGACTTCTATTGAAGATGCTAAGGCATTTTTTACAAAAAAACTCCCATTTGCAGATGTTGGCAAGAACCATCTTGCATATGGTGAAGATGTGATTTTACTTGTGCAGCAAGATATATGGAAAAACAATCACAATATAACACCTTATCACTTCGACCATATTGCCTTTAAGGTGATTGATTTAGATAGCTTTGCTCAAAAAAAACAAAAGCAAGGCTTAAAGCTTGATGCAAATTACACTGCAGATGGCATTACAAGTATTAAAGAATTTTGGCAAGAGGGTGTTCGCTTTATCTTTTTTAAAGGTCCTGATAATGTCCCCATTGAATTTTGCTCCCAAATAGATGGTTCAACAACAACCAAAGGAATTGATCATTTAGGAGTTCGTACTCAAAATCTTGATAAAGCTCAGAAAGATTTTGCTCATTTAGAAGCTCGTATAATAGCAGAGTATCAGCTTGATGGTGATAATAATGTTTGCTTTTTTACGGCAAATAATAAAATGATTGAAGCTTTTACGGCGGCAGGTCATAATGGAATGCATAATGGCCTTGGTTGGGTTGGCTATATTGCACAATAGAGATGTAAGGATAAGAGATGCTTGAATCAGTCAATTTAATCGAAGAGATTAAACGCTCACTAGATAAATTGCGACGCTCAGATCGTAAGGTTGCTGAAAAGATATTAGAAAATCCTCAATCAGTACCACAGATGAAGCTTGCTAAGCTCGCTAAACTCTCAGATGTAAGTGAGCCAACAGTTATTCGATTTTGTAACTCTATTGGTTGTGAGGGCTTTCAAGATATGAAGATTAAGCTCGCTCGCTCCCTTGCTTTTGGTCTTTCAACATCCCATGCGGCTATATCGGATAAAGATGATTTTAATGAAGTTATTAACAAAATCTTCGACTTTAACCTTACAAGTCTTGATTGGGTACGAACAAAGCTAGACAGAAAAGCTCTCGCTGATGCGGTTGATTGTATATTAGAAGCAAAATCTTTGTACTTTTTTGGCTTAGGAGCATCTTCCATTGTTGCTCAAGATGCTCAACAAAAATTTCCGCTTTTTGGCATTCCTTGCCAATCCATAAGCGATACTCACCAAATGTTGATTAATGTGAGTATGATGCAAAAAGGCGATGTGGTTATAGCAATTTCGGATTCAGGAAAAACCCAAGAGATTATCCGAGCGGCCGATGTGGCTCGCAGCCATGGTGCAAAGGTCATTGGCCTTACAGGAAGCAAAAGCCCACTTACAGAACATTCAGATATTAGCCTGATTGTTGAATCTTTAGATAATACAGATAAATACACACCAACAATTTCCCGCATGGCCGCCTTAGTGATTATCGATATATTATCGACTTATACGGTTCTTCGTCGCCCCATAGAGCAGCGGGAACGCCTTGATGCAATGAAACAATATATTGCAGATGTTCGTAGTTATGGTTTAAATGATGATGAAAAAATCGATTAGCTATTCACGAATCATCTAAAATTATAAAAAAAATAGATAATAGTTCTAAAAATACTCAAAGAATGGCATAAAATAGGGTAAAGAATTAAAATTTGTTATTTAATATAGTCTTTATATGCACTTCTATACTTGTATGCAATTTGCCGAAATTTTTATAATTTTATGTAATTTAATTTGGGTGATTAAATTTTTTTTACCAATTAAAAATTTGCATCAAAAAAATGTATAACTATATAATAAGTATTATTATCATTAAATATTAAGGATAATAATAGGAAATATTATACCATAAGTTAAAGATATTCTTAGCATATGTCACAAAAGAAAGGGGTGGCCATGCATGGTGAAAAGTTAAGCCTAAAAGGAAAGCGAGCGGTGATTACAGGGGCTGCTCAAGGGGTTGGGCTGAGTATTTCAGAAGCTTTAGCTAAAGCAGGGGCTAAAGTTATTCTGATAGATATTGACGAGACATTACTTAAAACGGCACAAGCTCCATTGATAGAAAAAGGCTTTGAGGTTCATACTTTAGCATTGGATGTTGGGGATATGGAAGCAACGAGCCAAGTTGCAAGGCATATTGAAGATGAGATAGGTCCTGTGGATATTTTGGTTAATAATACCAATATGGAAATTATCGATCAACCTGCTGAAGTCATGAGTAGCGAAACATGGCTTAACGTTATGAATGTTAATCTTAATGGGGTTTTTTGGTGCTGTCAGGCATTTGGTAAAAAAATGTTACGACGCGGCATTGGCTCTATTATTAATATTAATTCTCCACCAACAAATATGGGAAGTTGTGTTGAAAAACATGTGAGTTTTCGTGCAGCTAAGGCGGCTGTACAACATTTGTCGCAGGCTTTATCGGATGAATGGGGCTGGCGAGGCGTACGAGTAAATGTGGTTGCCCCCACTTATGTGGATACGGAAATGGATACCTATGTTTGTGGCCGTGAAGAAAAATATCGCTACTGGGTTGGCAGCAAAACAACAGGGCAATGTAATCAAGAAGGAGAAATTGCTTCGGCTGTTCACTTTTTAGCAAGTGAAGCCTCAGGCTTTATGACAGGCTCAGTTGTTCTAACTGAAGGAGGAGCTTGTTGTGAATAATTTTTTGGTTTTTGCTACTCTATAACTAAAGAGTTGCCATGTTGAGGTAAGATAATTGGAGGGGTGGTGTTTTTTTGGGCAAAGGCCATAATTTTTTCTTTAGCAATAGTGTTAAAGGCAAACATTCCCCAATGGTGAGGAATAAATATCTGGGCATTTTGTGAAAGCTCATAGGCTTCTTCTAAAGTAAAATTGCCTGCAATATTTGCCTTTAAACGTTGCTCATCACGGCCATTAGTTGCCATAAGAGCAATATGAGCAGCAAAAGCATCCACACGCTCTTTAAGCCCATCATAAGGAATACAATCACCTGAGTGATAAATCCTTAAGCCTGCATCTTCAATGCCATAGCCTAAAAAAAGATGATGACCATAATCGTCTGTTTCTAAGCTCTCATGGGCTGCAGGAAATGTACGGATATTCAAATAGTTATCAAAATTGTAAGTCTGATCAGCATTTAGCCCTATCAGGTAAGTATCTACACCAATACGTTCTTTGGCAATATCCATGGAGGCTTGGGGAACAAAAAAAGGTAAGTTAGGATATTTTTGAGCTAAAGGGGCAAGTGTTTCTCCATCCATATGATCCGTATGAGCATGACTAATAAGCACAAGGTCAGGTTTAGGTAAATCTGTGGGGCCAATAGGAATATCCACCATGCGTTGATGGTCATAAATTTCACCCTCATATTTTTTGGCTAAACTATCCGAAAGATAAGGGTCGATAAGTATTTTATGCCGCCCTGTATTTATCCAAAAGCCTGCTTGGCCAAGCCAAACCATTCCTTTTTGCCCTTGTTTGAGCCAACCTTGTTGATGGATTATCTTCATGAGAAATGCTTTAATATATTAGCAACAGCAACCTTGGTGGAGCGAGAGACGCTTGAGTCTGTAAAACCACCAATATGGCTTGTCATGGCAACAAAAGGATTTTGCGTGAGTAAACTAGATTTGGGAGGCTCTTCATGAAAAACATCCGCCATATAATTGCTTACACTACGCTTATTTAAGGCCTCCAGTAAAGCCTCCTCGTCAACAAGTCCAGCCCGTGCGGTATTGACAATAATAAGCTCAGGGCGAGCCATAGCTAAAACCTCTTTTGTGATAATCGGCCTACCATCTTCGGCCATGGGGCAATGCAGACTGATAATATCCGAGCATTTAATCGCATCCATAAAATCCACCTGCTCAAAGCTTGCATGGTTAATCACATGGTGAACATAAGGGTCGTAGCCAATAACTTTAGCCCCTAAGGCTAAACAAAGCTCACCAACGATTTTACCAATAGAGCCAAGGCCAATAATGCCAATAGTACTATCGCAAATTTCACGACCTCGCATCCGTGGCCACTCACCATTTCGGATACCTTCATGGGTAGGGATAATATAGCGAAGCCCCGAGACGATAAAGGCCAAAGCAAGCTCTGCTACACCACGGGCATTTGTACCAATGGCTCGTTCAATGGCAATGTTATGCTCTTTTAATAGCTCCATAGGAAGATTATCGATACCTGTACCATTGCGGCTAATGACCTTTAAATACTGAGCCTTATGAATAACCGCATCGCTTATGGGTTCTACGCCAGCTAGCCAGCCCACACAATCACCAATAACATCCAATAAATCAGCCTCACTTGGCATAAGCCCTGGTGTGGGGGTGATAAGTTTAAACCCTGCCTGAATAAGAGGCTCAAACTCAACATGTTCTCCTTGAGAAAGAGAGCGAGGGGTAACTAAAATATTTTTACTCATTTTTGCCTCGTTACTTCAGCTGCAATACGAGCAATCTCATCAAATTTTGGTCCGCTTGTTGGTATATCAATATGAAAAACCTCTGCAATAACCCTTGTCCAGCCATAGATAAAATATGTCCAACCATCTTCTATCTGAAGGTTTTTTACTTTTTCTTGACGGTAAGCTTGGTCTAAAAAGATAAGATTACCTCGATAGTTTAGCTCCCAAATAATAGAATTTTTAGGAAAGCTTGCTTTATCGGATAAAGGAGAGCCAGGGGCATCCTTGCCAAGGCCTGTTGCATTAACAACCAAGCTATGGGGCTTCATATTGGCTAAAAGAGCATCATTATCTTCAGGCTTTGGAGCCAAATGATACTCAATGGGAATATCTACAGCCATTTGTTTATGAATAGCTTTTAGGTGGTCAAGCCGTGGTTGAGAGCGGTTAGAAACTATAATACGAGAGGGTCTGTTAGCTCCCCTTATGCTTTGGAGCAAATGCCATGTTATGGCAATGGTTGAACCACCAGCTCCCATACAAAATAATTCGGCTTGTGTTTGGGTAAAATGATTTTTGGGTAAAAAGCCATCCATGGAAAGCCCTGAGGTTATGGGGTCTTTAGCATCACAGACGAACTTATCGCCCTCCTTAGAAAGGCTACTTGTTTCGGCCATAAGCTGAGCAAGAGGGCGAACTTCATCGAACATATCCTTACAGGCATCAAATAAATCAAGCTTATGAGTTGTTACTAATGCTCCCAAAGAGAGGGGGTCAGATTTGAGAAAATCTACCGCCTTACGGTAATGTTCAGGCTTATCATGGGGAACAAAATCCATGCCCTTCATGGTAACATCACCCAGTTCTAAATACTCAGCCCATGCAGGAAAAACCTTCATAATAGATGATTGTGCCGTGGTTACCCCTATAAAATAGAATGTGCGTTTGTCAGCAGGTTGATAATTCATCTCTCGTCTCCTGTGGCATAAATTCTCTTAATTTGTTCCGCAGTTCGGGGCTGATAGCGAATATTATCAATGGCTTTCCAGCCCATACCATCCTTCATAATGCGTTTTGCCATACCACAAGTTTGGGCAATTACATCATAATCTTGCCCTGAATCTGCTGGGTAGCAAAAGCTCATCACTAAAGGCTCATTGCCAATATTAACAGAGCGATGTATCCAATAGGGAGGTACAAAAACCATCACCTTAGGAGCTATTTCTAAAATACGACTCTCACCTTCGGGAGATTCCAGTAGCATAACTCCACGGCCTGACTCGCCATAGTAAGTCTCGGGGCGATTACCAAAGCCATGAATATGGCCTCGAGTTAAATAA
The DNA here is from genome assembly GCA_047973205.1 of Alphaproteobacteria bacterium. GTDB lineage: Bacteria > Pseudomonadota > Alphaproteobacteria > JBKEAR01 > JBKEAR01 > JBKEAR01. Next base: position 35,283 of record JBKEBO010000058.1, on the reverse strand, counting down.
AATTCGCCACCAATATCACCTGCTTCCATAAAGGTTGTACCAAAAATTAAGTTACCATGATCCGTATCAGGGCGAACATCCTCCACACGATAAACCACTGTATCTCCATGGGTTTTGCAAGCTTCATCAAAGGCTTGTGTATCAGAATAAATGCCCTCAAGTTGCAAGAGTGTTTTGATATAGCTTCCTGTATGGCCATCAAGCGAGCCAGTATCTGGGTTTATGAGATGAGCTGTTGGTTCAAAAATCATATTATCCTCTTTCCTCCGCATATTTTTAAAATATGTCAATTGCGATGTAGCAAAACTACAAGCTATATTGTAGTTATACTACATAAAAAAGGGAAAAACAAATAATATCTATAATTTTTCTAAAATATTTAGTGTATATTTTTCATAAAACTACAGATTGGTGAATTATGTTTTTAATCCATAAACTTTAAAGAGATATTTTCTATAAAGAATAATGTAACTCTAGCGGAATTTGTTTGACTTTATTGTGAGATGAAATAATGTTTTTATATCAATTTTTTTAAATAAGGGATGCAACATGTCAAAACAAGAATTTCGTACAGAAAAAGATAGCCTAGGAACCATTGATGTTCCTGCAGATGCCTATTGGGGCGTACAAACCCAAAGGGCAAAAAATATCTACCATGTCTCAGGTGTGCCTATTGGGCATTACCGTGATTTGGTTCGTGCTTTAGGCTGGGTAAAATATGCCTGTACTAAAGCGAATATGGCCGTTGGTGGGCTTGATGAAGAAAGAGGCAAGGCCATTTTAGAGGCCTCTTTAGAGGTTGCCGATGGTAAATGGAATGACCAATTTGTGGTTGATGCAATCCAAGGCGGAGCAGGAACTTCGACTAATATGAATGCCAATGAAGTCATTGCGAATCGTGCCCTTGAAATCTTAGGTCATAAAAAGGGTGAATATCAATATTGCCACCCCAATAACGATGTGAATATGAGCCAGTCAACCAACGATGTTTACCCCACTGCCATGCGGATTGCCATGATGACTATGCTTAAACGTTCTCAAGATGATGTGGAGTATATCTCCAGTGCTTTATATGATAAAGGCGAGGAGTTTAAGCATGTTCTTAAGATGGGACGAACTCAGCTACAAGATGCCGTACCCATGACTTTGGGCCAAGAATTTATGGCATGGTCAACAACCTTGGCTGAAGAAATCGCAAGGCTAAAATCGTCTTTCCGCCTTATGCGAGAGATGAACCTTGGGGCAACTGCCATTGGTACAGGTATTAACACCCATCCAGAATATGCCCAAAAAGCCATTAGCGAGCTTGCACTTATCTCAAGCTTACCCCTCACTTTAGCAGGTAACTTGGTCGAAGCCACACAAGATACAGGGGCTTATGTAACCCTTTCGGGTGTGCTTAAACGATTAGCCGTTAAGCTTTCTAAAATATCCAATGATCTCCGTCTGTTATCCATGGGGCCACGTACAGGGCTGAACGAGATTAACCTTCCACCCATGCTTCCAGGCTCTTCGATTATGCCAGGCAAAGTGAACCCTGTTATTCCTGAATTGATGAACCAAATAGCCTTTACGGTTATTGGTCGTGATATTACTGTAACCATGGCTGCAGAGGCGGGTCAGCTGGAACTTAATGCCATGGAGCCTGTGATTTTATATTCAATTTTAAGTTCGATGAATGGTATTAACAGAGGGTGTCGTACTTTGGTGGATAACTGTATTCGTGGGATTACGGCTAATGAGGATGTATGCCGAGAATATATCGAAAATTCAACAGGTTTGGCTACAGCTCTTAATCCTTATATCGGTTATGAGGCGGCTGCAGATATTGCGAAAACATCATTAAAGACAGGGCAAAAAGTTGTTGACCTTGTGTTAGAACGTGGACTTTTGACCCAAGAGCAGGTGGATGATATTCTCCAGCCCGAGAAAATGCTTGCTCCCCATGCCCACACAGATATTAAAATAGCAAAAAAGAAGTAAGAATAAGATAATCCAAAAGAGCCCCTTTTAAAATATTTTAGGGGCTTTTTTTATGTCCGAACTTGTCCATAAATATCCATTTTTATCCAAATTTTGGCAAAGTTTATCCACTCTCATCCATCTTTGTCCATCTTTATCCATCCTCCTAGGCAAGGGTGGAGGGCTTTTAGGTTGGCTTATTTTGGCTTATTTTGGTTGTGGTTTGAAAATTTATGGACAAAAATGGATATTTATGGACAAATCTTGCCAGAATTTGCCAAATTGAGGTTATAAGAACCACAAAAAAACCTCTCCAAAATAGGAGAGGTTTTTTATGTATAAGGTTATATGTGTGGGAAAGCTTAAAAGCCCATACCGCCCATGCCGCCCATATCAGGCATTGCAGGAGCATCTTTTGCAGGAAGTTCAGCAACCATAGCTTCAGTTGTAATCATCAACCCAGCAACAGAAGCCGCCCCTTGAATGGCTGTACGTACGACTTTTGCAGGGTCAATAATGCCGAATTCTTGCATATTGCCATATTCACCTGTTTGAGCATTATAGCCCCAATTGGCATCATCTTTTTTAAGAAGTTCACCAACAATAACAGCACCTTCGTCGCCTGCATTGGCTGCGATTTGACGAAGAGGAGCTTCAATAGCACGGCGAACAATATTAACACCAGCAGCTTGGTCATCATTTTCAGAAGCTACACTATCTAAGGCTTTAGCCGCATAAAGTAGGGCAACGCCACCACCAGCAACAATGCCTTCTTCAACGGCAGCACGTGTCGCATGAAGGGCATCATCTACACGATCACGGCGTTCTTTAACCTCAACTTCGGTTGTACCACCAACACGGATAACAGCAACACCACCCGCTAATTTAGCAAGACGTTCTTGGAGTTTTTCACGGTCGTAATCTGATGTTGTCTCTTCGATTTGAGCACGGATTTGCTTAGTGCGAGCCTCAATCTCGCTACCATCACCAGCACCATCAATAATGGTTGTGTCTTCTTTGGTAATCATCACACGTTCAGCAGTACCCAACATATCGGCTGTAACATTCTCTAATTTAATGCCTAATTCTTCAGAGATAAGCTGACCACCTGTTAAAATAGCGATATCTTGAAGCATAGCTTTACGACGATCACCAAAACCAGGAGCTTTAACAGCAGCAACCTTAAGACCACCACGAAGACGGTTAACAACAAGCGTTGCTAAAGCCTCACCTTCGATATCTTCTGCAATGATTAAAAGCGGACGAGAAGATTGCATGGTTGATTCCAAAATTGGAAGAAGTGGCTGGAGCGAAGAAAGCTTACTTTCTGAAATAAGAATCAAAGGCTTTTCTAACTCGGCAGTCATTTTTTCGGTATTGGTAACAAAGTAAGGAGAAAGATATCCACGGTCGAATTGCATACCTTCAACAACATCTAATTCCATATCGAAACTATTACCTTCTTCGACTGTAATTACACCTTCTTTACCGACTTTATCCATGGCTTCGGCAATGATACCACCGATTTCTTTTTCACCATTAGATGAAATAGTACCCACTTGAGCAATCTCATCACTTGAGCGAACATCGGCCGCACGTGCTTTTAAATCCTCAACAATAGCTGCAGTGGCTTTATCGATACCACGGCGTAAATCCATTGGGTTCATACCAGCTGCAACGGCCTTAACGCCTTCACGAACAATAGCTTGGGCTAAAACAGTCGCCGTTGTTGTACCATCACCAGCCTCATCATTTGAGCGGCTAGCAACTTCACGTACCATTTGAGCACCCATATTTTCGAACTTATCATCAAGCTCAATTTCTTTAGCAACAGATACACCATCTTTGGTTACACGAGGAGCACCAAATGATTTATCTAACACAACATTACGCCCTTTAGGACCTAATGTAACTTTTACAGCATCGGCAAGAACATCAACGCCTTTGAGCATTCGGCTGCGAGCGTCGGTTCCAAATTTTACTTCTTTAGCTGACATTTTTTAAATTCCTTATCTATACTTTGATTTTTAAAGCTAATTTATCTTAGTTGAAGACGCCTTTATTTACGAAAGCACGCCTAAAATATCAGATTCTTTCATGATAATGAGGTCTTGGCCGTCAATCTTAACTTCAGTGCCGCCCCATTTGGCAAATAAAACACGATCGCCAACTTTAACGTCTAAAGCAACAAATTCACCATTATCACCTCTAACGCCTTGACCTGCAGCAATAATTTCACCTTCTTGTGGTTTTTCTTGAGCCGAATCTGGTAAAATAATGCCGCCAGCTGTTTTTTGCTCAGCTTCTATGCGTTTAACCAAAACTCGATCATAAAGTGGACGTAATGCCATTTTTTATAACTCCGTTCATTTTTTCTTTTATTTTCTAACAAAATCAAAGCATCTACCCTTAAGAGAAGCAGTAGATACTTTTCCATTAACAAAGAATTTAAGGTGATTTTTTACCAAGAGCAAGGGGTAAGTGAAAAAAAATATAAAAAAATGATGTAACTATCATAAAAACCTAGATAAATAAGAGTATTCCTCTTACTCTTTTGCAACCAAATCTTAGCAATATTAATGGGGCTTTGCCTCTATTAAGAGGCTGCAAGAGAGTCAAGGCTCAATAGCTCCTGTCATAAGGCCGACTGCATCAGACATAGAAACCTGTTTGGGATCAACCACACATAACCTTTTGCCTAAACGGTGAATATGAATACGGTCAGCGAGTTCAAATACATGGGGCATATTATGGCTAATTAGGATAATGGATATACCACGGGAGCGAACATCGTTAATCAGCTCCAGCACACGGCGGCTTTCTTTAACCCCAAGAGCTGCAGTTGGTTCATCTAAAATCACTACCTTAGAGCCAAAAGTTGCTGCACGAGCTACCGCAACGCCTTGTCTTTGGCCGCCTGAGAGTGTTTCGACCATCTGATTGATATTTTGGATAGTCATCAAGCCAAGCTCATTAAGTTTTTCTCTTGCTATATCCTCCATTTTTTGGCGGTCTAACCGACGAAAAACCTTACCTAAAATGCCCGCCTTACGAAGCTCTCGCCCCATGAACATATTATCCGCAATAGAAAGGGCTGGACACATGGCCAAGGTTTGATAAACTGTCTCGATTCCCTCGTGGCGAGCCTCTATCGGGTTATGGAATTTTACTTTTTTATCATCAAGATAAATCTCACCTTGGTCAGGGATAACTGCTCCTGACAATGCTTTAATTAAGGTAGATTTTCCTGCTCCATTATCACCAATAATTGCTAAAATTTCCCCTCGCTTTAAGTCTACATCACAATGGTCAAGAGCAACGACACGGCCATAACGTTTCACTAAATTTCGTGCATATAAAATTGTCGACATTATGCTGATACCTTTCTTATCCATTGGTCAACACTCACTGCAGCAATAATCAACACACCAATAAGTAGGTTTGTCCATTGAGCATCGGTGCCTAAAAGCCTTAAACCTAAGGAAAAAACTCCCACGATTAATGCTCCAAAGAGCATGCCTGCAATATTGCCGCGTCCACCAAAGAGTGATATACCTCCAATCACAACAGCTGTAACACTCTCTATATTAGTGAACTGGCCTGAGTTTGGCGAGATTGAGCCTATACGCCCCGCCATAACCCAACCTGCTAAAGCACAAATAAATCCTGATAATGCATAAACGGAAATCAATTGATGCTTCACATTAATACCTGCAAGTTCAGCTGCTTGTGGGTCATCACCCACCGCATAAACATGCCGCCCCCATGCCGTTTGCTTTAATATATAAGCCAACAAAAAAACAAGCCCCAACATCATCATTGTGCCTAAAGTAAATACAGCTCCCATCATTTTAAATTTAATACCAAAAAAATGTAAAAGAGGAGCTTGAGAAGCGATATCTTGGGCTCTGATTGTCTCATTATGGGAGTAAAGAAAATTTGCTGCCAGAAGCACTTGCCAACTTCCTAAAGTTACAATAAAAGGAGGAAGCTTAGCAATAGCCACCAAAATGCCGTTAATTGCTCCTGCTAATGTACCAAAGGCTAAACCACAAATAACTGACAATTCAACAGGTAAGCCATAGCGAAAGGTAAATTGCCCCATAATTACCGAGCTTAAAACCATAATCGCTCCAACACTTAAGTCGATACCAGCGGTTAAAATCACCAAAGATTGAGCACAACCCACAATACCTACAATAGCCACTTGCTGCAAAATAAGTGTAAGAGCAAAAGGCGAAAAGAATTTTGAGCCAAGCAGCAATCCAAAAACAATCACAGAAGTACAAAGCACCAAAAAAGGAGCTAAAGCAGGATTGGCATGTAAAAGACTAAAAAACTTTTTGCCAAGTGAGTCTTTTTCATCTTCAAATGCGGCAATATTTCCTGCAGCTTGTGTGACTATTTTTTCATATTCTGGCTTTGTGTTATTCTTATCTTCCATAAAGCTCTCCCTTATATCCATATTCATATGGATAAGCTCATTAATATTTCATGAAAATATATTGGAAAGCCTCTATTTTTTAAAGGCTTTCCTATGCATTTTAGTTTAACCCCAGCAAAGACTAGCACCTTCTTTAGAATCAATGGAATCAACGCCATCTACAGGTTGATCCGTAATCAATTTAACTCCTGTATCAAAGAAGTCTTTTCCTGGTGTTGGCTCAGGTTTTTTGCCTGTTTCAGCATATTCTTTAATAGCATCAATGCCCAATATTGTCATCCGTAATGGATATTGCTGCGATGTTGCACCAATAATACCTTCCTTAACATTTTGCACACCAGGGCAACCACCATCAACCGAAACAATAATCACATCATCTTGTTTACCAACGGCTTTTAATGCTTCGTAGGCTCCTGCTGCTGCAGGCTCGTTAATTGTATGAATTATATTCACATTAGGGTCCATCTGCAAAATGGTTTCCATGGCTTTATAACCACCTTCTTCGGCACCATTAGAATAGGCATGACCAATTATACGAGGATCATCTTCATCACCAATATAATTTGCATCTTTAACGTCAATACCAAAACCTTCCATAAAGCCTTGATCACGAAGAACATCCACCGCTACTTGGCTTGCATTGATATCTAAAAATCCAATACGAGCTTTGGCCGCATCAGCTCCCATTTTTGCTTTTGCCCATTGACCAATCAGAACACCCGCCTTGTAATTATCTGTACCAAAAGTTGCATCGGCTGCATCAAGAGGGTCTAAGGGAGAGTCAACAGTAATAAATAAAATCCCTGCATCACGAGCTTCTTTAACTTTTGGTACAATGGCTTTTGAGTCATTAGGAGACATCAAAATACCATCCACCCCGTCCAAAATACAAGTTTCAATCGCATCAACCTGAGCTTGGTTATCGCCATCATATTTACCCGCAAAAGATTTCAGCTTAATACCAAGCTCTTTTGAACGTTGTTCAGCACCTTCACGCATTTTTGCAAAAAATGGATTGGCATCTGTTTTGGTAATAATACATGCACTAATTTCTTTATCTTTTGCATAGGCCGTTGTACCTATAATTGCCGTTGCAATAATACATGTACTTAAAATTTTTGTTTTAAAGTTATTCATTTTATACCTCCATGTTATTTTTAAATTTTTGGTAAGGCTTTATTGCCTTACCCTATATGATATCCTCCATCAACAGCTAGAGTAATACCTGTAACAAAGCTTGCGGCTGGTGATGCTAAAAACAAAACTGGGCCTACAAGATCATCTGTTGTCCCCCAACGTTTAAGAGCCGAGCGGTTTGCTATTTTTTCTGCACTTTCTTCAACACTCCATAAAGGCTTGGTCATATTGGTTTTATGATAGCCTGGAGCAATAGCATTCACCCGAACACCATCAATGCCATATTTATGAGCCAAAACTCTCGTAAGCCCAACAATCCCTGTTTTTGAAGCCGTATAAGAAGGTACATCTGCATCGGCTAAATAGCTGAGCATTGATGCCACATTAACAATACTTCCTTTGGTTTTTTTAAGATGAGGGAAGGCCTCACGACTAAGCCTCATCGCACTATTTAAATTAATATCCATTACATTTAAAAACTCTTCTTCTGTCCATTCGCTTTCAGGGCGTGCAACACCTTGGCAATTAAATAAAACATGCAGCTCATCAAGTGAGGCAAAACGTGCTTTAACGGCTTCATAATTCCGAACATCTAAAACCTCATACTGGATATTTTCTAGATTATTTTCCTGATTGGCTTTTTCGACTTTAGTAGCGGAACTTCCTGTAGCAATCACTTTTGCTCCTGTATGAGCAAAGCCTTGGGCAACTGTTTGGCCAATACCGCTTGAACCTCCTGATATAAATATTGTTTGACCTTTAAATAAATCATTTGGAAATGTCTCTTCAATACGCACAATTACTCTCCTTAATTTTATCTTACCAGCAGCAATAACCACCATCAGCAAGGACAATTGAGCCTGTCATAAGGCTTGCTGCATCACTCACTAAAAAATGGACGACTGAGGCAACTTCATCCGTACGCCCTAAACGCCCCATGGGTGTTCCTCCCACCCAATAGCGATACATTTCTTTATCTTCATAAACATAGGCATTCATCTCGGTATCAATATAGGTAGGAGCAACCACATTAACACGTACACCTTTGGAGGCCCATTCGGCTGCAAGTGAACGTGTGAGATGATGCACCCCTGCTTTAGAAGCATTATAATTGGCTTGTTCCTGTGGACGATTGACAATATTGGCTGACATTGAACCAACATTGACAATCGCCCCCTCCTCCCTTAGTACCATAGACTTACCAAAAGCCCTACAGCACCAAAAAACACCATTCAGATTAACATCAATAACCTTATTCCAAACCTCATCACTCATATCTTCTGCAGGATGGTTTGATATAGCAATTCCTGCATTATTTACCAAAATATTGACTGGACCAATATGGCTTTCGATATGCTCTGCCGCTTTATTCACTTGGTCAACATTGGTAACATCAAGCACAAATGTTTGTGTTTCATAGCCTTTTTGAGCAAGTAAATCTTTTGCCTCTTTAAGGGCTTCTTTATGCATATCGGTTAAAATAACCTCAGCCCCTGCTTCGGCTAAAGCTTCTGAAATTGCAAGCCCAATACCACGAGCAGCTCCTGTGATAACCGCACGTTTTCCTTTTAAGCTTAACTTTTCAAGATACATTGCCCCATCCTTTCTTTTACTTTTGCGGATATTTATTCTAACATCTTAATAAGTAGAAATTTATCATATTTTGTAGTTTAACTACATTTTTTATATTTTGCAAACCTTTTAATAGAAAAATTTGAATAAGATTCTATTCTACCTATAAAAACTCCTGATTTACTGAGGATTTTGAGGGTATTAATACTTAGTAAAAATAATTATTTTTATGATTTAAGTAGATTTTTTCTTTAAAATATTAGGGGTATTTTTAAATTTTTATAGTCAAATTATCCTATTTATGTAATTTAGCTACATTTTGGTTGTAAGGCTTAAGGGAGTGGGAACAAAGATATTCTCTTTAGGCTCAAAGCCCCATTTATATTGCTAAGGTGTAGCCTTAAAAGAGGCAAATTTTACAAACATTTATAACGTATAAGGTCTTTGGGGGGGATGAAATGTCCTTTGGCTCTGGGATGTTGATATAAGTTCAAATTACCATGCTCATCAATGCGGCTTACCACATGTCCTTGGTCGCTATGGGTGAAGATGACTTCGCTTCCCTTTTGTTGCCAAGAAAAAGTCTTCACTTGGTTCTTATATTTGGCTATTGCCGTCCCATCTTTTTTAAGAATTATGACTTCTCTTGGATTGGAACAATCATTGGCATAACGCCCCTGAGCAGTTTTTACCGATACGGAAGTATCTTCTAAAAAAGAAGGTGTACCCATAAGAGTACACCCGCTTAAAAAGCTTACAATAAAAAGTAAAGCAAAATGCTTTTTTATGAACATTTTGTCTTTGTTCTTTCACTTGCAGGAACAGCGGTTAAATTCTGTTGTTTGCCATTAACGGTAAGTCCAGAAAGATAAACACCGCTTTGTGTACGGCTAAGCACATAAGTTTGGGCAGGAGTACCGCCTGATGTTGGTACAGACACATAAGCCGTACGGCCATTTTGAGTCCATGTGAAATTGCGTGTCATACCACGAGCCTGAATGGTTCCTGAGCCGCCATTTCTAAAGATGAAGCTTGACTGTGGTGCTGAGCAACTATCGGAATATGTACCGACTATTCCAGATGATGATGAGCCACCGAACTCCGATGTACATCCTGAAACAACAATCATTCCTGCAATAGCTGATAATGCTAATAATTTTTTCATAATAAATATTCTCCAAACCTTATCGTTAATTTTTTTAAGTCTCCCTTGTGTGAGTAAAAATATTTTACATAAAAAAAGAGAAAAATCAAAAAGAAACAGAAAAAATATCGATAAATATATTATCTATTATGATGGGTGTTACTTTTTTACAATAGCTAAAATACTAGCGACATTTCCGAAGAATATCGCCTGATTTATAACCGCCTTGCCATGTTCCAAAGGGATAAATCACGCGTAAGACCTTGACTTTCTCTTGGTTTGGCTTAGCAAGTAGCACTTGAATATATTGCCGTTGTCCTTTAATATTTTTGGCTAGATTAAGCTCAACAATATGCTCTCGCTCCTCCCAATTGCCATAAACACTTCCTTGAACTTGATGATTACTTTGTAGAGTTATTGCATTGCTGCAAGATGATGTTGTCCATTTTCCGACAATTGGATTCTTTGACTTTTGAGTATGAACACATGCCCCAAGAGATAAGCTGAGCAAAAACATAATCAATAATTTTAATTTGAACATCTTGTTAGCTTGCCTCCTCGATTAGACATAGATGTTCCCCCATAATTTAACGAGAGAGTTCGCATCACATTATTTTGTGGCCTTGTGAAGTAAAGGGTCATAGTTGCTTGCTCTTGGGCAATATAACTGACAACCTTAATCTTGCTACCCATATCGACCCAATGGCCGCCATTATTACCCCAGCGGACAGATTTTGGCCCAAAAATCCAAGGCATAGAATCACACTTACCTGCCTCAGCCCATTTGCCAACTACAGGATGCACAGGCTCTTCTTTTTTATTAAAGTCTAGCACTGAAGTACAGGCGGTAAGAAAAGACAAGCCCAAAAGAGCCATAAAAGGAAAACTTCTTTTCATCATAAATCATTTACCTTGTTGCATAATCATTATATAATACGCTCAAAAGATTAATTTTTTGACAAGATAGTAAAGATATTGATATGGATTACGAAAACCTTACCCCCCTACCTCAACCATCATTTTTTACCAACCGTAATGGCTATAAACTTGCTTATATTCAGCAAGAAAATAGCGAGATGACTTTAGTCTTCCTCCATGGTTATATGTCTGATATGTATGGCGATAAATCGGCTGCAATTTATGGGCTAGCCCAAGAGAAAAACTTAGGATTTTTGGCTCTAGAATATACGGGTAATGGGCAATCTGAGGGCGATTTTATTCAAGATGGCTCTATTAGCTGTTGGGCAAATGATGCCTTAGAACTCATTGAGCAAAAAACCACAGGAAGGCTTGTTCTTATTGGCTCTTCCATGGGTGGATGGATTTCTCTTTGGCTTGCTAAACGTCTTAAAGAGCGTGTTGCGGCTTTTATCGGCATTGCCCCTGCTCCTGATTTTACGGCAGATATTATGCCTGAAGCCTTAGGCCATGAGGGTATGGAAACCTTAATGAAAGATGGCGTTATTTATGAACCTAATGAATGGGCCGAAGATGGTCATGTTCCATGGACAAAAAAGCTTTATGAAGATGGTTTAAGCCAACATGTTATGAGTGAAGATTTTGGCTTGCCTCACATAAAAGTTCGTTTGCTTCATGGTTTAGCAGATGATGTTGTTCCTTGGCAACGCTCTGTAAAAATTGCTCAATGGCTCAATGGTAATGATGTGGAGCTTTGGCTTCCTAAAGATGGCAATCATCGGCTCTCAACCATTCGAGACCTAAAAAGGCTCAATGCCACCATAAAAGAAGTTTTAGCCCTATAATAACATAATAAAAAAGAAAGAGATTTAAATGAAAGCCCTACTACTTACTGCTTCAACTGATGGCCATAGCGTAAAAATCATGCGACTGATTGCCTCCGAGATGCTTTGTGATAATTATGATATTATCGATATTCATACAAACCCTCAAATTGACTGGCAAGCCTATGATATGGTTGTGATTGGAGCTTCTATTCGCTATGGTCATTATCATAAGAATTTATATGCATTTATCGAAACACATCATGAGGCTCTAAATAATATGCCCTCTTACTTTTTTGGTATTAATCTAGTGGCTCGTAAGATGGGCAAAAATACACCAGAAACAAATATTTATACCAAAAAACTCCTACAAAAAATTAAATGGACACCTAAAAAAGCGGCTGTTTTTGCAGGGGCTTGCTCATGGTCAAAATATAATTTTTGGCAAACCAAAATCATCCAATTTATTATGATTATGACCAAAGGGCCAACCGATACAAGCACTGATATTGAATTTACCGATTGGGATCAGGTTCGTAGCTTTGCAAAGAGCCTTGTTTAGAGCCGCTAAAAAACAAAAGACCGCCTTAATAAAAAGGCGGCTCTTTTATACTGAATATTAAGAATGCTTAAATTATGGACGCTTTTTCACTAAAGATAAAACCGCACGACGATTAAGCTTATTCTCTCTGTTGTTACCTGTAGGTACGGCTAAGTCGCCCTCGCCATATGTTCTTAAGATAACACTCGCTTCGCGAATACCACGAGCTCTTAAGTAGTTTTTCACGGCATCGGCTCTAAATTTTGTTAAGGCCAAGTTATGGGTATAAGAAGCTGTTGAAGAAGCATATGTTCCCATAGCAACGTCTCTAATACCATTCGCCTTCATTTGACGAACCATTGCATTGAGTTTAGAACGTGCCGAAGATGTTAGTGTTGCACTATCCACAGGGAAGTAAATCACTGTTGTTGTTAATGGGCTTGTTAAAGCAGAAAGATTTGCATAAAACTTTGCTTTCTCTTTATCAATATCACCATCCAGCTTATTTTCTTCAGCTTCTTGCAACCAGCATTCATAAGATGCCTGAGCCGCTGCCGCTGCCGCTGGAGTATTGTCTCTTGCCCCTAAACCTAAATGATAATCAAGCTTTTCTTTTGCCGTATTTAATTCCGATAAATAATCTGATGGAATAATACGACTACTAACGGCTGCAGGTAGAACCATCTGACCTTTTTCAGCCTTAGCTGCTAGATTACGAAAATATCTTGCGTCCTTCATATCTCGCTCACGAGCCTCTGCATTACCGCAGCTACGATACTCACGTGCCAAATGATCCAAGAAGTCCTTACCTGCTAGACGATCATCGTCTAAACCAGAAGCAAAACTCGGAGCCGAAAGAAACATGAGAATGCCCAAACATGCTTTTACAAACTTACTACTCATCACAAACCTCTTTTTTTTCCTTTTAAGATTTTAGTTATATAATATACTAATGTATAGAAAATTTTTTACAGAAAAGATATTAATAAAAACTTAGTGTCTCAAGCCTTTGCCGTGTATGTTGTAATTTTACCACACAAAAACAATGGCTTGATAGTGAAGAAAGAGGTTATATGAAAAACTTAAAAGTTGCAGTATTTGATTTAGATGGAACACTTATTTCCTCAGATAGCATTATTTATACATTATTAAACGAATCCTTAAATGAGCTTGGTAAAAAATCTGTAAAAATCAATATAATTCAACAACTTATCAGCTTGCCCCTCGGAAAAATCATCCAGACTATTTTGCCGAATGAAAGCTTAGATTTTTATGAGGAATGCCAAAATCTTTTCCACCATAAGTACCAAGAAGCAACTGCAAAAAATCATCATATAATATGCTATCCCTATGTTGAAGAACAATTAAAAAAATTAAATGACGCTGGATGGATTATGGCAATTTGTACGGGAGCTGAACGCAAAAGTTGCGAGAATAATCTTGAAGAGAATCGGATTCGCAAATATTTTGTTAGCTTAAAGACCGCTTCTGATGGTTTTCCTCCAAAGCCAGACCCTGAGATATTACGCACGGCTATTGCCGAATGTGGCGGTAATCTTAAACACGCAATTATGATTGGAGATACAAGCTACGATATTGGAATGGCTCATAAAATTAATGTAAAATCTATTGGTGTTTCATGGGGATATCACAAAAAAGAGCAGCTTATTGCAGCAGGAGCTAATGAGATTATTGACAGTCCAGAGCAACTTTTCGAAAGTTTAGAAAGGCTTATTCATGAGTAAAAGCGAGCAAGATTTTTATAAAGAGTTTAACAATAAACTCCAAAATGATGCCTTTAAAACCACCGCTCCAAAAAAGTTTTGGCATAAGGCTGAGGTTCAAGAAGATGCTTCAAACTTTTATATCTTATTAGATAATCGCCGCTTAAAGACTCCACAAAAAAAGGATGTCTGCCTGCCGAATCCTGCCGCCGCTATGCAAGTTGTTCAAGAATGGCAAAGTCAGCAAGACCATATCAAGCCTCGCAGCATGCCCATATCTCGCCTTGTAATGACGGTTATTGACCAGCTCCAAGAGGATGAAAATAAACGGCAAAATTGGCTTCATACATCTATAAAATTTTTAGAAACCGACCTTATTTTATTTCCCTCACCATCACCTAAAGAATTATGTCTTAAGGAACAACATCACTGGCAACCTTTATTGGGTTGGGCAAGTGCTACTTTAGGCCATGATATTCAACCCAACCAAGGTTTATCTATTGCTAACCAAGCCCCTGCAATAAAAAAGTTGTCTGAAAAAACAGACAGTTATAATATTTGGCAACAGGCTGCTTTTAGTCTTCTTACCCAAAGTACAGGTTCTGCTATTATCGCTTTTGCGGCGGCTGAAAACCATATTGATGTTAAAAAAGCTCAACAAGCTGCACTTATTCATGAATATTACCAGCAGAATCAGTGGGGTGAAGATGCTGAACTTACGGCTCAAATTTGTAACAAAGAGTTTGAAATTGCTGCTTTTATCAACTTTTTGAGAAATATTTAGAGAATATATCACTGAAAATAATACATAAAATCGCTTTGTTACAATCTGTTACAATAAAAGCATTTTTTGTAGCAAAGCTGTTACAAACTTTACCTATATTAAAGTTATACAGAGCAGAACTTTTAGCAATTTTTAAACTCTCATCTCTTATCTCCTCTGTTATAACTCTCTTTTTCATATAATATACCGCCCTTCTCTCAAAGGGCGGTTTCTCATTTTTTATACTTAAAATCATAGATTTATCTTAAGATACGAATACCCTGAATACGTGTATAAACGGCTAAATTCCTATAAAAATCATCAAATACTTCCTTGAATATAAGTTTAAAGTTGGTATATTAGATATTTAAAATATATAAATTTATGGGAGTCTTATAAATATGCAGCCAAATCATCTTATTAATCATAGTAAAGTTCTTCAGTCCATCCAAAAAATTGAAAAATCTAACCCCTTGGTTTTGAGTTTAACCAATCATGTTGTGATGAACTTCACCGCTAATGCCTTGCTTTCTATTGGGGCTTCTCCTTTGATGAGCCTTGCTGCTGATGAAATGGATGAGCTTGTAAACATTAGCCATGCTGTTGTTATTAATATTGGAACTCTTAATAGCTGCTTTTTAGAATGTAGTTTTGAGGCCGCTAAAGCAGCCATAAAATACAAAAAACCTGTTATTTTAGATCCTGTTGGTGTCGGTGCATCCCAGCTTCGGAGTCAAGCCGTTCAAGATATATTAGAGACTGGTGCCGTTACTCTACTCAAAGGCAATGCCTCTGAGGTTATTGCTATTGGTAACTTAACATCTCCCGCCACAAGTAAGGGGGTTGATAGTAGCCATAGCACAGACGAAGCCATTGCTTCTGCTATAGAAATCGCAAAAAAATATAAAATTTGCGTGGCAATCACAGGGCCAACAGATGTTGTTGTAAACGAGCAATATATTGGTTATATTGATCTTAATGTTCCTATGATGACCAAAGTTACAGGAACTGGTTGTACGGCGGCGGCTCTTTGTGGTGCTTTTTCAAGCTGCGATGATGATGCTTTTGTGGCTGCTTTTTCGACTCTCTTTACCATGTCTCTCGTTGGCAATGAGGCTCAAAAACAAACAAAAGCTCCAGGGAGTTTTGCCACGGCTTTTATTGATGGGCTATCACAAATCACCCCCGAAATGGTGATGAATATGAGCGGAGTTTTTATTGAAGAACATTAATTACAACCTTTACTTTGTTACACCTCAAACTGAGGATATAGCCCAACTTGAAGATATATGCCTTAAGGCTGCACAAGGCGGTGTGGATGTTATTCAGCTTCGTTATAAGAAGCCACAGATACGCCCCTTTTTAGATGCGGCCTTTCGCCTTAAAGAAATATGCTACAAGTACCATATCCCTTTGATAATTAACGATTGTATTGATGTTGCCCTCGCTGTTAAGGCCGATGGCATTCACTTAGGCCAATCGGATATGCCCATTGATATTGCACGGCAAATTTTGGGTAATGAAGCCATTATTGGCCTTTCTATCGAAAGCTTAGAGCAAATCCATGACCCAAAAATCCAATATGCCGACTATGTGGCCATAAGCCCCGTTTTTGCAACCCCTTCTAAAGTCGATACTCAAACACCTTTAGGCTTTCAAGGAATTGCCAAAGCATCTCAGCATATCCATAAGCCCATCATTGCCATTGGCGGTATAAAAAGTGAGCATATTCAAGATGTTTTCCAACATGGAGGCCAAGGTATCGCCGTTATATCCGCCATATCTGATGCAAAAGATATTATTCAAAGCACACAAAATCTAAAACAGGAGATTAGCAAATGGCACTCATTAAAGGCAACCGACCCTGCTGTGTTCTGAGTATTGCAGGCTCAGATTCTGGTGGTGGAGCAGGCATACAAGCCGACCTTAAGAGCATATCGGCCAATGGTTGTTATGGCTTATCGGTCATTACCGCCATTACGGCACAAAATTCTTATGCTGTCACAGATATTCATAAAACTCCTTTAGAAACAATAACTTCACAACTAAAAGCCGTTTTTGAAGATATGCCCATTGATGCCATTAAAATCGGCATGCTTGGTGATAAGGATATGGTGCAAACTGTCGCTAGCTTCTTAAAGGCTCAACCCAAACTTCCCCCCATTATTTTAGACCCTGTAATGGTTTCTAAAGCAGGGGCTCCTTTACTAGAAATGGATGCAATTACAAGCCTTAAGGAGCAGCTGCTCCCCCTAGCAACCCTCGTCACCCCCAACCTGCCTGAGGCTCAAATTTTAGCTGATTTAGAAGATGAGGAAGATGCTGAAATCTTAGCAAAAAATATTGGAAAAAGCCTAAATATTCTCATTAAAGGTGGTCACCAAAAAGGTGAAAAGTCTATTGATTACTTATACTTAGCCGATGGTCATATTCACTCTTTTGAACAAAAGCGAATCAATAGCAAAAATACCCATGGTACAGGTTGCTCACTTTCCTCAGCCATTGCTGCACAAATGGCTCTTGGTAAGGATATCCGTACCGCTGTTAAAGAGGCTAAGCAGTATATCAGCCATGCCATTCAAACCTCACAACATTGGCAGATGGGCAAAGGCCATGGCCCTATCAGCCATTTTGAATATTTGTAATATATGACTTAAATAGGATTTTACCCATATTTGCCCATATTTGCCCATATTTGCCATTTTTTACCCATTTATATCCAAATTTTTACAGGAATCGACACAAAACTGTCACTCTTTAAAAGGGAAACTTTTATAGAGGCATGGACATTATCAGGAATTTTTTGGCTATGATGGGATAAAAAATGGACAAAAATGGACAGAAACAGGTTTTTTATGGATAAATTTGGACAAAAATCTGTACTTTTATACTCTATACTTTTTTTACAAATTCAGATTTTAGTCCCATTGCTCCAATGCCTGGAATTTTACAGTCAATATCATGGTCACCATCAACAAGGCGAATATTTTTGACTTTAGTACCCACTTTAACAACCGAAGATGAGCCTTTAACTTTTAAGTCCTTGATAACACTTACGGTATCGCCGTCTTTCAGCTCTGCACCATTGGCATCTCGAACTATATTTTCGCTATCATTACCCGATGCATTCTTACCCCACTCATGGGCACATTCTGGGCATATGAGTAGCTCACCATCCTCATAAACGTAAGTGGATTGACATTTGGGACATGGGGGGAGTTCACTCATTCGTATAGCCTTTCATTTACTGTATTATTAACAATAGTCAATACTATAAAATCTAAGATATTTCAAGATATTATATCAAGCCAAGCTTGCCGATATTTTGGCAAGCTTAAACCAATTATAAAATCTTAATAGCCCATTGTATTGGGTAGCCATAAGGAGATTTGCGGAATATAAGTAATCAGAAGAAGGAAGAAGAGAAGCAATAATAGCCAAGGTAAACAAGCCTTTATCACCCAGCCCATAGATTCCCCTGTAATACCTGAAGCCACAAAAAGATTAAGCCCCACAGGTGGTGTTAACATACCAATTTCCATATTCACAACCATCACAATCCCAAGATGAATTGGGTCAATGCCTAGCTGAACCGCAATGGGAAGTAAGATAGGTGCCATGATTAAAATAATGGCGGAAGGCTCCATAAAGTTCCCTGCAATCAGCAATAACACATTCACAATAATCAAGAATAACCAAGGAGATAGGTTAATAGACATAATTGCCGCTGCAATTTTATGAGGTATTTGCTCGGTTGTTAAAACATGGGCAAAAATCATCGCATTGGCAATGATGAATAGCAGCATAACCGAAACTCTCATAGAGTTTACAAAGACTTCTCTTACCTCTTTGTTAAAGAAACTTTTCGGAAAGGCCAAAGCTATATCCGTAATATTGCGTATAACTGAAACACCTAAATTTTCGCCCTGCTTACGCCATGGCTTACCCTTAAGAGGACCAAGATCTCGGTAACCAAACACTACAACAAAATAACCGTATACCGCAGCAAGAGCCGCAGCTTCGGTGGGTGAAGCCACACCTAAATAAATAGAACCTAAGACTAAAAGAATAAGCAAAATCCCTGCAAAAGCATGGGTAAATGTTATCCAAACACGACTAAACCCTGCAAAGGGTTGGGTTGGGAATTTCTTAATAATTGCAACAATATAGATAGCGAGCATCAAAAGTCCACCCATCATAATTCCAGGAATAACACCCGCCATGAACATCTCAGCAGGTGATTCTTCTGTTGCTGCCGAATAAACCAGCATCACAATCGAAGGCGGAATAAGAATGCCCAACGTTCCTGCATTAGCAATAACCCCTGTAGCAAAGGCTTTTGTATAGCCAACACGTACCATGCCCCCGATAACAATTGTACCAATAGCTGCAACTGTTGCGGGGCTAGAGCCTGAAATAGCCGCAAAAATCATACATGCCAATACGGAAGCCATAGCCAAACCACCACGAACATGGCCAATGATTGCTGTAGCAAAATCAATGATGCGTCTAGCAACCCCGCCCGTCGATAAAAAGGATGATGATAAAATAAAGAAAGGAATGGCCAATAGGGTATAATGTTCGGTTGTGGCCTCAAAGAATTTTAAGGCAACCGAAGCTACAGAATCATCTGAAAATAAAAGGATTGTAATAATGCTTGAAAGTCCTAAAGCAAATGCAACAGGAACTTCTAAAAACATAAATAAAAAGAGTAAAAAGAAAAGAACAAAAACGGTCATTATTTTGCCTCCTCTATGCTTTTGGCAAGTTCCATAGACTCTTCAGCCTCACCAACATGGCGTAAGATATTGGTATCCTTATGATAAATTACTTTAATAAAAACCTCTAAAAATCGTAAAAATAAAAGGCCAAAGCCAAAAAGTAAGCATAATGTTGCTACCCAGCGTTGCATGGGAATATCTTGAAGGTCAATACCAATAAGCTTCATTTTGCTAACATAACGATAAGCCCCTAAAAAGAAGATAACACAATAAGTCATACAAGCGATTAAGGCCAAGCAAGCAACTGTTATTGCTGTATTTCCTTTGAGTTTCCGTGTAAAAAAGTCAATGCTAATATGCGCCCGTTCTCTTACGCAATAAGAAGCGCCTAAAAGAACCATCCATGCATTAATGATTAAGGTTGCCTCCTGAGCCCAATCAAGCCCTTGATTAAAAACAAATCGTAAGACAACCTCAACAAAAATAATCACAACCATACAAAGCAATAAAAAGGAGAGGAAGCCTTCCTCAATTTGGTTAAATAGCTTCATCATAAACACCTCTATTTTAACTATTATTTTTTTAAGAAGAAAGCCCCATACTCCAAGAGATGAGGCTTTTAAAAGTTTATGTTCCTAATTGTTACTCTCATAAGCAGCTTCAATTAAGTCTGCTCCGATATCGCCTTCAAATTTTTTCCAAACAGGCTTCATAACCTCAACCCATTGAGCCCGCTCTTCTGGTGTGATTTGTAGAACTTTCACCTTACCAGAATCTATCACTTTTTGACGATCAGACATTGCCAATTCTGTCGAAAGCTTATTACCATAAGCAATGGCTTCTTTCATGGCCTCATTAAAAACTTTCTTTTGTTCATCATCGAGTGTTGCCATAAATTCTTTAGAAGTTACAATCATATAGTCCAATAAGCCATGGTCCGTTTCGGTAATGCTATCTTGAACTTCATAGAATTTTTTCGAATAAGTATTAGACCATGGATTTTCTGTACCATCAATTGCCTTAGTTTGTAGCAAAGTGAAAACCTCAGAGAACGGCTTTTTAAGAGGAATAGCTCCAACGGCTTTGAACTGTTCTTGTAAAACATCCGATGCCTGAATTCGCATTTTTTTGCCTTTTAAATCAGCAGGTACACGGATTTCACCACCATTCATCGACATTTGCTTAAGCCCATTATGTAAATAGCCCAAACCAACGAGCCCTTTTTTTTGTAGAGAGTCTAAAAGCTCTTGGCCTTTTTGACTATTTTGAAATTTATCAACTGCTTCCATATCTTCAAATAAGAACGGTAAATCAAAGATTTGAAGTTTTTTTGTATAACGGTCAAATTTAGAAAGCGATGGAGCTGCAATCTGAACATCACCCAATAACATAGCCTCTAACACTTTGTTATCAGTGAATAATTGCGAGTTTGGAAAGACTTCAACCTTAAGTGAGCCATTTGAGCGACTTTCTGCAAGCTCCTTAAACTTCAGAGCCATTTGGCCTTTGGGGGTGCTTTCCGCAACCACATGCGAAAATTTAATAGTAATATCTTTGGCATAGGCATTAATTGCGGCAAACATCGCCGCTGTAACTAGAATTTTTTTTAGCATAAATTTTTCTCCCTGTTTCAATATTTGGGTCATTCCCTTGTGCTAGTATGGTAATAAAAAAACCAAACAATGTAAAATGTTTTTTCCCCAAATAAGCCATATTGTATCATTAGTTATATCTACACCATCAGCTATTTTTATAGGTTAAATTATTAAAGGTTCTTTATCCTTTAAAATCATTTAGAAAATTTTAGAAATTTATAATTTATAATTTATTATCAGTGATATTGAGCTATATCCTTGCTTGGGGATATGCCAAACTCTCGGCTATATTCTCGGCTAAATTGCGAAAGGCTTCCATAGCCAACCTCTAAGCTTGCTTGGCTTACATCATACATTTGTGTCGTCATTAAGTTTCGAGCCGCATAAAGACGCATTGTCTTTTGATATTGCAAAGGACTCATCGAGGTTACATTTTTAAAATGGTTATGAAAAGATGAAAGACTCATCGCTGCCATCTCTGCTAAGTCATCCACTTTAACCGCTTGAGCAAAATTTTCTTCCAGCCATGTAAGGACTCGCATCACTCTTTGCACATGAGAATCAGCTAAACCAATCTGAGCAATAGCAGGCCCAAAGGAACTTCTGAGCAGACGAATAAGAATCTCATCCACCACCAAAGGAGCAAGTAAATCTGCATCCTCTTGAGCCATAACTTCCATAAGCCGAATGGCTGAAGCTATAACCTGAGGGTTGCTTTTATCGATATAAATACTGCGTGTTTTTGATGTTTGCGGAACACCATGGGGGAAAGCCTTATCAATCAGCCCCGAAAGCTTTTTAAGCTCAAAACCTATTACTAAGCATAAGTAAGGCTCACTCTGACTTGCCTTAGTGATTTTTGTTGTTACAGGAAGATTTGCCCCATAAACCACCATGTTATTATGGTCGTAAGTAAACTGCTTTTGTCCTAAAAAGACTTGCTTTTCACCCTGAACAACAATAGCCATTCCACATTGTGAGACTGAGCATGAGCTATCGGCTATTTTACTAATTTTAATCACCCATAAGTCATTGACAGGAAGATTAAAATAGCCATCATGGGGAGTATATTTTTCGATAAGTGTTGCTAGTTTCTTTAAGTCTCCAGCCTCTTTATTCTCATCCATAAGGGCTACTCCTTTCTTAAGTTATTTATAGCACAAATCTTCCAAAATAAAGCATAGAAAATGCAAGGCATTTTCCTTTACCAACTATAAAGTTGCCATATCAATAACAAAACGATATTTCACATCACCAGCTACAGTGCGGTCATAAGCTTTATTAATATCTTTTATATCAATCAGTTCAATATCACAGCTAATGTTATGCTCGCCGCAAAAATCAAGCATTTCTTGGGTTTCAGCCAACCCTCCTATAAGTGAGCCCGCCATCTGGCGACGCTTAAAGATAAAAGGAATACCACTCACATGTTTAAGTGCTTCCACAGCTCCAACAATTGTCATTGTACCATCACGCTTAAGTAAGTTCATATAGGGGTCTGTATCATGACCAACAGGAATTGTATTTAATAAGAAATCAAAGCTATTTGCTGCTTTTGCCATGGCTTCGCTATCGGTTGAGATAAGCACATTATCAGCACCAAGTTTTTGAGCATCAGCCCCTTTTTTAGGTGATGTAGTAATCATTGTAACCTTAGCACCCATGGCATGGGCAAACTTTATCCCCATATGCCCTAAACCACCTAAGCCTATCACACCAACCTTTTGCCCTTCTTGAATATTCCAATGGCGTAAAGGAGAATAGGTTGTAATTCCTGCACATAGCAAAGGAGCAGCAGCCGCTGCATCAAGATTTTCGGGGATGCGAACAACAAAGCCTTCCTTAACGGTGATAATATCTGAATAACCTCCAAAAGTATAGCTATGGGGCGTTCCACCAATTTTATCATGACTATTATAAGTTCCTGTAAAGCCATTTTCACAATATTGTTCTAAATCATCTTCACAACTTGTACAATGACCACAGCTATCAACAAGGCAACCGACACCAACTAGATCACCTATTTTGAACTTATTGACCTTATCACCCACTTGTTTAACACGACCAACAACCTCATGACCTGGAACAAAAGGATAATTTGCTTCACCCCAATCACCCCGTACACTATGAATATCCGAATGACAGACACCACAATATAAAATATCAATCACCACATCATCGGCTAAGGGTTCACGTCGTTCAAATGTATAGGGTTTTAGCTCTTCTGTTGAGCCATATGTTGCATATCCATGTGCTTGCATATTATTTCTCCTTTAAATACTCTTACTTAATGATATTGTTCGTCACTTACTGCCTCAAGCCATGTAACCTGATTACCCAAAGCTGCATTGGGAGTCGTTGCAATATGGGCAAACCAGCTATTGGGAGCAGCTCCATGCCAATGCTCGATATTAGGCTCAATCCGCACCACATCACCTTTATGTAAAATCTGCACCTTGCCTCCACGGGGCTGATAACGACCCTCACCACCAGTTACTAGTAATATTTGCCCGCCTGAATGTTTATGCCAATGGGTTCTTGCCAAAGGCTCAAAAGTTACATGACCTATGGGTTCATTAAACATATCGCTATCATCACTTAACATGGTTAGATAGGTTATTCCTGTAAAAAATTCACCATAAGGATTAATCTCTCCTTTAGGAAATATGCTATCAAAGCTTTGCTCTTTGGCTAAAGTAATAATATCATTAATCTTGGCTTCATCTATGCCAATATGCTTAGAGATATTAACATGGGATTGTAATTGTGATTGCAGGCCATCAATACTTGCTAAAATAGCTAGAGTGGCAATTTCTCGCTCCTTATACGAAAGAACATCACGGCCAAAGATATCTGCAAATAGATGCTCCTTTAAAAAAGTATCAATAGCAGGAGAAAAATCCATAAGTCCGCCCTTAACTTCGCTCCCAGTTAGCTCTATTTGCACATTATTTCCATAAGCCCATTTATCAGTATCTGCAGGTAAGGCTTTGCCTTCTTTACCCATTTTAGCTTCTGGATTTTGCTTTGATACTTCCATAAGCACCCCTAAAGCATTAAGACTACGGGGAAAACCTGCATAGGCGTATAGCTGTACCAAAACTTCCTTTATTTGATTAATGCTTAACTCATTATCCAAGCCTTGCTTAATCGCATCTTTTAAAGGCTCAATAGAGCCTGTTGCTCCATAGGAGGCTATAAGGGCAATGCTTTTTTCTTTATCTTCAAGGCTATCTAATTTTTGTGTTTGCACATTTGCACCCGCAATACCACCTTGCGAAAAAGCAAACATGCTGGTAAAAATGGCTACATATTTCTTTAGTAACATATTTTATCTCCTTTATTTATCTACCAGCTTTTGTAGAGCCTCAGGATAACGGCTTCCTTGAATTTGGATATTCGCTAAAGCCGCCTCAATTTTTTGTAGGTCATTCGTATCAAGCATCACATTTGCTGCTGCCGCATTTTCATCTAAACGATGGGTTTTTGTTGTTCCTGGTATGGGAACAATCCATGGCTTTTGAGCAAGCAGCCATGCTAAAGCTATTTGACCTGCCGTGGCTTGTTTTTGCTCTGCAATTTCTTGTAAAAGAGTGACCAAAGTAAAATTAGCCTGAATATTCTCAGGACTAAATCGTGGAAATATATGACGAAAGTCACCATCTTCAAATTTAGTCTCCATGGTAATCTTACCCGTTAAAAAGCCTTTACCTAAAGGACTAAAAGGAACAAAACCAATGCCAAGCTCCTCTAAAAGTGGGATAATCTCTGCCTCAGGCTCTCGCCAAAAGAGTGAGTATTCACTTTGCAATGCTGTTACAGGCTGAACTTCATGGGCTTTACGAATATTTGTCACTCCTGCTTCAGATAATCCAAAATGCCTCACTTTACCTTCTATAATTAAGTCTTTAACCGCACCTGCAACATCTTCCATAGGAATATTTGGGTCAACACGATGTTGATAGAAGAGGTCGATATAATCTGTTCCCAAACGTTTTAACGATTCTTCCGCAACTTGCCTAATTCTATTTGGATGACTATCTAAGCCCTCAAAAGTTTGACCATTTTTAAAACCAAATTTTGTTGCAATCACAACTTTATCACGTATGGGAGCAAGTGCCTTACCCACAAGTTCTTCATTGGTAAATGGGCCATAGGCTTCTGCTGTATCAAAAAAGTTAATACCTTTATCAAAACCATGATGAAGCAGCTTGACCACTTCTTTTTCGCTTAAATTTGCTCCATATGCAAAGTTTAAACCCATACAACCAAAGCCAATAGAGGAGACCTCTAAGCCTTGACCAATAATACGTTTTTCCATTATACTTTTCCTTATATCGTTATTTATCGATAGTTTTAAAGTATAACTAAAGTTATTTTAATATACTTGCCCATATATACAAATGTTTTGCCTAATTCTCCAAACTTTATTGTGGGTGTAAAAATACCCTAAAAAATGAACTTTGATTTTAGGATAAAAAAAGCTTGCTAAAATATTTTTTTTTTATATTTTAAAAGACAGATGACTAAATCGTAAAACTCGTTTAAGATTTCTTTGGAAGCAAAAGTTTTCCTAAAACCAAGAAACTTAGACCTTTTTAGTCATTAGAACATAAAAACACAAACGCAAACACAAAGGAGCGTTGCTATGAAAACCGACTTTCTTTACGAAGGTAAGGCGAAGCGTCTTTACAATACCGAAGACCCTAATATTGTTCTTGTAGAATATAAAGATGACCTTACCGCTTTTAATGCCGAAAAAACAGGTACAGCCCAAGGTAAAGGGCGTTTAAACAACTTAATTTCTGCTGCACTTTTCCAGTATTTATCTCAGTTTGATATTCCTACACATTTTGTTGAGCTTGTTGATGATAATCACCATAAGGCTCTTAAGGTAACGATTCTCCCTGTAGAAGTTATTGTTCGCAATCTGACTGCAGGATCTATTTGCCGCCGTTTAGGTGTAGCTGAAAAAATGGAGCTTAATCCACCACTTGTGGAGTTTTGCTATAAAAGCGATGAGCATGGCGACCCTGTAATTGCCGATGAACATGTTAGAGCTTTTAATTGGGCAACCGATGAGCAAATTGCTTTTATGCGGAAAACAGCTCTTAAGGTTGATGAGCATCTTACTGAGCTTTGTAAAAAAATGGGTATTTACTTAGTCGACTTTAAAATTGAATTTGGGGTTACTCCTAAGGGTCAAATTGTTTTGGCCGATGAGATTTCTCCTGATACTTGTCGCTTTTGGGATTTAGAGACGATGGAATCTCTTGATAAAGACCGCTTCCGCTTCGATTTAGGTGATGTGATGAAGGGTTATGAAGAGATTTTTGCTCGCATTGAAAAGCTGAAATGATAATAGGTCATTTCGGCTTTTTTTATCTCTATTTTATTAACTAATCATAGGAAAATTTATTATGCTATTTGATGTTAAGGTTCATGTTGAACTCAAAGATGGGGTACTTGATACCGCAGGAAAAGCTGTTTCTAAGTCATTAAGCCATTTAGGTTATGAGCATATAGACCGCTCTATTCGCATTGGCAAGATTATAAAACTTCAATTAGATGAAGAAAATATTAAAGCTGCTGAACAAAAAACAGAAGAGATTTGCCATAAACTTTTGGCTAATCCTGTTATCGAGCAATATCAATTCTTTATTGAAGAGGCTTAAATGCTATGAGTATATATGTTCTCACCTTCCCTGGCTCTAATTGCGATAAAGATGCAATAAAGGCTGCTCAGTTTCTAGGCTATAATGCCCATCTTTTATGGCATCAAGAAACCCAAATTCCTTCCGATGCTAAGCTTGTAATCATTCCTGGTGGCTTTAGTTGGGGCGATTATCTTCGTACTGGTGCTATCAGTGCTCGAGCCCCTATTATTGAAGCCCTTAAAGATTATGCTCACAAGGGTGGTTATGTTCTAGGTATTTGTAATGGCTTTCAAATTTTATGCGAATCTGGCTTACTCCCTGGAGCTTTACTCCAAAATAAAGGACAAGATTTCATTGCTCATCCTTGCTATCTTAAAGTTCAGGATAATAGCTCAAAATGGCTAGTAAAATATCCTAAAGATAGTATTGTTAATTTCCCCATAGCCCATCATGATGGTTGCTTTTGGGCTGATGAGCATATTATTGAAGAGATTGAACAAAATAACCAAGTTATGCTCCGCTATTGCGATGCAGATGGAAACATTAATGATGCAACAAATCCTAATGGTTCTATTAATAATATTGCAGGTATATGTAATAAAGCAGGTAATGTGGTTGGTATGATGCCTCACCCTGAACGCAATGTGGATACTCTAATCTCTTGGGGTATTTTAGCAGGCTCAGGCAAGCCTTTATTTCAAAGCATTATGGAGGGTTAAGATATGACAATTACTTATAAAGATGTCGGACTTTTTGAACATGAATATCATGCCCTTAAAGATCATTTAAAGCGTGAACCCTCAGAAACTGAGCTTTATTTAGCAGGTGTGATGTGGTCAGAACATTGTTCTTATAAGTCTACTCGCCCGCTTCTTAAGCAATTTCCTAAAGATGGTCAATATGTCCTAGGTGGCGAGGGCGAGAATGCAGGTGTGGTTGACCTTGGCAATGGTTATGGGCTTGCCTTTAAAGTAGAGAGCCATAATCATCCCTCAGCTGTTGAACCTTATCAAGGAGCAGCTACAGGCGTCGGTGGTATTATCCGTGATATTTTGGCCATGGGAGCTCGCCCTGTTGCCGTAATGGATGGCTTATTTTTTGGTGAGCCTGAGCATAACGAAACCCAGCGGATAAAACCTGGTGTTATCCATGGCGTTGGTGGCTATGGCAACTGTGTCGGTGTACCAAATATTGGTGGCAAAACTATTCATCATCATAGCTATACTTATAATCCATTAGTGAATGCCTTTTGTGCGGGTGTGGTCAAACTTGATGAGCTTGTCAGCTCTAAAACTGCTAAAGCAGGTCATAAGATTATGGTTTTAGGAGCAGCTACAGGCCGTGACGGCATTGCAGGGGCTGCTTTTGCTTCGGTTGAACTTGACCAAGATAATGAAGCGGCTCGTCCAAGGGTGCAAATTGGCGATCCTTTTGCTGAAAAACAACTGATTGAATGCTTTTTAGAGATTAATGCCAAAGGGCTGATTGCCTCAGCTCAGGATATGGGAGCTGCAGGTGTTATTTCTTCAAGTTCTGAAGTTGCTGCAGGTTCACAAATTGGCATGAAGATTGAACTTAAAGATGTTCATACTCGAGAAGCCAATATGACAGGTTGGGAAATTGCCCTTTCGGAAAGCCAAGAACGCTTTTTGCTCATTGTTGAGCCAAAAAATATTGATGCTATTACAGAACTTGCTCATAAGTGGGAGCTTAACTGCTCAGTTATTGGTGAATGTTTTGATGATGATAAGTTTGAGCTTTACGAAGATGGCAAACTTGTTGCAGATGTCGCTCCTGATATTATCGGTGGTAATGCCCCAATTATTCCATGGGATTCCGTAGAGCCTAAAGATTATAGCTTTCGTCAAAAGCTTCCTCAAAATGTTGTTGCTCCTGCCGATTGGCAAAAAACTTTGCTTGAACTTTTAACCAAGCCAAGCCTTAAGAGCCATAAGAGCCTCTATGAACAATATGATGCTATGGTGCAATGCAACACAATTAAAGGCCCTGATAATCAAGTGGCTGAAATTCGTGTAGCTGAGGCTGATGTGAGTGTTGGTTTTGTGATGGAGGCTGACCCCTTAAAATGCTACATCCACCCAAAAAATGGTGCAGCTAACCTCATTGCTTCAACCATCCGAGCTTTAGCTATTGCAGGTTTTGATGCTATGGCCATTACTGATGGCATTAATCATCCAAGCCCTGAAAAACCTGAGCAATTTTGGGAGCTTTCACAAAATATTGCAGGCATGGTCGAAGCTTGCGAGGCTCTTAAATGCCCTGTGGTTTCGGGTAATGTGAGCCTTTACAACGAAAGCCCTCATGGGCGTATCTATCCTAGCCCTGTGATTGTAACAACAGGTATAAAACCTCTTGCCAAGCCTTCTTTAAGCGAATGGCAAATGAATGAGGGTGATATTGTTTACTTAGTTGGTGATAACCTTGGACAAATGGGTGGAAGCCAATATGGTGATATGCTCAATGAGCATGCTTGTGGTACAGTTGCAGCCCCCAATTGGCAAAATGAGCAAGACTTCAAAATAATTGCTCAAAAAATTGCCCATGAGCAGTTGGCTCAGTCAGGTAAGCTTATTATGGGTGGTGGTCTTATCACTTGCTTAGCCAAGTTAGCTATCCATAGTCATTTAGGTATTTGTATTAATCATGTAAACAATAACTCTCTTGAATATCTTTTAGGAGAGGGTGGCTTACGTGCTATTTACATTGTTAATCCAAGCCAACAATCAAGCTTTGAACAAGCTTTTACTCAAAGCAATATCACTTACCAAAAAATTGGACAAGTTATGGGTGAACGCTTAAAGATAGACAGTGTAGTTGATATGCATATCAATGAGTTAAAAGCTGCTTATCAGGGAGTATAAAATGTGTGGAATTTTTGCTGTTTATTCTCCTTTAGCTAGTTTAGAAGTCCCTCTTTTAGCCCGCTCTGGTCTTTTTGGCTTACAACATCGTGGCCAAGAGAGTGCTGGCATGGCATGGCTGAGTGCCAATAGTGGAGAAATCCGTCTTCGCAAGTCAAGAGGACTTGTCGCTCAAAGCCTTGATTTAAAAGAGGGTGAATATAGCCTTAGTAAAATAGCCATTGCCCATTGCCGTTATTCAACATCTGGCGGTGTTGGTTTAATTAATGCTCAGCCTTTACGGGCTTTATGTGTTCAAGGGCAAGTCGCCTTGGCTCATAATGGTAATATTAGCAATGTGGATACCCTCAAATCAGAACTTCGTCATAAAGGGGCAATCTTTCAATCAACATCTGATACCGAAGTTATTTTGCATCTAATGGCTCATCGCTCTGACCTTCTTTTAGAAAAAGCCTTTATCGAAGCTATTAAACGTATTGAAGGTGGCTATGCTTTAGTTGCTATTGTTAATGATAAGCTAATGATTGCCCGTGATTCTAAAGGGATACGTCCTTTATGTTTTGGCAAAATTGGCGAAAGCTTTGTTGTCTCTTCCGAAGGTTGTGCCATTGAACAAATGGGTGGAGAAATCATCCGTGATGTTGAACCTGGTGAAGTGATTTTATTTAACGATAACGGTTATGAAACGCTTTATCAAATCCGTGATAGCAGCCGTAATATCTGTGCCTTTGAATATGTTTACTTTGCCCGCCCCGATAGCCAAATTGATGACCGCTCTGTTTATAATGCACGAATTAATCTAGGAATGGCTTTGGCAAAATCAGCCCCTGCCGATGTTGATATTGTTTGTGGCATGCCTGATAGCGGACGTATATCGGCTATGGGTTACGCACGTCAGCTGAATGTACCTTTTGAGGAAGCTATCTTACGTAATCACTTTGTTGGTCGAAGCTTTATTTTACCTGACCAAGATGCAAGAGAACAAGCTGTACGTCAAAAGCTCCGCCCTGTAGCCGAAAGCCTTAAAGGTAAAAAAATGGTGATTGTTGATGATAGTATTGTTCGGGGGACAACCTCCAAATATATTATCCATATGCTTAAAGATGCAGGAGCAAAAGAGGTTCATATGCGAGTTGCCTCTCCTCCTGTATTATGGCCATGTTATTATGGTATTGATATGCCAAGTAAAGAAGAACTCGCAGCAGCCAATTATAGCGAAGAAGAATTATGTAATATGATTGGAGCTGATAGCTTAAAATGGTTACGATTAGAAGATTTAGAGCCAAGCCTTTGTGGCGATGGTAAAGTCTGCAACGCTTGTTTTACAGGCAATTATTTATGGGAAAAAACTTCATGAGCGATAAAATAAGTTACAAAGATGCTGGCGTAAGCATTGAAGCAGGTGATATTTGGGCTGCCGCCATAGGCAAAATGGTTAAAGCCAATGGAAAAAACACAAATATCATTGGAGGCATTGGTGGCTTTGCAGGCCTTTACCAAATTAACAATAAACAACTTTTAGCTGCTTGTGCTGATGGTGTTGGTACAAAGATGGAGCTTGCCAAACAAGCCCAAAATCTTAAAGGGCTTGGTCAAGATTTAGTTGCTATGAATGTCAATGACCTTATTTGCTGTGGAGCTCAGCCTTTATTCTTTTTAGATTATCTTGCTTGCGGTGTTCTTAAGGCTAATGAATATAGCATCCTTATTGAAGATATTTTAAATGCCTGTAATCAATCAAGCTGTGCCTTATTAGGTGGGGAGACTGCCGAAATGCCTGATGTTTATGATGAAGATGGCTTTGACTTAGCAGGATTTTCTGTAGGACTTGTTGATAAAGATAAACTTATTGATGGTAGCCAAATCCAAAAAGGCGATGTGATTATTGGTCTTCCGTCATCTGGAGTGCATTCCAATGGATTTTCTTTAGTTCGTAAAGTGGTCGAAAAAGTTGGCTTTGCCAATAGTCCAATTGAGGCCTTGCTTCAACCCACAAAACTTTATGTTGCCGCCACCCAAAAAGCCTTAAAAGAGGTTAATATTTATGGTATGGCTCATATTACTGGTGGTGGTTTTAAAGCCAATGTAGAACGTGTTTTAAATGGCCATAAGGCCAAGATTAACTGGAACTCTTGGCAACGTCCTGATATTTTTGTTTGGCTCTCTGAACATGTGGCTGAAGATGAGATGCAAAAAGTCTTTAACTTAGGTGTTGGCTTTGTCTTTATTCTTCGTCCCCAAGATGCTCAAAAACTTCTTGAACTCTTAAAAGATGATGGAGCCTTTATCTGTGGTGAAGTTGTATAAGTCTATGAAACGTATTGCTATTTTTATTTCAGGAAGCGGGACAAATATGGTAGCTCTCACCAAAGCTATTCATGAACATAAGCTCCAAGCTGAACTTGTTGAGATTATCTGCGATAACCCCAAGGCAAAAGGAATTCAAAAAGCCAAAGACTTAGGGCTTAACATTCGGCTAATAGAATGGAAAGAAGAGTCTATCCTCATCTTAATTAATGACCTTAAGGCCAAGCATATCGACTATATTATCCTTGCAGGATTTATGCGAATTATCCCTAGCTATTTCGTTGATGCTTTTGCGAAGCATATCATCAATATTCACCCATCACTTTTACCTAAATATAAAGGGCTTAATGCCATTGAACGTAGTTACGAGGCTGGTGATGACAAGGTTGGAATATCTATTCATTATGTAGATAATGGTATCGATACAGGACCACTTATTGCCCAATTTTCTACACCAAGATTACCTCATGATAGCCTTAAAGATATTGAAGCAAAAATTCATCAACTCGAACACCATCATTACTATCAAACACTACAAACAATCTTTACAAAGGAGACTTCATCATGAATATCCTGATTTTAGGCTCAGGCGGAAGAGAACATGCCATTGCCGAAGCTGTATCTCAAGGTCAACATCAGGTTACCATTGCACCAGGGAATGGGGGAATGGCTCAGTTTTTTATATGTGAGCCTGTGGATATTTGCGATGGTCAAGCCGTTTTGGCTCTAGCCAAAAAAATAAAAGCTGACTTAGTTATTATCGGCCCCGAAGCTCCTTTAGTTGGGGGCATTGCGGATATCTTACGACAAAATAATATTGCTGTTTTTGGCCCTAACCAGCAGGCCGCTATGCTCGAGGGCTCCAAGATTTTTGCCCGAGAATTTATGGCAAAAGCAGGTGTAGCCCAGCCAAGCTTTACTGCTTGTGATAATCTAAAGCAAGTTAAGGCGGCTATTGAGGCTCGCCACGCTCCTTATATTATCAAAGCCGATGGTTTGGCCGCAGGTAAGGGGGTTATTGTTACCGATGATGCAGGTGAAGCAGTTACTGCAGCTGAAAAAATATTCTCAGGTCAATTTGGTGATGCGGGAACTCGTATCTTGGTCGAAGATGGTATTTGTGGCCAAGAAATTAGCCTTTTTGTTCTTACCGATGGAAAGAGTTATCATATTCTTCCCACATGCCAAGATCACAAACGTATCTTTGATGGCGATAAAGGGCCAAATACTGGTGGTATGGGTGCAGTTTGCCCTGTATCTTGGGTAAGTGATACCCTTATGGAACAAATGGTTACAACTATTGTTGAGCCAACAATTAACGGACTTAAAGAGCAAAATATTGATTTTTGTGGCGTTATCTTTATTGGTGTGATGGTTGATGAACATAACAAACCTTGGGTGTTAGAATATAATACTCGTTTTGGTGATCCTGAAACTGAAATCTTGCTTCCTGCTTTAGATGAAGACTGGGCTGAAATCTTTAACAAAACGGCACAAGGGCAACTAGCAAATTATCACTTTACAGCTCAACCCAAAGCAGCTGCAACGGTTATTTTGGCTGCAGAAAATTATCCTGAAACACCCGTAACGGGTGAGGCTTTATCCCCTTATAAAGTAAACAGAAATCAACGGCTATATTATGCAGGTGTTCAAAACAAAAATGGTCAGCTTATCTCAGCTGGTGGTCGAGTTTTAGCCGCTACAGGCTTAGGCTCAAGCCTTAAGATTGCCCTTGAAAATGCTTATAATCTTGCTCACAATCAAAAATTTAACAACGTACAAATGCGTCAAGATATTGGAGAAAAACTTATGAAAAAGTCCCCTCGTATCGGTATTATTATGGGTTCAGCCTCAGATGCTCCTCTTTTAGAAAAAACTGTGGCCATTTTAAAAGATTTTGACATTGGCTTTGATGCCATGGTAGCCTCGGCTCACCGTACACCTGAAGATGTTGAAAAATGGGTGAAAGCCGCCCCTAGTAAAGGCATTGAGGTAATTATTGCCGCTGCAGGTCTTTCTGCTGCTTTACCTGGTGTTGTTGCGGCTCATAGCCACTTACCTATCATTGGCCTGCCTGTACAATCAGGGGCTTTAAATGGGCTTGATGCCCTATATTCCATTGCCCAAATGCCTCCTGGTGTTCCTGTAGCTTCGGTGGGGATTAACGGTGCTGTCAATGCGGCTCTTCAGGCTATTCGTATCTGTGCAATCAGTGATGATACTTTACAAGAAAAACTAGAACAATATAAGCAAGATGCTGCCGATAAAGTTCGCAAAAGCAACCAAGATATCAGCCATTGGTTTTAACTCAATAAATTTAGCATAAAAAAAGAGGTCTATAAAATAGGCCTCTTTTTTGTTGTTGAATGATAGGTAGGCTTTGGTTACACGATAATCTGTCCATTACTTTGTAGTAGGGCAATGATATCAGCATCGCTATGTGTACCGCCGCTTGTTAAGTCCATATTTTCAAACACAACCACTTCATCTGGTGTTGCAAAGTTTCCACCTGCTTCATTATCGATAGACATACTGGTATGTGTACCATCATAAGTAAAGTGGAGCGACTGGGTAGTTGCGGTGCCAAAGCCTGTGATTTTGCTAAAGTCAAGAACATCTAAAGTGCCGTCTGCTCCGTTATCAAGTGTAAAGCTTGCAATCTCCGTAATATGCGAAAGATCGATATGGCTTTCGTGAAGCACGCTACTATCTGAGCCTGCTTTTAAGGTAATTGAGGCCTCGGATGTTCCGCCATCGTTATCTTTGATACGATAAGTTAAGCCGATGCTATCACCATCAGCAGCACCAGAAGCATCAACTTCCATACGGCCATCTTCGTAGAATTTCACTTTAAAGTTTCCGTATACCATTGCTGTACCTGAAGTTATATCACCAGCTTCAAGCCAAGATACTCCATTAGGAGCTAATACTTCAAACACCCCAATACCCTCACCATTTAAGTCATCATTGCTTAAAACATTAATGGTTTCGGTTGTCCCATGTAATAAAGTCATAACATCATCAATCGGATGAGCGGTTGTATCTTTAATCTGATAAACCTCTGCATTATGGGTATAAGCATTATCACTATC
>JBKEBO010000024.1:0-12574 GCA_047973205.1 Alphaproteobacteria bacterium | reverse complement strand
ATAATGCAACTGTAACTATTACAGGTACATATGGCACATTAACTGTTACGGGTAATGGTGATGGTACATTTAGCTATAAGTATGAGTTAACAGGTAATGCGGCTCATGCAGCACCACCAACTGATGAAAACCTTAAAGATGAATTTGAGATTACAGTTTCGGATAAAGATAGTGATGCAGATGCCACAGGCAAACTTACTATTGATGTTGTTGATGATGTTCCAGTAGCTACTGAAGATGGCTCGGTCCTAATTGAAGTTGGTAATAGCATTGTTTCTATTGATAAAGAATATAATGTTCTTGGGAATGATGTTTGGGGTGCAGATGGTCCACAAGGTGGTACAAAATCTATAACAGGCACACCAACAGTTAAGTGTGACCTTAATGGTGATGGAACAGCGGATGATGTGACACTTAGCTATGTTGACAGTAATGACCATAGTAAAGGCTGGACAGCAGATATTAATGGCGGTACATTGACGATTAAGCCAGATGGTACAGTGAAGTTCGTAGCAACAGATGGTAGTGAGGTATCCCAAGATAAAGACATTACCATTAACTACACAATTACAGACGGTGATGGGGATACTGATGATGCAACCTTTACTCTTGACTTTACCGAAGGCCCTGGTATCACTATTGATCCTGATGGAAAAGATAAGGGTGAGCCTGGTACAAGTGATGCAAGAGATGAAGTTTCTGAATCAGGTTTAAGTAATGGTTCTGGTGAGGCATCAGATACTATAGCTGGAAATGATAACTCAGAGTTTACAGATGGTGATGGTCAAGTTGGTAATATTAGTATTACAAATGGTAGCAGAGTAACTATCGAAGGTTTTGAAGCTGATGGTACAACACCGAAAACTTATACTTTCCCATCAAGTGGTTCAATAGAAGTTTATGGTGAGCATGGTAAGCTAACAATCACTTATGTTAGTGATGGTGAATATAGTTATAAGTATGAGCTTACAGAAAATATTAATCACTCAGATGCTAATCCTGATAAAGATGTCTTTAATATCACGGTCTTTGATAGCAACAATAAGAAAGCAGATGGGACACTAACGATTGATATCGTTGATGATAAGCCAGATGCTGTGGATGATGGCTCTCATAAAGTGGATATTAATGATCCTAATAATATCTCAGACTTTACTCATAATGTTCTAACCAATGATCGTTGGGGGGCTGATGATAAGAAGGATGATGGTACAACAGCTATTGATAAAGTGATTACAGGAGCAACAGCAAAATTTGCTGATGGTACAGAAATTAAATTAGGCTGGGTAGATCCTTCAGATCATAGTAAAGGTTGGACGGCTGTCGATAATGGCGGTAATGCAATCAGTGTGAATGGTGGTACATTAGTTGTTAAGCCAGATGGAACAGTTACCTTTACCGATATAAACGGTACAGTGGTTAATCAGGCTGATGATATTACAGTGACATATACAATCACAGATAATGATGGTAGTACGGATACAGCAGATATTACTATTAACTTTGATGGTACACCGAAGATTACGGTAGATCCTGATCCAGAAGATCCAAGTAACCCAACAACATCTAGTGGTAGTGAAACTGTTTATGAATCAGGTATGAGCAAAGGTTCTGAGGCCTCAACAGATAAAGAATTTGCTGAAGGTAGCATTAACACAGAATTTGCTGAGAGTGTGACAATTAACGGTACAACACTTGATCCAAGTGGTACAGTGACAATCTCTGGTTCTTATGGTTTACTAACTGTTACAGGTAATGGTGATGGTACATTTAGCTATAAATATGAGCTTAAGAACAATGCGGAACATCCAGCAACAGGTGATATTTTAGATGAGTTTAAGATAGTTGTTACTGACGTTGATGGTGAAACCGCCAATGGCTCACTTAATATCACAATTAAAGATGATGTTCCAATAGCAACAGATGACCTTATTGAGGTGAACATCAGTAGTGGTGGTGCGATTAATGCAAGTGGCAATATCCTCTTTAATGATCACTGGTATGCAGATGATGGTGGTGATAAAGTTATTACAGCCATTAAAGGTATTACAGTTGGTGGTGTTGCAGTTAATGCAAGTGATATCACAGGTGATGCAACAAATGGTTGGACTGTTAGTATCAAAGGTGGCACATTGACTATTAAGCCAGATGGAACAGTTAGCTTTAAGGTGGATGCTACAGCAGCACAAAATATCACACAAAAAGATGATATTATTATCAAGTATGAGATTACTGATAGCGATGGTGATAAGTCTGAAGCGGATGCTAAGTTTGACTTCCAAGGGGAAACAGATATCACAGTTGATCCAGATCCAGACCCAGATCCAGACACAGATACAGATCTTCCAGAAGCAGATAATGGTAGTAGTAATGTTTACGAGAAAGGCCTTGATGCTCATGGTACAGAAGGTGCGGGTAATACTGAAGTGACTACAGGTAAGCTGAATGTTAAATTTAGTGATAGTATGAGCTTAACTTACACAGATAAGAATAGTGTAGATCATACGATTAGCTTTAACAATCTAGATAGCTTAACTGTTGGCTCATCTGATGCGATTACAACAGAACATGGTAAGCTTACAGTTACTTATAATGGTAATGGCCAGTTCACCTATAGCTATGAGCTAACAAAAGAAGCAAGCCACTCAGGCGGCGATGTTAGTGAAAACTTTGTTATTAAAACAACAGGTGAAGATGATATCAATGGTAACCCAACAAGTGATGAGGGTAACCTAACCATTAATATCATAGATGATGTTCCAATTGTTACAGGTGAGGGAACAAAAACAATTGACCTTAGTGATCTTGCGACAGCAGGAGCTACTTATGAGTATACGAATGTGTTAAGTGATGATGTTTGGGGAGCTGACCAACCAACAGCACCGAACCAAGTGATTACAGGAATTGTTATTACTTTAGGAGGTCAAACAGTTAACCTAGGTTCAGGCTGGAATGCATCAACAGGTTGGAGTGGTACAGTTAATGGAGGAACATTAACGATTACGCCAGCAGGTAAAGTAACTTGGACGGCTAGTGCAGGAGCAACAGTTGATGATAGCAAAGATATCAAAATCACTTATACAATCAAAGATAGTGATGGAGATACAGCAAGTGGTGATATTACCTTGAACTTTGGTAATAAGCCAGGTATCATAGTTGACCCAGATCCAGATCCAAGTACAGGTGCAGATAATGACAAGAACAGTGTTTATGAAGCTGGTTTAGACCAAGCAGGTACGGATTATGATGGTACAGATAAAGAGTCAGATACTGAGTTCACTACAGGTACAGTAACTGTAACTGATGCAGAAAGTGTAGAATTCTCCTTTGGTGGAACGACAGTAACCTTTACTGATTTAGGAACAACAGGTGTGAATACAGTTAAGACAGTTGATACACCATTAGGCCTATTAACGATTACTTATAAAGGTAATGGTGAGTTTGGCTATACTTATACACTTCAGAAGAATACAGGCCATGCTGATGGCAATGGTAATAATGAAGTTACAGAAGAATTTGGTATTAAAGTTATAGGTGCGGATCTTGATGGTAGTGGCTTTGGTAGCGAAAGCACAGGCAATATCACTATTCATATTGTAGATGATGTACCAAAAGTAACAAGCGAAGCTGACCAAGTGATTAATATAGATAATCTAGATACAACAGCGATTAACTATAGCTTTAGCGGCACACTCTTAGATAATGATTTATGGGGAGCAGATGGAGCGAAAGACTTAGTTGGTAGCGATGGTAAGGGTGACTTTATTATTGAAACAGTAACGCTTAAAGTTGGAGGTTCGGCTCATACAATTACTTGGAGTAGTTCAACAGGTTGGAGTGGTACAGTTAATGGAGGAACATTAACAATTACTCCAGATGGTAAAGTAACTTGGAAAGCAGATGCAGGAGCAACTGTTAACAAAGATAATGATATCGAGATTAGCTACACAATCAAAGATAGCGATGGCGATACTGCTACAGGAAGTATGAAGATTGACTTCCAAGGTACACCAGATATCACGATTGACCCAGGTGATAGCCAGCCAACAGGTGATAATGTGAGTGATAAGGTTTATGAATCAGGCCTTGATGCTCATGGTACAGATGGTACTGCAGATAGCGAAAAAACTACGGGAACATTTAATGTTGATCAGGCGAACTCCGTTGCGATTAACTTCCCAGGTGGTACACCTGCAAGCATTAGCTTTGCTGACCTTTCGGCAACAGGTAATGGTACATCTCATACAATCACAACATCATTAGGTGTGTTGACAGTAACTTATGTTGGTGATGGTAAGTTTAGCTATACATATGAGCTTAAATCTAATGCAGGTCATGCTGCACCGCCAGCCAATACAGATGTTAATGAGAGCTTTACAATTACTGTAACAGGTGATGACAACAACGGCGATAGCATTGCTGAGACCCATACAGGTACACTCAATATTGCAATTGTTGATGATGCACCTCAAGCAGCTAATGATAAAGATCAAGTGATTACATTGAGCAAAACAGGAGCGATAAGCTGGACAATTGCAGATGCGGATAATCTCCTTAAAAATGATGTTTGGGGAGCTGACCAACCAACAAGCAAAGTGATTACAGAAGTAAAAGTAACCACGGCTGATGGTGTAGTACATACTTTAAGTACTACAGGTGGAAACTTCACCTTAAGTGTCAATGGTGGAACATTAACCGTTAAACCAGATGGAACAGTAAGCTTTACTGCAAGTGATGGCTCGCAAGTAAAAGGTGATCAAGACTTCGTTATTCACTATACAATTAAAGATAGCGATGGCGATACATCAACAGCTGATGTGAACATCAACTTTAAAGGTGATCCAACGATTACGGTTGATCCAGATCCAGATCCTGAAGACAATACCGATAACCCACCAGCAGGTGCGAATGTTATTGATAATGTTCATGAATCAGGGCTTGACCAATCAGGCGCTAGTAAAGATGGTACAGAAATGGATAAAGACAGAGAATTTACCACAGGTAAGTTTAGCGTTGATTATGCCGAAAAAGTAACCATTAGCATTGGTGGCACAAGCATTACCTTTGGTGATATGTCTGATACAGGCAATGGTACAGTGAAGAGTATCGATACCCCTTATGGTAAGATAACAATCACTTATGTGGGTAATGGCGAGTTTAGCTATAGCTATCAGCTCGAGAAAAATTACGATCATACCCAATCATCTCCACAAGAAAGATTTGACATTACAGTCCAAGGTGAGGATGGTGCAACAGATACATCTACAGGTAGCCTAACTATTAATATTGTTGATGATGCTCCTATAGCGACAGATGATGGTACACATATCATTGAAGTGGGCAGCGAGGGTAGTCTTAATTGGACATACAGCGGCAATCTGCTTACCAACGATCTTTGGGGTGCAGATGGTATTGTTGCCAAAGGCGATACAAGCTCAACCACAAAAACAATTTATAACGTAACAGTAACTTATGGTGCATCAAACACATCGGTAACAATGACTTGGGATGCAACAAATCATCTATGGAAGAGTGGCTTAGTTAATGGTGGTTATCTAACAGTTAAGGCTGATGGTACAGTAAGCTTTACAGCTTCGGACGGTACAGCAATTAACCAAGATAACGATATTACAATCACTTACACAATCAAAGATGGTGATACCGATACCGATACAGGTAAAATTGTTCTTGACTTTAAAGGCAAGCCCGATGTTACCATTGATCCAGATGGTAGTGACCCTGCGGTTGATAACGCAACAAATCAGGTTTATGAATCAGGTCTTAATGC
This sequence comes from Alphaproteobacteria bacterium, assembly GCA_047973205.1. Taxonomy (GTDB): domain Bacteria; phylum Pseudomonadota; class Alphaproteobacteria; order JBKEAR01; family JBKEAR01; genus JBKEAR01. The sequence goes on along the minus strand of JBKEBO010000024.1, from coordinate 6,786 downwards.
CCATGGTTCAGAAGGAACAACCGACAAGGAAATCACCAAAGGTGTTATTAATGTAGCTAACGGTAATAAGTTAGAGATTACAATGGCAACAGGCACACCAACTTCTATTGTCTTTGATAATATTTCTAGCTTAGCCAATGGTGCATCTAGAACAATTGATACACCTTTAGGTAAGTTAGTGGTAACTTTTGATAAAGCAAGCGGTACATTTACGTATGAATATACTTTAGAAACAAGTACCGACCACCCAACAACAGGTAATATTACCGAAGACTTCCATGTAACGATTACAGGTGAAGATACCGATGGTGATAGCATCCTTAATACCGATACAGGTACATTAACCATTAATGTTGTGGATGATGTTCCAACAGCAAAATCAGACGGTACAATAAAAATTGATTGTGGTGGTTATGATAATGGTGCATTTAGTTGGACAATTACCGACAAGCTCATTGCCAATGATGCTTGGGGAGCTGACCAACCTGCAGTAGCAGATCAAAAAATTACAGGCGTAACAGTTACATTATCTGATGGCACGCTTGCAACTCCTTCTTTTGTGGGTGGTGTTTGGACCTTAAATGTTAATAACGGTATCTTAAAAGTATCTCCAGATGGTACAGTAACCTTTACCGCAGACGATGCAAGTAAGGTAGACCAAAGTAAAGATATTGAGCTTCACTATACAATCACCGATAAAGATGGCGATACCTCAACAATGGATGTTCCTATTGACTTTGACAATAAACCAAATGTTATTGTTGACCCAGATAACCCATCTGCAACGGATGCAACCAATAGCGTGGATGAAAAAGGCCTCGAAGATGGTACAGGTGAGCTAGCGGATGGTATTGCAGGCAATAACAGTGATACTTCCGAAATAACAACAGGCTCATTCAGCCTATCGGATGCAACATCAGGAACAATTGCAGGCCATAACCTCGTATGGAATGGTTCAACAGGACAAATCGATACAGGTAAAGGTATATTAGTGGTAACAGGTGATGGCACAGGTAACTTTACTTATACCTACACCCTAAAAGACAACCAAGACCATTCAAGCGGTGTTGTAAACGATGTGATTACAATTACGGCTAGAGATGGCGATGGTGATGTTGATTCTGGTACAATTACCATTAATGTTATTGATGATGAACCTATTGCAAGTGATGATTACTTCAATATTAATATGGACGATCCTGCAAATGGTATTGACGGCAATGTTGTCATTGCTAATAACGATGGGACGACAATAGTCTATCAGATGCAATTCTTAGGGAATGACCTTTGGGGAGCAGATGGAGGAGGCTCTGGAGTGGCTGGAACAGCTCGATACGTAGAGGATATTACAAATGTAAAAATAGGTGATAATATACTAACACTAACCATGACGGAGGATCTTCTAACTGGTGGAAAAAGCTGGGATGCTTATATTTATGAGGGTAGTGATAGGATAGGTAGAATTCAAATTTCAGCTACGGGTGGAATTACTCTAAGTTTGATGAAAGACCTAACATCAACTATCGATCAGTATAAAGATATTACCTTTACTTATACAATTAAAGATGGTGATGGTGATACTAGCAAAGCCAATGTTGTTATTGACTTGGATAAAAAACCAACCCTCACCTTAGGCAACAGAATAGTCTACGAGGCTGGCTTAGACCAAGGCCATGCGATGGATAGCAGTTATCCGATGTTTGGCAATAGCGATGTTATGCACAATAATGCAGGCTCAGATCATGCAAATAACAGTAATGTAGCAACGGGTGTAATTCAGGTAACTGATGCTCAAACAGTAACTATTGCAGGAATAACCCTATCAACAACCAATCCTACGCTTATTATGGGTAAATACGGAACACTAATTGTAACCTATGATAGTACATCAGGTAACTTTAAATACACTTATGAGCTAACAACTAGTGTAAACCACGTGGATGACTATGGTAATATGGTTGAGAGAAAGGATGATTTTGTAGTTGTGGTAACAGATAAAGATACACTTTCAGATGAGCATAATAAGGCATCAGATACATTAAGTATCACCGTTGTTGATGATAGCCATACTCCAAATCTTCAGGGGGAAAATAGAAAATTTGGTTCTGATTCACTTGGTGATACTATACGCATAAACTTTCTAAAAGATGCCCTTTATAATGCTGATGGTGTTGCGGTAACAGAGATCCAAGTAGTAATGTATGAAAAGTATGAAGACGGGAATGGTAAAGACGATTATAAGGGCTACCTTACAACCTATACAGGAGAAGATTTACTTGACCTAGCACATGGTGTATATCTTGACCATCTACACTCGTACTATGCTAAGTTTGATTTTGAGACAGGTGAAATCCAATTAATAAAACTTTGGAATGCTGGAACAGCTGAGACGATGGTATCAAATTTTGGAATTAGTTATAAGGTGAGTGATGGTGAAGGCCATGAATATACTTTAGGAGACTTCTTTAACACTCAAGAAGAACTTCAAGCCCTGATAGACACGCATAAGACTAGTGGTGACCCAGGTGCGTCTCTGGCTAACGCTATACATGAGAAGACAGGTATAGATATAGATGATGAGGGTCTGGGCCAGTCAACATGGATATACGTTGATTCCGATATGGGACCAGGTAAAGATGAAGCAAATGTTAAGGTACACTCAGAGATAGACGCGAGCAAAGTAACAGATTACGCGGCTAATAGTTGGTTTATTGATGAGTCTGATAACGCAGCTGCGGCTAAATCAACATTACATATGAAGATGGCGACATCTGTAGATGCGTTTGTTACTTCACCAGATCCAGGAGCATTTTCGATGACAATTAATGATACTTCTATTTGGAACATAGGGGCTAATACACAAGCAGCAACGAGAGTCTACGGAGATTATGGTTATATTACGCTTTCATATACACCAATTCGCGATTCGTCCATAAGGGAAAACGATTTTGAAATTACCTACACACAAACAAACTTTACAACCAATGGTGTGGTAGATGTATTTGACTTCCAGCAAACTGGATACGGAAATGGTGGTCATCTTTTGCCGATGTATTATCAGGAGACTCAATTATCCTTCGTTTTTGTTTTGAACGATGATGGAAATATATTTAGCTAAATATATTTCTAATAAGAATTCCTTATAGTAATAAGTTTCACTAATAAGAAATATATAAGGAGTAGTTTCTCAAGGGTTTAAACTTTAAACTTCACTCGAAGTAATGACCCCTATGTTTAAACCCTGAGAGACACCAATAATAAAATATAGTAAAACTCAACAAGGGATGGAGGCCTCCTCTACCCTTTTTTTTATCTCCTCCATCATTCTGCAGGAAGATACACCTTAAACCACAGCATGACGTTTGAGATGAGCTTGGATGCATATCTAGGCAATATTAATGAGGCTTTAACCTATGGCCTTAAGCTTGCCAAAGGGTAAAATATTTTTAATAATACTCTTGAAAATTGTAAATATCTTCCCATATCTTGCTATAAGTTAATCATATAAAAGGAGATTGTTTAAATGGAAAATGTTAATATTGGTATTGAAGCTAAAGATCGTCAGGCTATTGGAGAGGGCTTAAAGCATCTACTTGCCGATAGTTACACGCTTTATCTTCTTACCCATAATTTTCACTGGAATGTTACAGGGCCACGCTTTAGAGATTTACATATGATGTTTGAAGAACATTATACAGAGCTTGCAATGGCTGTTGATGAGATTGCTGAGCGTATTCGCTCCCTTGGGATTGCAGCTCCTGGAACATATAAAGCTTTTGCAGAACTTACATCTATTAAAAGTTTAGAGGGTGTTCCTGCAGCCGAAGTTATGGTGAAAACTTTAGCCGAAGCTCATGAACAAGTTGTTAGAACATGCCGTAGCGTATTGAAACAAGCTCAAGATGCTGATGATGAGTCAACCGCAAGCTTAGTTGGTGATCGTATGCGTGTTCACGAAAAAACCGCATGGATGCTTCGTGCAATGATTGCTTAAATCTCAAAGATTTATGGGGCTTGCCTAAGGAGAAACATAAAATAAAAAGGAGGGCTTTTCGCTCTCCTTTATTTATTATACTTAAATAGCCGCGGCCATAATTTGCAGAGCCTTGGCATAGTCTTGAGCATCAACCATCACCGAAGCCCTTAAGGTTGAGCCACCATAATTTGCATAATGGATTTGAATATTATTCTTTTGTAAAAGATTAAGCATATCAATAAAGATATCCACATGATTTAAAATATCTTGCCCCACAACTGCAATATGAGCTACCATTCCCTTGACGATATAACCATTTGAACCAACAGTTTGTTCAAATATAGCTTCAGCCTCTTCTGGCTCCATACCCTCAGCTAGGCTAAGCCATAATTGAGCAGCATTTTCTGATATACTTTGCTTGTAAATCCTAATAGAGGCTGCGTCAAGTTTTTGCTTAATTTGCTCACAACTACCTGTTTTTGTTACGATAATCCATAAAAATGGCTTTAAGCCCGAAACAGCTGCAATAGGGCTATGGCTTGCATCTCTTGTTATGCTAATAAGTGTACCATCATCTGCAGGCTGGTTGGTATTACGGATATTGATGGGAATATTACCCTCATAAGCAGGGGCGATAGCATCTTCATGAAAAACACTTGCACCCATAACGGCAAGCTCCTTGACTTCCCTATAGGTGAGCTCTTTAATGGTTTTAGCTTCTGCAACAATGCGTGGGTCTGCTTGGAGCATACCCGAAACATCCGTCCAGTTTTGATAGATATCCGCCCCTACAGCTTTGGCTACAATCGCTCCTGAAATATCTGAGCCACCACGAGAAAATGTTTGGATTTTCCCATCCATATCCATGCCATAAAAACCAGGAATAACCGAAAAATCTATATCCTTTAAGGCTTTAGATGTTAATTCATAGCTCCTCGCATCCACCTTATTATCATAGCCAATCTTAATAATATCTTTTGCATCAACAAAGCTTGCTCCCAGATAATCTGCTATAATCAAAGCGTTAAGATATTCCCCACGAGAAAGAATATAGCTTTGACTTGCTCCATCTAAAATATCGCTACGAATAATATCTAAGAAGGAAAGAATATCAAACTGGCTATCTAGATTTTTGATAATATCTAAAAATCGGTTTTGGATAAGTTCAAATGTTGCCTCATCTTTTGTTTGACTATAAGAGATGAGTTGGTCAGTTACCTTGATATCATCATCACTTCTTTTACCTGGTGCTGATACAATAACTGACTTTACATCACTTTGAGATTGAATAATTTTTGCAACTTTTTTTATTTGCTCTGCATCTGCAACAGAACTTCCACCAAATTTTAGAACTTTCATTTTCTTTCCCATAAATAGCTGATTAAACTAAATTTCGCTTAATCAAAGTTTCTGCAATTTGTACGGCATTTAGGGCAGCCCCTTTACGGATATTATTTGCCACAACCCAAAGGTTAATACCGTTTTCAATAGTATAGTCTTCCCTAATGCGACCCACCATCACTAAATCTTCCGTATCACTTTGATTGGGCATAGGATAAAGCTCTTCTTCTGGATTATCAACAACTTTTATCCCCTGAGCCGTTGATAAAATCTGACGAACATCATCGGCTGTTAATTTTTTTTGAGTTTCGATATTGATGGACTCGCTATGGCCATACATCACAGGAATACGAACACAAGTTGCTGTTACTTTTATACTATCATCATGCATAATCTTATTGGTTTCGGCTATCATTTTATATTCTTCTTTGGTATAGCCCCCTTCTTGAAAAACATCAATTTGAGCAAGAGCATTAAAGGCAATCGGATATTTATAGGCCTTGGCTGCTTGCACTTTTCCTTGTTGAAGAATTTGTTCTTGCTCATTCATCAACCCATCAAGAGCAATCTTTCCCGAGCCTGAAACTGCTTGATAAGTCGAAACAACTACTCGCTTAATCTGAGCTGCATCATGCAGAGGCTTTAAAGCCACAAGCATTTGAATTGTCGAACAGTTTGGATTAGCTATAATTCCTTTATGACCATCAAGAGCCTCTGGATTGACCTCGGGTACGACCAAAGGGCAATCAGGATTCATCCGCCATTCGGAGCTATTATCCACAACAATTGCTCCTTGCTTTACAGCTTCGGGGGCAAGGGCTTTACTCGCTGCTCCTCCTGCTGAAAAAATGGCAATATCAATATCTTTAAAGTTTTCGCTTGAGGCTTCTAAAACTGTATGAGCCTTCCCATTAAATCCTACAGTTTTTCCTTCATTTTCCGCAATATCCAAAGGGCGAAACTCACCTATTGGAAAGTGGCGAGCCTCTAATGTTCGCATCATCTCACGCCCCACAATACCCATAGCCCCCACAACGGCAACATTATATGTTTTCATTTTTTCTTCCTATTCCTTATTGTTCTTGTTTTCATAATCTTATCATAAAAAAATTCAAACAAAATTAATTACTAAATAAAACAAAAAACCATCTTAAATATGGCATAAAACTTATTAAGTTAGCATAATATTCTATATTAATTGCCGAATATCAACATTTTTTATAATCGGTGTATGCGTAACTACATAGCTATAGTAATGTTTGATTTGATTATTTTTCTTAAGAAGTCCCTCAATAATAAACTGATAATGGGTAATATCCTTAACTACAAATTTACAAATATAATCAAATCCACCACTAATCTTGACCAAAGCCGAAGCAGATATTATCATAGATAAAGCAGTAACGGCTATTGATAAGGTTCGTGATAACCTATCAAAGCAGAATATTGCTCTAAAATAAGTCATATTT
>JBKEBO010000053.1:0-29184 GCA_047973205.1 Alphaproteobacteria bacterium | reverse complement strand
CATTGTTTTCTGACATCACCTTGGTGATTGCTGCTGTTAAGGTTGTTTTACCATGATCCACGTGTCCAATTGTTCCTATGTTCACGTGGGGCTTATTACGTTCAAACTTTTCTTTAGCCATTTTAAACTCCTTTTTATGTACCTGCTGGCACCGAGTAACACCCAATGCCAGCTAGGAACAATTAACCATTTTGTTCACGAATATCTTGAGCAACATTCTCTGGTACAATATCGTAATGTGAGAATGTCATTGTAAATTGAGCACGACCCTGAGACATAGAGCGTAGGTTATTCACATAACCAAACATCTCTTTTAAAGGAACCTCAGCGTCAACTACACGAGCAACACCACGTTGATCCATACCCTTAACTTGTCCACGACGAGAGTTAAGATCACCGATAATATCACCCATATATTCTTCAGGCGTTACAACTTCGACCTTCATAATTGGCTCAAGTAATTTTGCTTTACCCTGACGCATACCATCACGGAAAGCAGCACGAGCTGCAATTTCGAAGGCAAGAACAGATGAATCCACATCGTGGTAAGCACCATCATAAAGTGTCGCCTTAATACCTGTTACAGGAAAACCCGCAAGAACACCTGTTTCCATAGCAGATTTAATACCTTTTTCTACACCTGGAATATATTCTCTTGGAACGTTACCACCCACAACTGTTTCGTTAAATTCAAAACCATCAAAACCTTCCATTGGCTCAAATTTAACTTTAACACGAGCAAACTGACCCGAACCACCAGACTGTTTCTTGTGTGTATAGTCAATGTCAGCTTCGGTTGTGATTGTTTCACGGTATGAAACCTGTGGAGCACCAATATTCGCATCCACTTTAAATTCACGTCTTAAACGATCCACAATAATATCAAGGTGAAGTTCACCCATACCAGAAATAATGGTTTGGCCTGTATCTTCATCTGATTTTACACGGAAAGATGGATCTTCAGCCGCTAGACGACCAAGACCTGTTGACATTTTTTCTTGGTCAGCCTTAGATTTTGGCTCAACCGCAATTTCAATCACTGGCTCTGGGAATTCCATACGCTCTAAAACAACTTGAGCATTTTGCGGACATAAAGTATCACCTGTTGTGGTATCTTTAAAACCAACAAGGGCAACAATATCACCTGCATAAGCCTCTTTGATTTCTTCACGGTTATTTGAATGCATAAGAAGCATACGGCCAACACGTTCACGTTTACTTTTAACTGTATTGATTAAAGTCATACCTGATTCTAATTTACCTGAATAGATACGAGCAAATGTGAGTGAGCCCACAAAAGGGTCATTCATAATTTTAAAAGCAAGCATTGCAAGCGGCTCATCATCTGTTGCATGACGCTCAATCACAGTTTCCATATCCTTAGCATCAACACCTTGGATAGCAGGAATATCAGTTGGAGCAGGCATAAAGTCTACAACCGCATCAAGAAGTGTTTGCACACCTTTATTTTTAAAGGCTGTACCTGTTAAAACGGGTACAAATTGAAGAGCGATAGTACCCTTACGAATACAAGCCTTAAGCTGCTCTTCTGTTGGTTCATTGCCTTCTAAATAAGCTTCCATTAAATCATCATCAGCTTCTAAAGCTGTTTCGATAAGAGCTTCACGATAAGCCGCAACATCATCTGCAATATCTGCAGGAATATCTGCATCCGCATTGAATGTTGCACCCATTTCTTCACCATCCCAGATAACGGCTTTGTTACGAACAAGGTCAACATGACCTTGGTAATTTTCTTCAGAACCGATAGGATATTGAACAACCAAAGGTGTTGCTCCTAAACGCTCTTTAATCATTTCTACACAATTAAAGAAGTTTGCTCCCATACGATCCATTTTGTTTACAAAACACATACGAGGAACGTGATATTTATCGGCCTGTCTCCATACAGTTTCTGATTGAGGTTCAACACCCGCAACTGAGTCAAATACCGCAACTGCACCATCAAGCACACGAAGCGAACGTTCAACTTCAATAGTGAAGTCTACGTGGCCTGGTGTGTCGATAATATTAATACGATGCTCACCCCAAAAGGCGGTTGTCGCAGCAGAAGTAATGGTAATACCACGCTCTTGCTCTTGCTCCATCCAGTCCATAGTGGCTGCACCATCATGAACTTCACCAATCTTATGGGACTTACCTGTATAATATAAGATACGCTCAGTAGTTGTTGTCTTACCAGCGTCGATATGAGCCATGATACCAATGTTACGATAAAGCTCTATAGGCGTTTGACGTGCCATTTATCCGTTACTCCTCTAATTACCAACGATAATGAGCAAAAGCTTTGTTCGCTTCTGCCATTCTGTGTGTATCTTCACGTTTTTTAATTGAACCACCACGGTTATTAGCAGCATCAATAAGCTCTGCAGCGAGACGCTCCATCATTGTTCTTTCACTACGACTACGAGAGAAATCAACAATCCAGCGAATAGCTAAAGCTTGACGACGCTCAGCACGAACCTCTACAGGTACCTGATAGGTCGCACCACCCACACGGCGAGAACGAACTTCCACCTGAGGTTTTACATTATCGATAGCTTCATGGAATAACGCCACAGGATCTTGTTTTGTTTTTGCTTCCACAACATCTAAAGCACCATAAACGATGCGTTCAGCTGTTGATTTTTTACCATCTTTCATTAAGTTATTCATAAATTTCGCAATCACCAAATCCCCAAACTTAGGATCAGGTAACACTTCACGTTTTTGTGCAGCATGACGACGAGACATCTTATATTCCTTTTCCTATTTTCTATTTTGGACGTTTAGTGCCGTATTTAGAACGACGTTGACGACGATCGGCAACACCTTGAGTATCAAGGGTACCACGAATAATATGGTAACGAACACCAGGTAAGTCTTTTACACGACCACCACGGATCATCACAACTGAGTGTTCTTGAAGGTTGTGACCTTCACCAGGAATATATGATGTTACCTCGAAGCCTGAAGTTAAACGTACACGAGCCACTTTACGTTGGGCTGAGTTCGGCTTTTTTGGTGTTGTTGTATACACACGTGTACAAACGCCACGACGTTGTGGACAAGCCTCTAGGGCTGGCACCATATTACGTGTCGTCTTTCTTTGACGTGGTTTTCTAATCAACTGATTAATTGTTGGCATATAACCAAATCCTTAAACTATTAAATCAACAAAATGAAAAGAGAAAAAAACACCTACACCGACTCTAATTAAAGAATCGATGACTAGCTTTCCCTTCTCGCTAAAAAACTCTGCAATAGAGCGTATCTGCGGGCATAATTCACCCAAAGATATCCTACAGAAAGTGATGCATCTTATGCCCAAACTCAAGTAAAGTCAAGAAGTTTCCTAAGCTTTTTTATATTTTTTCCCATAGAATTTTTCTACGGACGATTCGTATCTTTTTTATACTTCCATACCGTAAAAGAAATCCTCTATAACCATATGTAATTATAGAGGAATTTTTGACTTATAATCGTCTTATGAATATTAAACTTAGTCGTTTGCTGGAGCTTCACCCTCATTATTACCTTGCTCGGCTTGAGCTTGGGCTACCTTTTGACGGAAGCTTTCCATAAAATCAATAGGTGGTAAATGCACAGGAGGGAAACCAGCCTCAATAATTGTTGAAGCTACAATCTGGCGTGCAAATGGGAAGAGTAAACGAGGAGCTTCAACAAAAAGCATAAGCTGTTCAATATTCTCTTGAGCTTCTATAACAAAGACACCTGCATATGCAAGCTCTAAAAGGAACATGTTACGTTTATCTTCTTCGTTTTGGCAATCAACTTTTATGGATAAAACCACCTCGTAAACATTACCTTCACCAAGACGACCCACCTGAACATCATGCACCACATTAATAGCTGGCTTTAGTTTATTTTGAGCCATCATTAAAAAAACTTCTGGAGAGTTAGGACACTCAAAAGATAAGTCTTTAATATACTGAACTTGAACATTAATGCTCGGGGCTTGTTGTGCTTCCTCTTGAGCTGTTTGATTTTCTTCTGCCATTATTTTCTCCTAAAATCACTACAAAATGTAAAAAATCTAAATGAATATACCTAATATAAAGGATGAATTCTATAAAAATCACAAAAAAACATATTTTCTCCATTATTCTATCGCATTTTATGATATATCTGACTATATATAAGATACGCATAATTTTTATAAGGACTCTTTGATGGATATAAATATTTTACTCTTAATCGCTCTGCTTGTAATCGGATTCTTAGCTTTTCGTTTCTTAACAAAGAGTAGTGAAGATTCTTCACCTAACATTAAAAATAATAGTGATGGGACACAAATGAAGAAGACTCCACCTAAAAATGGCCATAAAAAGCAGATGGATGAGCTTTTTCGGATGCCAAAGAGTGCAGCCATATCTCCTGCCCAACAGGAGCAGAATGAGCGACTCGAAAAATTAAAAGTTGCTCCACCGAAGGATTCTGTTAACGGTGCTATTGCCACTATTAAAGAAAGTGAGCCTAAATTTTCTCTCAAAGGATTTTTAAAAGGAGCTGAAGCTGCTTTCTCAGAAATCGTTGAAGCCTTTGCTTCGGGAAATCGTGAACTTTTAAAACGCCGTGTAGGAGATGCTGTTTTTAAAACTTTTGACCAGTCTATTACAGTTCGCCAGCAGCAAAATGAAACTCTTGAGGTTCAAATCAAAGATTTTAAAATTGTGGATATTATCCGTGCAAAAATTGAAGATGGCTTTGCTAAAGTTAAGGTAAAGTTCGTTACTCATCAAATTGCTTTGCTTAAAGATGCTCAGGGTCAGGTTATTCATGGTACGGAAGATGTACCACAAGAACATCGTGATATTTGGACTTTTGAGCGTAAAATTGGTAGTACAAATCCTAACTGGGTGCTTGTTCATACCAGTGGTGAATAAATTTTTAAAATCCTATGTCCGATAAAAAAACAAAGAATCCTTTTGGCGACACTGAAATATGGGAACATATAACAAAGAACGTTAAGCCACTCAAAACAAAGGGGCGTAAATCTCTTGCTGCCCTAAGCTATCATCAACCAAAAAATGAAAAACCTTGGGAAACATCAGCAATGGCTCCTTTACCATTACATGCTTTTGGTAATCTGCATAGTGGTAAGGCTCGCTTTTTAAATGAAGAACTTGGCTTAGGTGACCTTACACAAATGGATGGACGTAATGCCGAACGCCTTCGGAAAGGGCGGCTAAATTTTGATGGTCGTTTAGACCTTCATGGCTTTACTGCCGAGCAAGCTTGGCATGCACTTAAAAGCTTTATTTTATTCTCCCATAAAAATAATCGAAGATGCGTTATTGTGATTACTGGCAAAGGTTGGCGTAACGAAACAGGCATTGGTGTATTACGCTCAAATATGTCTAAATGGCTTAATGCTCCTGAGATTCGTCCCTATATTTTAGGTTTTTCACGGGCTCAAGATAAAGATGGTGGTGATGGTGCTTTTTATGTTATGCTCAAAAAATATAAGAAGAGATAAGAGTATTTTTCTCAAGCACTCCCTCTTAAAATCGATTAAATAGAGAATCTTATATTATATTGGAGGAAACAATCATGACACCTTTTGGTATATATATTCGCCACTTACGAGAAGAGCGAAATATTACACTCCGTCAAATGGCAAAAGGTCTAGATGTTTCTGCGGCTTATCTTTCTGCATTAGAGCATGGATGGCGAGGAGTACCACAATCCATGCTTATCCAGCAAATTTGTACCCTTTTAAACCTATGGGGAGATGAGGCTGAAAAGCTCTCCACGCTGGCGAAAATCTCTGACCCTAAAGTGAATATCGATACAGGAGGCCTAAGCCCTAAGGCAACGGAGTTCGCAAATATTTTAGCCAAAAATATTAACCTTTTAGATGATTATACTTTAGAATGGCTCATTCAAGAGATACAAGGGCCTCAACAGCGTGAGAGCCACAGATATAAACTTCCTCCCTCGATGCGTAACCAAAATCGTCGCGATTTTAGAGAAGATTAACCACTTTTTGCCAAAAAAATGACTGAAATAAGACGGCCCGTACATTTTTGTCCCGAAAGTGTCGCTCGACGATGGCTGAAAAATCGTGCCTCATTTTGGCAACTATCCCACAAAGATGGCTGAATATGTTCAATATCTGCCTTTTTCAGGCAATTAATGGCATAATTAGGAAGGTCAAATAAGAAATGTTCCGCTTTAGAAGCATTCATAAAATACTGAGAGTTTTGTATAGACTGGTCAATAAAATTTTGACGGAATTTTGCATCCACCTCATAGCTTTTTTGATGAATACAAGGGCCAATAGCCGCCTGTATATATTGAGGCTCAGCTCCTTGTTTGAGCATTTCTACAATCGTCTTTTGAATGATACCATCAAAAGCTCCCCGCCAGCCCGCATGAATAGCCGCAATAACATTATTTTTAGTATCTGCACATAAGATAGGAACACAATCGGCTGTTTGAATAGCTAAAATAAGATTCTCTTGGGTGGTGACTTGGCTATCTGCTTGGCATGGATTTTTGTAATCTATAGCATTTATTGATGAAACATTCGCAACAATATCCGAATGGATTTGATGAACAAGGCTTAAACGATTAAGATCCAAGCCACAATATTGAGCAATACGTTTACGATTCTCCATAACATGGTTGGGATTATCTTCAACACAAAGCCCTCCATTAAGAGAAGCATAAACACCTTGGCTCACCCCACCACTACGATCAAAAAAGAATGCTTTAATATGAGGAGCAAAATTCACTTCAATCGGATTCATCATTATCTCCAAATTCAGGGACTTTTCCCCAAATATCATCTTGCTGATCAAAAGGCATAGGAATGTTTCGATGCCCCATCATAAAGACTTTAAACAAATTACCCATAGATTTTTCGTTACTGCTATCGGTTAAACGTTCTAATTGATCTTGAATAATATTGGTAAGCTCTGCAGGAGCATTTTTACAAAGCATATCAGCGCGCTCTTTAATACCCAAACTATTTAAAAACATCGCTTGAGATAATAAAGGAAGAATTTTAACTTCAGGATCATAAGCGGCCTGAGCTAATGCACCAAAGTCCACATGAGCTGATAAATCACACTGACCAAAATCTGTTAAAGGATCTGCAAATTGATGTTCTTTAATGGCTTGCAATGTTTCACCAATATGCGGAAAAGCATAGCCATAATCCACAAAAAGAGCAGCCCCCTGCTGATTTTTAATCCGCTCACTTATTTGATTGATTATTGTAAGGGCAAGAGGAGAAAACTCAATAATATCACCATCTTTAGCTTGCTCCGCAGCCATATGAGTTGCGGGTGGATTTAAAGAACTATCACTTAAAGTATATATAAGATTATCTTTATCATCCATAGCAACACGCCGCTCAAACCAAAGGTCGTTCTTTTTTTGTAAGTGATGCACAGGCAAAGCATCAAAAAATTCATTGCCAATAAAGATAATTGGTGCATCATTTGGTAAATTTGATAAATCTCTATGCCAACAAATAGGAAGATTAAGAGCCGCTGGGGCTATCGCTTGCTTCTGCTTTTCCTGAAGTTTTAGGCTCACCTCAATCATATGGATATTTAAAGCTTGGTGAAGCTCAGGGACAATCTTTTGAGCCCTCAACATATCAGCCATTAATGTGCCATAACCACCACCAAGCTCTACAAGGTGAAGCTTTGTAGGTTTACCCATATTATGCCAAATATTTGCCACCCAAAGCCCAATGATTTCACCAAACATCTGAGATATTTCAGGAGCTGTAATAAAATCACCCTTACGGCCAATAGGCTCAGATTGATTATAATAGCCATATTGTGGATGGGTTAAACAAAGTTCCATATAATCCGCAATATTCATAGCCCCTTGATGTTTAATCAGCCCTTTAAGATAGTGATGTAAGGATGTTGTGTTGGTCATATTTGTTCCTTTTTAAAGGATTGAATAATCAAGATAAAAGCAATAATAAACATACTCAAAGTTAGTGTTTGCCCCATGGTTAGGCCAAAGATAATATTACCAAGGCCTTCGTTCGGCTCACGGAAAAACTCCACAATAAATCTTGCAAGGCCATAACCTAACAAAAATAGAGCCGAGAGTCGACCCGCTTTTTCTTTAAACCATTGAAAATGAGAACATATAAATAAAATGACAAAAAGTAAGATACCTTCTAAAGCCGCCTCATAAAGCTGCGATGGGTGACGTGCAATACCATCATTAGCATGGGAGAAAATCATTGCCCATGGAACATCTGTTGGCCTTCCCCAAAGTTCCCCATTAACAAAGTTAGCAATACGTCCTAAAAACAACCCAATCGGGGCTAAAAGGGCAAGAATATCCATCAACTTAAGATAAGGTTTTCGGTGGATTATACAATAAAGAGCACAAGCAAAAAGCACACCAAAAAGCCCTCCATGAAAGCTCATTCCCCCATCCCAAATACGCAAGGCCATTAAAGGGTCTGCAATAAGTATGGCTGGATCATAAAAGAAGACATAAAAAAGCACATAGCCAAGTCTTCCACCTAAAACTACACCTAAGACTGTATAGAGTAATAAATCATCTAACATAGTTTTAAGTTGCTCTTTGTTATAATCTTTTCCTAATAGTTGCTTTTGAGCAAAAGGAACAAAAAGAAAATAAGCAATCAAAAAGCCAAACATATAAGCAAGGGCATACCAACGAATATCTATAGGGCCGATGGAAAAAGCGATAGGATTAAACATAGGAGCGGTACGTGCCATTTTATTACCTTTATCATTGAATATTTTCTATGGATGAGACTATATATGTTATATGGTTATATAATGTTTAAAATATGATATCAAGTAAGGAGACGACAATGACACAAAAAGATGATTTTTTCGATGGACTATCTAAAGTAGCAAGTGATGCTCTTTCATCTGTTTCGGGAGCAAAGGAAGATGTTAGTAATTTTATGAAGTCAAAAATTGAAGCTGTACTCAATGACTTAGATGTCGTTCAGCGTGAAGAATTTGATGCTCTCAAAGCCATGGTTATCGCTCAAACCGAAGAGATTAAAAACCTAAAAGCTCAATTATCTGATAAGGCATAGATAATGGAGCTGATATCAAAGCAAAACCCTCTTTTATTGCTTGGCTGTGGTAAAATGGGCTATGCAATGCTTTCTGGATGGCTCAATAGTGGTATTTGTGCCGATGACATTCATATCATTGATACAAACACACAAAATAGAAAAAAATTAGAGCCATTGGGCGTGCATTTACATAACTCAATGGAAGATTTTTCACTTAAAGCTTCGGTAATATTGCTTGCAATTAAGCCCCAAAGTCTTGATAAGATGCGTCATGAGCTTATCAGCTTGGCTGCTCATGATAACCTTGTTATTTCTATTGCAGCAGGAAAAAGCTTAAGCTGGCTGCAGGAAAGTTTTCACCCACATCAACCAATTATCCGTACCATGCCCAACACACCATCTCAAGTCAAAAAAGGAATTACCGCCTTTTATGGCAATAAATTTGTTTCACCAGAACAAAAAAATGTGTGTATAGAGCTACTTAAGGCTATTGGTTCAGTAATAGAGCTTGAGAATGAAACCCAGATGGATGCGGTAACTGCTCTTTCAGGTGGTGGTCCTGCATGGGTATTCCTACTTACAGAGGCCATGACAAAAGCAGGAACAGAACTTGGATTAAGTCATGATATGGCTGCTCAGTTAGCAAGAAAAACTATTGAAGGTGCAGCCGCTTTAATGGAAGCCGAAAGCAAAACCCCACCTGATAGCTTAAGAAAAAATGTAACAAGCCCTGGAGGAACAACTATTGAGGCCATAAATATTTTAAATGGAGATGATGGGTGGCAAAAAATTATCAATAAAGCGATGTCTGCAAGTGCTAAACGTTCGCAAGAACTCTCTTAAGTAGGGGTTGTTTTTCACAATATTTATATTTTTCATCATATTGTTTCACTTATGATGGATAAAAAAGGATATTAATCTTCTGTTAACTTTATTATCTTTAAAAATCAATAAGTTAATATACGTGCCTACTTTTTAGGCAAAGTGAACAAGTGCGAGTATTTACATCAATTTTTGAATAATTATTGAAATTATACACAAAGTTATCCACAGGATAAGGGGATAAATTTTTATCAGGAGTAAGTAACATAAGCAATAGAGCCAGATATAAAATTTTATTGAAATATGTTTGACAAAATTTAGAGAATATTAATATTAGTAATTTATGATTCTTAGCTAAAGTTAAAAGATGTAAAACTTGACGATTCGTGTAAATAGTTTCTTTAACCTTTTGTGATAGAAATGAATAAAATGAACAAAATAATGGGTAATTAGGATATTAGTGATGATAAAATCTTTTGCTAAAATAGCAGTTTATATCGTATCATTGATAATGCTCGCAGGCTGCGTTGGAGCCTCTGATAACTTTCGGCAAACATTGGGAATGGGCTTAAACGCATCTCCAACACAAGTTGAAACATTTGATGGGGGCAAGCTAAAAACGAGCGGCCTTAATCCTTTTAGACCACAACCAAAGGCTGATAATTCCTCTTATGGAAGCCAAGTTTCCTATGCAGAAGCCTATGGCGATACTCAAGGACAACAAGCCGATATCAATCAAAATTTAAGCCAAAAAGAACAATTTGCTCAAGCAACAAAGCTCGTTCGTAGTGGAAAAGCTGCAGGAGCAAAAACCATGAAAAAACTAGCAGAAGAAGGCTATACCCCTGCTCAATATAATATGGGTGTTATGTATTTAACAGGTAATGGCGTAACTAAGAATCAGTCCCAAGGGGTAAAGTTTTTACGTAAAGCAGCCGATAGAGGCCATGTTAAGGCGGCCTCAACAATGGGGGCAATGTATCTACAAGGAAAAGCCGTTACACGAAATACAGGCCAAGCCAGACGATATCTTACTAAAGCAGCACAAAAAGGTGATACACAATCCATTTTATACTTAAGCCTTATGTATAATAGTGGTGATGGTGTTAAACAAGATACGGCTAAAGCCTATCAATGGTTGCTTTCTGTACCAAGTAGTCAAAATTCAGCTCAGCTCAAAGCCAATAGAGATAAGCTCGCACAAAGCCTTTCTCCAAACCAACGAAGCCAAGCTGAGTCTGCTGCAAAAGCCTTTAAATCACGATACGGGATAGGATAAACTTTTAAACAATAAAAAACATTGCAAAAGTTATACTTTTTCCACTATAATCCCAAAAGCTATAAAGATAGTTCTTATATGATAAGATTTTAGTAAAAAGAAGGATGTGAGCATTTATGAAATTTACGATTGAAAAATCAGTACTTCTTAAAGCCTTAGAACATGTACAATCGGTTGTTGAAAAACAAAATACAATTCCGATTTTATCTAATGTTCGTTTTGAGGTTAACGAAGGCAAGATGCGTCTTAATGCGACAGACATGGAGCTTGAGATTAGCGAATCTGTTCCTGTACAAACTATAACCCCTGGTGCAACAACAGTTCCTGCCCATACATTATACTCTGTGGTCAGAAGACTGCCCGATGGTGTAGAGATTTCTATTGAAACACAAGGTGATAATCGTCTCACTTTAGCAGCTGGACGGTTTAAGACGGACCTTGGAACACTCCCTGTAGATGATTTTCCATTAATGTCTGCATCCGATGCAAAAGCTCGCCGTTTTAAGATTGATGCTTTACAACTTTGTCGTCTTATTGGTCGTACAAAATTTGCTATGTCTACAGAAGAAACTAGATATTTCTTAAATGGAATTTACTTCCACGAAACCAAAGAAAAAGACACGCCTGTATTAAGAGCAGTTGCAACCGATGGTCACCGTTTGGCTCGTGTAGATGTTCCACTTCCTGACGGTGCTAAAGAAATGGCTGGTGTGATTATTCCACGCAAGACTGTTAATGAGCTCAGCAAACTTTTAGATGGTGTTGAAGATGTTGAAGTCGCCATTTCTGAAAGTCGTATCAGCTTTAATTTTGATAATATTCATCTTGTTAGTCGCTTAATTGATGGAACATTCCCTGATTATACAAGAGTTATTCCTGAGGCCGCAACACAAGTTTTAGAAACAAATGTTAAAGCCTTTAGTGATGTCGTCGGCCGTGTTTCGGCTATTTCAAATGATCGCAGCCGTGCTATTAAAATCTCTATTTCTGATAATATTGTTCGCTTAAGTGTGGTCTCTGCCGAAACAGGAACAGCTGATGAAGAATTAGAAGTTAAATGGGATGGTAGCGATTTAGATATCGGCTTTAATGTAAAATATCTCTTAGAGATTATGCAACAATTAGAAGGTGATGCCATGGAAATCGCCTTACAAGATAATAACTCACAAGCCATTATTCGTGAGCCTGCTGATGAAAGCTCTTTATTTGTTATTATGCCTATGCGTGTATAAAAATAAGCTTCAACCACTAAAATCTTAAAAAGAAGGAGGGTTTCACCCCTCCTTTTTACTATCTAATAAACACTAAAAATTTATATAAAAAACAAATTCTTATTTGACTTTTACCATACTAAGGTTTATTAAAAATAAAGGCTCAAATATGGGCATATAAGTTATAAAAATAAATGGAGTATAAAAAGATGGACATCATTGGATTATTAATATTTTTGGTTATTGGTGCTGCTGCAGGTTGGCTTGCGGGTCAAGTCATGAAGGGCGGTAGCTTTGGCTTAATTGGTAATATTGTTGTTGGTATTATCGGTGCTATTATCGGCGGCTTTGTTTTTAACTTATTCGGTATTGATTTTGCAGGCCTTCTTGGTCAAGTTATCACAGCAACTGCTGGTGCTATTCTTTTACTCGTTGGCCTTAACCTAGTAGGAAAAAGAAAATAAGACCACAAATATAGGTAGAGATTCACCTTATTTATTACAATAAAAAGGAGGGAAAAAACACCCTCCTTTTTTAAAAGGATTTTTCAGCCCATTTCTTGACGAATGCGAGCCACATCACGAATAGGCGAAGAGCCAAAAAGACGTTTATACTCGCGACTAAATTGGGTAGGGCTTTCGTAGCCAACCTCATACGCCGCAGTTGTTGCATCGCTACTTTCACTAAGCATCAGTCTTCGAGCTTCTTGCAGTCTTAGCTGTTTTTGATATTGCAATGGACTCATAGCTGTCATTTTACGAAAATGATTGTGAAATGTGGATACACTCATATTTGAACGAACCGCAAGATCTTCAATGTGTAAATTTTGCATAAAATTAGCTCTTAAGTAAGAGATACTTTGAGCAACCTTTTGGTTTCTCGTATTTACCATAACAAATTGACGGAATTTTCCTCCTTGCTCGCCACTCAGTAGACGGTAAAAGATTTCTCGTTTAACCAGAGGAACTAAAAAGGGGATATCTTTAGGTGTGTCTAGTAGTTCAATCAAGCGAGTAAAACTATTGATAAGTAGAGGGCATAGCTTACCTATTGCCATACCTCTTTCATTCGGCTTTATTCCAGGGACTATTAAGCGACTATCCATGATAAGCTGCGTGATATCCTCATAGTCAAAATATAAGCATAAACCCAAATAAGGTTTATCTTCACTGGCATTAACAACTTCAGATATGGCTGGCAATGGAAGACCAGAAAATAAGTAATGCTCAGAATCATAAGTATAAGTATCATCACCTAAATAAACATGTTTCATTCCTTGAGCAATAAGACAAATACTTGGTTCATAAACCCCTATTACCTTACCCGAAGGCTGCGTCCGCTTAAAAAGAGAAAGACCTGATATCTCTGTTGCATAAAAATCTTGACTTTCAGTCATTCGAGCAATAAGCTTTGCTATATTTTTCATAATATCCTTACAAATTATTTTTATAAAACAGTAATATATTTATGTTTTATAGTTATATATCTTTTTAAGAAAATTAATATTTTTTTATATATTAAGAGAAATAGGCTAACAGAATTTCCCCTCTTTTGAATATAGTACACTTATCCCAAAACAGTTAGGTAAGATTCAAAAGGAGATCATATATGACACATTCAAACAAACCCAAAAACTCTTCCTTATTAAAACGTCGCCACTTTTTAATGGCTGGAGCTGGAGCCGCACCTATCAGCGTACAGTACCTTATCGTCCTGAAATGATTAATATTATTCGTAAGGCTTATGAGCATGGTATTACTTTTTTTGATGCAGCAGAAGCCTATGGCCCTTTTGAGGTTGAACGAATTTTGGGAGAAGGGGTTGCCCCTTTCCGAGATGATATTGTGATTGCAACAAAATTTGGCTGGAATATTAATCAAGAAACAGGTGAACGTCTACCTGGACTGAATAGCAAGCCAGATCATATTAAGATTGTTGTCGAAAATATGCTCAAACGTCTCCGTACCGATCGTATCGATTTGCTTTATCAACATCGTGTTGATCCTGATGTTCCCATTGAGGATGTTGCGGGTGCAGTTAAGGATTTAGTCAATGAGGGCAAGGTGCTTCATTGGGGACTTTCGGAAATGGGACTTGAAACCTTACGTAGAGCTCATAAAGAGCTACCTGTTTCAGCGGTACAGAGTGAATATTCCATGCTATGGCGTGGCCCTTAAAAAAATGTTTTAGCCACTTGTGAGGAGCTTGGTATTGGTTTTGTGCCATGGAGCCCGCTGGGTGTACAGTTCCTTACAGGATGGATTGATGAAAACACAACCTATGCAACAGGTGATATCCGTGGTATTGAGCCTCGTTTTGCTCCAGAAAATATTACTCATAATATGCAGCTTATTACACTTATAAAAGAATGGGCTACACGCAAAAATACAGTTCCTGCTCAAATAGCTTTAGCATGGCTTATGGCTCAAAAACCTTGGATTGTGCCTATCCCTGGAACAACCAACCTAGACCATATGTATCAAAATAGTCATGCTGCTTATATTCACTTTAGTGATGATGAAATCAACGAACTAAATACAGCAGTTGCTGCCATTGAGATTAAAGGAACTCGCCTGCCTGAATCCGTGCTTGTGCATTCTGGCCGCGAAGCTCCTTTAAAAGGTTAGAATAATAAAAAAGGGCTAAGTTTTTTTAAACTTAGCCCTCATGCAATGAGTTAGTGCCTAAAATGACGCATAGATGTTAAAAGCATTGCAATATCATGCTCATCTGCAGCCTTAATAACATCTTCATCTTTAATAGAACCACCAGGTTGAACAACGGCCTTAACCCCTGCTTCAGCTGCAGCAATAAGCCCATCAGGAAAAGGATAAAAAGCATCCGATGCAACAACCGCACCTGCAATATCATTGCCCACTTCTTTGGCCTTTCTTATGGCATTAAGTGTGGCATCCACACGGCTCATTTGTCCTGCACCTGTACCTATAATCATTTGATTCTTCACAAATAAAATCGCATTAGACTTCACATATTTACAAATCACCCAAGCAAAATTTAAGTCTTTAAGCTCACTGTTTGTAGGCTTGCGTTTGGTCACACATTGTGGCTCACCGTCAAAAAGCTCATTATCTTGAGCTTGCACTAACAATCCTCCCTTAACTGAGCGATAAGTATAGCTTTCTTTAAGAGCATCCATCTGAGTAAATTCTAATAAGCGTAAATTCTTTTTTGCAGCAAGAACCTCTTTGGCCTCATCACTAAATTTAGGGGCGATAATCACTTCCAAAAATATTTCAACCATCTGCCTAGCTACAGTCGCTGTAACTTCACGATTAAAGGCAACAATACCACCAAAGGCCGATACAGGATCTCCCTTAAGAGCATTTTGCCAAGCGGTTTCAATATTATCTGCAACTGCCCCACCACAAGGGTTCGCATGCTTAACAACAATACAAGCAGGCTCACTAAATTCAGCCACCATCGAAAGTGCTGCATCACCATCATTTATGTTGTTATAAGAAAGCTCTTTTCCTTGAATTTGCAGAGCATCACCAAGGCCTAGCTCACCATTTTTTGCCCCATAAAAGGCTGCTTTTTGATGAGGATTTTCTCCATAGCGGAGGTCATATTTTTTCTCAAAAGATAAAGCAAGCTTTTGCGGTAAGTCCTGCCCAAGCTCACTATTCAGCCAACGGCTAATGGCCACATCATAAGAAGCCGATAAACTAAAAGCTTTTGCTGCCATTTTGCGACGGAATTTTTTGCAAGTTGTATTACCGCCATGTTGCTGCATATCACCCATAAGCTTTTGATAATCCGCAGGATCTGAGATAACCGTAACATCTGCATGATTTTTTGCTGCTGAGCGTAGCATTGACGGACCACCAATATCTATCTTCTCAACCAATTCCTCGTAAGTCCCTCCTGCTTTAAGGGTATCCTCAAAAGGATAAAGATTCACAACCACAAGCCCTATGGGAGCAATTGATTGCTCAATCATCACTTTCTGGTCACCTTCATTATCTCGCCTTGCTAAAATTCCTCCATGGATTTTAGGGTGAAGCGACTTAACACGTCCACCAAAAATTTCAGGAAAACCTGTCACTTCAGAAACATCTGTAACGTCAATATTGGCATCGCGGATTGCTTTTGCAGAACCGCCTGTTGATAAGATTTTAATATTTTGGCTGTCTAAAAATTGAGCAAGCTCAATAAGCCCTTCCTTATCGTAAACCGAAAGAAGAGCATGTGTAATCTGGGTCATTTGTGTACTCCATGATATTTTAAAAAAAGACCCCTTGCTTATAGCTTATTTTATTCCTTTTATCAACGAGACTTTAGTCATCGTAAGTATAAGCTTGGAGGTTGATATCTGATTTCATGGTGGTTGGATTACGCTTTTGGAGATGAGCTATGGCAAGGCGAAGGCCACGCTCAAAAGTATTCTGTCCGAAAGGAAGAGGACAATTGGGGCCAGCCTCGTGAGCAAACATTGTACGAGCTAATGCCCAGCGTTGAGTTTTATTATTGAGATAAATCTTTTCATCTGCCCCCAATTTATGCCCAAAATATTTTGGTGATATAGCTGCCCACTGCTGAATATAAACCTTAATTTTGCTTTGGATATCATCACCATAAATCTGAGCTATCTGACGTAAAGTAATTGAACTATTATAATCAAAGCCCTTGCGGTCAAACCATGCCCACCAAGCGGCAATACCAGATTCTACCGTAGAAAAATACATAATTTCATTGCCTTCAGCATCAATAATATTTTTACTTTGGATATAACCTGGCCAACCCTCATAATGAGGAATCGTTCCAACGAGGTGCTTTCGTAAAGTTAAAGCTCCATAATTATGGGCTCGATAGCTTGCAGGCTCACTTGTACATTTTGCCCATGCAGGTAAAGTCAATAAGCTTATAAGTATAGTAAAGACAAGGCGTTTTAGCATGTATAGATTCCTTGATAAACTTTTTATTTCTGTAAAAGAGAATATTACAAAAATAAGGTTAAATTTCGGTTATATATTATCTCTTAAAAGAGAGTTACCCTACTCTTAAACAAATTCCCCTAAATTATATGCGGATTAGCAGCTTGCTTTCTTAGGAAAACGCTCAACTTTTAAATTAATGAATAATGAGGGTTCTTCTTGCAAAAAAGCAAGATTTAGGATACAAATAAAAATGCTAGTATTCTTTCAGTGCAAAAGCGTATGTAAGAATGTAAAGAGAAAGAGTTTAATTAATTAAAAATCGTGGAGTCCCCGATGTCTGATATAAAAGCAAAACGTCCGATATCGCCGTATCTTACTATCTACAATATTTTTGGTAACCCTGGCTTAACCTCGAACTTATCATTTTTGAACCGTGCTACTGGTATGGTCAATGCTGCAGGTTTAGTCTTCTTTACCCTTTGGATTGTAGGGGCGGCCTTTTCTGTAGGTTCGGCAGAACCTAGCTTACTTTATAAAATTACCAATAGCCTTTTTGAGGGCTGGCTGGGAGTTTTAGGATATGCAGGTTTATTTGTATGGTCTATTTGTGGTTTTTACCATATTTTAGATGGTATTCGTTACCTGATTTTCGATTTAGGATACGGTTTTGAAAAGCAACAAATTTTCAAATCTGGTCTTGTGGTGTTAATTTCTTTAGCCGTAGTTGTTGTTCTTCTATGGTTGACAGTATTGATAAGCTAGGAGGGATATATGGGACACGGAAGTTCATTAGGGCCTAATCCCTATAACAAAAGAAGCCCACTTGGGCATGCCAAAGGCCATGGTGCATCACATCATGGAGCTGGCGAATGGTTGATGGAACGTGTTACGGCTTTTGCTGCAATTATTCCTATTTTTTATATTGTTATTTCACTTGCACTCGGTATGGGTAGCAGCTTAGAGGCAATGCAGGCATGGTTTGCTAATCCGATTAATTTAACCATTGCTCTTTGTGGTATTTTGGCTGCTTATGGCCATGGAGCCATTGCGGTTTCAACTGTTGCAGGCGATTATATTCATAATGATGGTTATGTATTTTTTGCAAAACTCATTGTTAAATTTGGCTTCATTGCAATGGCCGTTATTACCGCTGTTTCGATGCTTAAACTTGGTGTCATAGGGGGGTAATAAAATGGTACAATTTGTTGAACATAAATATGATGTGATTGTTGTTGGTGCTGGTGGTTCAGGTTTACGTGCTACATTAGGCATGGCTGCAGCAGGTTTAAGTACAGCTTGTGTAACCAAGGTTTTTCCGACACGTTCACACACAATTGCGGCTCAAGGTGGTATTGGTGCGGCCTTAGGTAATATGGAAGAAGATCATTGGGAATGGCATTTTTACGATACAGTCAAAGGTTCTGACTGGTTGGGGGACCAAGATGCCATTGAGTATATGTGTCGTAATGCCATACCTGCAGTTTACGAACTTGAGCATATGGGTGTGCCTTTTAGTCGTACGGAAGATGGTAAGATTTACCAACGCCCCTTTGGTGGCCATACACGTGATTGGGGTGGCGTTCCTGTTCCTCGTGCTTGTGCAGCGGCTGACTTAACTGGTCATGCTATGTTGCATACACTTTATCAGCAATGTTTAAAAAATAATGCTGAATTCTATGTAGAATATTTCGTCCTTGATCTTATCATGAATGAAGAAGGTGCTTGTGTGGGTGTTATCGCCTGGAACTTAGATGATGGCTCTCTCCATCGCTTCCATGCTCAAACGGTTGTTTTAGCAACAGGTGGTGGATGCCGCAGCTTCCAATCAACAACCCAAGCTCATACATGTTCGGGTGATGGTTTTGGCATGGTTGACCGTGCAGGCTTAGCCTTACAAGATATGGAATTTGTCCAGTTTCACCCCACAGGTATTTATGGGGCGGGTTGTCTGATTACCGAAGGAGCTCGTGGTGAGGGTGGATACTTTACCAACTCCGAAGGTGAACGTTTTATGGCTCGTTATGCACCAACTGCTAAAGACTTAGCTTCTCGTGATGTTTGCTCTTTTTATATGGGGCAAGAAATCCGTGAGGGCCGTGGTGTGGGTGAACATAAAGACCATATCTTACTCCATTTAGAACATCTTGATGCGGATCATCTTCATAAGATGCTTCCTGGTATTATCCATACATCAAAGATTTTTGCCAATGTAGACCTAACTAAAGAGCCTGTACCTGTGCTTCCAACAGCTCACTATAATATGGGTGGTATTCCAACTAATTATCATGGTGAGGTTATTAATCCAACCTCAAGCGACCCTGATGCGGTTGTACCTGGTTTAATGGCGATTGGTGAGGCCGCTTGTGTATCTGTTCATGGTGCAAACCGCTTAGGAACAAACTCACTACTTGACTTGGTTGTATTTGGCCGTGCAACTGCTTTACGTGCAGCTGAAATTTTAACACCAAACGGAACTTTTAGAGATATGCCTAAAGATGCGGGTGAGGCCACAATGGAGCGTTTCGAAAATATGAGAAATGCAAACGGCGGTACACGTGTTGCTGAGCTGAGAGATCAGATGCAGCGTGCCATGCAGCTTCATGCTGGTGTGTTCCGTGAGGAAAAAGGCCTACGTGAGGGCATAGCAAAAGTTGATGAGATTTACAAAGGCTTTGATGATATTGCCGTATCGGATAAAGGTATGATTTGGAACTCGGATCTTATGGAAGCTATGGAACTCCAAAATCTTATGGTTTCTGCACGTTCTATTATCTATTCGGCTGAGCCTCGTCAGGAAAGCCGTGGAGCTCAACGCCGTGATGACTATACACAGCGTGATGACACAAATTGGATGAAGCATACAATCTCTCGTGGTGCAACACAGCATAAGCCTCTTGAGATAACTTATCGTGATGTTCATAAATATACATTAACCGACGATGTGGAATATATTCCACCTAAAGAACGTGTGTATTAAGGTAAGGGAGAAAAATAAAAATGGGAAATTTTGTAGAATTTGCACTTCCTAAAAACTCTGTTGTGAAAAAAGGAAAAGTCTATGAAGCAGCCGAGGGTGCAACCAATGTACGCAAGGTTCATGTATATCGTTGGAGTCCTGATGATGAAGAAAATCCCTGCGTGGATATCTTCAATATAGACCTTGATAAATGTGGTCCGATGATTTTGGATATCTTGCTTAAAATTAAAAATGAAATTGATAGCACATTAACTTTCCGCCGTTCTTGTCGTGAGGGTATTTGTGGCTCATGTGGAATGAACATCAATGGTCGCAATACTTTAGCTTGTACAGCTCGTATTGAGGATTATAAGGGTGATATTAAAATCTATCCACTCCCTCATCGCCCTGTGGTTAAAGATTTAGTACCAGATCTAACAACACCTTATGCTCAATATGCTTCTATTGAGCCATGGATAAAGGCCGATACACCGATTGCGGCAGATCGTGAGCGTCTGCAATCACCCGAAGAGCGTGATAAGCTTGATGGGCTTTGGGAATGTATCTTATGTTATTGTTGTTCAACATCTTGTCCGAGCTATTGGTGGAATGGTGAACGTGGCTATTATGGCCCTTCAACATTGCTTCAGGCTTACCGTTGGATTAGTGATAGCCGTGATGAAGCCACGGGCGAGCGTTTGGACATACTCGAAGATCATACTCGCTTATTTGCTTGTCATACCATCTTAAACTGTACAGATGTTTGCCCTAAGGAGCTTAACCCTGCTAAGGCAATCTCTGAGCTTAAAAAGATGATTATTAAACGTAAATAGCTCACTGCGTGAGGGCATTAACTGGGTGAGAGCCATGTTACCCTCACATAAAAGAAAAAACGAACTTACCTGCTCATTCTTATAGATTTAGATGAGCAGGTATTTTTATTCTCCTTAAACAAATAAATCTTGAGCAACTTCGATAAATTGACGAACTGCATCACTGCAATCAGCCCTATAGCCTAAGCCAATATCAATAGAAAAATCAACGTCTAATGGTATTGATGCTAGAGAAGGGAAGCTTTGCCAATACATGGAATAAAATACTAACACCGATTTATCCAGCGTACATTTTAAAGCAAGGGAGCTATCGTATTTTTTGATATCAATTAACTCTATTTCTGGCTCATTACGAATAATATATTCCCTAAGCTGATCATCAGCTTTTGTAATTCCCTTTGCGTACATTATTAGTCTTTGTCCTTTAAGGTCTTCTAAAGTTAGTTCTTTTTTATGGGCTAAAGGATGTTCATGACTTAAGCCACAGCAATGTTTATCCTCGGTTAACTTTAGGAACTTGTAGCCAGGTTGCTCAAAGAAGTAACCAAACATATATTCTGTTGTTATATCAAAGTCACCATTAACAAGATGTCTAAAATAGCTTTTGAGCGGATATTCTGTAAATTGTAAATCAATATGAGGGTATATCTCATTATACTTATGACAAACTTTTTCCAAAAGCACAGGAGAAAAGTTGGTTAAAGTTCCTATCCGAACAATATCTTGGCTATTACCATCCATTCTTTGGCAATGTTTGATGATACTATTGCTCTGAGTGATAACTTCTTTTGTTTTGTCGTAGAAATACTTACCTGCAGGTGTAAGAGAAACGCCTCGATTATGACGTATAAATAGTTTAAAGCCGAGATTATATTCAAAGTTATTTATTTGCTGAATAAGAGCTGAACGTGTAATAAATAACTTATCTGCAGCCTTTGAGAAGCTACCCGAATCTGCAACCATAATAAATGACTTGGAGTATTTAGCGTGCATATATTCCTCCTACTATTATTTTTAGATGTAAGTTTTTCCTAAACACCGCAGTAAAAAGATAACTCTTCCTTACCATTATACCACGTATTAAAATAACAAACATAGGAGTTATAATACAAATTGTATCATAATTGGTCAAAATAGATACTTATTTGTTTATTATATCATCCTTAAACCTATTATTCAAAAAAAAATTAGAAGGAGGACAAAGTTATGCAAAAGACTGGAAAAGTTAAATTACCACAAGGTAAAAAGGTTGCTGTAAACTTAGGTGTTGATTTTGATGCACAAAGTATATGGGATGGCTCATTCAATCTTTTATCGCCTGCCTATATGAGCCGTGGTGAATTTGGTGCTGAAATTGGTGCTCCACGACTACTTGAACTTTTTAAAAAATATGGCATTACAACAACTTGGTTTATACCTGGTCATACAATGGATACATTCCCTGAGATTTGTAAACGTGTTTTAGATCAAGGTCATGAGATTGGCTGTCATGGATATGTTCATGAAAATCCAACAAATGCTTCTTACGAAGAAGAAACCAAGGTAATGGCAATGGCCTTACAATCATTTGAAAATCTAGGAGCTCCAAAACCTGTCTCCTACCGTTCACCCTATTGGGATTTTAGCCCAAATACAATGAATATTCTTGAAAAAAATGGTTTTAAATATGATAGCAGCCTTATGGGTAATGACCTCCACCCCTATCACCCAAGGCCTGTAACAACCCATTCGGATAAGGCCAATGAATTTGGACCACCTTCTGAGGTTATTGAGCTTCCTGTTTCATGGTTCCTAGATGATTTTCCTCAAGTAGAATATCTTACAGGAGGGCAAGAAGGGCAACGCCCGACAAGAGATATTTTTGATCGCTGGGCTTCTATTTTTGATTATGCATGTTCCTTAGATGGGGCTTGTTATATGCTTACAACCCATCCCCAAACTATTGGAAGAGCCCATATGATTCAAATGCTTGAAAAGCTTATCCAATATATGGAAGAAAGAGGGGCATGGTTTACAACGGCTAAAGAAATAGGAGAAAATTTTGTAGCTGACTAGCAAGATAAAAAGTGAGGAAGGGATTTTTACCAATTCCTTCCCTCAAAGCTTTGATTATTTTAAAAAGGAGAAATAAGATGTTACATAAGGAATTTTTTCCTACTATTATTGCTGCAGGAAGCCCTCATGAAATCGGGAAAATCCATGGTAAAGAAGCAAAAAAACAAATAGATGTGAGCATGAAGACCTACAAGGATATGTTTTGGGACTATTCTGAAATTCACTGGGAAGATGCATGTAGCTATGCCAAAACATTTATTCCAACTATTAATGAATATGACACTGATTATATGGAAGAAATTAGAGGTATTGCTGAAGGCTCTGGCTATAAGGAAGAAGAAATACTCGCCCTTAATGTCAGAAGTGAGATTGTTCTACAAGGAAAACAGGTGAGCAGTAAGTCTGATGGTGGTTGCACAACTTTTGTTTTCACCCCCGATGTTACCGAAACAAATACAACTCTTTTAGGGCAAAATTGGGATTGGAAAACCACCCAAAAAGCAGGTTGCGTTATCATGCATATTAAACAAAATGAAAAACCGAATATCACCATGATTGCTGAAGCGGGAATTATTGGAAAAATCGGTTTTAACAGTGCGGGTATCGGTGTAACCTTAAATGCTCTTTCTTCGGATATGAGGGTTCAAGGAAAGGTTTTACCCCTACATATTGCCATGCGAGGAATGCTTGATAGCCATACGCTTTCTGATACAATAAGAGCAACAACTGCCCAAAATATCTCATGTTGTGCCCATTATATGTTAGGTAGCTCAAAAGGTGAAGGTATAAGCCTTGAGATTGGCCCTGGTGACTTTGATGTGCTTTATGCCGAAGATGGTTGGCTTGCCCATACAAACCATTTTATTACCCCTCGTTTAGATTATGTTAAAGACACTTCTCGTATATCTTTACCCGATACTTTTTTACGTTTAGGACGGTTTAGAACCATGGTGCGTCAACTTAACCAAAAGGTAAGGGTTTCTGATATTAAGACTATGATGCAAGACCATGCAAGCTATCCAGATAGTATATGTCGGCATAATGATTTATTAGAGGCTGAGGGTAAAAGGATGGGAACAATATTTAGTGTTATCATGGATTTAGAGCGAGAAGAAATGTATTTTGCTCCAGGTAACCCTTGCAACACAGAATATCATCTTATTAGATTTTAATGAAGAAAGGCATTATAGAAACCTCTATTTCTTTAAGAAAAACCTCATTCATATATTCATAAATTTAGATTATTACCTTATATATTTCAGCAAGCCAAAAGGACAAATATTAACGTCTTTAAGCTTGCTGAAACTGTAACTCTAAGCTTCAATCCTCTCATGACTAGAGAAAGGAGTGCTTATTTTATCATCATGACGCAAGGGGGCTTTATGAGTCTGTCTTAAGCTATAATACTTTAAAAGGTTATCCCTTAAATATTAGCTAGAATCCTTAATATATGTCTCTTTAATAAGTTGGCTATATAACTGCTCTCGTTTAGGTAAAGAAATTCCAATAAGATTTGACAACCAAAAGCCATCAACAGCTAAACGTACAATTACAAGTTCAAGATCTGTTTCTTGATATTTATTGACCTGCTTACTAAACCAATCAGCCCATATTTTGCAAAGTTGGGGCTCATTGAGCGTTAAAGCGGCAAGAGCAGCCCAATTCTTGTGCTCAATAGTTGTATCCCAATTGAGGACAATATCAATATAAGCACGAGTGAATGCACCATAAGATACTGTATCAGCCTTGATCCGCTCAGATAAAGCAGCTTCAGTATCATTCAGTAATTCTTCAAATAATGCGTCTATTAGATCTTGTTTACTTGGAAAATGGTGCGTAAAACCACCTTTTGAAACTCCAGCAGCAGCAGATACAGCCGAAACAGTAACTGCCGAAAGCCCTGACCCCACAGCAATTTTTGCCGCTTGATCTAATAAGTTGCGTCTAACTAATTTAGGTTCTTTTTTACGTTTATAAGGATTTCTCATATTAATGAGTCATACTGTTTGAAAATAGGCTTATAACGATTACACCTGTAACAATCAATATAGCTCCAATAATAGCTGCTATATCTAACGACATACGAAAAACTATAGTACTAACAGTCAGGGTTAGTACAATACCTAAGCCTGCCCAGATAGCATAGGCAAGCCCTAAAGGAATTACCTTAAGGGCAATAGATAAAAAATAAAAGGCCATAACAAAGCAAACACCCATGCCGATAGTAGGAAAAATCTTTGTAAATTGTTGGCTTTTTTGAAGTAAAGAAGAACCTGTAACTTCAAGGATAATAGCTGTTCCTAAAGATATGTAAGCAAGGAGAGGATTCATTTTATATATTCCATCAAATTAATTAATAAGAAAACATACCAACCGTTCGGTTTGTTGTCAATAAAATAAGAGTAACCACTAAAAACTTTTTAAAATAAAGTATATAAATATATCTGCTTATAATCATCAGCACAATATTTTAAAAAAAAGAACGTAAGTAATACGGTCATTAAAGAATATAGTGGAGCCGAATGGTCTGTTCGTAAGTTTGATAAAGAGGCTGATTTAAAAGCTGCAAAAAATGGCATTATTGGTGTTTCTGTAGCAGCAGAAAACCCTGATTTATCAGCATTTGCTAAACGAGGCGGCAAGATGCTGCATTGGCATGGCTGGCATGATATGGGTATCCCTGCACGTAACTCCATCCGTTACTATAATGAGGTGATAAATACAATGGGACAACAAAATGTTGATGCTTTTTACCGCCTATTTTTAGGTACAGGTGTTGGCCATTGCAGTGGAGGTTACGCCCCCGATTCAATTGGTAGTGCTTTTGGAAAACCTGCTGCACAACGAGATGCAGAACATGATGTTATGGAAGCCTTAGTTGCATGGATTGAAGATGATAATGCTCCTGAAAAAATCATTGCAACCCAATATGATAAAGACGATACAACAGTGGTTGCACAACGTACTTGGTGTCCCTACCCAAAAGTTGCATTATGGGATGGGCAAGGTAATCGAAATAAAGCTAAAAGTTATAGCTGCTCACAATAAAATATTTTCATCCATAAATATACGAATGTTTCCCATTCCATAAACTAAAAGAGGAGTGTTACAGCTCCTCTTTTTTTTATGTTTTTTATAGATAGTTTACTAGCCACAAGGATGAGTGTAACTCTTATTACACATCACCAACAAATTCAACAAGGCAATCATTATTATTGGATAAGTCTTCACGATTAAGCAAGCTAATTTTTTTGCTAATAATCGTTGGCTCTTCCATACTATGAGCCGAAAAATAAACCGCCATAACACAACGAGAATTACGATATTCCAAAAGCTTACTGTCCCCTAATGTTTTATAAAAATTAGGAGCTCCAAAGCGACTAATAAAAGCAAATTCTGTTGCATTTATCATCTGGTTTACACTAGAGATTTCTAAAGGAAGAGAATGTTTTATAGGAGATTTTTTAGAGGGAACAAAAAACAATAAAAATGACAACCCTCCTGCCCAAAGGAAAGTTGCTAAAATGATGAGAAGAGCGGATGTCTTGGATAATTTGCGACTTCTTCTCTTCTCATTCATTTATATAATCACTTTAATCTGGCTAGACTTAATTATCATCCATAAAGCTAATATCACCACCAAGTTGACCACCCGCCTCAATGATAATTTCTTTATAGCGAATATTACCAGAAACACGGCCTGTTTTGCGAATAATTAGCTTTTTATTAGCAGTTAATGTGCCTGAATATGTACCTGCAATATCGGCTTCTTCAACCTCAGTATCACCATTAAAAATACCCGCTTGAGCAATCTCAATAACACGTGTACCTTCCAAAGTTGCATCAACTTCGCCTTCAATCACCAGGCGATCACAGCGTTTAATTTCACCCGAAAGTGTAATATCACGCCCTACTGTTAAAATCTTATTTTCTGTTATAGGACGAGAACCTGCCATTGGGGTATCAGAAGATGAAGGGCGTGGCATCGCAGGGCGATTACCAACAGCTGGAGTAGGACGAGCTGGCTGAGGAGCAGCTGCCTTAGGAGCTTCTGGTTTGCTGGGCTGAGTCTCGTTTTCAGCTTCGGTATTCTTATCCGAAAACAGATTATCATTTTGATTGTTACGTCCGAACATAGGATTATATCTCCTCAAAATTAACCCAAAGTCTTAGCATAGCAGGAAATCCTTTGGGTGGTCAAATTAAAATACAAGTCTCAATATAAACCAAAAAGGTTACTAAAGGTTTAAAAGATATTATCTAAGATAAAAATGGTTAAATTATGAACCTTTTTTTGCTCGCCCTGCAGCCATACAAAACCGAATAAATAATCTGTGTGTAAGTGTTTTTGCTAAATTACCATGAGCCTTACATTGGCTTTCGACATCATTTAAAAGCTCTAAAGCTTGCGATATCCGAGCAATAGACCATAGCCTCAACTGTGCAATAAATAAGGGCTTCACCTTAAAAAATATGGGTGGAGCAAGTTTTGATACAGCATCATTTGCATTAAGACCTTGTTGCATAAAAATAGCCGCTTGTTGTAATCGTAAAAAATGATTATTTGCTGCACGAAGTAGCGAGATAGGAGATACAGCCTCACCCCAAATTTGCTGAATCTCCTGCTCTAACTCTTTTATATTACCCGATGCTGCAGCCATAATAACGGCATTAATACTGCTTTGACTACTATCACCTAAAAGAGCTTCAATATCTTCAAGCTCAATTTGCCCCTCACCTTTATAAAGGCATATTTTTTCAACCTCACTGCGAGAAAGAGCCCTATCACTGCCCAAACGAGATAACATCTCAGCCTGTGCTGAGCGTTCAATTTGCATACCATAACTTGCAATAACCTCCTGAGCCATCTGAGCAATATCTCTAGCTTCATCCAAATAACAAGGAATAGCTCCCGCAAGTGTTGCTTTTTCAAAAAGCAAGCGTAACTTCGATCGTGGCTTTAAGTCCCCTGCCTCAATAATAACAAGCGTATCACTATTGGGAGCATTCACATAATCTTCGACAATAGAGGCTACTTCATCTTTAGCACTACGAATCCGTAAAACACGCTGCCCACCAAACATGGAGATTGTTCCAACCTCATCAAAAAATTTTGCAGGCTCATCCTTAAGCTGGCTTCCTAAAAAGTCCGAAACACGTAAAGGGTCCGTATCCCCCTGAAGAACCGATTGTGCAAGCTTAGAGCCATACTCTCGCACCTTACCTTCATCTGGGCCATAAACAAGCCAGGCCATATAAGCAGGATTGGGATTTTTTAAAGTCGCTGCAATCTGATTAACACTGATTTTCATTTATTTATACTGCCGAAAATAAGCTCTGAGTTGACTATAAACATCTTGAGAAAGTATCTTTGCAGCCTGACGGTCGGCATCTTGTTGAGCCGCTATTGTCGGATAGCCTGTTTTCGCAATATTAATGCCAATATTCGTCCGTGAAGTCCCTGATTTTACTCGTCTATTATTACTATCATAAAGTTGCCAGCTTAGAGTATAACGATTATTGTAACGCTCATAATCATTATTTGTATTAAGCGAACTACCTGTTAAGCTATTGTTATATCGCCAAGTTAAACGATAAGCTCCTTGATCGCCCGAAAGCCGCCTCTGAAACTCATTTTTTAAGGCATATTCAGCCTTTGTTTGAGGTTGTGGAAGAGAGATAGCAGGCATAAAGCCCGTTGTATTAAACGATGATGCTGTTCCATTCGCAGGCTTAAAACCGCAACTTGCCAAAAAACTTAAAGCAAATATCACAACAATATTCAAAACTAAACGCATTATAACACAACCATTTTTTATAATAAATTACCTATCACATTAAAAACGCTTCAACATAAAAAAGCAAGTTTTTTCACACAGTAGATATAAGAGCAAAACATTTTACATTGCCATAAATACAAAAGCATGCCATGATTTTAGTCAGTGAAGCTAAGGAGGAAACAATGTTTTTTGAATATAATAAAATAGATATTGAAGAACTTGGTGAAGGCTCTTTTAGGAAAATACTTGCCTCTGACGATAAGCTGACAATTATTGAAGTTTCCTTTGA
>JBKEBO010000030.1:0-28295 GCA_047973205.1 Alphaproteobacteria bacterium | reverse complement strand
GATTAGAATCTAAACGAAAGGCCAGCACTTCCACCATAGTTAATATCTGTACCAATATCTTTAATCAGTGGAGATTCTTTTGCTTCTTTAAGGGCGAAGTTGGCATATCCATCTAAATATAGGCGAACATCATCGTTAATTTGAAACATGTTACTGATATAAAGACGACTTTCTTTAAAACCTGCATCAGCTTTATAAGCGGCAAGATGGTGCAAAGAATGGAGGCTTTCTTCGGGTGATATGCCAAAATAATTATTCATATATTCCTCGCTACCCCAGCTAATATAAGCTCCAGGGGTGATACGCCACCAAGGGGTGAGTTGAAAATCTTGCTCCATTTTAGCAGTTACGAGCAACCCTTTAACATCACCAGTTAGCCCCCATGAGGCAATAAGTTTTGCATCAAAACCACGAAAATTTTCATAACCTAGAACGGCAGAAGCCTCAAGGCCAGAGCGACGCTCATTTAACCCTTTAAGCTCATCTTCGGCTTTCCAGCCATCTCGCCAAAAAAGAGTACCACCTAAATAAGCACCATAATAATCAAAAAGTTTAACCCCACCACCTGCAATAGAATCGGCAATAAAAGGGCGACGCTTTGAGCCTTCGGTTTCAACAATAGGTCTTAGATAGTAACGATAGCGATCGCTTCCTGTATAACGGGGGCTAGTTACAGCTCGAACACCAACCCAAAGATCAAAAGGAGCTAGAAAGACATTGTCTTCTAACCATTTTTTACCAGGCCAAGTCTTAGGTGTTGTATCGGCATAAGCAAGGCTTATGGTGGAAGTTGTCAGAATAAAAGATGATAAAATAGCTTTAAGATGCATTTTTTTACAACCTAACTATATAGAATAATATTTGTTCTTTTTTAAGTAGCATATTTATATTTATAAGCCAACATCATTTTGTGATATTTGAATTTTATGGGATTGTACAGGCATGGCGGTACGAATACGCTGGAGATATTCGATATCAAGGCGAGAAACAACCGCTCCAATACCACCTGCACGGCGGGCAATCACTTGTCCCCAAGGGTCAATAATCATCGTTTGACCATAGGAGGAGCGTTTGCCGTTATCATGCATACCAGTTTGATTGGGGGCAATGATAAAACACTGATTTTCAATGGCTCTTGCCCGTAAGAGAACTTCCCAATGCTCCATGCCTGTTTGCAAAGTAAAGGCGGAAGGGATAACAATGATATGAGCTCCTTTTTCGCGAAGGCTTTGAAAAAGCTCAGGAAAACGTAAGTCATAACAAATAGCACAACCGATGCGTAAACCATTGGGGAGGTCGTAGGTTATAGGCTCTACATGACCAGGAGCAACTCTATCGGATTCTTTAAAAGTTGGTCCACCAGGGATTGCTACATCAAAAAGATGGATTTTACGGTATTTGGCAATTTCTGCTCCATGATTATTAAAGATAACGCTACTATTATACCAACGTTTGCCCGCAAGTTCATGCATGGAGCCAGCATGGAGGTGAATATTGTATTTTTTAGCTAAGCTCGACATAATGTGATATGCCTCACCATTAGGAAAGGCTTCAGCTTGTGCTTGTGAATGTGAAGCTCCACCACCAAGGCAATCGAAGGTTTCGGGTAAGCATATAAGTTGTGGCTGCTCTAGCTCAACAACTTCTGCTATAAGCTCTTCAGCCTGCTTAAGGTTTTGTTTTTTATCGGATTGACTATTCATTTGAATAGCTGAAACTTTATAATTAAGAGGTAAATTCTTCATGTCAGTCTCTTCTCATCTCTTCTTTGATATTTATGTCTTTATAAGATAGTTATATTAATATATCAAAAAAAATTGAAAATGGATTGTGAAAATAATTGATAAAATAGGATGATATCCTTTTTGTTTTCTGATATACTAATGTAAATATTAATCCACGGAAGAGGAAAAGAATGGAAAATATAGAAAATTTAGATGAATTACCATGGAATCCACAACAAGATAGGAGACCTTTGAGCGACCAAGTTCATGATTGGCTTCGCTTAGGCATTGTTACTTTAAAATTTAAACCAAGTGCAATGCTTTCAGAATCAAATTTAGCCAAATATTTAGGTACAAGCCGCACCCCTGTAAGAGAAGCCCTTATTCGCCTTAGCCAAGAGGGTATGGTAGAGATTTTAGCTCAACGAGGAAGCCGTGTGGCTGCTATTTCGGTAACATCTGTACGTAATGCTCGTTTTGTTCGTTTAGCGTTAGAGAGTGCTATTGCTAAAGATTTATGTAAAAAAGATGGGCTAAGTCCTGCAAGCTATCATGAGCTTCAGGCTTTAATATTTCGCCAAAAAGAAGCTGCAGATAAGGGCTTGCCCGAAGAATTTATGAAGTTGGATGATGAGTTCCACCAAAAAATCTCAGTTGCATCGGGTCGTGCTGCTGTTTGGAACTTGGTTGAGCGTGAGAAAGCTCAGATGGATCGTGTGGTTTTCCTAAGCCTTTTTGGAACATCAGATCTTAATGGGCTTGTAGCTCAACATGAGCAAATTCTTGATGCCTTAAATAACAAGGATTGTGATAAAGCAGAAGCATTGCTAGATGTTCACTTTGGTGCGGTTCTTAAGGCAATGGAAGAGTTAGGCCAACAATATCCAGATTATTTTGAGCAGTAAGATATTTATACTTATTAAAAAGTAATGCAAAGAGCCTCCAATATGGGGGCTTTTTTTATGCAATATGGGAATGACCACAACAAAAAAAGCTCCCTTGTGGGAGCTTTTAATTGGCAGATGGGGTGGGATTCGAACCCACGAAGGTCTTACCCTTGCCGGTTTTCAAGACCGGTGCATTCAACCGCTCTGCCACCCATCCATAAGCAGATGTGGCAATTTATGCCGTATTTCCACCTAACTGTCAAGTCATGAGTTATATTTTTTTCAAATTTTTTCTAAAGCTCTGACCTTTTTGTAAGTAGCGAGCAGTATTTTGATGCATGGCTTCAATATTTTCGGGCTTTAGTTTGCGAATAACCTTTGCAGGAGAGCCAACAATAAGACTGGCTTCTTCTACTTGGGTGTTTTCGGTTACTAAAGCACCAGCCCCCACAAGGGAATTTTTGCCTATAACCGTATTATTTAGGATGGTCGCTCCCATACCAATAAGGCTACCATCTTCGATTGTACAACCATGAAGTATAGCCGCATGACCAACTGTAACATTATTACCCACATGGCAAGGAAATCCTAGGTCGGTATGAATAACACAATTATCTTGAACATTAGAATTTTCACCAATAACAATAGGTTCGACATCACCTCGCAAAACTGCACCAAACCAGATATTAGCTCCTTTTTTTATGGTAACATCACCAATAATATGGACATTAGGGGCTAAAAAACATTCATCATCAATCTTGGGGGCAAGAATGCCTCTTTCATCTTCAATAGAATATAAGTTTGTCATTACTTTACCTTTTATAAAAGTTTAACGATTTTAAAATATAATAACTTTAATAATAATGTCTAAAGGCTAAAAAATAAAGGTTTTTAATGTAATGAAATATCTGAGATTTTTGGGTGACCCTATATCGATTTTGCTAATTATTTTATTTTTAGCGATTATTTTTTTGTTCATGAATAGAAGAAGGCTCGCTTTAATCTTAATGAATATCAGTTTTTGGTGTTTTGTAGGGATTATTCTTTTTGACCCGGGGCAGTTGATTTTTAAATATTTGGAAGACCGTTTCCCTAAAGAGGAAGTCAGTGGGGATATAGCAGGCTTTATTATTTTGGGAGGCATTGTAGATAGTTTGGGTACAGAAGATAGGGGGCAACTTTTGTTGAGTGATAGAGCTGAAAGATTAACAGTTATTCCAGAAATAATGCACCAATATCCTCAATCTAAAGTTATTTTTACAGGAGCGGGAAAAAAAGGTAGTGAGGGTAAATATGCTGTCAAATATTTAAATGATATTGGCTTTGATGGTAGTAAACTCCTTATTGAAGGAGAATCTACGACTACCCAAGAAAATGCTTTATTTACATCAAAAAAATACCAGCCCAAAGAAGATGAAAATTGGTATTTGGTAACCTCAGCTTGGCATATGCCACGCTCAATTGGTGTTTTTAAAAAAATGGGATGGCAAGATATAAAACCATGGCCTGTTGATTATATGACAGGAAATCAATATCGGCGTGTTCATCGTTTTAATGTGGGTTCTCGCTTTTATAAAATATCCCTTGCGTTGCGTGAAATCGCAGGGTTAACAGCGTATTATTTTAAAGGAATAACAGATGAATGGATACCTAAAGGAGAGATAAGCTCATGAAATTAAAGTATATTAGTTTGGCTGCATTATTGAGCCTTTCCGCTTTTGGTGAATGTCGGGACTTTAGTGCGTGGAAAAGTGAGTATAAGAAATCTTTACAAGAAAAAGGTATAGCAACATCTGTCTTACAAAAAACTATAGATAAGGCTCAGTTTAAAAGTGCAATTATTAAAAATGATAGGGCACAGGCTGAATTTGTTCATAGCTTTTATGGTTATTTAGATCGGATGCATTCCACAACAAGGGTCAATAAAGCAAAAGAAGAATATACCGCTCTTAAGGGAGATTTAGATGCTTTATATGAGAAATATGGTATATCAGGGCAATATCTTATTGCTTTTTGGGGTATGGAGACAAATTTTGGAAATTTTCAAGGAAATATAAAGGCAGTTGATGCTCTTTCCACCTTGAGTTGCGATGCTCGTAGGAGTAGTTTTTTTGCCAATGAGCTCAATATCTTTATTGATTTAGTCAGCAAAGGTCAGCTTCCTGCAGGTGCATTATCCTCATGGGCAGGAGCTATGGGACATTTGCAGTTTTTACCCAATAAGATACAAAAATATCGCCTAGATGGTGATGGAGATAGTAAAATTGATATTTTTGGAAGCCGTAAGGATGCCTTTGAAACTGCTGGGAACTATTTAAAAAATGAAGGCTGGAAGAAGGGAGAGCCATGGGGGCAAGAGGTTGTTTTGCCTAAAGGTTTTGATTATGATTTAAGAGGGCGGAATAAGCCAAAATCTATTGCAGCATGGAAGCAGCTTGGGGTAAAACCTGTGCAAAATAGGGAGTTTCGTTTAAATGATGAGCGTCATGGGGCTATTATAGCTCCCCAAGGAGCATCTGGCCCTGCTTTTATCGTTTATGATAATTTTAATGTAATCATGATTTGGAATCGTTCTGTGAGCTATGCTCTAGCCATTGGGCTTTTAGCAGATGATGTCGCTGAAAATATCCAGCTTGTTCATAAAAAAGATAAGAATTGGCAAGATGTTAGCAAGAATCAAATTATCGATACACAAAAAGTATTAAAGCAAAAAGGCTTTTATCAAGGAGCCATAGATGGTGATTGGGGAGCTTTAAGTAGAAAGGCCTTAAAGTCTTGGCAAATAAAAAATAATTTCCCTAATGATGCTTATTTAAGTTACAAAGTATACCAAAAAATTATAGCAAAAGATAAATAACTCCTTGAACTTAGATTTGAATCTATATAAAATCGTGAAACACTTTAACTATTAAGGAAAGTAAACAGTGATAAAAAAAATTGTTTTAGTTATAACAGTATCTTTATTAGGACTAACAGTTTCAGGCTGTGCTAACGATGGTAAATTATCGACTGTCACAAGTGCTTCTAATAAAAAAAGTACAGGGCGTGTTGATAAAAAGTCTTATAGTTACACAGTTCGGGGCAAACAATATCATGTTAATAGTAGCGTAAAAAAATATTCTAAAGTAGGGATTGCATCATGGTATGGTGCTGACTTTCACGGAGGAAAAACTGCAAATGGTGAGAGATATAACCAATATGCTCTGACTGCTGCACATAAAACGCTTCCTTTAGGCTCGATCGTACGTGTTGAGAATCTCTCTAATGGTAAAAAGGTTACAGTTCGCATTAATGATAGAGGACCTTTTATTGCAGGTAGAATTATTGACCTTTCAAAAGCAGCTGCAAAAAAAATTGATATGCATGATGATGGTATTACAAAGGTTCGGGTAACTTTAATCAAGGTTGCTTCCAATGGAACATCAGCTCAGGCCGCATCAAGCGATAATAAAATTTTGGCTGCTGATGATACAAATGCAAGTCAATATACCCAGTAAAAAAATATTTAGGCAAAAAGAATGAGATATATAAAAGCCTTTCAATCCTTTTTAATAGCGATTGCCGTTTTATTTCCTTTTTTTGCCTTTGCAAACGAAATAGAAACAACGGCACGTAATGCCATTGTTGTAGACTTAACCAACGATTACTCTGTTTTATACGAAAAACAAGCTGATGAGCTTATATCGCCAGCATCTATGAGTAAAATGATGACCGCTTATGTGATTTTTGATTTACTCACAAAGGGCGAACTTTCGATGGATCAGATTATTACAGTACCAAAAGAAGCCGTAGATAGAGGTGGTATTGCCACAGGTAGTTCATCCATGCGATTAAATGTTGGACAAAAAGTATCTGTTAAAGACCTTATTCATGGCTTACTTACGGCTTCAGGTAATGATGCCGCCATTACATTAGCAATGACGGTTTCAGGAACGGAAGCAAAATTTGCCCAATTGATGACTTTAAAAGCAAAAGAGCTTGGTTTACAAGGCTATTTTGCCAATGCCTCAGGGTGGACAGATCCTGGGCAAAAAATGAGCGTAAGAGATTTAGCCATTTTAACCCATCGGATTATTGCCGATTTTCCACAATATTTCCCATTATTTTCTGAAAAAGAATTCACTTTCAATGGAGTTACCCATCAAAATCGCAATTGGCTTGTTACTAATAGGGATGATGTTGATGGCATGAAAACAGGCCATACCGAAGATGCGGGTTATTGTATAACGATTACAGGTGTCAGAAATGGCCGTAGAATGGTTGTCGTTGTTGCGGGCACAAAATCGATGAAAGAGCGAATTGATGAGGCCTCAAAACTTTTAGACTGGGGTTATGCAAACTTTGAATGGAATTGGTTCTTTACTAAAGGTCAAACATTGGGAGAAGTTCCTATATGGGGCGGCAAGCAAGCTTCGGTAGATCTTAAGGTGCAAAATGATGTCCGCCTTTTTTTAAGTCATGATCAAGCTCAAAATTTAACAAGTTTTATCACTTATCTACGTCCAGTTCGAGCTCCAGTTGAGGAAAATCAACCTCTAGGCAAAGTGATTGTCAAAGAGAAAAACAGTGATGAAATTATCGCAAGTATCCCGCTGCTTGCGGCCAATAATGTGGAAGAGC
The DNA here is from genome assembly GCA_047973205.1 of Alphaproteobacteria bacterium. Classification (GTDB taxonomy): domain Bacteria; phylum Pseudomonadota; class Alphaproteobacteria; order JBKEAR01; family JBKEAR01; genus JBKEAR01. The sequence goes on along the minus strand of JBKEBO010000030.1, from coordinate 21,064 downwards.
TTAGTCGTATGCAACGTTTATTCTTCAATTTTAAGTATTGGCGTGCTCAAGGTAAAAAAGAAGAGAGTAAAGGATGACCTCAAAGATGAAACAGGGCTATTTTATCAGCTTTGAGGGCGGCGAGGGCTCAGGAAAATCCACGCAAATTCAAATGCTTGCAAGCTGGCTCAATGAGCAAGGCATTGAAACGGTTGTTACAAGAGAACCTGGAGGCTCAGAAGGTGGCGAAAAGATTCGGGAGCTTTTAGTCTCGGGTGCAACAGAGAGCTGGCAACCTATGAGTGAGATTTTGCTTTTTTATGCGGCAAGATTTGACCATGTGGAAAGATTGATAAAACCAGCCATGGCGGAAGGAAAATGGGTTTTATGCGACCGTTTTTTTGACTCAACCATTGCTTATCAGGGCTATGGTCATGATATGCCGCTACAAAAGCTATACCAGCTTAATGAAATTATCCTTGATGGCTTTGAGCCTAACATCACTTTTCTGCTTGATATTCCTGCTAAAGTTGGCTTAAAGCGTGCCAATATTCGTGAGGCGAGCAAAAACGTAAAAGAAGATCGCTTCGAAAATTTAGATATTGCTTTTCATGAAAGGTTGCGAGAAGGCTATTTGGCCATGGCTCAAAACACCAAACGCTTTAAAGTTATTGACGCTCACCAGAATATAGATACAATATTTAAAGATATAGTCAATATTTGTGAGAAGCTTAAAAATTTATAATGAACCAGCCATATCCAACATTTAAGCCTGTTGGCCATAACGAGGCTCTAAAAAGCTTTTTAAAAGCTTGGGAGCATGATAAACTGCATCATGCTTGGCTTTTTTGTGGGCAAAAATCCATTGGAAAAGCAGGGGTTGCTCACTATTTGGCAAGATTTATCTTAAGTGAAAAGCTTCCTCAAAAAGCAAAGGATGCCAATCAAAACGCTCTTTTTTCACTAGATGAAGTCGCTAATATCACTAAAGAACTAACGCTAGATAAGCTTGATGTTCCACTAGATACACCTGAAATTCAACAATATTTTGCATCATCAAATCCTAATTTTATTTATATTGCAAGACAAGCCGATGAAAAAACAGGCAAGCTCAAAGCCGCTATTGGAGTTGATGCTATTCGTCAGATGAACCGTCAATTAGCGGTTACACGAAAAGAGGGGTATCGGGTGATTATTGTTGATTCGATTGATGAAATGAATATCAATGCCGCAAATGCAATTTTAAAAACCTTAGAAGAACCACCAAAAAATACGATATTCTTCCTTATTTCGCATAACCCTAATAAGCTTTTACCAACAATTACATCACGTTGTCGAAAATTACATTTTTCACCACTTAATCAAGATGATATGCAAAGGCTAATGGAAAAAGAAGAAGTTACACTAAATACTGAAGATAAGCAAATAACTCTTTGGTTGGCCAATGGTTCTATCGGCCGAGCATTGCAGCTATCAAGCGAAAAAGAGCAGGGGGCATGGCAAGAAATTTTAGAGTTTTTTGGCCAGCTAAATACAAATAATTTATCAAAAATACCAACTTTTTGTCGTCAATATGCTAAGGTGAGTAGTGGGGAAGAAGAACAAAAATTTACTCTTTTTATAGATATTTGGATGCGGCTTATTCAGGCAGGATGCCTTAATGCGGCAGAGGCAAAACAAGCTATTCCAAACAAAATCGAAGAACTTTTATCTAAAAAATCACAAAAACCATTAGATGAATGGTTGCAATTATGGGATAAAACAATAAGAATATCAAAGCAGCTACTATCAGGAGATATAGATCGCACAGCAGGTCTTAATCAATTGTTTTTAGCATTATCAAACTTGTAAAATTTAAAGAAAGTGTAAGGCTCACATGCAAAGCGGTAACAATTTTTATATCACCACACCTATTTATTATGTAAATGATAAACCTCATATTGGCCATGCTTATACAAGTTTAGCTTGTGATGTTATGGCTCGATTTAAACGGCTTGACGGCTACAATGTTTACTTTCTTACAGGTACTGATGAGCATGGTCAAAAAGTAGAAAAAGCAGCCAATGCAAAAGGGGTCAAGCCGAAGGATTTTACCGATGAAGTTTCGGCACGATTTTCTGATCTTGCTCAATTTATGAACTATTCGAATGATGATTTTATCCGCACAACACAAGAGCGTCATTATAAGGCGGCTCAGGCATTATGGGAAAAACTGATTGAAAAAGGTGATATTTATCTAGATGCTTATGAGGGTTGGTATGCTGTTCGTGACGAAGCCTTTTATATGGAAAGTGATACAGAAGTTCGTGATGGTATCCGATATGCCAAAGAAAGCGGGGCGGAAGTTGAGTGGCTTAAGGAAGAAAGCTACTTTTTTAAACTCTCAGCTTATCAAGATAAGCTTTTGGATTATTACGAAAAACATCCTGACTTTATCATGCCAAAATCACGGCGTAATGAGGTGATAAGCTTTGTAAATTCGGGACTGCATGACTTATCGGTTAGCCGAGCCAGTTTTAAATGGGGTATACCTGTTCCTAATAATAAAAATCATGTGATGTATGTATGGCTTGATGCCTTGGCTAACTATCTGACAGTTCTAGGTTATCCTGATACAGAAAGCGAGAAATTTAAACAATTTTGGCCTGCAAATGTCCATATGGTTGGCAAAGATATTATTCGTTTTCATGCGGTTTATTGGCCTGCTTTTCTTATGGCTGCAGGTTTAGCCTTGCCTCAACGAATTTTTGCCCATGGCTGGTGGACAAATGAGGGGGAAAAAATCTCAAAATCTGTTGGAAATGTTATTGATCCTATTGAAATTGTTAATGAATATGGCTTAGATTCTGTACGCTATTTTATGCTTCGTGAAGTTCCGTTTGGTAATGATGGTGATTTTTCTAAAAGCTCGATGGTTAATCGTATTAATAGTGAGCTTTCTAATGAATATGGGAACTTAGCTCAAAGAGTTTTTTCGATGATTTATAAAAATTGTGAGGGGAAAATTCCTGCTCATAAAGGCTTAACAGATGAAGATAAAGCCCTATTAAATCAGTGTAATTTAGTATTAGAGGAAATGCGAAAAAAGATTGATAAACAATCTTTCACTGATGCGATTGAGGCGGTTTGGAAACTTATTCGTGCAGCTAACCAATATGTGGATATTCAAGCTCCATGGGCATTAAAGAAAACAGATAGCCAACGGATGGAAACTGTTCTATGGGTTTTAGCCGAAACTATTCGTAACATTACACTTTTATTACAACCTGTTATGCCCCAATCTACAGGTAAAATATTAGATTATCTCTCAATAGCTTCAACCGATAGAGACTTTGCAATGGTTGGTGATGTTGGTCAGCTTAAAGAGGGGCTTGTTATTGATAAGCCAGAGCCTATATTTCCTCGTTATATTACAGAAGAATAGGGGGCTTTCTTAATGTTTATTGATAGCCATTGCCATTTAGACTTTCCTGAGCTTAAGGATGACATGGACACTATTATTCAAAATGCCAAAAATAGCCAGATAAAAGCTATACTCAATATTGCGACAAAGCCCCAAAATTTTGATGCTGCTTTAAAGCTTATTGAGCCATATGACTTTATTTATCAAGCCGTTGGAACTCATCCTCATTATAGTAAAGACGATACCGAAACATCACCAACTCCTTTGGTGGAATATATCAATAAGCATAATCGGATTGTGGCAGTTGGTGAAGTTGGCCTTGATTTTCATTATAATCATAGCCCTTATGAGCAGCAAGAAATGCAATTCCGTCGCCATATTGAGGCCGCAAGAATTTTACAACTACCTGTTATTGTTCATACAAGAAAAGCAGAGGCAGAAACATTGCAGATTTTGAAAGAAGAACGAGCAAAAGGGGATTTTGATATCCTTATTCACTGTTTTAGTGGAAGTGAAGAATTTGCTGATACTTGTTTAGAATTAGGAGCTTATCTCTCTTTTTCAGGTATTCTAACATTTAAATCTGCAGCAGAAATACAAAAAGTTGCCCAAAAAGCTCCAAAAAATCGTATACTCATAGAAACCGATGCTCCATATTTGGCTCCAGTACCTTATCGGGGAAAAACTAACGAGCCTGCTTATGTGGCTCATACAGCAGCATTTTTGGCAGAACTTCGTGATGTATCGATTGATGAAATTGCTGAAATAACAAGTGATAATTTTTATCAGCTCTTTAAAAAAGCGAGGAAATAAGTTTAGTGAAAGTCACAGTTTTAGGATCAGGAGGTTCAACAGGCACACCCGCCGTAGAGTTGGGTTGGGGAGCTTGTGATTCAAATAATCCTAAAAACAGACGTTTACGGCCTGGTCTTTATGTACAAAAAGAAGATAATAGTATCCTTGTGGATACAGGGCCAGACTTACGAGAGCAGCTTCTGGCTAATAAAATTACACAAGCTGATGCAGTTATTTACACCCATGCCCATGCGGATCATACTCATGGTCTTAATGATGTCCGTAGTCTGAACCGTTTGATGAATAAGGCTTTACCAGCTTATATGTCCGTTGAAACTCATCAACAATTATCAGAAAGTTTCCCTTGGGTGTTTGAAGAAATTCCTGAAAATAAAAACTTCTATAAACCAACATTAGAGCCAAAAATTATCACCTCAAATGAATATCGTACGATTGCAGATATTGATTGCCAATTTTTCGAACAAAGTCATGGCTTTTCAACATCCTACGGCATTTTATTCGATAAAAAATTTGCTTTTACAACAGATGTTGTCGCCATGAGTGATGAGGCTCTTAAGGCCTATGAAAATGTAGAACATTGGATGGTGGGAATGATTGGTTTTAAGCCACATCCAACCCATGCTGATTATGATACAATCAAAAAATGGGCCGATCGTATTCAACCAAAACATATATGGATTACCCATATCGGCCTAAATTTGGATCATAATGAGCTGATAGAGCAGCTTCCTGATAATATGCAGCCAACATATGATGGTCATATTATTACAATAGAGTGAACTTCATTCAGTTAATAGGGAACAACCATTAACTTCAGTTAGTTATATATCAAACTTATCAAACTCTTTAAGTAGATGAAACGCTTAAAGAGCTTTTTTATATTCTTTCTGTGAAATATTGACCTCATTAGAAAGCTTAAGAGAGCAGTTAAATTGTTTTTATATGTTCTTACATACATAAAAAAGAAAAGCTCATGAGAGAGGCTTAAAATGACTTTAGCTCATATAAGACATAGCTGCAGTAAAATCTGGCTTAAAACTTGTGTCAAAATAAGGCGGAAACTATGGCGAAAGAAAGAACAAACTGCATACAAGAATTAGCTAATATATATAAGTATATGATAAATATACATTTATATAATTTAACATAATATAAATTATGCAGCAAATTCATTTAAAGATGTTCTTATTCCCCTCATTATTCTCTATCGATTTTTGAAGCTTTTAATGTTCCTTTTACTTCTCATCCTTCTTTGTTTATTCTTCTCAGGATTTCATCGAGCTGAATTTGCAAAGTGATTTTGGGCTGACTTTATGTTCGGTCTTTTTAGAGTTTTTTGTTCTGATTTTGGAAGTTGCAATTGGTGCCTTTTATAAAGAATGAGTCAATTTAAAACGTCTGAAAATACGGGTTTATGTTACCCAGTTTGATCAAGTTTCGTCCATATATAACCATAATTATCCGAAAAATACCAATTTTGTCCAAAATTTACCCCTTTTGTCCATCGAGTTCTTGATTGTCTGCTTGGCTGCATATTGCTATTTTGGGGATAAAAATGGATAAAAATGGATAAAAGTGGTTAAAAATGGACAGAAAATGTGCAAAATGGGAGAAAAATCCCTGCTCTTGAGGTTGGTGAATATTCGGGTTTTGGGCAAGGATTTGGTGAGGTTAAATCACTTAACAACTTTAGTTGTCTTTTCAATAAAATCATTATAAATCAAATGGTTAAAATGGTTTTTGCTTGGCTAGATATTCAGCCATAGCCTTGATTTCTTCATCTGAGAATGGCTCTAAAGCTGTTTTCATTGTTACAGATAGCCCATTGGTACGTTTACCATCACGATAATCAAGCATCTGTTTATAGAGATAAGTGTATGATTGTCCTCCAATTTTTGGATATATGGGAACTGTTGGAGTATTGCCATCTACGCCATGACATTCGGCACATCCCCCCTTTCCATGGCTTAAATAAAGCTCTTTTCCACTTTTGAGACTATTGCCAGAAAGGCATGTAAGCCATTGATTAAGCTGCTGTACATCTTGCTTGATAATACCATAGCGAATATATTGCTGCTTGGGGCTGTTAACGATGCTTAAGGGTAGCCCTTGGGCATCCCACTGCTTGATGATATTAAAATCGGGAGTATACCAAGGAGTAAGCTCTTTAACTTGTTCTAATATAGCCTCTTTTTTCTCTTGAGGTATCTTGCCTGCATGAATTGTATATATATTATAGCGATTATCCATTTGTTTCACCTTTGCAAGCAAAGGAAGCTCTTGCAAACACGGCCCGCACCAGGGGGCCCAAAAGTTGATTAAAAAGACCCCTTTTGTGTTTATTTTCACATCTACTGTATTTACTTTTGCGTCTGTAGCGGGGCTTGCGTCTGTAGCGGGGCTTGCATCTGTAGCGGGGCTTGCATCTGCAGTGGGGCTTGCATCTGCAGTGGGGCTTGCATCGGTATTATCTTGTTTGATGGGGATGTCTTGTAGGGGGATATTCATGGGAGAGAAGCCATCTGGGATGGGGCATTCTTGAGCTGATGCAATAAAGGCAAAAGATAGCAATATGGCACTAAGAGGTTTTATCATGGAATAAGCTCCTTGATTTGCTGAGCAACGTCCTTGCCTGCAGTTCCATAACCAAATACGTCTACAAGCTCACGTTTGGGGCTGTAGAGGTAGTTGTAAGTTGAATGGTAAACCTCGTAGCGTTCGGGCAATGGAGGCTCTATGGGAGTGCCGTCGAGCTGGTAGCCATAAGTAGCCCTTAGCCTTTCTGCTACGGCTTGTGTTTGTTCGTGATTTCCTACTAAGCCTTTGATTTTTGGAGAAAAATAGTTAACGTAATCATAAAGCTTTTCTGGTGTATCTCTTTTAGGGTCGATGGAGATGAAAATAGGAATGATTTTATCGGTATCTTCTCCTAAATTGTCAATAACTTCAGTCATATCGAGCAATGTTGTGGGGCAAATATCAGGACAAGAGATATAGCCAATAGCGATATAAAGATATTTATCGCTCCAGTTTTTCTCGGTGACTTCCCCTATTGTCTTTTCATGAAGAGTGAAGCGAAGATTTTCTTCGGATTGTGCATTAATATTGAATAATAATAGCGTGATAAATATAAATTTTTTCATTTTTTAATTACAAACTGTATTTGTTCGTCCCATGACAATTAGATGTGGTTGTTTGAGGTTGGTTTCAATATCTTTAACTTCTTGGCTGCGAAGGTTAATGACTTTAACTTTTGTGCTTTCGGACTGAGTTGCAAATAATCTTTTGCTATCGGAGGTTACAACCATATCATTAACATATCCTTGGGTGGGAATATCTTTTGATTTATCTTCTTTATCAAGGGGAAATATGGTTATTTTGCTTTGTCCTGAGATAATCCCTAGGCTCTCTAGCCATCCTGTACGGATGATATTGGGTGGGTAAGCAATAGATATGATTCTGGGGGAATGTAAGAGCCATGGCTTTAAGATAAAGGCTTGGCCATCGTTAGATGCAACGACAATATTCTTACTATCAGAGCTAAAATAAGGTCGTCCAAGGAGGCCATCTTGTGAGAGTCTTACTGGTGCGAGCTTTTTATTTTCAACACGGTTATAAATTAATAGGTTATTTTGCGAAGTTACCATGGCAAATAAGGAGTTTGCAGAAAGGCTGGTATTGGAAACAGCATGGCCATCTCCCATTTGTAGCTTTCGAGAAAATTGGTGGTATACGCTCCAAATCTGTGTTTTTCCATTGTTTCTTTCGGTGATAAATAGTTTATAACCATCAGAGGAGAAGTTGATGCTTACAGGATTATTAATATCTTTAATTATTCCGCTAATTTCCTTAGTTATAGGGTCAATAATAGAAATATGTCCTTCACCAACAACGGCAAATTTAGAGCCGTCAGGATAGAAAACTATATCAAGGGGGGTAAAATCTAACGGAATTTCCCATTCTTTACCTTCCTTAAGGTCAATGGCGTAAATAACTTTATCTACTTTATTATGATAGAGTAGTAAGTCTTTTAAATCGCTAATTATTATTTGTGTTGGTATTGTTTTTAGCTCTTTGTTTTCCATAAAGCTTTGTTTGAGTGTATCAATAATGGCAACTTTGTTTGATGAACTGTCAGAAACAAATGCCCAGCGAGAGCCATCATCATAGCCCCCAAAAGCAAAGCTTATTGTGGGTATAAGGCAAAGTAAAGTTGTGATTATCTGTTTTTTAAGCATATTTTGCTCTTAATGTTTCATGCTGTCATGAGCCATATTTTTATGTTCCATATCCATTGTAGCCATTTTTTTAATATCTTCTAAGTTGCGAACTTCCCCTATGCAGCTTTGCTCGCTATCATCCGAGAATATGAGTTTCATCTCGTAGCTTTGTTCCGCTTTAGGGAGGGTGTGAAGCTCCGTAATCATAATATGTAGCCCTCCAGGTCGTAATGAGATAGTTTGCCCTTGGGGGAGCTGAATGGTATCGACTTGTTGCATTTTCATAATGCCATTTTCCATACTCATATTGTGGAGTTCTATTTTATCGGCATCAGCAAGTTCATCTATTTTAACAGAAGTGAGTTCTAAGTGACTCCCGGTATTATTGGTAATGTTAACATAAGCGGCGGTTCTATCGGAACCATCAATGGCCGCTCTAATGACGCATTCATCAGCAGAAATTTGCGGTATTTCGGAGGCTGATACCGAAAAAGTAAAGAGAAAGCAAGATACTGCAAGGAGATGTTTATACATAAGATTATCCTTTATATGGTGTTGTGGTAACAAAAATATTAACATTTTTTCTTGAAATATCAACTGCTGAAGCAATTATTTTGCCATTCTGGAGGTAAAATTGAATAGATATAGGCATCGCCTTGGTAATTTTGGGTTTGGACTTGTGAACGTAAGACCCCTTCTCTTATAAAACCCATTTTTTCTACAAGTTTAATGGAAGGGAGGTTATCTACAGCAATCACGGCCTGAACTCGTGGGAGCTTCCATATATAAAAACAATGATCGAGCACAAGCTGCATTGCTTCTTGGATGATACCTTGACGTTGATAATTTGGGTTCATGGCAAAGCCTACCTCACCCGCAGGCCGCCCAACCCCCGTTCCCCAAAGCTCAATGCTTCCAATGACTTTATAGCTCCCTTTGGGTGAAATTGCCCAGCTCATAAAGCTTATACCCATATCTTCTTTATGGGGTAAGCGGAGTTCTAACCATGCTCTGATTGCCTCTTCACTCCCCTCGTCCATATTTAAATATTGACGAACTTCCATAAGGCTCAGCCATTCGTTTAAATCGTTAAAATCGCTGATAGAAAAAGGTCGCAATGTTAGACGTTCAGTCCCTAATGTGATGATATGTCCCAAAATAAAGCCTTTATCAAATTAATCTCTTATCATTTTAGCGTTGATTTTTCATCAAATCAACGTTACTAAAAACTCATGAGTAAGTTTATAATGAACAATGATGTAAGAATAAAGGCTATTTTAGGGCCAACCAATACGGGAAAAACATGGCTTGCGATTGATCGTATGCTCTCTTTTCGCTCTGGTATTATAGGTTTTCCCTTACGTTTGCTTGCACGAGAAAATTATGAACGAGCCATAAAAATTAAAAATATCCGTGAGGTTGCTTTAATTACGGGTGAGGAAAAAATTATTCCACCTAATGCTAAATATTTCTTTTGTACAACAGAATCTATGCCTGTAAGTAAAGAGGTTGATTTTATTGGTGTTGATGAAATTCAGCTTTGTTCAGATCCTGAACGTGGCCATATATTTACAGATCGGCTTTTGCATGCTCGCGGCCTATTTGAAACAATGTTTATTGGGGCAGAAACCATAACCCCCTTTATTCGGATGTTAGTACCATTAGCAGAGATAGAAACAAGAGAGCGGCTTTCTACTTTACGTTGGGCAGGACGAAAATCTATAGAAAGGCTCCCTACTCGCTCCGCAATTGTGAGTTTCTCAACCAATGATATTTATGCGATTGCAGAGCTTGTTCGAAGGCAAAAAGGTGGTGCAGCCGTTGTTTTAGGAGCTTTAAGTCCAAGGACTCGGAATGCACAAGTGGAGATGTATCAGGCGGGTGAAGTGGATTGGCTGATAGCCACAGATGCTATCGGTATGGGGCTAAATATGGATATTAATCACCTTGCCTTTGCCGCAACAAAAAAATTTGATGGACGAGATTTTCGCCCTCTAAATGCTCAAGAGCTTGCTCAGATTGCAGGACGTGCAGGTCGTGGTGGCAATGATGGTACATTTGGGGTAACAGCAGGTATATCTTCATTAGATACTGAGATGATAGATGCTATTGAAATGCACGAATTTCGTCCACCTAAACATATTTATTGGCGGAATTCCCTGCTTGATTTTTCTACGGTTGAGGCTCTTATTCATAGTTTGAAGAAGTCACCTCCTAAACGCAATATGTTGCGGCCTCGTTATGCAGAAGATGAGGCAATTTTAGATATTTTATCTCAAGATAAAGATATAAAGCTTCGTGTAAATAATCAGAAGGCAGTTGAAACCTTATGGGAAATAGCTCGTATTCCTGATTTTTCAAAAACCCATGTTAATGCCCATGCTCAGATGCTAAAGCCTATTCTTATTGATATTTTAGATAAAGGGCATATTCGTCCAAGTTGGATGGAGCAACAAATGGCACGCCTTGATGATAAAGCTACTGATTTAGAAAAGCTATTGCAGCATATTGCAGCGGTGCGAACGCTCACTTATATTTCTTATCAAAAAAAATGGTTAGACCATGCTAAAGCTTGGCAGGCGAAAAGTCGCTCATTGGAAGATTTGTTATCGGATAGACTCCATGAAAGTTTAACTCATCGTTTTGTTGATAGAAAAACATCCGCTTTGCTTGGACGACTTAAGCAACATCATGAGCTTTCGGCAATTATTCATAAAGATGGTCGTGTAGAAATTGAAGGGCATGAATTTGGCTATTTAGCTGGATTTTCCTTTAAGAGTAAAAAGCAAGCTAATGAAAGTTATAGCGAAAAAGCTGTACAGGTAGCGATTAATAAAGCTTTAAAAATAAACTTAGAAGCTCGTTTGCAAGAATTCTTAAAAGATAAACCTAAAAATATTCACCTTAATGTGCAAGGTGAGTTGTTATGGCGAGATGAGCCTATTGCTTATTTGCAAAAAGGAGAAGATATATTATCTCCTAAAATCAAGCTATTAAAGGCTACACTATTACAGGATTATCAACTTGATATGATGCTCAAAAGGCTGGATTCATGGCTTGGATATCAAATAAGTCAGATGCTTAAACCAACCTTAGCATTAGAATATTATAGTGAAGAAAAATCAAAGCATTTACGGGGTGTAAGTTATAATCTAAAGCAAAATTTAGGCTCTATGATTATAACAGGTTTGGAGAAAAAGCTAAGACAAAAGCATGATTATAAGTCTTTAAAAAAAATGAGAGTTTACTGGGGAAAGGCTTTTATTTATGCCCCCTCATCCCTCAATGAGAAAAGTATACAGTTGCGAAGAATCTTATGCCAGCTCTATGCAGATGTTACGGTGGATAAAAATTCTTTATACTTAAGATATATAGCAAAGCCTGAGTTTTCGGATGATATGGCTATTTTATTAGGCTATTATCCTCTAAAAAAAGGCTGGTTGCGAATAGATGTTATTGAAAAAATGATTACACAAGGGTGGAAAAAAGAATGCTTAAGCCTTGAACAAGCATCTAATTATACAGGTGTAAGTATGGATAAGGTCACGAGTCTGTTAAAAAATATTGGATTTGTGAAAGATAAAGAACAAGCAGAGCGTTATTATTGGCGAGGTTATTTACCCCAAGTGAGAAATGATAAAAAAATCAATCATGACTCACCCTTTTTAGTTTTAAAAAATCTAAAAAATAATATGTGAGTTTGGTGATGGAAGAGTTCAAACAAAGACTAGATCAATGGTTGGTTCATGCTCGTTTTGTTAAGTCGCGAAATCTAGCAAAAGCTATTATAATCAAAGGGAAAATGCGAATTAATGGAGAGAGAACCAAGAATATAAGCATAAAAATAAAGGAAGGTGATATACTCAACTTCTTTAAAGATGATACACTTTATATGGTCAAAATAAACAGCTTAAGCTTGCATAGAGTATCGGCAAAAGATGTTGGTATTTTATATGAAAATCTTTTAGAAAATCCATAATTATCTTAAGGGTTTATAGGTCGCATATATTAAAATTCTTGAAAAAAAGCTGAAATACGATAGAATAAATATAGTTTTATCTGATGAAATTCATATTTTTCTTATCATCACTTTAATATTAAAAAAAATAATGTATAATAAAATATTCATAATTAATTGAATAAAAGACTATTCTGAGAGAAGATTTGTATATGACAAACTATAATATAGGCGATTATGTTGTGTATCCAACCCATGGTGTTGGGCAAGTAAAAGCTATTGAAGAACAAGAAATTGCAGGACATAAGCTTGAATTGATTGTTATAGAATCCATAGAAGATAGACTCGTCTTACGTATTCCCTTAGCAAAGGCTCAAAAAAGTGGCTTGCGACCATTATCGAACAAAGATGCCGTTAAAGAGGCCTTGGATATTCTTAAGGATAAAGCCAAGATTAGCAAAGAGATATGGGCAAGACGTGCTCAAAATTACGAGCAGAAGATTAACTCAGGTGATTTAATGACGGTTGCTGAAGTTGTTCGTGATTTATATCATAAGGTTAATCAGCCAGAGCAAAGCTTTTCGGAACGAAAAATTTATGAGCAAGCCTTTGAGCGGCTCGCTAATGAAGTCGCCGCTTGTTATGATTGTAGTAAAGATAAAGCGGCTCAGGAACTATACGAAGTTCTAAAATTGCAGTCTTAGTCTTCTTTTTTGGCCAATAATTTTTGTGGTTGACCATCTTTAAAAGTAATCAGTTGATTGGGATGATGGATAATCATAACCATAAGCCCCTCACCCCATTCTTGGATAAGTGATACTGCGTAAACCTCTTGATTAAGCTTGTTTTTTAGGCCTCGAAAGTTAAAATTGTTAGAAACATTTTTTGGTATTCGCAAAATAATCTTTTGATTGTTATTTGCCTTTAGATAGAGCTGATAAGCGTAGCTATTTTTATGATAATCATATAATATTCCTTTTATCGTGCGATACTCATATAAATGTTTAAAAACCTCATTGGCTTCAACTACAGGATATTGCAGACGTGCTTGCCAATAGGTTAAAAAATCATCATCATTGAGTTCATGAGCTGTTATTTCAAGGCCTTGTTTAAATATTTCTTGGGGATTATTTTGACTGCGAATGGCTTGAGGAATATTTTTAAGTGGATAAGGCTGATATAAAAAATGCTCTAACTGTATGGGGGCATTAGAGAAATATCCGTAAAGATAAGCTTGCTTATGATTAACTTGGGTAATATTTCCATCAATGCTTAAGGTCACTCCTTTGCTTTGAGCAAAAAAGGAAAAGGATATGCATAGGAAAAATATATACTTTTTAATATTTGACAGAATTTCTATTCCTCATATATTAGTGGAATCGCTATATCTTAGCATTTAGGTAAAAAAATAGCTATTAGGGAGCATATATTTAATGAAGAAAATTCTGATGATTACCACAGGAGGGACAATAGCATCTCAAATGAGTGAAAGTGGCCTTAAGCCTAAATCTTCGGGAGATGAGATTTTATCTTATATTCCAAAGATTAAAGAGCTTTGTGATATTGTTATCGAACCGCTTATGCAAATAGATAGTAGCAACATGACCCCTGCCCTTATGGCTAAGATTGCTCAAAAAGTTTATAAAAATTATGATGATTATGACGGTTTTGTGATTACTCATGGAACAGATACCATGGCCTATAGTGCAAGTCTTTTGAATTATATGCTGAAAAACTTAAGCAAACCCGTTATTTTTACAGGCTCACAAATCTCAATATCAGAAGAAAATTCTGATGCACCACAAAATTTACAAGATGCCTTTATTGCAGCAATATCTGATATTTCTGGTGTTTTTATTGCCTTTGGTGGAAGGCTGATGTTAGGGCAAAACGCAGTCAAAACAAAAACCCATAGCTTTGATGGCTTTGAAAGTATAAATCAGGATTATATTGCTCATTTTAAAGATAGGCATATGACTTATACTTGTTTTGGTCAAAAATTCACCCATTTGGAATATAAGTCCCCTTTTACCCTTATGGATAGATTTTCTGATAAAGTTGCTATCTTAAAAATATCTCCAGCAATGCCTAAGCAAGTTATTGAAAATGCGGCACAATATTGCGATGCATTAATTGTTGAAGCTTTTGGTGTTGGTGGTATTCCTTGCCAAGAGCCAAATTTGCAGCAAATTATTATAGAGGCACAAAAGCAAAATACACTGATTGTCATTGCTTCTCAATGTTTACATGAAGCAGTTGATCTTTCGGTTTATGAGGTGGGTGTAAAAATACTTAAAGAGAATATTTTATCGGCAAAAGAAATGACAACAGAAAATATTTGGGCAAAGCTCATATGGGCTTTAGGCCATAGCAAAAACTTAGCAGATGCTCAAAAATTATTTTTGGCATAAACAATTTATAGACTTTATATTTATGTTTTAGGAGTTTTTCTTATTGCTTTTGAGGCTTTTGCGGCCATTTTTCAGGCTTGCGGCCAAAAAGAGAACGCACCCAAACAACAGCGGCAACACATCCTAATATAACCTTAACTAAGCGACTTTGCGTTTTTGTTTTTTCCATTTTGTATCCTCATTAATAAGTTCGGTTACAATAACATATTTTCTAGTTTCTCCAAAATATTATTTACAGCTTCAAGTTTTTTTTGCTTTTCGTTGAGTTGTTCAGATAATAAAATGGATTGATCAGGACGGATTTTAATTTTATCGGATTGTTTTTGAATATATTCCAAAAGCTTAGTTGGGTTTTTGAATTGATTATTAAAAAACTTAATAACAATTGCTTTAGAGCCAACATCAAGCTGCTGAATATTAAGCTTTTTACATTGGATTTTGATAGCAGAAATATTCAGAAGATTTTCGACTTCTTCGGGAAGTTCTCCAAAGCGATCTTGCATCTCAGAGGCGATATCTTCTAAATTTTGCAGCTCACCCACATTTGCAATTTTGCGATAAATACTCATACGTAAGTCTAAATCAGGAACATAAACCTCAGGTATCATCACGGCAATGCCCATATTAATTTTTGGTGACCATAAATTATCTTCGTTGCTATCATTGGTTTGCTTATTTTTTGCAGCTAAAACAGCTTCTTCAAGCATTTTTTGATAAAGCTCTATGCCGACTTCCTTAATATGGCCTGATTGTTCCTCACCTAAAAGATTGCCTGCTCCTCGTTGGTCTAAATCATGACTAGCAACCGAAAAGCCTGCACCAAGATGGTCAAGTGTTTGCATAACTTCTAAACGTTGTAAAGCCGTTTTGCTGATTTGTTTTTTGGGCTCTGTTATAAGCCATGCCCAAGCACGAATATCACTTCTACCCACACGGCCTCTTAGTTGATAAAGTTGCGAAAGTCCAAACATATCAGCTCGATAGATAATAATTGTATTTACATTGGGCATATCAATACCCGATTCAACAATTTGGGTTGAGAGCAGTACATCAAATTCTTGATTAACAAAAGCAGTGATTGTTTCTTCGAGACTTTTTATTGGCATTTGTCCGTGAGCAATACCAATTTTGATTTCAGGGAGTGATTTCTTAAGCTTCTCCTCAATTTTTCGAATATCTTTAAGTCGAGGGCAAACAAAAAAGCTTTGTCCACCTCGATATTTTTCCCGTAAAATAGCTTCTCTTATGGTTACGCTATCATAGGCTTGCACAAAGGTACGAATAGCTAAACGATCGACAGGTGGTGTGGCAATAATGCTTAAGTCCCTCACCCCAGTAAGAGCCATTTGTAAAGTACGTGGAATAGGTGTTGCAGTCAGTGTTAGCATATGAACATTATTACGAAGTTTTTTGAGTTTTTCTTTATGGGATACACCAAAATGTTGCTCTTCATCCACAATAACAAGCCCAAGTCGTTTAAACTGAACATCATTACTTAAAAGAGCATGTGTACCAATAACAATATCAATCTTACCTGCTTTTAAATCTTCTTTGACTTGTTTGGCTTCTTTTGGGGATACTAAACGAGAAAGCTGCTTAATATTCACAGGAAAGCCCTCAAAGCGTTGAACAAAATTTTGGTAATGTTGTCTTGCAAGTAACGTTGTGGGAACAATAATCGCCACCTGATAGCCGCTTAAGGCTGTTATAAAGGCTGCTCTTAAAGCGACTTCAGTTTTACCAAAACCAACATCGCCACAAACTAGCCTATCAGTAACTTTACCTGAGGTTAAGTCGTTAAGAACATCAGCAATGGCATTATATTGGTCGTCAGTTTCACGATAACCAAAACGAGAGCAAAATTCTTCAAAAGCTCCTTGAGATACTTGCATCATAATGCCTTTTTTAACTTCACGTTGAGCGGCTATAGCCATAAGTTCTGTAGCAATCTCATTAATACGCCCTTTGGCTTTAGCCCGTCTTGTTTGCCAAGCCGTACTCCCCAATTTATCAAGGCTTACGGTTTCGCTATCACCACCATAACGAGAGAGTAAGTCTAGATTCTCTACTGGAACAAAAAGACGATCACCACCACTATAAACAAGCTTTAAACAATCATGAGGAGCATCTAAGGCGGTCACCGTTTCTAAGCCCTCATATTGGCCAACACCATGCTCAATATGAACAATAAAATCCCCTTCATTAAGACTAGAGGCTTGCATTATTAAATCTTCAGCACGTTGTGATTTCTTTCTGGAGCTTCCATAGCTTTTACCTAAAATATCATCATCAGAAATCAAAGCAGTATCATTGATAATTACCCCATGCTTTATACGGCCTCGCATAATGGCCGTATGGTCTTGGATGCTATGCTCAATATCTGCAACATCTTCAATAAGGCTTACCTCTGGGCCTTCGGTGTCTTTGAGTAAACGCATAAGACGGGTTTGAGCATTAGGATTTTTAGAAAAAATAACACTATGCTTAACCTTATGCTCTTTAAGCCAAGCCTTAATACGAGCTCCCATGGGAAGATGAGCGGCTTTTATCTCATAAAATCGGGGTATGGCTTGGCTATTTAGATTAAAATCATTATGACTTTCTTTAAAAGGTGATAGCTGGATATAAGAACGCTCTTTGATGAGTGTTTGCCAACTCTCATGGCTTTCAAAAAAGTTATGCGGTGGTACAGGTACATATCTTTCATCAATATTTTTTTCATTTTGTTGGCTTAGCCTTGCCTGATAATAATCTTGAGTAGCCTCCATACGGCTTTTTTGAATATCATCAAATTGATAAGAGAGAATCATTAAAAAATCAGGACAATAGTCGAGTATATTATCAAGCTTATTATAAAAAAGAGGTAACCAATGCTCCATCCCAGGCCAAGAAACTCCATTGGATATAGATTGATATAAAATATCAGACTTCTCTATGGTTGAAGCAAGCTTTCGGTAATTTTGACGAAAATGGGTAATGCTTTCCTCGGAGAGCAAAACTTCAGTTGCGGGAATAAATGATATTGATTTTATTTCTTTTAAACTTCTTTGAGTCGTTGTGTCAAAGCGGCGAATATTTTCAATATCATCACCAAAGAAGTCTATACGAATCCCCGATTTTTCCCCTGTAGGAAAAACATCTAATATCCCCCCTCTTATGGCAAACTCCCCTGCTTCTCTAACTGTTGATGTACGATTATATCCAAGTTTTAATAAAAGTTTGGTGAGATTCTCTATAGAAATTGTCGAGTTAACTTTTACTGTTTGCCCTGTACTTTTAAGAATATTTTGGGGTAATGTTCGTTGTGTAATGGCACTGATGGTAGTGAGAATAACCGTATTTTTATGGATATTTTTTTGGCTTAAATGATGAAGGGTCTTTAAACGGAGTGATAAAATATCGTGAGCAGGAGAATTGCGAGAATATGGAGTAACATCCCAAGCAGGAAATTCTAATATATCAAAATCACCCACAAATATGCCTAAATACTCTTTTATAAGTGATAAATGCTTATCATCTCTTGCAACAAATATACAAGATTGTTCTTGTAATATTTGCTTGATAATAAAAAACTCCGCTCCCTCCGTTATACCACCAACGCAAAGACAATCTGAAGAAGAAGAAATTTTGGCAAGCCAATTTTCCAAGCTAGATATCTCCTCGCTCATCTTTTATCCATTGCCAAATAACATTATCATATTGAGGGTCAATGGGCTTTTTTTCGGTTATCCAATGCCAAACATCAGCATCATCAACTTCTAAAAATGCCTCAAGCATATCCATTTCATCATCGCTGATATATTCTAGATGCTTATCAATAGCTGTGCCAATTAAAATATCAAGCTCACGCATGCCCCTATGCCAAGCATGCCAACGAAGTTTTTTTTGTCGATCAGATAAATTTTCCATATGTTATTCTCATTTTCAAATTTTTACGTTATAAATAAATTATAAGAAAAGATACCGCAAGGAGCAATATGCGTCCACAAATATTATACCCATTATTTACGTCAATTGAAAAATTGCAAGGTGTAGGCTCAACTTTAGGCAAGAAGTTAGAGAAAATAGGTCTTGTGCGGATTATCGACCTCTTATGGCATTTACCCACGAAAGTACAAGATCGCCGCTATATGCCAAAAATATCCGAAGCTCAAGCCAATGTGATTGCAACACTAAAAGTAAGGGTAGATGGTATAGAAAAGCCTCATAATCCAAGACAGCCATGGCGTATTGGTGTGTCAGATGGTACAGGGCAAATGGTGATATCATATTTTAAAGCATCAGAAAGCTGGATAATAAAAAACTTTCCCATTGGGGAGGTTCGTGTTGTTTCAGGGCATTTAGATTTTTGGCATGGGCAACTACAGATGAGCCATCCTGACTATATTGGCAGTATCGATGATATGGCTTATATCGCAAAGCTTCATCCTATTTGGCCACTAACTGCAGGTATTACAAATAAATTCATGGGACGTTTGGTTACTCAAGCACTGGAACGTTTAGAGGATTTTGAGGAATGGCAAGATAAGTCTTGGCTCAAAAAAAATGAATGGCCAAGCTTTAAGAATTGCTTATATGAGCTTCAAAATCCAAGTAGCACAGAAGTCTTAACATTAAGCAGCCTCTATCGTCGTCGTCTTGCTTATGATGAGATTTTGGCTCACCAGCTTGCCTTGCTTTTGCTTCGTAAACATATAAAATCTCAAAATGGTATTGCTATAAAGGGTAATGGAGAAAAAGTTAAAGAGATTTTAGCCCATCTTCCTTTTGAGCTAACAGATGCTCAAAGGCGTTCTCTTAAAGAGATTTTACTCGATATGCGTCAGCCCTCTAAGATGGTTCGGCTGCTTCAAGGCGATGTAGGCTCAGGAAAAACCATGGTTGCTTTATTCGCTATGGTTACAGCAACAGAGGCAGGCCTTCAGGCTTGCATGATGGCACCAACAGAAATTTTAGCTCGTCAGCATTATAAAGTCATCTCAACCTATGCTCAAAAAGTGGGAGTTCATACAATTTTACTCACAGGGCGAGAAAAAGGTAAAAAACGCCAAGAAATTTTAGAGCAAATAGCTTCTGGAAAAGCCCAAATTATCATAGGAACTCACGCTCTACTTCAAGATGATGTTCTTTATCATAACCTTGCCCTTGCGGTAATTGATGAACAACATCGCTTTGGTGTGCAGCAACGTGTAACTCTAACGGCAAAAGGTAAGGCCGTAGATTTACTCGTAATGACAGCCACCCCTATTCCACGTTCGCTTATGCTCAGCATGTGGGGTGATATGGAAAGTTCTAAGCTAGATGAAAAACCTCAAGGAAGAAAAGATATCGCAACCCGAGCTCTCCCTAGTGAACGGCTAGGTGATGTGGTGCAGGCTATTGGTCGTGCAATGACAAATGATGCTAAAGTCTATTGGGTTTGTCCTTTGGTGGAAGAGTCTGAAAAATCTGATATGATAGCCGCTGAAGACCGCTATCAGCAACTTAAAGAATTCTTTGGTGAAGAAAAAGTCCATCTGGTTCATGGCAAAATGAAAGCAAAAGAAAAAGATGAAGCTATGGCGGCCTTTAAGGATGGTGGAGCAAGCATCCTAGTTGCCACAACAGTCATTGAGGTAGGTGTTGATGTTCCTGAGGCAACAGTTATGGTCATTGAACATGCGGAACGTTTTGGGTTATCGCAGCTACACCAGTTACGTGGACGTGTGGGAAGAGATAATAGCCAATCTTCATGTTTACTTGTTTACCACCAACCGATTAGCCATGTGGCAAAAGAACGTTTGAAGATTTTACGGAAAACCAATGATGGCTTTTTAATTGCTGAAAAAGATTTAGAGTTAAGAGGCTCTGGTGATTTATTGGGGACAAAACAGTCAGGACTGCCTGAGTTTAAATTTGTGGATTTAGAAGCCCATCGTGATTTGCTATTTGCAGCAGCGGATGATGTGCAGCTTATTTTAAATCAGGACCCAGAGCTAAAAAGTGAACGTGGTCAGGCATTGCGTATCTTACTTTATCTATTTGAGCGTGATGCTGCAGCGAGCCTTCTTTCTTCGGGGTAGATACTATATAACCTCTTGTTTAATATATTTTTTAAGGGTATCTACAGGTGATTTCTGCGGCTCAACGAGGTTTTGTCACAGATGGTTTTCCTGCTGATTATGAAGTTGAACTCAAAAAAGAAATTATTAAAAATATTTTCTTAGGTCAATAATTGCTATTTAATGAAGCTCTCTTTATACTTATATGTAAAGAGAGCTTTGTTTGCTTTACTCGT
>JBKEBO010000008.1:0-1515 GCA_047973205.1 Alphaproteobacteria bacterium | reverse complement strand
GCTCGACATCAACGGAAAGGTGGTGGAAATGGAAGGGAAAGCAGATATGTGCAACTTCCGATTCCAAGGGCAATTTCATGATGATGAAACCGGACTGTATTATAACCGATTTAGATACTACAATCCAGAGGATGGGGTTTATATTTCAGAAGACCCGATTGGGTTAGCAGGAGGTGCAGCTCTGTACGCTTATGTAAATGACCCTAATACTTGGGTAGATGTGTTTGGGTTAAAACAATCTGTTTATGTACTAATGAAAGATGATGAAGTTGTTTACATTGGTATTACAAACGATGCTAAACGCCGTAAAAACCAACACAAGAACAGTAAAGGCAGGAAGAAAAAAGACTTTGATGAGATGATTATTATAGCAGAATTTGAAATGACAGATAAAAAGAAAGAACGTAGGAAAGCAAGAGATATTGAAGGTTCTGCACTAGATCAAAATAAGAATAATAATAATTTACAGAATGCTCGAAAGCCTGTAAATAGTGATGAATACTACCACTCTTACAATAAGGATAATCTTGCTAGTGATGTTGAAGGTATTGACTTAAATAGCATGGCAGATAACGGTAAAATAGTTAAATAGAAATGGTAGAAGAACAGTTAATTGAAAATGTCAAGAATAGTATTAATGGACTTGATTTACACAAGACAGATGATCTTGTAGTTTATTTAAATGCTAGGGATTTGTTGATTGACAACGGATTTATAAAAAATAAGAACTTAAAGCTCCAGAATGCTTATAAAGAATTATTTTCGGAGGAAGAACTACTGGATAAAGGGTTAGATAAAACTTTGAGAGATATCAAATCTAAGGATAGACAATTATGTCTAGTTGCTTCTCAAATATTGTCAAGAGAGCCTTTTAATGAAGTAAATCTAATAACAAAGTTTTATTTGCGCAATCCTTTAACAATAGACTTATTATTAAATGTACTAAACGACCAAGAAGATGAAGACATATTTGTAAATATTGCTGTTTGCTTAGGTAGAAATGCACTAAGATATAAGTATGATGATATATCTGTTTTTGATAATATATTCAGAAGTTACGATAACTTGAAAAAAACCGAATCTAAAATGTGGGTAGTTGGTGCTTGTGCTCACTTTCCAACAGATAAAAAATGGAGATATATCTGTGAAGTTTTGTATCTAAAGCCTGAAAAAGATGCAATCAAAAGAATATCTTTGCCATTAGGTATGTATGCAAAAGAAATTCCAAACAAATATAGGGATAAGATTATAGATAGGCTGATTGAGGTGGCTAAGAATGTAAGAGGTAAGTATGTGAAAGCCGATGCAGTAAGGTCTCTTTTAGATTTGTCAAAAAGATCAGATATCGAAAAACTACTTGATATTAGGAATAGTGTGACGCTATTGCCCTCAGTTGTAAAAGATTTAGATACTGCAATTAAAAATCTATCAAATAACTAGAGGTAATATTATCGCAAGATATACCCCTGTTGTTCAAATTTCCCTAAGAAGCTATGCTTTTTTGGGAGAGCCTAT
>JBKEBO010000021.1:0-18665 GCA_047973205.1 Alphaproteobacteria bacterium | reverse complement strand
TTCCGATGAGCAATTTGCCGAGCTTATGAGCCTTGCTAAGGATGCCTGCAAAGAGATTGTTGCCCTACAACGCAAGACCATTATGGAGGTATAATACCCTAGCCATATAAATGAGGCTTTGACCGCTCGGCTCTTAAGGCTGCTCGGGCTGCTCGTTGCCGCCCCTATATCCAAAATGGCAAAGCCAAAACCGCACAAGTCCGAATCACCTTCCGCTAACTCACTGCGTGAGGGCATAATTACCACTCTCTTAAGCCTGCCGAAATGCAGCCATATTCTCACATGTTTCGGCAAGATCAATGATCGTATTTGTCAAGGATATAGTTAATCATCGCCTGTTTTGAGGGCGGCAATAAAGGCACTTTGTGGGATTTCAACATTGCCAAATTGACGCATTTTCTTTTTGCCCTTTTTTTGCTTCTCTAATAGCTTCTTTTTACGTGTAATATCACCACCATAA
This sequence comes from Alphaproteobacteria bacterium, assembly GCA_047973205.1. GTDB lineage: Bacteria > Pseudomonadota > Alphaproteobacteria > JBKEAR01 > JBKEAR01 > JBKEAR01. Next base: position 18,205 of record JBKEBO010000021.1, on the reverse strand, counting down.
CATTTGGCAGTTACGTCTTTTCGCATAGCTCCTAAAGTCTCCCGAGCAATCACTTTACCACCAATGGCGGCCTGAATGGCAATCTTAAAAAGTTGACGAGGAATAAGGTCTTTTAAGCGGCTACAAATTTGCCGTCCACGACTTTCTGCTTGGGTTCTATGACACATAAAACTCAAAGCATCCACAGGCTCATTATTGACTAAAATGCTTACCTTAACGAGGTCTGAAGCATCATGGCCGTCCATCTCGTAATCAAAGGAGGCATAACCACGGGAAATGGACTTAAGGCGGTCGTAGAAATCAAAGACAACCTCATTAAGTGGCAGACGATATTTTACCATAGCACGACTACCAGCCCAGCTCATATCTTGCTGAATACCACGGCGTTCTTCACAAAGCTTTAGCACGCCTCCTAAATATTCCTCAGGAACCATAATTGTTGCCATAATCCAAGGCTCTTCAATGGATTTTATTTTTACAGGTTCAGGAACATCTGCTGGATTATGAAGCTCAAATGAAGTTCCATCAGTTTGGTGAATAATGTAAACTACCGAAGGGGCGGTTGTGATAAGGTCAATGTCAAATTCACGTTCTAAACGCTCTTGAATAATCTCTAAATGTAAAAGCCCTAAAAAGCCGCAACGAAAGCCAAGCCCTAGGGCGGCGGAGTTTTCTGGCTCGAAATGAAAGCTTGCATCGTTAAGGTGAAGTTTCTCTAAACTGTCGCGTAAATCTTCATATTGGCCTGCATCAATCGGAAACATGCCCGACCATACCACAGGAATAGAGGGCTTAAAGCCCGCAAGAGCTTGGGCGGTTGGCTTTCTATCATCAGTAATGGTATCACCAACATTGGTATCCGATACGGTTTTAATGGAGGCAGTAATCCAGCCAATCTCCCCAGGAGTTAGGCTGCTCACCTTAACTTTTTTAGGAGTAAATACACCAACTTGATCAATTTGATGCACCGCTCCATTGCTCATCATGCGGACTTTTTGCCCTGCTTTAAGCTCGCCATCAATCATGCGAACTAAGATGATTACACCCAAATAAGCATCGTACCAGCTATCGACCAACATGGCTTTTAAGGGAGCGTTAATATCGCCATGATGGGGAGCAGGAAGACGCTCCACAATGGCTTTTAGTGTGTCCTCTATACCCACGCCTGTTTTGGCCGAGACTTCCAGAGCATCGCTACAATCAATGCCGATAACCTCTTCTATTTGCTCCTTAACACGTTCAACCTCAGAAGCAGGGAGGTCAATTTTGTTGAGTACAGGAACAATTTCGTTATCTACATCAATGGCTAAGTAAACATTGGCTAGGGTTTGAGCCTCCACCCCTTGAGTGCTATCAACCACCAACAAAGAGCCTTCACAAGCTGCAAGTGAGCGTGAAACTTCATAGTTAAAATCCACATGGCCAGGCGTATCCATAAGATTTAAAACATATTTTTCACCTGTATCAGGATGGGTATAATCTAAACGGACAGTTTGAGCTTTAATGGTAATGCCACGTTCACGCTCAATATCCATATTATCAAGGACTTGTTCTTGCATTTCCCTTGCACTTAAGCCATCGGTTGCTTGGATTAAACGATCAGCCAAGGTTGATTTGCCATGGTCAATATGAGCTACAATTGAGAAATTACGAATTTTATCAAGAGGCGTGGCCATTGGTTTCCTGTATCTTATCTATTACAAATTATGGCTCAATATATATTGAGCCATAAGAAGTGTCAACCAATTGCGTTATGATGATTTTTTCTTTATAAAAGTTGCGGCAAATCCTCCAATGGCTCCACCCAAAAGACCACAAGAAACAAATATAAGTGCAAGAGAAGTCTTATTGTAACTACTTATACATCTTGCGGTATCTTGTGCATTATCATAGGCTTGCAGGCAGTTTTGAGGTGCTGTAAATCCAAGTAGGCTTAAGATTTGATGATCAAATTTGTAAAGTATAAAGCCAGTAACTGCTAAAATAATAGTAATAATTAAATAACCTATTCTCATATTTTCTCCTTAGGTAATAGTCATGGTGGTTTTTATATAGCAAAAAAGAGTTTTTTAGCAGTATATTTATTTAAATAAATCAGCAATAAGCCTTTGAAAAGCCAAGGCTCTATGGGATATTTGTTGTTTTTCTTGGGGGAGAATCTCGGCAAATGTCTGCTCATAGCCATGGGGGATGAACATGGGGTCGTAGCCAAAGCCTCGCTCGCCTCGTGGTGGCCATGCGATGCTTCCATCTATTCGGCCTTCGTAGACTTTCTCTTGCCCTGTAGGCCAAACAACCGCGAGAACAGCAATAAAATATGCTTGTTTATCAGTGGTTTCTCCAAGCTCATTATGAACACGCTGCATAGCCATATTGAAGTTCCGTTCATCACCAGCCCAACGAGCTGAGTATATTCCAGGCTTATCGTCTAAGGCCTTGACACAAAAGCCAGAATCATCGGAGATTGCAATCTGTCCGCTCTCTTTTGCGGCGGAGCGAGCCTTAATAAGAGCATTTTCGGCAAAGGTTGAGCCATCTTCAACAGGCTCACTTAAGCCAAGCTCTAACGAAGAGCGGATGCTTACCTTAAAAGGCTTCATAAGTTCTTGCATTTCCTTAAGTTTACCTTTGTTATGGCTGGCTAAAATAACTTCACTTCCTTGATGGATTTTCATTTTTTATTCCTTATAAATAATGTTCTGTTTTTACATATTTTGTCCATTTTTATCCATTTTTGTCCACTTTTATCCCTTTTTATCCAAAAAATACACTATCATCTCAGTGTGAAAAATAAGAAATTCAACAAACAAGGTTGGCAAAAGATGCTCAAAAATGGACAAAAATGGATGAAAGTGGATAAATATTGGCAAAAGTTGGATAAATATGGATATAAACAGTCACAAAGAGCTTATGTAATCCTATCCCTTAAGCTATGGCCTTTTGTCCATTTTTGCTCACCTGTAAGATAGGCTTCTTTTTTCCAAACGGGGGCTTTAAATTTAATCTCCTCTATAATCCAAGCACAGGCCTGAAGGCTCTCGGCACGGTGAGCAGAAGAAACCATCACAATAACAGCAATACCTCCTACAGGCTGGTAGCCATTAGCATGGGCAATATAAATCTGAAGCTCGCTTGAGTATTTTTCTTGAGCCTGCTTGGCAATATCATTGAATATATTGATAGCTAGAGCCTCATGAACATCATAGGTGAGCCCGTTAACATCTTGATTTTCATTATGATTACGAACATAGCCCACAAAGCTTGCGGCAGCCCCATGCTTATCATTAGCGGTAAATTTTATAGCATCATCAATTTGTAAATTTGCGGCAACAAGGGTTTTGATATTTTCCATGTTGAATTAACCACCACAAACAGGGGGTAAAATAGATAATTTAGCCCCATGAGCAAAAGCTTCATCTTCGCTAAATATATGTTTATCATCACTAAAAGCACAAAGCTCTATAACATCTTTAGCCTCAGGAAACTGAGTTATAAGGTGGCTACGTAAAGCCATAATATTGGGGGCTTCTAAAGTGATATCAAGGCTATCTGTAAAATACTCACGCATATGGCCAAAAGGAGAAAGAGAAATATTTATCATGGGTTTATCCTTAAAATTTGTACAACATCATTATCATTAAATTCTTCAATGCCCGCAGGGGCTTCAATCCAGCAATTGACCTTACCCCAATTTTTAAGCTGGTAGCTGGCTTGTTGGTTAGAAAGCTCAACACAAAGCTGGCCTTTTTTATCTGTATAGCAATTGCCCCGAAGGAAGATACAAAAGTCGCTTTTTTTTGTATAATTCCCTTTTAAAACAGCATAATCTAGTGGGGTTGTTTTCGTTTGCAGAGCCGTATTAAGCCATGTGGTGAGCGAGAAAATAAAGCTTGCCTGAACCGCTACAGGATTACCTGGTAAACCAAACCAAGCTGTACCGTCAGAAAGTTCTGCAAAGAGTAAAGGTTTGCCAGGTCTTTGATAAACCTTATGAAAATGAATTTGGCCACCCTCGGCTAAAATCTCACTGGGAATAAAATCTTTAACGCCTGCAGAAACCGCTCCTGTAGAGATAATTAAATCAACCTTGCCTTTAAGTCTTTGTATAAGCTTAGCAAAAGCTGCCTCATCATCACTCATATGATAAAAAGCAACAAGTTCACCGCCATATTGGGCAATGGCCGCTTTTAAGAAAGGTCCATTGGCATCGGCTATTTGAGAGTTTTCATCATTATCATCACCAATTTCATCCCCTGTGATAATCACGGCAATACGAGGCTTTTGGAAGATGCTCACCTGACGGATAGCCTGAGCTCCCATAAGACTAATATGGTAAGGATTAAGCAGAGTGCCTTTGGTAATCAAGATATCGCCTTTACATAAGTCGCTTGCCTTATTGCGGATATTTTCCCCTTGCCTGCGAGTGGTTTTTACAATGATATTATCGCCATCTTTTTCAATCATTTCTATGGGAATAACGGCATCATAATAATCAGGAACTTTTGCCCCTGTCATAATGGCAACGGCGGTATCTTTGGTATAATCATCCTTATGGCCTGCTAAGATTTCTCCTTGGGCTTTAAGGCTAATAGGGTTGCTCTCACTTGCATCTTTAACCCATTCGGCCTTAAGGGCATAGCCATCCATGGCGGAGTTATTAAAGGGGGGTAAGTCGGAGCTTGCGATAATATCTTCGGCTAAAATATAGCCACAGACTTTATCTAGGGGAAGGCTCACTATAGGCATTTTAGGGGCTTTATGTTGGATAATCTCTTGGGCTTGGGAGCGGCTAATCATGGCGGCCTCCTTTAAGCATTTTTAGAGCATGTGGTAGAAGAATTTCTAAAAGGCCTAAATTCTCTTTAACAGCCTTAAGGCTACCAGGAAGAGCGATAATAAGGCTATGACCTTTAACAATCGCATTTTGACGGCTGAGCCAAGATTTATAAGTAAATTGACTTCCCTGCAGGCGAAGATATTCGGCAAAACCTGGGGCATTTTTATCCATAATTTCACTTAAAACTTCAGGTGTCGTATCATCGGGGCATAAGCCTGTACCGCCTGTAATCAAAATAAGGTCAGAAGAACAAGCACATAAAGTCTCTTTAAGTTTAGCCGCATCATCGGCAATAACTTCATAATGCTCAATATTCGCCCCAATGGTTGTTAAGCGGTCTTTTAAGTAAGCTCCTGATGTATCTTCATAAACACCTTGGCTCGCCCTTGTACTCATGGTGATAACACTTGCATTATATCCTTTAAGAGGGTGTGTCTCAACGCTATTTTCGGCAAAATAATCTGCAACTACCTTGGGAATATCTTGGCTTGTTCGCCATGTACCAGACTTTCCACCTGTTTTTTGTAAAAGGCGAATATCTTCGATTTTAAGGTCAGCATAGACAGGTTTAGAAAGATCCCATATGGTCAAAAGAGCAGCTGATACAGCCGCAAGAGCCTCCATCTCTACGCCTGTTTTAGCGGTTGTTGTTGTAAGGCAATAAACCCGAAAAGCATCATCACCTTCTGTTGTAATGGCAACTCGAACATGATCCAAGCCTAAAGGATGACAAAGGGGAATAATATCAGCCGTTTTTTTTGCCCCTAAAATAGCGGCAGTTTCGGCTAGGGTTAGAGGGTCACCTTTGGGCATAGAGCCTTGTTGAATTTTAGCAAAAACCTCTTTACCAACAATGATGCGTCCTGTGGCTAAAGCTTTGCGTTCGGTGATTGTTTTTTTGGATACATTCGCCATTTGATAACTTGCATTATCGAATATATTATTGAGATTCATTATATTTTTATTCTCCTAACCACCAATAGAAGCCAAGTGGCCTCTAATACCAGGGTCTTTTTCGTGTAAGTGATGGGTCTCATCTTTTTGGGTTAAAGCTGAGGTGATAATATTTTTAAGGTCTTCTTTTTGCGATGATTTTTGTAAAAATGGCCGTAAGTCAATTTGACTTTGGCCAAAAAGACAAAGCTGAAGCTGGCCTTGTGAGGATACACGTAAGCGGTTGCAGCTTTCGCAAAATCCTAAACCATAAGGGGTGATAAAGCCAATTTTCCCTTTATAATCAGGGTGTTTGAACTCACGAGCAGGACCTGCATAATTGGTTTTTTCTTGCTCTATCCAGCCTTGGGTTATAAGTTTTTCGATTAGGGGAGCAGCAAGCATTTGATGGGGTTCTAAAAACTGCTCTTTAAGAGTATTTGTTTGCATAAGCTCAATAAACCGCATGGTCACTTTATAATCTTTAAGAAACTCTAAAAATGATGAAAGTTCGCCATCGTTATGGCCTTTCATTAAAACCGCATTCATCTTTAAAGATTGTAAGGGGAGCTTCTGGGCTTTTTGAATGGTTTCAATGAGTTCTGGAAGTTTGTCTAGCCCTGTAAGCTCTTTGAATTTATCACGATTAAGGCTATCGACAGAAAGATTAAGAGCCGTTACACCTGAGGCAACATATTTTTCTAGGTTTTTGTGCAAACTTGTACCATTGGTGGTTAGAGCAATACGCTCAATTGCATCGAATTTTGCGGTTGTTTGAATAATCTCGTTAAGGTCTTTACGTAAGCAAGGCTCGCCACCTGTTAAGCGAACTTTTTTGATACCTAGCTCCACAAAGCCAGCCAATAGGTTTTTGATTTCGTTAACAGAAAGCTCATTTAGCCCATCCTTGGGAGGGCAATATCCGTTAGGTAAACAATAGGTACATTTAAAGTTACAAGCTTCGGTAACAGACAACCGAAGATAGGTGAATATACGACCAAAATTATCTTTAAGCATAAGTTCTAATGCCCTTTCCAAATCCGGGAGGCTAGACTATTTCTAGTTCTAACCCAGTAAGGTGAAAATATTTTTACAAAATACTACACTTTACGGCTTATCGTCCTTATATAGCACTTAGGTCGAAAAGCTTCAGGCTTCATTTTTTATTATCATAACATAATACACATGAAGGTCAACAGCTATACATACTTAATTTTTAGCATATGGATGACATTAGCTGTTAAATATGCTAAATTGGAGCTTAGAAGAAAGTATTATTAACCTTATGAATTAAAGGAGTTACCATGGGAGCAGATTCCATTAAGAAGTTTATTGCAACAAAAGGTATTTGTTGTGTTGCCGAAGATAGCCCAATACAATTTGCGGCTGAGTCAATGATTGAAGGCAATTGTTCATCGCTTATTATTATCGGCAAGGATAATCATGTGAGCGGTATTGTAACGGAACGTGATTTCACACGTAAAGTTGTTGCTAAGGGTAATCTGGATGGTAATATTGGAGATATCTGCACAAGAAAACTTGAAACAATATCACCCAATGCAAGCAGTCATGAGGCCTTATCGTTGATGCATAAACACAAAATCCGCCACCTTCCTGTGATTGAGGATGATAAAGTTGTGGGTGTTGTGAGTATGCGAGACTTATATGATAGTTTAGAGAATCGTCTAAAAACAGAGCTTGATGAAGTGCGAGCCTTTGTTTTTGGTGATCGCTATGGTGGAAACTAGAATATTTCTACTCCCGTAATATTTTGCCTTTAGCCATATGGGTGATTCTATCAATATCACCCTTGGCAATGGCTGATTGTTCCTTAATTTGTTGTTTAAGATAATAAATAAGAAAAATTCTTAGATAGGCGGTACGTGACATTTTATATGAACTTTGTTGTCTTTGATGATCTATAATTTCTATTAATTTATTAAAGGTAACACTCTCTACTTGACATATATCTTCTAATACTTCAATACTTTCTTTATCTAGTCGAATACTTGTACGACCCCCATTAATATTAAATGTTTTTAAGACAAAAGAATTATCCATTAAATACTCCCTTTAAAGTTTATTTAATTATTGCTTATATATTATGGTAGTACATAATCTAAAACTTTACAAATTGAAAGTGATTATAAAACTTGCTCCTTGACGAAAAGAGCAGTAAATAAGAAGCATGCGAAAATATAAAAAGACATATCAGTGGCAAGAGCTAAAAGAAGAAGATATAGAGCCTGAGCATATCTGTGCCCACAAAAGTTGTGATAAGGCTGGGATATATCGTGCTCCGATTTCACGTTCTCTATCAGGTCGTTATCAATATTTTTGCTTGGAGCATATTAAAGAGTTTAATCGTAGCTGGAACTATTTTGAAGGCATGAGTGATGCTCAATTTAATAGGGAAATGGAGCATCAACGTTTAGGTGGACAAACATGGCCCATGGGTTTTCATGATGCTGCAAAAAATATTTATTTTGATGCGGAGCGAATGAAAGACCCTTTTAAGTTGTTTTGTAAAGCGAATCAAGGCGAGAATCAGCCCGAAAATCCTTCCCCTTGGCATGATGTCTCAGCTGATGAATTGGAAGCCATGGCTCTTTTAGGTTTAGATATGGGCTTTGTAAGAGCAGACCTACGAAAGGCCTATCGTCAGATGGCACGTAAATTTCATCCAGATACATCCGACGGTGAGGGTGATATTGATACAATTAAAAAGATTAATCAGGCTTATGAAGTCTTAAAGCAGCTTCTTAAACGTTACGAGTAATGATAAAATTTCACTTTATATAAGATAGCTTGACTTATTTTAATTTTCCCTTAATTATTAGATGCAATACTTCAAAGAATATTAAGTATAAAACTTTCTTAAAAGATTGAATGCCTATCCCAAAATAGCCTAGAGGTTTATTTGTTTGTTTAATTTTGTAAAATATTTGTTTGCACGTTTAGCTCAAGCTATTATTGTATTATTGATTACTTCAGCCGTTGCCTTTTCTATTTATCAATTTTCGGGCGATCCAACCGATAATATGATTAGTCAAGATACTACAGCACAGCAGCAAGAGGCTCTACGGGAAAAATTAGGCATTAATCAGCCTGTTCATATTCAATATATCCGCTTTGCTAAACGTGCATTACATGGCGATTTTGGTTATAGCTGGCGAAATGGCCAACCTGTAGCAAAAGTTATTGCAAAAGCCTTACCCGCAACCATAGAGCTTGCAATGTCAGCTTTTGCTTTTGCTCTTGCCATTGGGATTCCCTTAGGTGTATGGACGGCTCTTTATCCTAACCATTTTCTTTCTAAATTAAGCAATGTGATTGCTCTTTTAGGGGTTTCTATTCCCTCTTTTGTTGTGGCAAGCCTCCTGATTTATTGGTTTTCGGTTGCTATGGCCAATAGCTGGTGGTCATTACCAGCCTTAGGGCGAGGCAAAACGGTTAATATTTTAGGCTGGGATAGCAGCTTTTTTACCCGAGATGGCTTAGAGCATCTTATTATGCCAACTATTTCCTTAGGCCTATATCAGCTAACTTTAGTCTTAAGGCTTGTCCGCTCAGGAATGAGAGAAGTTCTCCAAGCTGATTACATTCGCTTTGCCAAGGCAAGAGGCTTAAGTGCCTTTAAAGTAAATTATAAACATGCTCTTAAAAATACCTTGCTTCCTGTGATTACCGTGATGGGCATGCAAGTGGGTGGGCTGATTGCGTTTTCGGTTGTTACAGAAACGATTTTTAATTGGCCTGGTGTAGGAAACTTATTTATTAAAAGCTTTGGCTTTAATGATTTTCCTTTTATTTCAGCCTACTTATTAATGGTTGCCTTTGTTTTTGTGAGCCTTAACCTTATTGTGGATATGCTTTATTATATTATTGACCCACGCCTCAGAAAATCAAGTGTATAGAAGGGGTTAATAGATAAATGTTCTGGAAAAATTTCTTTTATGACCTTGCTCACTCACCATTGGCTCTTCTATCGTTTAGTCTATTTTTTATTTATATTGTTATTGCCATTTGTGCTCCATGGATTAGCCCGTTTAATCCGTGGGATCCATCCTCTTATAATATTTTTGCCTCCGAGCTTCCGTCCTTGTGGGAAAAAGGTGGACGTATGCCCTATATTTTAGGGACAGATCTGCAAGGAATGGATATGCTTTCGGCCATATTTTATGGGCTTAGACTTTCTATTTTTATCTCTTTGAGTGCGATTACTTTAGCTGTAACTTTTGGGACAATCATGGGAATGATTGCCGCATGGCGTGGGGGATGGACAGAAGTTGTTATTATGCGTGTTGTTGATATTCAGCTTACTTTCCCTGCTTTTATGACGGCTATTTTAGTTGCGGGTGTGCTTAAAGTCTTTTTAGGGGCAAGGCCAGAGGCTTCTCATATGATTATGGTTCTGATTGCATCAATTGCCATGAGCCGTTGGACAAATTTTGCCCGCCTTGCACGTTCAGCCGTTTTAGTAGAAAAAAATAAGGAATATGTTCAATCAGCACGGCTTTTAGGCCGCTCAGCTTGGGCCACTTTATTTTATCATATTCTACCCAATATCTTAGGGCCTATCTTTATTATTATGACCATTGACCTTGGTGTTGCTATCGCCTTAGAAGCAACGCTTTCTTTTTTAAACTTAGGTGTACCACCAACAATGCCCTCTTTGGGAACATTAATTAATAGTGGCCGTGATGTTATGCGAACAAAGCCTTTATTGCTTGTTTATCCTACCCTTGCCTTAGTATTGCTTGTGATGAGCATTAATTTAATTGGTGATTTTTTACGTGATTGTTTTAACCCAACGGAGCATGGCTAATGGAAAGCTTACTCGATATTAAAGGGCTTAATGTTTCCTTCCATAACCGTTACAATGTGGAAAACCAAGTCCTTAAAGATATTCACCTTAAGGTTAAAAGAGGTGAAATTTTAGGTATTGTCGGTGAGTCTGGTGCAGGCAAATCAACCATTGCAGCCGCCATTGCTCAGCTTTTGCCTTTATCGGCAACTATCGGAGAAGAGATAGATGTTACTTTTGAGGGAGCTTGTCTCAATGAGATGTCCCTTGCACAAATACGTGCCTATCGAGGTAAACAAATTGGAATGATTTTTCAGGACCCAATGGTTTCACTCGACCCTCTTTTTACCATTGGCGATCAGCTTGTTGAGACCATACAACAGCATCTAAAATTACCAAAGTCAGAGGCAAAAAATCTTGCTCTTGATTGGCTCAAAAGGGTAGAAATAAAAGATGCCAAGCAAAGGCTTTCTTGGTATCCTCATCAACTTTCGGGAGGGCAAAGACAAAGAGTTGTTATTGCTCTTGCCTTATGTTCAAAGCCAAGTCTTATTATTGCCGATGAGCCAACAACCGCCCTAGATGTTGGTATCCAAAAGCAAATATTAACACTCATAAAGCGTTTAGCAACCGAAGAAAATGCTGGGGTAATACTCATTACCCATGATATCAGTGTGATTGCCGCTATTGCCAATAGAGTCATGGTGTTACGAGCAGGAGAAACTGTTGAAATTGGTGATGTTCAGCAAATTTTAGGCCACCCAAAGGAAGAATATACAACCCACCTAATGGCCGCCGTTCCTCGTCTAGAAAAAAAACTCCACCGATTTAACATTCCTGAAGAAGTGGAATATAGCCCCAAAGATGAAGCCTATATAGATGCGGCACACTCATGGCTTTTAGCAAAGCAAGATGAGATTAAACAAACAGATAAGCCTATCTTAGACATTAAGAATCTCAGTGTATGTTTTCGAGAAAATAAGGATATTTTATGGGCTGTTAAAAATGCAAGCTTCCATATTAGCAAAGGTGATATTTTAGGTATTGTTGGTGAGAGTGGCTCAGGAAAATCCACCCTTATTCGCTCGATTGTTGGCTTAGTCCCTAAAGTAACAGGTAATATTTTATTTTATGGCGAAGATATTGATCAAATGACATTAAAACAATATCGCCAGTTTCGCTCCCATATATTAGGTATGATTTTTCAGGACCCTTATTCATCCCTTAATAATAGAAAAAATATCTTTAATATTATATCAGAGCCAATGCGAGTCCAAAAAACCGTATCATCTAAACAAAAGCAAAAAGAACTGGTTGCAGGGCTTTTAAGCCTTTGTGGAATGTCGCCTGATATGATGAGCTATCATCCTCATCAATTTTCAGGAGGACAAAGACAACGTATTGCCATTGCAAGAGCTTTGGCCTCACGACCATCTTTATTAATATGTGATGAGCCAACATCGGCACTAGATGTCAGTGTGCAGGCTCGTATTTTAAATCTACTCAAAGACTTACAAGAACAACTATCTTTAAGTATTTTATTTGTAACCCATGACCTACCTGTAGCAAGACAAATGTGTAATAAAATTATTGTTATGGATCAAGGTGAGATTAAAGAAGAGCAGGAAACAGAAAGCTTCTTTAATAACCCCCAATCTTTAGAAGGCCGCGAACTTTTAGCCTCCCTCCCATCAACAACAATGCTTGATGGCTAAAGATAGATAATATTAATGATGCATTACTCCGTCATGCTGCAACTTATACCCCGCTCCGTGCAGAATGATTGCAATGCAATGGGTTAGCGGAAGGTGATTCGGACTTGTGCGGTTTTGGCTTTGCCATTTTGGATATAGGGGCGGCAACGAGCAGCCCGAGCAGCCTTAAGAGCCGAGCGGTCAAAGCCAGATGAGCCTGAAGATTGCAGTAATTGCACTTGATTTTTTTTTCCTGAGGGAGACACTTTGATGCGGATAATGGCGGCTTTTTTCGGATGTTGAGAACTACTCGCACGACCAACAGAGCAGCGGGCTGATTGGGTTTTTCCCTTATTTATTTTGGACTTTCCTTTACCTTTAGTCGTTGCTTGGCCTATATTTTCACGGATGTTTGGCCTTGTCTTTTTTGCCGAGGAAGTCTTTGTTTTTTCAATAATAAAAGGGGGTTCAACCGCGATAGGGGCTAAGGCAATAATCTCTTTTTGAATATCTAAAGATTGACTAAGCAAATAATCATGATGGTTAGTAATGAGTTGAATATTGTTTTCTATCAGGAGGTTATCGAGGTTTTCTTGTATATTGATAGATTTAGTCTCCATAGGAGACATTTTGCTTAGCTTGGTTGGGTTAACCCAACGAACAGGCTCTAAGACATTGTTATCATTATCCTCTGCAGCTTCTTGAATGAATTCGGCATAGATAATATTTTCGCTCTCAATTCTATCATCAAGTTGGGGGGTGGTTTTATGGTGCAAATAAATAGCTCCACCAAAGGCTAAGGCGTGGATTGTAAGGGCAAATCCAAAGGATAAAAAGCTAGTTAAGGTTGAAATTGTGGAGCGAGCCATCCGTCTTCCTTTTCCACCATTTCCACTTGCCAAATGGGGCTAAGCTTTTGAGTTTGCATAACTTCTTTAGCTGAACCATCATATTGTAGCTCTCCTTGATGAAGCAAAATGACCCAATCGGCTAATTTTTTGGCAATATTGAGATCGTGGATAATGCAAATAACTAGCTTGTTACGGCTATATTTCTTCAATAAAGAGAAAGCCTTAAGACTATGGTGCCAATCCAGACCAGCATCGAATTCATCTAAGAGCCAACAGTTGGTATTACTTGCCATAAGCCTTGCTAAATGCATACGAGATTGCTCGCCACCTGAAAGAGTTTGAGCCGAACGCATTGCCATGGATGTAAGTTCAACCTCTTGTAAAATATTATAAATTTCTTTATCTTTGGTTGCATTATGTAAGATATGTCGTCTTGCATAAGCCCCTAAGGCAACAACTTCTTTAACAGATAAATCCCAAGAAAGTTGACGGTTTTGGGGAAGCCATGCCATTTGTTGGGCAAGCTCTAAAGGGCTATAGCGGCTAAGGGATTTGTTTTTCCATAATATTTCACCATTTGTTGGCTTTTCCCAACGGCTTAATAAATTCATGAGCGAGGATTTTCCTGCACCATTTGGGCCTATAATAGCAACAAAGCCTGTTTGGGGAAGTTCAAGGTTAATCTCTTTAAGGTGTTGATACCATGATATATTTTTTAGTACAAAGCTCATAACCAGCCTCGCTTTTTTTGTTTTAAGAGTAAATACAAAAAGAATGGGAAGCCAATAAAAGCCATAACCACACCAATGTAAAGCTCGCTACGTGTGGGGAGTAAACGTACCAACATATCAGCCGCTAACATCATTGTAATTCCAGCAGGAATGCTATAAATCATGACCATTGAGGGTTTGTTTTTGGCAAGGGGGCGAACCATATGAGGTATCATTAATCCAATAAAGCCAATAGAGCCACAAAAGGCGGTGATGACACCAACATTTAAGGCAATGCCAAGGGCAAGGCGAATGTATAACCACTTGATATTTACACCTAAACTTGCGGCAACAGGCTCTCCAAGAGAAAGAACATCTAAAGATGAGCGGCAAGAAAATAGCAGCCCTAAGCCCAAGAGCGTAAAGGGAAGAGCTAAGAGAATTTGGTTTATATCAGCTCGCCTTAAAGTTCCAAAAAGCCACTCGACCATCTCACCCAAAACCCAAGGGTTAGGAGCAAGATTTAGAGCCAAGGAGGTCAGAGCTCCTGCAAGGCTGGTACTGACTAATCCAGCCAAAATAACTGTTAAAATAGAACGACTTTTATGAGCTAAGGCAAAGAGCATTATGAGTGAAAATCCAGCACCTAAAAGCCCTCCTAAGGGCATGAGAAATTGTGTGGAAAAGCCCCCCAAAAAGTAGAAGAAGCCAATAGCCCCAAAGGCGGCCCAACTGCTTACACCCAATAGTCCAGGCTCAGCCAATGGGTTGCGAAGTAGAGATTGTATGGCTGCTCCTGAGCAACTAAGGGATGCTCCTGCAATAATTGCCATGAGCATGCGGGGGAAGCGAAGCTCTAAGATGAGGAAATTACGAGTTAAACCTGCAGGGCCAAGAGCCATATTGGCAATGATGAGTAAGGTGATGGTGATAGCAAAAAGGCTAAAATGTTTAATCATTACTATCTCCTTGATTTGTTTGAAGTTGTTCTATTTTTTTGCGGACTTTAAGCCCTGCCATAGCAAGTTCTAGCGAGGGGCAAATGGTAAAACTATCTGAGATGTCAAATATGGGAATATTGAGCTTTTTCAGTATGTTATTGTTAAAAATTCCATTGGCCAATTGGGGGCGATTTTTATCATGGGTGATGGTAATGATATAATCGGGGGGGGTGCGAATAATCTCCTCAAGGGAAATTTTGCCATAGCCTTGATCTGGATAGTAATTTTGAATTTGAGCCGTCTCAAAGAAAATATCGTAGTGAGTTCCTTGTTTAATAGTGAAGCCATTAGGACCCAAAAGGAGTCCATTTTTGGCAATTTTTGTCAATTTTTGTCCAGTAATTGTCGCCATTTTGCCATAATAATCCTCAAGTGCATGCCCATGGGTTATGGTGTTGAGCTGTAAAAAAATGGACTCAAGTTGCTCTAAACTGGTTGCCCAAGGTAATTTTATGGATAAAAATGGATATTTTTGGATTTTTTTGGCCACAGAACCATAACTTAAAGATGTTTGTAAAATGATATCGGGATTGTATTGGATAATCTCCTCGAGACTCCCCTTATGGCTTGGGGCATTTTTAGGGGGCTGAATGGGAAGACTATAACCATCTTTGCCTTGATTTGTATAGATAATATCTCCACTAGCCCCGTAAGTAGCTAAATAGTAGTCACTACAAATATCCAGTGATAATATTTTGGGTGGGGCTGCCATGGCAACCCCTAAAAAGGTTAGTATTATCAATAGGATATATCGAAGCATTAGAAGCTTGCCTCTAGGCCAACATAAGCCCCAAATCCTTGAGTGCTATAGCTATCCACAAGAGTATAGTCTTTATCAAGCAGGTTTGTTATGTTTGCTTTCAAGGAGATAGCCTCGCTAATAGCATATTCGCCTCTTAAATCTATGGTAGCAAAGCCTGCAAGCTCTTTAGAGCCATTCGTAACATAGGTAAAACGTTGGGAATAGGCACGTATATCCGCACCAAGTTTAAGTTTATCAGTGACTTGCCATGTAGCTGAAGAGGTTAAACGGTGGCGAGGTTGATTAAGAGCATTCATGTGGGTTTCAGGATTATAGGCCTTAACATAGGCATAAGAAGTTCTTAACTCAAGGCGGTCAATAGGCTTAAAGGCAAGGGAGGTTTCCACGCCATAAGATTTTTGTCTTCCCCCATTGTAATATTTATAAGTTGCTGAATTGTAATTAATTTTATTGTCAACATCATTATAAAATCCAGTAACATCCAAAATGATACGCTCATTCCATAAACGCTGTTCTATACCGAAATCATAGGATTTGCTGTTTTCGGATTTGAGGGTTTTTTCGCCATAATAAGGTGCATAAAGCTCGTATAAAGATGGGGCTCTAAAGCCTGTGCCTGCAGAGGCGTGCAGGCGAGTTCCCCATGGTTTAATAAGGTAACTTGCAGTTGTTCGCCATGTGAATTTATTACCGAAAATCTCGTTATTTTGCCAACGTCCACCAAGGGTGAAATTAAGCCCATCAGCTGGGGTGATTGTGGCTAAACTCCATAGGGCATAGTCGGTCATATTATGGTTAAAAGTTGATGTATCATAAGGAGTTCTGAACTGAGCTTCACTATAGCTAACATCTCCACCAGCGGCTAAATTTAGCCAGTCGTTAAATTGAAAATCACTTTTAAAATTGGCTGCATATTTACGACTATTATACCAGCTATGGTTTATACCTGCATAAGCCTCATCGTCATAATCCCTAAAGGTACGAGCAGCTGATAAGTCGAGGCTAAAGTTTAGACGGCCATCAACCAACCCTTCGCCCTTAAGGCGGCTATAGCCTAAATACTGACGTGTGGAAGTATTGTTATTGGCATCACCAAATACATAAGTAATAGGGTCATAGCCGTCATATTCTGCTATGGCTCGTAGATATTGGCCTCCTGCTTCTAAGGTGAGATATTCATTAATATCAAACCATGTATTAAAGCCAAAAGTCCCTGATTCATAACCATCTTTTTCGGTGTTACCATTATTTTTATCAGCTGCAGAAATACCGCTTGTGTGGAAATAATCGCCATAAAGACTTATGCCAGCACGTTGGCTGTTATAGCCAAGATGAATATAAGGGTTGACGGTATCGAAGCTTCCTCCCATTACTCCAACTTTGCCGAAAAGTCCTTGAGTTTCCTTATCAAAAAAGCTTTGTAAATTGACCACGCCTGCAATAGCATCAGCTCCGTAAAGGGTAGATTGATTGCCCCTTGCAACCTCAATGCGGTCAAGGGGAGAAGTGGGAAGATAAGCAAAGTTATAACCAGGCTGAGTAAGAGATACATCACTGATATCAATACCATTAAAGAGGATTTTGGTATAGTTAGACGAAAGCCCTCTTAAGCTTAAGTTGGCCTGTTGTCCATAACCACCATTAGTCGTGATATAGGCTCCTGGAATCGTGGCGAGAATATCGCTTGCGGCATGCTCCTGTTGCTCTTCTATCTCTTTGTTTTCAATCAGATGCACCGTTGCTCCCGTATCGGAAAGCTTGCTAATATTGCGGTTAGCAATCTCGATTGTGGCATCTTGATAAAATATGGGTTCAGCCAATGCTGAGCTTGCAACCAATATGGTTGTTATTGATGTTAAAGTTAAAAAATATATAGACTGCATAAATCCTCTCTATTTCCTTAAAATTGTTGCATTTTAGGGTATAAAAATACCCCCTCTTCACGTACAAAAAGGGAGCTTTTACGAGGGATTTTATATTGATTTTTCCCAAAAAACTGGCTACCTCTTATCAAACCTAACCCGTGATAAGTCATGATGGTACGTAAGATAAAGGCAGGTTTCCTGACTAAACTCTTGAGACTTTTTAAAATAACCTTCCCAATCATTATTTTCAGTGGTTATTTTGCTCAAATAAAATGAGTATCACAGTTGCGGGTACAGTGTTGGTTTTTCACCAATCTTCCCTTTTCATCCTTATACTTTAGGACACCTTTACTTGGCTGACACTATGGCATATTTTTGTGCTTAGGGCAATGGATTATTTAATATTTTAGTGAATATCTTGTCTTTGTGGAGTAAAGATATCCAAAACTTTACCCGCTTTTAGGCAAGTAATACCGTGGAAAATATTGGGGTGGATATAAAAACTATCGCCCTTGTAACAAATATGTTTTTGATTATCAATGGTGAACTCAAAAGAACCCTCTAAAATATAAGTGACTTGATCATATTCTTTATGAAGATGTGGTGTACCTTTTGCTCCTTGTTCAAAGGAAACTTCAATAATTGTCAGCTTATCGTCAGAGGCAAGTATTTTCCTAAAAGAGCCTTCACCAAGTTCTTCAATATCTATTTTATTATATTCAAAAAACATTGTTTCCTCCTTAG
>JBKEBO010000051.1:0-11049 GCA_047973205.1 Alphaproteobacteria bacterium | reverse complement strand
CCCTCTTCCATTAGTGAATATATAAAATTATGTGCCAATTCACTTCGCTTGTAAATATTTTATTAAAGCAGCCCCTCAGCTTCTAACTTTTCTTCTATGCGGATACGTTCTTCTACAGGTGCGGTATGAATGAAAATATGCAAAAGCATATTAAGAGCTTCTCCCTCAACGGCTTCATCACTTTTTAAAAAGCGATACTGAGCCTCAAAATCGTCATGGGGAATTTTTCGGTATATTTTAAGCATTTCTTTTTCGGCAGATGTTCTTTTTGGATTATAATTAATCATCTCTAATTCTTCTTTTGAAAAACGCATCATTCACCACCTAAAAAATCATCAAAAAATTTGGTGCCAATAGGCTCAAACTTAACATATTCATCACGGTTGAACAACCAGGCTGTAAAACTCTCTGAAAACCACTCATCAATATTTTCTTCACTATAAAGCGTTAAATGCTTCGCACCATTGGGTATTTTAGGCATACCTGCTTTATAACGCAATTGATGCCCCAGCTCATGGGCATAGATGCCTATAGTCCTTGTTGGAACATGTCCAATACCAACAATGGTAGAAAAACGCTCATCCTTACCTTTATAAAAAGCCCGAATAGCTTGTTTTACTCGAATTTGTAAAAAATCAACTCTCGCATCTTTCAAATCAATATTTTTTTCAGCTCTAAGTACAATATGGCTGTAATCAAATCTGGTAAAACCACCCGCTATTTTATATTCTTTAGTGGCAAAATTTTCCATACCATATCCTCGCTGCTCTTTAGGTAAATATTTCAAAATATCATCTAATAAAGCTTTTGAGGCAGCCGAGGCTGGGTTCATCTCATCTTCATTAATAATGATTGTTTGGATTTTATGATGGTTAATAAAGCCCAACACTTTATCTACCCTTTTATTGGCATGAGGAATTGAATAGAGAGCTTTTTGCAAGACCTCGGCATCAATATGGGGGTTAGTACTAAAAGCAGGTGGAATAAGCACCGCCTGCTTTTTCTTTTGCTCATATTTTTGCTTTAATATTTGCCCTTGGGGATGATTATTCAGCCAATCCATACGACTTTTAGCCGCATTATGGGCAAAGCCCCATTAATAAGATACAGGAAGTTGCTACGACATTTCGACAAGCCCAATGGGCGTAAAGGAAAATGGAGTCCTCTCTCGTCATTCTAAAAAAGGGGAAGATTGGTTAGGTTTTGGTAAAAAATAGCTCTTAAAATAGTCCTAATGTACAAGGGCAACTGACTTTATTTGAGCCCAAATATTTTGCCCAATATTAAGCCCAAGGTGATGAGCTGAACGTTGGGTTAAACGAGCAATAAGATAATCATCTCCTGCTTTGAGACGGACAAGCATCATGGCCTCATCTTTATCGGGCATTATCTCATCAATTTTTACCCATAGACGATTAAGAATACTGCTATCCTCATGATTGTTATGACTTAAACTAACATCACTCGCACAGATACGAACACGCATATCATGGCCAATTCCATCACCATTATCACGAACCCAAAGCTCACCTCCGTTTGTTGCGACTTTGACTAAATGCCATTTTTCATCACGTTCAATAACTTGGCCTTGCCATATCACATTGGCATCACTTCCGATGGGTAATGGTAGGTTAAGTGTAGATAAAACCTCATTAATTTTACCATGTTTGATAACTTGGCCTTGCTCTAGCAGCACCATATAATCGGCTAATCTTGCCACCTCGTCCATGGAATGGCTCACATAGATGATGGGGATATTTAGCGAGGAGCGAAGCTTTTCTAGATAGGGCATAATCTCTTGTTTACGAGCTGCATCCAAAGAGGCTAAAGGCTCGTCCATTAGTAAAAGTTGGGGCTGGGTAAGCAAGGCTCTCGCAATGGCAACACGTTGTCGTTCGCCACCTGAGAGTTGGTGGGGATATTGTCCTAAAATAGGCTCGATACCCATAAGCTCTACGACTTGTTGGTAAGATATTTTATTGGGCTTATTTTTGGCTCGTTTAATGGCATAGTTAAGATTATTTTGAGCCGTTAAGTGGTTGAATAAGCTGGATTCTTGGAAGACATAGCCTAAATGGCGTTTATGGGGAGGCAGAAAGGATTGATTATTTTGCCAGACCTCCCCATGAACACTCAAATAGCCAGTGGGTAGTTTTTTTAAGCCAGCTATTAATCGCAGGACGGTGGTTTTACCTGAGCCAGATTGACCAAAAATGGCGGTAATACCACGCCCTGGTATTTGTAAGTCAATATTGAGACCGAATGCAGCGGCGGAGCTATCTTGATACTGCAAATCAAAGCATATGTGGATGTTATTGCTCATATTTTTATTTTACCAACCAAGATGATTTTTTCTGCTGAAAGCTATATAAGCCAAGCAGGACAATAAGGGCAAATATCACCATAGCTGCTGATAAATAATGAGCATTTTGATATTCCATGGCTTCCACATAATCATAAATTTGCACCGAGACAACCCTTGTTTCCTTAGGGATATTACCACCAATCATTAGCACAACACCAAACTCACCAACCGTATGGGTAAAGCCTAAAATGGCGGCGGTTAAAAAACCAGGGCGAGCAAGGGGAAGCACCACGCTAAAAAAGCGATCCCAAAAACCTGCACCTAAAGTTGCGGCGACTTCGATAGGGCGGCTACCTAAAGTAGCAATAGCATTTTGGATGGGTTGAACCACAAAGGGGAGCGAGTAAAAGATAGAAGCAACCACAAGTCCCCAAAAAGTAAAAGGTAAAGTACCAATGCCGAGCTTTTGAGTGAGTTGCCCAATAAAGCCATAAGGCCCCATGGCCAACAAAAGGTAAAAGCCTAGTACCGTAGGAGGCAATACTAAAGGTAATGCCACCACAGCCGAAACAGGCCCTTTTAGCCAAGATTTCGTTTTTGCGAGCCACCAAGCGATGGGTGTGCTGATAATCAGCAGCAAAAAGGTTACGGTGCTTGCCAGTTTTAATGTGAGTAAAATGGCGGAAATATTTACCTCAGAAAACAAAGATGTTTCTCCTTACTTATTCGGTTTTATAGCCATAGGAATGGATAATTGATTTTGCCTCATCACTCTGTAAATAGTCAATAAGTTCTTTAGCGGCTTGATTATCTTTTGCACTTGCCAGTAAAACAGCATCTTGACGAATAGGGCTATAATCTTCAGATGGAACAATCCAATATGAACCACGATTGATATGGCCTTTATCCATAATTTGCGAGAGTGCAACAAAGCCTAAATCGGCATTGCCCGATGCAACAAACTGATAAGTTTGAGCAATATTTTCGCCTTGTACCCATTTGGCTTGGGTTGCTTCTTCGAGTTTTAAAACTTTTAAGGTTTCAACAGCGGCTGCTCCATAAGGGGCTAATTTGGGATTAGCTAAAGCAAGTTTGTTGAAGTCACCATTTTTAAGGCGGCTATAATCTTCGTCAATAAAGTCATCTTTGGCTGACCATAAAGCCAAGGCACCGATAGCATAGGTAAAGCGGCTATCTTTGGCTACAAGATTAGCTTCTTCTAAGGCTTTAGGTTTGGCTTGATCGGCCGAAAGAAAAATCTCGAAAGGGGCTCCATTTTTAATTTGAGCCAAAAGTTTGCCCGAAGAGCCAAAAGAAAGCACAGCCTTATGTTCACTTTTGGTTTCAAAAGATGCGGCAATATCTTTCATGGCAGCCGTAAAATTAGCGGCAACAGCCACATGAACTTCTTCGGCATAAGCGGTACTAAATGCATAGAATCCCAAAGAAAGTGCAATTATTTTTTTTGATATATTCATTTTTATCTCCTTAAAAAATGGTGGATATCTAGTATGTTTGTTACTAAAATATCATATTTGTTACTAAAATATGTTTCGTTATATACTATATTATATAGCGGTGGATAGCAAGAGCTAATTTTTGTATTCCTCCCTTACTTATAGCAAAATATTTTTATTAGAATATACTGGATAAAGCTTAATCACGAAAAATTGTTTTTTTATGCTTGATTCTACAATAGTTGTAGTAGTTATATATTAAGTTATGAATAACTTATTTTAATATTATGGAGATTCGTTATGAACGAACATCAAAGCCATGCAACTCCTCAACCTGCTGATAAACTTGTACAAACTCGCTTATCTATTGAGGGCATGAATTGTGCATCTTGTGCAGCAAAGTTAGAAAAAGCTCTTAAAGCGGTTGATATTATTGAAGATGCCAATGTGAATATTGCCACCCATCAGGCCACTGTTTTGACTGTGAGTCAACCTGATATGCTTGCCTTAAAGGCTATTGTTGAAGAGGTGGGTTATAGCATTGTGGAAGAAAAATCATCCTTTTTAGAATTAAATGTGGGTGGTATGAATTCGGATCATTGTGCAAATATTGTTTATAAGGCTATCAACGACTTAGATGGTGTGATTGGGGCTGAAACCATAGCTGCAACATCCAAAGCCAAGGTTGAATATAATAAGGCTAAGCTAAAAACAAAGGATATTTTAAAGGCTATAGAAGATGCGGGCTATTATCCGCAAATACTTGATAAATCGAAGAATAAATATGAGCAAGAGGCAGAAAACCGTCTCAAAGAATTAAAGCGAGAATATAAGCAATTTCAGTGGGTTGGAATATTTACTTTGCCTATTTTGCTTTTAGCGGGTTTGGAGATGATTAATCCAGAACTTATTCCAGCGTTTTTAAATCCAAAAACCTTAAGTGGGGCAAAGGCTTTTGCCATTGCTCAAGGGATTTTGGTCTTGCCTGTGATTTATCTTTCGCGTCATTTAATTATCAGTGGGCTAAAGAATTTATGGCGGCGTTCTCCTAATATGGATTCTCTGATAGCCATGGGAACATCTACGGCATTTTTATATTCATATTATAATGTTTTTAAGGTGTTATCGGGTAATCAACATGCGGTGATGTCGTTATATTTTGAGGCTGGTGCAGTTATCTTGGCTTTGATATTGTTAGGAAAATATCTGGAAAGCTATTCTAAGGGGAAAACCTCTAAGGCTATACAAGAGCTCGCAGGACTACAGGCGACAACGGCCAATTTGGTGCAAGATGGTGCTATCAAAGAGGTTGATATTGAAGAGGTTCGTTTGGGTGATATTTTGCTCGTAAAGCCTGGTGAAAAAATTCCCCTTGATGGTATTATTGTTGAGGGAAAATCAAATGTAGATGAATCCATGCTTACAGGTGAGCCAATTGCGGTTCTTAAGGAAGTTGACGATAGGGTAATCGGGGCAACAATTAATAAGGCAGGGGCATTTAAGATTAAGGTTACGGCTATTGATGAAGATACAACATTATCGCAAATTATCAAAATGGTTGAAGATGCTCAAGGCTCTAAAGCTCCAATTGCACGATTAGCCGATACAATTTCTGCTGTTTTTGTTCCTGCGGTGATTGTTATTGCCCTGATTTCGGCTTTGGTTTGGTATTTTGTTTTACAGTGGAATCCCAGTATCTTAAGTCAAACCAATTTGGAAAATCCTATTAGCTTTGCCATTATGATTGCCATATCGGTGCTTGTTATTGCATGCCCATGTGCGTTGGGGCTTGCCACACCGACTTCGATTATGGTTGGAACAGGCTTAGGGGCAAAAAATGGTATATTAATCAAAGGTGGAGAGGCTCTTCAGGCGGCAAGCAGCTTAAATACAATAGCTTTTGATAAAACAGGAACAATTACTCAAGGAAAGCCGAGCATTACCGATGTTATCACCCAAGGTGATATGGATAAAAACACAATGATTGGTTGGGTAGCATCGGTTGAGGCACAATCGGAACATCCCTTAGGTGAGGCCATTGTTGAATATGCCAAACAAAATAATATTCCTCTGGTTGATATTGCGGATTTTCAATCGCATACAGCACGGGGTATTAGTGCAATAATTGAGGGTAAAAATGTTTCTATTGGCAATATCCAATTTATGGAAGAGCTTGGTATAAAAGTTGAAGGCACCAAAGAAGCCTCAGAACTTGCAGCTCAGGCAAAAACACCGATGTATGTATCTATTGATGGCCAATTTAGTGGTATTATTGCCGTTGCGGACCCCATTAAAGAAACTTCCATTAAGGCGATTAAAAAGCTAAAACAAAAGGGTCATAAGACCATTATGATTACAGGCGATAATCAATATACAGCAAATGCCATTGCAAAGATGATTGGCATTGATGAGGTTTTAGCAGAGGTTCGTCCTGAAGATAAAGCTAATAAAATCAAAGAGCTTCAAAAAGGAGGGCAAAAAGTTGCCATGGTGGGTGATGGGATAAATGATGCTCCTGCTTTGGCTCAGGCTGATGTGGGTATTGCTATTGGCCAAGGAACAGATGTTGCTATTGAAACAGCAGATGTTGTTTTGATGAAAGGTGACTTATGGGATGCATATAAAGCCATTGAGCTTTCGAAGGCAACATTAAGAAATATTCGGCAAAATCTATTTTTTGCGTTCTTTTATAATGTTCTAACCATACCTGTGGCTATGGGAATATTATTTGCACTCTCAGGATTTAATGCAAGCTTGCTTCTTAAGCCTGTATTTGCAGGGGCTGCCATGGCTCTCTCATCGGTATCGGTTGTGACCAATGCTTTAAGATTACGCAACTTTAAGATTAAAGGTGAAGAGTAAAGTATTTTACAAAGAAAAAAGTGGAGGCACGAACCGGATTCGAACCGGTGTACACGGATTTGCAATCCGCTGCGTAGCCTCTCCGCCATCGTGCCATAGGCTAGTGCAGGGTATTAATACATAAAATAGGGATTAAGTGCAAGCTTTTTTCTCTAAAAATGAGTTTTCAATTGTCAATTTAGTGGAAGAATTGTATATAAGATAAGTTAGAAAAAAATTATAGAGGTTGATTTATGGATTACGAAGTAGCAAAACATAGCATGGTTGTAAGCCAATTGCGAACAAATGCCATTACAGATGAGAAAGTTCTTGAGGCTTTTTACAAAGTTGATAGGCAAGATTTTGTTCCTGAAAACTATAAGGATGCAGCCTATTTAGATGAAGATATTCCTGTAGTGGATGCTCGTGTGGTGATGGAGCCTTTACTGGCTGCTCATTATATCCAATCGGCTGCAATTAAAGAAGACGACCAAGTGCTTGTTATTGCGGCAGGCTTGGGCTACGAGACCGCCTTGGCTTACGAGTTCACCAACTCAGTTATTGCGGTGGAAGATAATGTAACCTTAAGAAAGCAAGCAGAAGAGAATTTAAATAATAAGTCAATTGATTCTATTGCTTTTATTAACTCAGTACAAAATAATGAGGGTGCGGTTGAGCATGCTCCTTTTGATGCTATTTTAATTTTAGGTGGTGTAGAAGAGCTTCCCGAAACTTTTCTTTCGCAATTAAGAGAAGGTGGCTGCTTGATTTATATTGAGCGTACAGGTTCTACAGGCCGTTTGAAAAAGCTAACAAAAAAAGCTCAAGGCGTTACTGAACATATTATTCGTGATGCTTATGTACCTATATTACCAGGCTTTGAAAAAGAAAAAGTATTTACTTTTTAGACATATTAAACTCCTTGCGAATCGCTAAAAATTTTGTTTTTTTATACTTTTTGTTAATATTTCGTAAATATTTGAACTCAAAAATTATCTTGTTACAAAAAAAATGATATAAAAAAACAAGAGAATATATAGGGGTTGAGTCGATTTGTATATAAAAAGTGAATGTAAGGCTTGTTTTTAAGAAGACAGAGTTGTAATTTAATTATTGATTCATGATTGTATAATTAAGATAATGATAAAGGCTTTCTATGAAATTTAAATCGCTAGGCTCTGCCATTTTATTTTCACAACTCATTACGAGTACAGCATCGGCTCTTACAATGAGCGAGGCAATGCTCCATGCTTGGAATAATAATCCATCTCTTATGGCTTCACGAGCCTCCTTAGATGCGGCTAGACAAAATATCCGTATTGCACGAGCAGATTTTTTACCACAGGTTGGTGGGACGGCAAACCTTAATTCTACTTTTGGAGAAGGTCAAGCTCTTGGGGGCATTAATGATGGTTCACGATATTCGTCAGAAGTCGGACTAAGTGTCTCACAAAATATTGTTAATATTGCCAATAACTATAATCTTTCGGCTACAAAAATTGGTGTTGAGGCCACAAAGGCATCTTTGGAAGCTACAGAGCAAGCCTTGTTGCTACAGGCGATTACATATTATGTGAGTGTGGCTCGTGATACGGCAATTTATGCTTTGCAAACACGTTACGAAAATTTACTCTCCCAACAATATAGTGCAGTGAGAGCTCAGGTTGATGTGGGTGAGTTAACACCAACAGATCAGTATCTTTCTGAGGCCTCATGGCGGGGTGCGACAGCAACAAAAATTGCGGCTCTTGCAGATTTAAATACATCAAAAGCCTATTTTTTACAGATTATTGGCCTCCAACCCAAAGATATGCGACGTGCTTACGGTCCTAAATATCTTCCCAAGATTTTAGAGGCAGCTATTTCGGAAGCTCAAGGGCGAAACCCTCAAATTTTAGCCGCAGAACAGCAGCTTTTACAATCAGAAGACCTTCTTAAACAAGCACGAGCAAAACGTTTACCTGTACTAACGGCCTCAGCTCAAAGTGGATATACGGATTATCTGGGAGAACGTGGTTCTTTAGAAAATAGTGGCGAAGATGGAATAAGTACATCTGTGGCTCTTAACTTAGAAGTTCCTATTTTTCAAGGTGGACGGATTGATGCAAGTGTTGATGCAGCAAGAGCCAATGTCATTGCGGCAGAACAAACACTCAAGGATACAAAAAATATCGTGCAACAACAAGTTACAGCGGCATGGGAAAGTTATAGAGCGGCTCAACAACAGGTGGAAGCCTATCAAAGCCAAATCAGAGCCAATGAATCTTCGGCCAATGGTGTACGCAAGGAATTTGAAGTTGGAACACGCTCTCTTATTGATTTAATTAATGAAGATACCAATCTTGTTACTGCACGGGTAAACTATGAAAAAGCCAAAGCTAGTGAGATTATTGCAGCATGGTCCTTACTACAGGCCATGGGTCGCTTAACACCGAATGCACTGGGATTATCGTAATAATTTATAAGTGAAAGAAAGAATGGATAATTTAAAACTCGATGATATTTTAAAGGCCGTTTCAAAACAAGAAGAACTATCTGAAGAGCAACAAAAGGTAGAAGAAGCTTTCTCGTCTACAGAACAATCCTCTAAGTTACCAGCGGATGATATACCTTTAGTGAAGGTAAAAAGTCATAATGATGATGAGATAAAAGAAGATACAGCCGTTAAATTGAGTGTTATTTCCTCAAGTAAACAGCCTGAAGAGGCCGTAGAAGAAGTATCAAAAGAGGAAGCCGCTCCTAAAATTACAGTAACACGCCGTAATGAAGAGCCAAAAGGTGATGAAAAACATACGGGTATTCCAACCCAAGCAAGAATTTTACAAACATCGGTTGTAAGCTCAAAGTTAGAGACAAAATCACCATCACAAAACCCAGAGCAAAAAGAGACGCAATCTCAAAATATTCAACCTACATCACAAGATAACTGGTCGTCCTCCATGCTTGAGGCTTCAGATAGCTTAAGCAAAAAAGCAAAGGCAATGAGAGAACAACCCCTTATTTTAGAAGATATTTTATCCGAAGAAGAAGAAGTCTTCCTACTTACATAAAAAGCTTTAATTTGGCCGCATCCCTACATATATCAATTTATAGAATTAAGCCAGTATCTTGTAGCTTTAAGGTGACCTGTTTTTGTTAAAATACCCTTATTAACAAGGTCGTTAAGGTCTCGGGTGGTTGTGGTGCTTGGAGCATCTGTAATAGTCATATAATTTTTGGCACTTAAACCGCCTTTAAAGCCTTGTATCCCAGCCTCAAAGATTCTAAGGATTGCTTTTGTTTGTCTAGAGTTCATTTTATTTGCATAACGTAGCATAAACTGACCTTTGGCAATAATAAACTCTATCTGCTCAAGACTATGTTGCTGAGCCTTTAAAATCATATTTGCAAAATACTCAATCCAACCATCTATATGATTATCAGGACTGTAGGCCGCTAATTCTTTATAGTAAGTTTTTTTTTCTTGATTAATGATTTCTGATATTCCTATAATTACAGATCTCTTTAAGCTTTGTGATAAGGCTTTTTCTATAAGGGCACGCCCTATTCGGCCATTACCATCTTCAAAAGGATGAATGGATTCAAAATACAGATGAGCAATACATGCACGAGTTAAAGGGGATAGAGTGTTCGACCCTTCTGGTGATGTGTTATTAAACCATAGAATAAATTGATTCATTTCTTGTGGGATAATCTTTGAAGGGGGAGCCTCAAAATGAACCTTGCGTTTATAGTCAGCTCCCGAAATAATCTGCATTGTATCTTCATGTTCTCGGTATTTCCCAATATTAGTAATATCACGACGACCATTCATTAACATGGTATGCCACTTAAATAAGCTTTCATGACATAACGGATTGCTATAATGGTGATATAAATCTATCATCATTTCAGAAATACCATTTTCTGCAGGATGGTTTGGAGTTCGTGGAGCTTTTAGCCCAAATTGCCTCTTAATAGAAGATTGCAGGCTGGAACGATCTAGCTGCTCTCCTTCTATTTTTGATGTACTCATGGCCTCATTACTCATAAAGTTAATGATGATATCTTGACGCTCATCTTTTGAGATATGCTTAAAAGCTCCAAAGGAGACCCCTGCTTGTTCTAAAAATTTATTTTCTAGGGGCATAAATTTTTGGGGGGTATAGATAAAGTTAGGCCAATCTTTTTGCTGCCAGTTCCAAAGATTTTTATAAGCCATGATGAATAATCCCTTATTTTATAGACTATATATAGCATAAAAATGGGCTATAAATCAAACTTTTATTATCCAAAGATTTTTTATTAAAAAATACCCCCTCTTTAAAAAGAGAGGGCTTTTTGCAGTTTATAAGGGTAAAATGCCCTTTGAATTTTTATAATATGGCTTGAACACCACCCATCATTTGAGCTTTTTCAATGATGGTTTTCTTTAAGTTTTTATAGGCACGAGATTCAAGCTGACGC
>JBKEBO010000041.1:0-22766 GCA_047973205.1 Alphaproteobacteria bacterium | reverse complement strand
GTGGGTGCCTTGTCTGTTGTCTTCTGGAAGTACGGTAAAAAGGCTCATCCAGATGTGGAGATTTTTGGTCTTTACGAACTAGTCCCAGGCTTTATTGCTGCAGCCATAGCTATTGTTGTTGTGAGCTTAGGAACACAATCTATTGTTAAACCAAAAGATTACGGACAAAATGCTGCTTAAAAATAGACGTTTGTAATCTATCTTAAAAGAGCCGATAGTATAACCCTATCGGCTTTTTTATATTTACATTTGTTTTCTTTTTTGTCATTGTATGTATCTTAATTTGACAAATACAAATATTGGAGCTTCTTCCTATGATGAATTTAGATGACTATATCGGGCGTGTACCAAATTTTCCTAAAGAGGGTATTTTATTTTACGATATTGTCCCTCTTTTAGCTGATGCTGATGCATGGCAAGTAGCCATTGGTCGTCTTTCTCGTGAAGTGAGCCGTATGCAGCCCGATATTCTCATCGGCATAGAATCTCGTGGCTTTTTAGTTGCTGCTCCTTTAGCCGCTCATCTTGGCCTTGGCTTTGCTTTGGTACGCAAACCAGGTAAACTCCCAGGCGAAACCATTGGTATTGATTACGAACTCGAATATGGCTCCGACCGTTTAGAAATCTCAAAAAATATCATCAAACCTGGTATGCGTGCTGTACTTTTAGATGATTTACTTGCTACAGGTGGTACATTAAAAGCAACGGCTGATTTAATCCGTAAAGTTGGTGGCGAAGTTGTGGGTGCTGCTTGTATTATTGAGCTTAACGACCTTAAAGGACGTAACAAAGTTGACTTTCCTTGTACCTCTTTGCTTAATTATGATAACTAAGATAAAGCTTTTTTAATCACTGTTGGCAGGGCAATATTTTTTATATCTTCTAGCTTTAACCAATAAGCATTATTCCAACGAGGAATCTCACTTTTAAGCTGCAGCCGATAAACACTCACCCTAAGCTCAATATGGGTAAATATATGCTTATAATCAAATAGGTGTTCTCGTTTATCTTCAATATTTTCAATGAGATTTTCTATATCAATACTTTCATCTTTATACCAATTATTCGATGGTAGAACATATAATGACGCTAAAAGCCCTTTATCTCCTCGTCTCCAAAATAACAATTGATTTTTTGTGTCTTTAATCAGATAAAATCGTCCATAACGAATCTCTTTTTCTTTTTTTTGTGACTTTTTAGGATAGCTTATTACCTTGCCATGCAAGTAAGCCTTACATGATGTTTTTATGGGACATTTTTCACATTGCGGATTATTTGGCCGACATATTAACGCTCCCAATTCAATCAAAGCTTGGGTAAAGTCCCCTGCTTTTTTTGGAATATATGATTTTAGCTTTTTTCTTTGTATTACTTTAAGCTTTTCTCCAACTTCATCCATCAGCCAAAAACGAGCTAAAAGCCTAGCTACATTACCATCAATAGCTGCTTCTTTTTGGTTAAAGGCAATCGAGGCAATAGCTGCTGCTGTATAATCACCAATACCAGAAACTTTCTTAAGTTCCCCAAAACTTTGAGGAAGCTTGCCACTATTTTTATCTTTTATATACTGTATCCCTTTATAAAGATTTCTCGCCCGTGAGTAATAGCCAAGCCCTTGCCAAAAATGTAAAATATCATCTTCACTTGCCTGAGCAAGCTTCTCAAAACTTGGCCAACGCTCCATAAACTCAATATAGCGTTCATAAACTGTTGCAACTGTTGTTTGTTGCAACATCACTTCGGACACCCAAACTTGCCAAGGTGCAACTTTGTTTGTTTTTGTAGCTCGCCATGGTAAGTCTCTTTGGTGGTTATCAAACCATGCGATTAAATTCTCAACCCAAATTTTTTGCAATATCTATCCTTATGAAAATTTTTTCTTTGTTCTTACCTCATATTTGCCATATTTTAAAGTCTTAATCAAAAAATAAGGAGACTTAAGTATTTGGCTGATAACACAATACCTAAACCCAAAAAAAAGCAAAGCGATGCATGGATAAAGAAACACCGCTATGGTACCCATGACCTATCGGATTCTATCTCACGTCTTGCTGCCTTAAACTTTGTTAAGCGGGGGCTTGGTAATGGTGCTATTGTTAAAGAATGGTCTCACATTTTACCCGAGCCTTGGTCAAAAATCACCATTTTAAAACGTATTCAATGGCAAGGTCATGAGCA
The DNA here is from genome assembly GCA_047973205.1 of Alphaproteobacteria bacterium. GTDB lineage: Bacteria > Pseudomonadota > Alphaproteobacteria > JBKEAR01 > JBKEAR01 > JBKEAR01. The sequence continues at coordinate 20,588 of JBKEBO010000041.1, read as the reverse complement.
AGTCAATGGCATATTAGAGATTTCGTTACGAAAACCTGCTATGTCTACAATCTTGCTTCATCACAAAAGTGAACTTATTGAGTATGTTAATATATGGTTTGGCTATCGAGCGATTCGAGATATTCGTATTGTCCAACCTGTATAAAAAAAACACTTGCTTTTTATGGAGAAAATGATGACAATGACCTCGGATAATCCAATCACAGAAAAGACTGGGAGACTATACAGTTATGAACTTGAAGAAATTTTTACTAACCACAACTATCATTGCTGCAACCGCAACTCTTGCCGCTTGTAAAGAAGAAGCAAAAACCGCTGTTGAAGAAACTGACTTAAACAAAGTTGCTACTGAAGCCGTCAAAGAAGCATTAAAAGATGCTGACCAAGCAACAACAGATGCTGTTAATGCAACTGAAGATGCTGCAAAAGCTGCTGCTGATGCAACAACAGATGCTGCTAAAGACACAATGGATGCAACAACTGATGCTGCAAAAGCTGCTGCTGATGCAACAACTGATGCTGCTAAAGACACAATGGACGCAACAACAGATGCTGTTAATGCAACTGAAGATGCTGCAAAAGCTGCTGCTGACGCAACAACTGATGCTGCTAAAGACACAATGGACGCAACAACTGATGCTGCTAAAGCTGCTGCTGACGCAACAACAGATGCCGCTAAAGCAACAACAGATGCAACTTCTGATTTAAGCAAAGCCGCTATTGATGCTGCTAAAGAAGCATTACAAAATGCTGATCAAGCAACTGCAGATAAAATTAAAGGTGCTGCTGATGCAATCTCAAATGCCGTTAGCGGATCATCTAACTAATTTACAAAAGAATCATTTGGTAAGGAGAAAATCATGTTTTTAATGACTTCTTTGCCAAAAAAGGCCGTGCGTAACTTTTTACGCACGGTTTACTTTTTTTTGGCTTTAACAACTTTTTATACATATTCAGCTACGGCTGATGAACAACAACCGACCAATACTGCTACAATCAACATGGATAATGCTAGCTTTGCCAAAGGTTATGAATCTGTAAAGGATTTAGTTAATGCAGCCGATTTCGATCAAAATAAAATACGTATTTTAGGTTCAGCGGATGCCCCCCTAACCCTTTGGGATATATCATCATATGGTTGTCCACATTGTGCAAATTTCCATAAGAATGCCCTTCCTGAGATTTATAGCAAATATATCGAAACAGGTAAGCTTCGCCTTGCATTTTTAAATACTGCGATGGATGAGTTAAGCGTGTATATTACCGCAACAACTTATGCAACAACAAATATGGAACAATTTTTAGCCTATTCAAATATGATTTATGCCGATCAAAATAAATGGTATTCAAATAATTATCAGGCTGAAATCACCCGCATGCTTGCAGCCAACGGTATTAGCACCGAACAACTCAACAAAACACTAGAATCTAAAGAACTTAATACGAACTTACCTTTGCTACTTCAATATATTTCTGAGGTTCTAAAAGTTCATGGAACTCCTCATTTTATCTTATCTAAAACAGGAGATTCTCCTGAGCAATCCTTAGGTTTTGTTGAAGGTAACGATAAGGAGGCTGTTATTAAGCTTATCGAAAAAGGCCTTGTTGCTGTTAAGTAAATAAATGACAGATAAAGAAATACAAAATTTTGAAGCTCGGCTAGAAACTGCTGAACAAAAAGGAAAGTCTCCCCAAAAGCCTTTAAGCCCTTCAAAAGCTGTCGAAAAAAGTATTAGTCCCACCCATAATCGCCTTTTAGGAATCACTTCTGAACTTTTAGGTGGTGTTTTGGTGGGCTTAAGCTTAGGTTTCCTTTTAGATTACGTTTTTAAGACCTCTCATTTATTTTTAGCCATTATGACACCTTTTGGTGCTTTTATCGGTTTATATAATGTTTATCGCCACATAATAAAAGCTTCTGCTGCATCTTCTACACAAATGGAAAATAAAAAAGATAACGACTCGTTAAAAAAAGATTGACGTGATGGGAATATCTGGTTACATTTTATGACTAATTGGCTATAAATTTTATAGCATGAAATGATGAAAATACTTAATTAACGATGAAAATACTTAATTAGGGTGAATTGTAACAGGGCAGCAAGAGGAATATACATTGTCAGCAAGTTCAGCTTCTCAGGGATTTCCTGATCCACTTCATCAGTTTGACATTATGACGATTGGACCAAAAATCCAAATTGGTAGCGTTGACCTTTCATTTAACAACTCCGCCTTATGGATGCTTATTGCTTCGACTTTAGCCTTTTGTCTTGTCTTTTTTGGTAGTAGTAAAAAGGCACTTATTCCTGGCCGTTTGCAAGCTTTTGTTGAAATGCTTTATGGGCTTGTTGTGGGTATGATAAAAGATAATATTGGCGATAAAGGTCAAGCTTTCTTTCCTTTTGTTTTCACTTTATTTATTTTTATTTTCTTTTCTAACGCATTAGGGCTTATTCCTTGGAGCTTCACACCAACATCACATATTGCGGTTACTTTATTTATGGCTGCTTTTGTGATGATTACTGTAACTGTTACAGGGTTTGTTCGCCATGGTATTGGCTTTTTAAGGCTTTTTGTACCATCAGGAGTATCTTGGCCGTTGCTCTTATTACTCACCCCTATTGAGATATTCTCTTATTTAGCTCGGGTAATGAGCCTTTCGGTGCGTTTGTTTGCTAATATGTTTGCAGGCCATATGGTCATGAAAGTATTTGCATCTTTTATTATCGTTTTTGGGATTGCAGGTTCACTGGGTGTTCTTGTGAATGTTGCATTATTCCCATTTGAGTTATTTGTGGCATTCATTCAGGCATATATTTTTACAATTCTAACCTGTTTATACCTGAATGATGCAGTAAATATGCATTAATTAAAAATGAAAACAACTGTTTAACTTTGTAATAGAGGTAAAAAATTATGGAAGTATTAGATCTTACAATCCTTAAAGCTATCGGTGCAGCGATTGCTGTTATTTGTTTAGGTGGTGTTGCGGGTGCCATTGGCAACGTATTTATCGCCGCTGTAAATTCAGTCGCTCGTAACCCTGCAGCTAAAGGTGATATCCAATTTTTCGCATTCATCGGTGCTGCTTTTGCTGAAGCTTTAGGCCTTATGGCTGTGGTTATCGCTCTACTTATTCTTTTTACATTATAAGCAAGAAGGATTTGTGTGCAATGAAGTTACGGACACCCTTATTATTAACAGGGAGTTTTATCGCAACGACTATTTTTAATGTCGCTTTAGCCTCTGGTGGAACTATTCCGCAAATGGATTTTTCTACTTGGCCAAAACAGATATTTTGGTTAGTCGTTATTTTTGGCGGGCTTTATATTTCATTGCATAAAGTTGCTTTACCACAGGTGAGCGAAACTATTGCTCATCGTGAGAACCGTATTGCGGAGCGTTTAGCTGATGCCAAAAAGCTCTTTAAAGAATCTCAACAAAGCCAAGATGAACAAAATGTTCGTTTAGCTCAAGCTAGAGACGAAGCCAACAAAATTCGATTTCAAGCACGAGAAGATGTTCAAGCTATCTATACTAAAGAGATATCCAAATTAGAGAAATCTCTTGATACACAGTTAGCTAAAGCTGAGGCAAGTATTGCTGAACAATCAAGTAAAGCTTTAGCTGAACTTGAGAGTAGTGCTGCAGATGCAACAGGGCATGTTTACACACAACTTACAGGCAAACCTGCAGCAAATGATACAATTAAGAATATTGTTACAGAGCTTATGGGGAGTAAATAAATGAACAAATTTATCCTTATTGCTCTATCTTTTATTGGCTTTTCTTCACCATCATGGGCTGCCGAAGCTGGAACTCCCCTTTGGGAAAATCCAAATATTTGGATGCTTATCTCATTCATTCTTTTTGTTTTACTTGTAACTAAACCTGCATTTAAAGCCATTGGAGCAATGCTTGATAAACGTAGCGAAGAAATTGAAGCTCGTTTAGAAGAAGCTCGAAAACTTAAAGAAGAAGCTATTCATATGCGTGCTGAAGCCGAGCGTATTCAACATGAAGCGATTGAAGAAGCTGGTCGTATTGTAGAATATGCTAAAAAGGATGCTGAAGATATTCAACAAAAAGGTAAAGAGAGCTTAAGCCGCACTATCGAAAAGAAAAAAGATATTGTTAATCAGCGGATTCTTGTGGCTCAATCGCAAGCCCTTAATGATATTAAAGCTCAAACAGCCGATATTGCTTACAAGGCAACCCACAAGCTTATTGACCAAGATTACACGCCTGCTGATGATGATAACTTAATTGATGATACAATTAATAATTTGTCTGATCTTATGCAAAATAAATAATATTTTTCATCACTCTATATATCCCCTATTTTTCTATGAAAGATAGGGGCTTATTTTTACTATACTTGGCTCTCTTTTTGGCAAACTTAAGATATATAAAACAGCAACAGCCCCCAAAATTGGGGGCTATCACCTGTAAAAAGGGGAGAATATCGATAAAGAATTATGTTCTTTGTTCGATGATATAAATATAGTAACTCAAAAAGGAATTGTTAGGGCATAAAAGTGATTATTTCAAGATTATTTTATGGTGAAATTGTGTCAGCACCCACTATCTCACACTATTAAAATACTCTTTAATTTAGAATTAATATAAATTATTTCTATTCTTGAGTTGTATTTTATATAACCCAGTAAATCTGTTTTACATTCATATAAATTTGACCTATAATATTAGTAAGTACATCTTATAGTCTTATTTAGACCTTAGAAATAGTGGAGATAAAAGTGAGAATCAGCCATATATCACTATATGTTCGCAACTTAGAAAAAATGTGCAACTTTTATCAGATCTACTTAGATGCAAAAATAAAATATAAAAATTACAACGATAAACAAGAATTAATAAACTGCTTCTTAGTATTTTCTGGATCTGTGAATATTGAGTTTATTCAAGTTTGCAATGATGCTGAAAACCATAGTCGGTTAAATTTTTTAGGCCTTAACCATATTGGATTTTTGCTCGAATCTATCAATGAAGTAGATAGGCTATGCTTACGTTTAGAACAGAATAAATATACCAAGCTTGAAGGTCCTCAATATAAGAATAACGGTTTTTATGCTGCACGTTTTTTAGACCCTGAAAGCAACATGATAGAGATTACCGCCGCTTAAAATATAACAAAATATGGGAAACAAATATGAAACCAGTCATCAAAGATATCTTTTATGAATATGATTTAGTATGGGGCAATATGCGAATTTTTGATGAGCCTCTTTATCACGAGCCATCAAACCTTGCCGCTTTTTTAGAATGGCTAATGGAACAAGATATTACTCTTTTTGATACAGCTGATATTTACGGCGGTTATACGGTCGAAAAACATTTTGGCAAAGCCCTTAAACTACTCAAAGCTGAACGCTCATCTTATAAGCTTATCACCAAATGTTCCATTGCAAAAGTTTGCCCTGAGCGGCCAGAAAATGAAGTTCTTCATTATAACAGTACAGGGCAGTATATTGCTGATAGTATTGAACAAAGTCTTGAAAATCTGCAAACAGATTATATCGATTTACTCCTGCTCCATCGCCCTGACTACCTAATGGACGCACAAGATACCGCTGCGGCATTAAGTTTAGCCGTGGCATCAGGGCAAATTCGTCATATTGGTGTTTCTAACTTTACTCCAAGTCAAATAACACTTCTGCAATCCTTTCTTGATATTCCCTTGGTGACCAACCAAGTTGAGTTTTCTCCTTTACATCTTGAGCCACTTAATGATGGAACATTTGACCAAGCCCAACAAATGTCTGCACGCCCCATGATTTGGTCACCTTTTGCAGGCGGGCGTATCTTTAATGAGAACAATCCTAAGCTAAACCAAGTATTAGATAAAATAGCCAAACAATATAACATTTCTAAGGAAGCTGTTATTTTAGCGTGGATTATGCGTCTTCCTAGTCGCCCTTTACCCATTATTGGGAGCAATAAAAAAGAGAATATTCTTAAGGCGATTGAGGCCAATAAAATCAAAATGGATATTCAAGAATGGTACCAAATTCTACAAGCGGCTCAAGGCCACCCTATTCCTTAACTTAATCACCTACAAGACAGGAGAAGTAAATACCGAACCCTTCTCTATCAGACTATGCCTGCCCCTCCAGAAGGAGGGATAAGGCTTGTAGTTACGGCATTTCAGCAAGCTCAATGACCGTAAAAGGCTTAAGGAATAGTAAAAGTCAAACTCTACAAACTTGGATAATCTGTATAGCCTCCCTCATCACCCCCAAAAAAGCTTTGTGGATTAGCCACATTCATAGGAGCATTTTGTTTAAGGCGTTCTACAAAATCAGGATTGGCTAAAACCATTTGCCCATAAGATTCTAAATCAGCTAATCCACTATTTATATCAGAACCGATATCTTGTCTAGGGCGGCCTGGGCGATTAATAATTAAAGATTGCTGCCATAGTTTGCGGATATCACCGATTAACTTCTCATCTCCATTATGGACAAGATGTAAATAAACAAGCCCTAACTTGTTTAACTCAGCTACTAGATAGCGATAAAGCTCTCCCATTTGCTCGCCCTCATCAATGCCCCACATATTAAAGCCTGGTGAAAGTCTTATAGACGTTTTATCTGCACCAATAACATCTTTAATCGCTTTAGCAACCTCAATAGCAAAGCGAGCCCGATTTTCAATTGAGCCGCCATATTCATCATCTCTTATATTTGAAGATGGAGCTAAAAATTGCTGAATAAGATAACCATTTCCTCCATGGATTTCCACGCCATCAGCCCCTGCTGCAATGGCTGATTTTGCTCCATGAGCAAAGTCCGCTATGGTTTGTTTAATCTCATCATGGCTTAAAGCTCTCGGCTCTGACGTATCTTGCAGACCTTTTGCAGTAAATATCTGAGAGTTTGAGGCGATTGCTGACGGAGCAACTCCTTGACGGTGGTGAGGCGTATTGTCAGGATGAGATATCCGCCCTACATGCATCAACTAAAAAAAGATATACCCTCCCTTTTGATGCACTGCATCTGTTACTTTTTGCCAAGACTTAATATGTGCATCTGTATAAATACCAGGTGTTAATGTATAGCCTTGAGCATCATCTGAGGGCTGGGTTGCCTCACTAATAATTAGCCCTATGCTTGCTCGCTGCGTATAATATTCTATGGCTGTGTCATTAATTGTTCCATCATAATTTGCACGGCTTCGGGTCATTGGAGCCATGGCTAAATGATTAGATAATGTGATATTTCCTAACTTTGTTGGTGTAAAGATTTCTTCCATAATTTTTGTTTACGGTATATTTTAGTTACTAGGTATATATTAGTAAGCTTTGAAATAAAAAACAAGAAGGCACAATAATGTCAGATAGTTACAAAAATGTTCCCCACTGCGATACTCTCTCTCATAATGAGGAGAGCTGTCGTCCTGTTCGTGAGATTTTAAATATTGTTGGTAATAAGTGGAGTATCTTAATTGTTGCTTTGCTAGAAGATGGTACAAAGAGATTTAGTGAGCTTCAACGCAATGTTGATGGTATTTCTCAACGGATGCTTACCCGCACCTTACGTGAGCTTGAACGTCATGGGATGCTTAGCCGCAAAGTAGAACCTACAGTTCCACCTTCCGTTTATTATACTCTTACCCCTCTTGGTGAATCTTTGCTTGCTCCTGCTAAGGCTCTAGCCTTTTGGGCTCATGGAAACTATCCAGAGATACAAGCCGCTCAAAAGGCCTATGACAAAAAAGAGGCGAGTGAATATTAAAAATATTAATGGACATTATGGGTGCATCTTATTATTCTTTTAAAAATAAACAACTAGGATACAATAATGAGCAAAGAAGAGGCAAAAAAGGCTGCTATGGCCTATAGTAAGATTTTACGCCATATCGGAAGCCAGCTAGAAGATGTCAATAAGGACGTTATGGAAGATGAAAACCGTGACAATATGCCTTATACAATCTTAGAGCTTGCCGATGCTTTTAGTCAAAAAGGTGGCTTTATGTTCTCTAAAGAACAAGCCCTCCCCTTAGCCTATACATTTGAAATTGTTCATCAAGCCTGTCAAAATATGGCGGTTATGGCAAAAAAGCTTGAACAAACCGAAACCGTAACAACATTTAATTGGGCGGCAACCCAATCCTTAAGTATGGTTCACGAGTTAGAACAACGCCATAAGGCTCATGAGGGCGGTGTTATTGGCTTTGATGCAGATATGCAAACCAAGCTCACCCAATCCATTGGTGGGACTGCTGAATGGGAACGTCAGGATTTTGATCCCGAAAAAGAAATTAATAAAAAAGAAGGAGATAGCCATGTTTAAACTCTATATTTATGACCATTGCCCCTATTGCACCCGAGCGAGAATGATTTTTGGTTATAAAAATATCGACTATGATTTACGTTATCTTTTAAATGATGATGAAGATAATCCTATTCGGATGGTTGGCCAAAAAATGGTACCTATTTTAGAAAAAGAAGATGGCTCATATATGCCCGAGTCTTTAGATATTGTTCATTATATTGATAAAAAATTTGGCTCATCCATTATGTCTGATGAAGCTGATAGCAAAATTGTGGATATTGCCGAGCGTATTAATAATGCTGCCCGCCCTTTATCGACACCACGTTTTGCTTTATGCGATACACAAGAATTTGCTACAGCTGCAGCCAAAATGTATTTTCTCAAAAAGAAAGAAAGCAATATCGGAAGCTTTGCCGAACATCTTTTAAATACCCAAGCCCTTATTGCTCAGGCTCAGCCTCTATTTAAAGAGCTTGAAGCTATGATTTCCTCACCAGACGGTATTCGAGGCAAGCCCAGTATTGATGATGTGATGCTTTATCCTTTTTTACGAAGCTTCACCATTGTTAAGGGTATGACTTTTCCTGAAACTATTCATAATTATCTGATACGCCAGTCTGAACTTACAAAAACTTGGCTATTTGATGGATTTGCATTTTAAACAACAAGATATAAAAGAAAAATAACAATATAAATATGAAAAAACAATCACCTATCGATATTATCCCCACTGAAGCTCTCAGTGATGGCGATAAAAATTTATGCCTTTATTGGAAGCCCTTTGAAGCCCAGCTCGAAGATACAGGTTATCTGATCAGAGCCTATGGTCATGGCGGCTATTTAACCTTTAAGAAACAACGCTTTGACTTTGTGGAATTCCATTTTCATACACCTTCCGAACATATGATTAATCACCAAAAATATCCCATGGAAATTCATTTTGTTCATCATAATCAAATACTTGACCATAATATCGTCTTAAGTGTTCTTATTGAGGCCGTAGCTCCATCAGCTGAGCTTCAAAAGCTTACTGATGCTTTTGATCATATACAAAACTCAAAACCTATAACCATCAATCCCAAATATTTCCTTCCCCAACAAGAAGATATCTTTTATTATGAGGGAAGTTTGACAGTAGCTCCTTGTACAGAAAATGTTTCATGGCAAATTTTTTGCCATAGCCAATCAGCCTCTCAAGAGCAGATTGACAGTTTCCGAGCCTTACGAGACAATAACGACCGAAAAGTCCATTCACTTTGTGAACGTAAAGTCCATAAAACATATTGCCAGTTTTAATTAATAGCCTTTTTTTAAAAAATCATCTTGGCATATGCATAAAAACCATGTATGTTTTGTTGTCAATTCGTACACAATTATAATCTTGGAGAATTGACATGCCACAATTTAAAGAAGCCCTCACCTTTGATGATGTTTTATTAGTACCTGCACAAAGCAATGTTTTGCCAACAACGGCTTGTACGAAAACATATCTTACCCAAGAAATTCCTTTAAATATCCCTCTTCTTTCAGCAGCCATGGATACGGTAACCGAAAGCAGCATGGCCATTGCTATGGCTCAAATGGGTGGCATGGGTGTTATTCATAAAAACTTAGGCATTGAAGAACAATGTAATGAAGTTCGCAGAGTCAAAAAATTTGAAGCAGGCATGGTGGTTGACCCTTTAACTATTACCGAAGATGAAACCTTAGGTGATGCCTTAGACATTATGGCGGTTCATCAATTTTCGGGATTACCTGTTGTGGATAAAACAGGTAAGCTTGTGGGTATTTTAACCAACCGTGATATGCGATTTGCCAACGATAAAAGCCTTAAAGTCTCTAAGCTTATGACCACCCATAAGCCCGATGCTCCTCTTATAACCGCTTCTCCCGATGTCAGCCAAGATGATGCCAAAAAACTACTCCATAAAAACCGTATCGAAAAGCTTTTAATTGTTGATAACAACTTCCATTGCGTAGGTTTAATCACCACCAAGGATATCGAAAAAGAGCAATCCCACCCTCTTGCCTGTAAGGATGAGCAAGGCCGTTTACGTGTCGCTGCTGCTGCAGGTGTAGGCCAAGATGGCCTAAGCCGAGCCATTGCCCTTGTGGATGCAGGTGTGGATGCCGTTGTTATCGATACTGCCCATGGTCATAGCCATGGTGTTATCGAAGCTGTTGCTGCTTTACGTAAGCAACGCCCTCAAACACAAATTATCGCAGGTAATATCGCAACGCCCGAGGCTGCTAAGGCTCTTATTGATGCAGGGGCTAATGGGGTTAAAGTGGGTATTGGCCCAGGAACAATCTGTACCACACGTATGGTTGCAGGTGTAGGTATGCCGCAACTTTCGGCTATTTTAGAAGTGGCTGAATATGCCAAAACCCGTAATATTCCTGTTATTGCTGACGGTGGCATTAAATTTTCGGGCGATTTTGCTAAAGCCATTGCTGCAGGAGCTTCGGTGGCTATGGTTGGCTCACTCCTTGCAGGAACAGACGAAGCTCCTGGAGAAGTCTTTTTATTCCAAGGACGTTCCTATAAATCTTATCGTGGTATGGGTTCTTTAGCAGCCATGGCAAAAGGTTCTGCTGACCGTTACTTCCAAAGTGATGTTCAAGATAGCCTTAAGCTTGTTCCTGAGGGTATTGAGGGTCGTGTTCCCTATAAGGGAGCGGTTGCTAATGTTATCCACCAGCTGATTGGTGGCTTGCGTTCTTCTATGGGTTATACAGGCAATGCGGATATTGCAAATATGCAAAGCCAATGCAACTTCCGCCGTATCACCAATGCAGGGCTTAAAGAAAGCCATGTTCATGATGTAACCATTACTAAAGAAGCTCCCAATTATCGGCAACGATAGAGCAAAACACAATGCAACCATCTGGGCATATTCAAAGTTGTATCGAACTTTTAAGTGAGTTTAAGGGGCAATCCGCCCCTTTTAAACGTTTCCATAAGAGCTTCTTTAAATCCCGCCGCTATGCAGGCTCTAAAGACCGTAGAGCTATCTTTCATATGGCCATGCAAATCTTCCGCCATTATTATAACTTAAACCGAATGATAAATGCTTGCGGACTTGATATTAACGAACGCTCTTTAGTCATTGCCTATCTATATCTAGTAGAGAATAAAGATATCAACGACTTAAAACTTCTTTTTGTTCCACCTTATGGGCCTAAGCCTTTGAGTATAAATGAGCAGCAAGCCCTAAGTATGCTTTCACACAAAGAGGCTATTGAATATAGTCTTGAACTTCCTGACTTTATACTCCCCTCCATGATAAAACAACAAGGCGAGGTTATCTTAAGCTGCTTTGCCCATATGGCTCAAAATATCCTTAAACCCTATTTTCGCATCAACCCCCATAAGGGAGAATATTTTGATATTTGTGAGCAGCTTATAGCTGATGATATGCCCATTATCTTACCTGATGAAGATGATGATATAACCCTTCGCCCTCTTCCATATCTCATTCAAACTTTTGGCCAAGAGACGATTGATATCCGCAACCATCCGCTTTATCAACAAGGGCTTATTGAAATTCAAGATAAAGGCTCACAAATTTTATGTTCCTTTATTCCAAATAAACCGCAACAAATTTTATGGGACTTTTGCGGTGGAGCAGGTGGAAAATCCCTTTATTTACAATCGGCTAGTACTGAGCTTAAGGTTATATTATCCGATATTACAGCCGTTAAGTTAAAAGAGGCTCAAAAACGCTTTACTCGTGCAGGACTTAAAATTCCCCAAACCTTGCTATTACCCCAAGACTTACCAAAACCACAAGATTTAAAAGCCGATATTTTGCTTTTAGATGTCCCCTGTTCAGGTTCTGGAACTTGGCAACGCAATGCCGATCTTAAAGTCCGTCTCTCTCAACAAAGCTTAACGGAGATTATCCAAACACAGCAGAAAATTATAGACCAATCAATCCCTTACTTAAAGGCAGGTGGACAGCTTTACTATATGACATGCTCACTTTTTGCCGAGGAAAATGAAGAGCAGGTAAAATATATTTTGAAAAATCATCCAAAAATGGCTATAAAATCTATATGCGATATCAATCCATATGCCCATGATTTAAAACAAAGAGCCAAATCAAAAGGATATGTTAAAGAGGAAAATTCTCCCTTTTTAAAAATATATCCCAATGTAGAAAATTGCGATGGCTTCTTTTTGGCCATTTTAGAAAAGGAAAAATAAATGCAACATAATCAAATACCTTTACTCATTATCGACTTTGGCTCACAGGTTACCAAATTGATTGCACGCAGGGTGAGAGAAAGCGGTATTTATTGCGAGATTATCCCTTTTCAAAATATCAATAGCGACTATCTTAACCAAGTCAAACCCCAAGGAATTATCCTTTCGGGAAGCCCTGCTTCGGTTGTTGCAGATGGTCCTAAAATGCCCGAAGGTGTCTTGGAATATGGTGTACCTATTTTTGGTATTTGCTATGGACAACAATTACTTGTCGATACGCTTGGTGGCAAAGTGGAAGGCTCTGAGCATAAGGAATTTGGTCGTGCTTTTATTGATATAAAAACCACAAGCCCTATTTTACCTAAGGGCTGGCAAAATGAGGTGGAAGTTTGGATGAGCCATGGCGATAGAGTAACCACTATTCCCCAAGATTTCAAGGTAATAGCCCGCTCTCAAGGTGCCCCCTTTGCCTTTATTGCCAATGATGAAAAACGCATCTATGGCGTACAATTCCATCCCGAGGTTACCCATACCCCCGATGGGGCATCATTAATTAGCCAATTCACCCATAATATTTGTGGCATTAAGGCTGATTGGAGCATGGATGCTTATCTGGAACAAGCCATTGAAAATATTAAAGAAACAGTAGGCAACAAAAAGGTTATCTGTGGACTTTCAGGCGGTGTAGACAGCTCTGTTACCGCCATTTTAACCCATCGTGCCATTGGTGAGCAGCTCACTTGTGTTTTCGTGGATACAGGCTTAATGCGGCTTAACGAGGCGGAGCAAGTGGTCAGCCTATTTCGAGATCATTATCATATCAACCTTGTGCATATACAAGCCGAAGAGCTATTTTTATCTAAGCTCAAAGGCGTGGATGACCCTGAAAAGAAACGTAAAATTATTGGGGCAACCTTTATTGAAATCTTTGAAGAAGAGGCAAACAAGATTGAAGATGCAACCTTCTTGGCTCAAGGAACACTCTATCCTGATGTGATTGAGTCTGTGAGCCTATCGGGTGGTGATGCTGTAACCATTAAATCCCATCATAATGTGGGAGGGCTGCCTGAGCGAATGAACCTTAAGCTCCTAGAACCTCTACGAGAATTATTCAAAGACGAAGTCCGTAATTTAGGCCGTGCTTTAGGTATGGATAATGCCTTTATCGAACGCCACCCCTTCCCTGGCCCTGGTCTTGGTATTCGCATCCCTGGTGCGGTGGATAAACAAAAGGCCGATATTTTACGTAAAGCGGATGCTATCTATATCGAAGAAATAAAAAAAGCAGGCCTTTACAACGACATATGGCAAGCCTTCGCCGTATTATTGCCTGTAAAAACCGTAGGTGTTATGGGTGATGGCCGTACCTATGACTATGTTTGTGCCTTACGTGCCGTTACCGCTACAGACGGCATGACAGCTGATTTCTACCCTTTTGAGCCAAGCTTTTTAGGGCAAGTCACAAACCGTATTATCAACGAGGTTCGTGGTATTAACCGTGTGGTTTACGATTATACCTCCAAACCCCCAGGAACCATCGAATGGGAGTAGCTTTGCTACCTTTAAGTCTTTGATAAAGCTAAAATAAAAAGGAAAGATAAATGACTGCAGCCCCTTGGATACTCTCGATACAATCACATGTTGCCTATGGCCATGCGGGCAATAGCTCAGCTATTTTCCCCTTACAACGTATGGGGTTCGAAGTCGCCGCCATTCATACGGTGCAGTTTTCTAATCACACAGGATATGGTGCATGGCAAGGGCAAGTCTTTGAGCCATCTTTAATTGCTGATTGTGTGCAAGGTCTTGAAGAACGTAATGTTTTAAAGGATATGCAAGCCTTTGTTTCGGGCTATTTAGGCTCTCCTGATACGGCTCATGTCATTGCCGATACTGCCCAAAAGGTCAAGAAAGCCAACCCTTTAGCCATTTATTGTGCCGACCCTGTGATGGGCGATATTGACCGTGGTATCTATGTACATCCTGATATTCCTGAGGTTATAAAATCCGAGATTATCCCCCTAGCTGATATCCTTACTCCTAATCATTTTGAGTTAGAAACCCTTACAAATCAAAAGATTACCAACGATAACGAAGCCATAAAGGCTATGGAAAGCCTTCAAAATCAAGGAGCTAAAACAGTGGCTCTCACAAGCTTTGAGCCGAGTGATGCCCCTTCTGATACTATCCAAGTTCTCATTAAAAATCATGATGAATGTTGGAAGTTTTCTGCTCCAAAAGTTCAATTAAAACAAGCCCCTGTAGGTACGGGCGATTGTTTTTCAGCTCTACTTTTGGCTCATACCCTCAAAGGCTGTTCTTTAAGCGATAGCCTCAACTTAACGGCGACAGGAGTTTGGGAGATACTCGACACTACCCAAAAAGCAGGAACATGGGAAATCCAAACCATTGCCGCTCAAGAACGCTTCACCCATCCTAATTTACGATTTAATATCAAGAAGTTATAACTCCCTCACCGTTGCTGAGCTTATCGAAACACCAAAGATATTCCAGAACAAAGCATAGGAAAATCAATAACTTTCCCTTTAGGTCAACACCCGCTGCTGCATGGCGTTACAACCATCCATTTTCATCCACTTTTTGGCAGATTTTATCCAAAAGAGTCCATATTTATCCATTTTTATACATAATTTTTACATAAAAATCCATCACGCTTATGTGAGGGTCTTACCTTGAGCTTGGATTTTTTTGGCTTTATAATGGATAAAAGTGAATAAAATTTGCCAAAAAATGGATAAATATGGACTCTTTTGGACAAAATTTGCTTGCAAACCACCCCCTATCAGACTATCTCTATTACACTCGTTAAACAAGAGAGAAATATATGCATCATTACCCAGAACCTATCCCCGAAAAAGAAGAAATAGGCAAAACCCTTTGGCGAATGATTGGCTATCTGTGGCCAAATGACCGTAAAGACCTCAAAGTCCGCCTCCTACTTTCACTTATTTTTATTATAACAGTCAAAGGCTTATCCGTTGCTCTTCCTTGGTTCTACCGCTCTATTGTTAACCAGCTATCCACCCCGCAATCTGTCGCCTTTGGAGCTATCGCAACAATTATTATTGCCTATGTCGCTACACGGCTCATCTCGGCTATTTTTAATGAGGGCAAAACTGTACTATTTGCCCCTGTTGGCCAATATGCTATCCGCCGTATGAGCCTTGATGGCTTCACCCATCTGCATAAACTCTCCATGAGGTTCCATATTGAACGCCGCACTGGCAGCGTGGCTCGAGCCATTGAGCGGGCAGCTCGTGGGCTTCAGGCCATATTTGAATTTGGCTTTTGGACAGCTCTTCCTGCTCCTTTTGAACTTGCCATTATCATGGGACTTGTTTGGAAGGCTATGGATTGGCGATATGCCGCCGTATTGATGATTGCCATTATTCTGTATGGCATTGTTACTGTTAGTATAACTGAGTGGCGAACGAAGTTTCGTAAAGAGATGGTTGATGCCGATAATGATGCCCATACCAAGGCGGTTGATAGCCTTTTAAACTTTGAAACTGTCCGCTCTTTTGCCAATGAAGAGTGGGAAAGTGCACGTTTTGATAAGGGCTTAAGAGACTATGAGAAATCTGCGGTAAATTCTACATTTTCTCTTGTTTTTCTGAACCTTATTCAAACTGTTATCTTATGTAGCAGCCTATTGACTTTAATGCTCATGGCGGCTGATGATATTATCAGTGGTCAGCGTAGTGTGGGGGATTTGGTTTTGGTTGTTACCTATCTATCTGAAATATGGCGACCTTTACAATTTTTAGGGACAACTATCCGTGTATTACGTACGGGGGTAATTGATGTGGGTAATCTTTTTGGACTTATGGACAAAGAGCCTGAAATTAAAGATAAAAAAGATGCACCAGCCCTAAACTTAAGCAAGGCTCATATCCGCTTTGAGCATATTTCTTTTGCCTATGATGAGGCTCGCCCTATTCTTAAGGATATTAGCTTTGAGGTCAAACCTGGGCAATCTGTAGCTATTGTAGGCCCTTCAGGCTCAGGAAAGTCCACACTTTCTCGTCTATTGTTCCGCTATTATGACCCTATAGAGGGCAATATTATTATCGATGGGCAAGATATTAAAGATGTGAGCCAAACATCTTTGCGTAAGTCCATTGCTCTTGTACCGCAAGATACTGTTTTATTTAACGATACCATCTATTACAACATTGCTTATGCCAAGCCCAATGCAAGCGAAGAAGAGGTTATTGAGGCGGCTAAAGCAGCATCTATTTACGACTTCATCCAAAGCCTACCCGATGGTTTTCAGTCCACTGTGGGTGAGCGTGGCTTAAAGCTTTCTGGAGGAGAACGGCAACGGGTGGGTATTGCTCGAGCCATATTGCAGCATCCGCAAATTATGCTTTTTGATGAGGCAACTTCCGCTCTTGATACCCATACAGAACAAGAGATACAAAAGGCCTTAGATGCAATCTCCCAAGACCGTACAACGCTTATTATAGCCCACCGCTTATCAACTGTTACTCATGCTGATGAGATTATTGTTCTGGAATCAGGGGTAATTGCGGAGCGTGGAACACACCAAAATTTGTTAGACAAAGATGGTATTTATGCCCGCATGTGGCACCGTCAACAAGCCGCTCGTGATATTGAAGAAGCATTGTAAGTTTAGCCATATTTTAAAAAATTTTATTGTATGATTTTACCGAAAAAGATAAGATAAAATATCAATTATTTTTTGACTATAAGGCATTTTAAATTTGAGCAATAAAACATACAAATTCATAGACTTATTTTCTGGTATTGGAGCTTTTCACCAAGCTTTTAAAATGTCAAAGGGTGATTATCAATGTGTATTTGCATCTGATATTGATACTTACTGTCAAAAGGCTTACCAAGCCAATTATGGAATCATGCCTGTTGGAAATATAAAGAAAATTGATGCTAAAGACATTCCCAATCATGATATCTTATGTGCGGGTTTTCCTTGCCAGCCCTTTAGTATTTCTGGTCTACAAAAAGGTTTTAATGATAATCGAGGAGACTTATTTTTTGAAATTTTACGTATTGTTAAAGAAAAGAAACCTAGTCTTATCTTATTGGAAAACGTAAAGAATTTGAGCACACATAATCAAGGAGAAACTCTTAAGGTTATTTTGCAATCCTTAGAGCAACACGGCTATAAAACAAGCTATAAAATTCTTAATGCCAAGAATTTTGGCTTGGCTCAAAATCGTGAACGTATTTTTATTATTGCTAGTAAAAAGAACCATCTTATCTTTGAAAATAAAGCTTACGACACCGTTATTTTGGATGATATCATTGATAAAAATATCAAAGGCTTACCTCAAAGCAAACTTGCTGATTTACGCTTTAATAAATATAAAAATAGTAACCATCGCATCCATAAACCCTTACGTATAGGGGCAATAAAAAAAGCAGGTCAGGGAGATCGTATCTATAGTCAATATGGTATTTCTATTGCTCTTTCGGCAAGTAGTGGCGGCACAGGAGCTAAGACTGGTCTTTATTATATTGATGATGAAATACGACGACTAACCTTAAATGAATGTCGTAAAGTTCATGGATTTTCTGATGATTTCAAGATTGTAGCTAGTGAAGCCCAAGCATATAAACAATTTGGTAATACTATCCCTGTTAATATTTTGAGATATATTATTGAACTTGTTGAAAAACAACAGATTTTATAAGGTATTCCTTAATGGATAAAAAACAGAAAATTGGCTCACAAACAGCCAAGAGTGGCTTTAAGAATGAGCATATTATTGTTGCTAAACTCAATAATTATCAACATGATAATGATGCAGTATCTTGGCTTAAATATATGGGATATAACGTAGAGAAGATTACGGAACTTAAGGCTTTTCAAATTCCTACAATAATTAATAAAAACAATCAACTTATTCCTAAAGGTGGCATTGGAAACCTTGAGCATAAAAAAGCTGATGGGCAGGTTCAAATTCGGCTTATGATTGATAATTGCTTATATATTGAAAACTTCTCCATAAAAAAATCAAAAACATCTAGTGATTTCAATCAGGTGGATAAAAGAAAAGTTGAAAAATATCAACAAATGTGGAAATTTTCAGACAATATTGCTCATATTTTATCTCTTTTTACAGGGGCTAAAAACCCTCTTGAGCATGGCTATGATAAACAAAAACGAATCTTACCAAAGGATTTTTCTATACAAGAAAAAGAAGAGTTGCTCAACTTCCTTAATCGTAATAAAGTTATAATTCTCAATGATATACTCATCGGTCGTGGTGGATTTTCTGCTAATTACATGATTATTGCCGATTATAGCCATGAAAGAAATATCCAATATCATATTATCCAAACGATTGAGATAATTAATTATATTTCTCATTTTAATTTTGAAATTAGCGATAAGAAAACAACTATTAATATTGCTGACGGCCTTGTACAGTTTCAACGTAAAGGCGGAACACCTGACCCAACATCTCTTCAGTTTAAGTTTAAGCCTTTGAAAATACTTGCTACATTAGGAAACACTCGTCGATACTCTAGGGAGTAAAAAATATACTTTGCGGGCTTAAGGGAGCGGAAGAGCCAAGCTTTTAAGTAAAATCTTTTACCGAAAGGTTGCACATTTGGGTGATGATTTGCCATTCTTCTTTACTAACTGGGCTTACAGATAGGCGAGATTGACGAACCAAAGCCATTTGTTGGAGCTCAGCTTTGGCCTTAATATCAGCTAAGCTTACCTCTGTTTTTACAGAACAAACTGCCGATACACCAACCATACCCCAGCGGTCTGTATCATCGGTATGGTCGGGATAATATTCCTTAACAACCCGCACAATACCTTTGATTGTTTTTTCCTTAACTGAATGATAAAAAAAGCATAAATCACCTATTTTCATCTTTTTCATATTGTTAGAAGCTTGATAGTTGCGAACACCATCCCAACCTTCCATTTCGACTTTAAGTTGGTCTTCCCAACTCCATGTATTGGGTTCGGTTTTTAATAACCAATATTGCATCAAAAAAATAACCTTTTGTTATATCGATTAAAATTGTGTAATCACAGCCTTAAAGCCAGAAATTTGCACCTTTGCAAAAAGTCCTGCTTTGGTATAAGGGTCATTTTTAAGCTCAGCCTCAAGCTCAGCCCTATCCTCATAATCCAGCACTAACATAGAGCCGTTCATTTGGCCATTCTCATTAAAGCTTGGCCCTGCAAGTTTGACTCTATCTTTTAGGGAATCTAGCCATGCCAAATGAGCCTCCCTATTTTCCATACGGATTTTTAAACTATCTTCCTTGTCCCATGCTCTAAATATAAACATTTAATTTATTCCTTTATTATCCTTAATTTATCTTTGCCTTATGATAGCAAATTTTTTCTTCATACTCTATACACAAAGAAGTATTATTTTTAGTAGCATTTTTAATATGAAAAATGGAGATTATTATATGCAACCTTACCTACGCAAAACCTTGCTAGCAACTTGCATTGCTGGTTTAGGTGTATCAATCCCCTTAGCTCATGCTGAGGTGAGTGATGGTTTAATCGAACGATTTTACCTATACCTGAAGCTCCTTTTGCGGGAAGTATAGGGCTAAAATCAGCAGATTCTATTAAAGATTTCCCCAAGCAGGTCGAAGCTCCTCAAGATGCTCCCAACATTGTGGTGATTCTTACCGATGATGTTGGCTTTGGAGCATCAAGTACATTTGGTGAGCCTATCCCTACCCCAACGATGGATCGTATTGCTGAGGCTGGCATTCGCTTTAATCAGTTTCATACAACAGCTTTATGTTCACCAACAAGAGCGGCTCTTTTAACAGGACGTAACCACCATAGTGCCGCAACAGCGGCTATTATGGAAGCTGGTGTTGGTTTTCCTGGATATAATACGCTTATCTCTAAAAAGAAAGCTGGTGTTGGTGAGGTTTTAAAGCAAAATGGTTATAATACGGCATGGTTTGGTAAAAATCATAATGTTCCCGATTGGCAAGTAAGCCAAGCAGGACCTTTTGACTATTGGCCTTAGGTCTAGGCTTTGAATATTTTTATGGTTTTGTTGGTGGTGATACAAGCCAAT
>JBKEBO010000026.1:0-1510 GCA_047973205.1 Alphaproteobacteria bacterium | reverse complement strand
GGTTAATCTCCGAGACAAATACCCATACCACGAGCCGTACGAACCATAGCTCCATCTAAGTCCACAGAGCTATAGTTAGAAGTCACATAATCAAGATTAACTTCAGCAATATCACGATGTTGCCATGCCATCATCACCCCTGTACGTCCTGCAGCAAGCGTATCAACGGCATGCACACCAAAAGCCGTTGCCATAAGGCGATCCATTGCACCAGGAATACCACCACGTTGGATATGGCCAAGATTAGTCACACGCACCTCAGCCCCTGTCATCTCAGCAATTTGAGCACCAATAATATTGCCCACACCGCCATAACGCTTTTCACCATCAGCCATTTCTTTCATAGTTTTAGAACCACCTTGAGCCGCCTGAACAGCTTCTGAAACCACAACAATTGAGTGGTTACGACCCATCTTGATTACATTCTTAATTCTTTTAGCCACTTTATCCATATCATATTTAATTTCTGGAAGTAGTATCACATCAGCACCACCAGCAATCCCCGAGTTAAGAGCAATATGCCCCGCATCACGCCCCATTACTTCTAAAACCATCACACGGCGGTGAGAGCGTGCTGTTGGCTGTAAATCATCAACCGCCGCAACCGCTTTACGAAGAGCCGTTACATAACCAATGGCAAATTCTGTACCAGCCACATCATTATCAATCGTTTTAGGAATGCCAACCATGTTAATACCACCTTGCTGACAAAGGCGATTAATAATACGCATAGAACCATCACCCCCAATGGCTACAAGAGCATCAAGGCCGAGTTCATGGAAACCATTAACAATCTCACCAGAGCGATCTTTTTTTGTACCATCAGGCATAGGATAGGCCCAAGGATCACCCTTATTTACCGTACCGAGGAATGTTCCCCCCATACGAAGTAAATCAGGCTGACCAATCTCTAAACTTTTTTCGGTAAATTTTTCGATATTAAGGGGGCGTTCCATAAGCCCTACTGTACCTTCATAAATACCATAAACTTCCCATCCGTGGCCAACAATACCACGATAAGCCACGGCTCTAATTGCGGCATTTAAGCCTGCACAATCGCCACCAGATGTTAAAACACCAATTTTTTTGATTTCTTTAGCCATACTTAAAATTCATCCTATTTTCTAAAAAGTGTTCATTTTGTAAAATCGCTAAAAAGATAACGATTTTATAAAGCTTTGTCGAGCTTTTTTAATGTAAGAATAGGCTTCATAAAGTAATTTTTTTACGATACTAAAATTAAGTAAGTATTTCTGCCCTATATTTGTGCAAGCTATATAAATAACGACTATTTATATGTTATAATTTGTGCATAATCCTTTATGTTTAAGTCTTTTAGGATATTTATCACTTGAAAAACAGGCTGGCTTAGGCTATATTGACCAACCTTAAGTAATGTTACTTAAGGATATTTATGTATTTTATATACAAATCTAAAATTTGAAAGGTGGCGATAACTTATGGAAGT
The DNA here is from genome assembly GCA_047973205.1 of Alphaproteobacteria bacterium. GTDB lineage: Bacteria > Pseudomonadota > Alphaproteobacteria > JBKEAR01 > JBKEAR01 > JBKEAR01. Next base: position 42 of record JBKEBO010000026.1, on the reverse strand, counting down.
TAGCGTACGTGATAATAATGTAGACCAAGCTCTTAAAGTTCT
>JBKEBO010000011.1:0-115737 GCA_047973205.1 Alphaproteobacteria bacterium | reverse complement strand
TGATTATGAAGTTGAACTCAAAAAAGAAATTATTAAAAATATTTTCTTAGGTCAATAATTGCTATTTAATGAAGCTCTCTTTATACTTATATGTAAAGAGAGCTTTGTTTGCTTTACTCGTATATATTTATATGAATATTATTAATGAACATATTCATATATATGTATACCCATTTGAGGATATATATAATGTTTGGAACAGGTACAGAATTTATTATTAATCTGGCTGGTGCTATTGCGTTGCTGCTAATTGGATTAAGGCAGGTTAACAAAAATATTCAACAGCTTTTTGGAGGAAAGCTACGGCAGCATTTACGCTACTTAAAGCCTAAAATTCCTGCAGTTTTAACAGGAGTTGGGCTTTCGCTGCTTTTACAATCATCCACGGCTTCGGTTTTATTGCTGGTAACCTTTGTGGAAATGGCAGCTATTTCGGCCTATGCAGGGCTTTTGGGGGCTTTAGGAGCTGATGTTGGTGTGGCCTTGGCTGCAAGAATCTTATCTTTTGGTAGTGGACAGCTTGCCCCCCTATTTTTGATTTTAGGTGAAATTATTTACCGTTTCTCTAAGCAAAAGCCATCCCGCTATCTTGGACGGTTAATATCGTCTATTGGCATTATTATGCTCGCTCTTTTGTTTATTTCTTCGGCTTCTAGTGATATCCGAGAGGCTGAGATTATCAAGAATATTTTTAATTCTCTAGAAAATGATTTATTCTTAAGCTTCTTAGTTGCAATTTTATTTACAGTGGTTACATGGTCTTCTATGGCAACAATCATTATGATTGGAGCTTTAAGTGCTACAGGGCTTGTTTCACCAATTTTAGGGCTTGTGATGACAACAGGCGTTAATGTTGGTGCGGCTATTCCTGCTTTTGTTTCTGGTCCTAATAATAAAAGTAAAGCTTATGTTGTTACTTTAGGTAATCTTATCTTTCGCTCAATTGGTGGTGTAGTTGCTTTTATTATTGTGGTGAATGTCTCCCACTATATTCATATATGGCCATTTTCAGGCTTTGATTTAATCTTTACTTTTCATATTCTTTTAAATGTTATTTTTTGTGCTTTCGGATTTATTTTTGCTTATCCTTTAAGTCAATTTCTGGAGCAAAAATATGTAAAGGAAGATTTAACAAAAGAAAATAGCTATAAGGCTATTTGGCTTAAATTTGACAAGGAACTTGATAGCCGAACAATGATTCTATCGGCCATGCAAGAGACTAGGCATATGGCTGATATTGTTTTTGCTATGCTTGATAGTCTTGAGGATGCTTTTAAGGATTCAGGCTCATTAGAAGATATTAAAAAGCATGAAAAAGAGGTTATCTTTTTACATAAGGCGATTACCTCTTATATTAGACAAATCTCTAAACGGTTTGAAAATGAAGATATTCTTTCAAAAAATGTCTGGATATTTACCTATTGTACGAATTTATATCAAGCTTCGGATATCTTAAGCAACTCTATTGCGAGTAATTTACAGCATATGCATAAATATAATCGTCAATTTTCACCAGAGGGGCAAATGGAGATTATGCGTCTTTATGGTAAGCTTGTTCATAACTTTATTTTATCTAAAGAGGTTTTTGATAGTGCTGATTTAGAGCAATCAAATTACCTTATTGAGGAAAAACGTTATTTTAGAGAAGCTATTTTGCATTCCCAAGAACTTCATACAGAAAGACTATTGGGTGGTGTAAAAGAAAGTCAAAAAACGAGCCGTCTCCATATGGATATTATTTCTGACTTTAGAAGAATAAACAGTCACTTATCAGCTATAGCCTATTTGAATAAGCTCTCATAAAAACAAAAGCGATAATGTATAAACATCATCGCTTTTTATTTGGTCGGAACGGCGGGATTTGAACCCACGACCCCTACACCCCCAGTATAGTGCGCTACCAGACTGCGCTACGCTCCGAAAGATATGAACTTTATATAAGAAAGCCTTATAATTTGCAATACTTATTTGGGAGGGATTGAAACCTTTTCGTTTTGAAGTAAAATATGAATATTCACAAGTTCATCCATTAAGCCTCGTAAAACTAATTTTTGTCGTGCAGGTAAATTAAGAGTTCTTTCGTCAACATCAAAAGGTAATAGGCTTTGATTAGAGGCTTCTTCTTCTACTGTTGGCAAGAAGTCAGCAGTAAGGGGCTCTTGTTCTTTGTTGAGCCATGATTTTATTAAGTCGCTTCGGCTGGTTTCGCGAATAATCTTTTGAGCCCCACGGATGCTAAGTTCTTTATCTTTGAGTAAGATTTTTATAATCTGTAAAAGCTCAACATCGTCTTTACGGTAATAGCGGCGGCCTCCAGCACGACGAACAGGAGATATCCAAGGGAAACGTTGCTCCCAATAACGTAAAACATGAGTTTCTATCCCCAGAAGCTCGGAGACCTCGCTAATATTTTTAAGAGCCTGACTTGATTTATTTGTTGCGGCCATAGAGATTTATTTTAAGCATTGATACGCTTTTTAAGGAGTTGTGATGGCTTAAAGATAGTAACCACACGCTCGGTAATAGGCACTTCTACGCCTGTTTTAGGGTTACGGCCAACACGTTGTCTTTTTTTACGAACAGAAAAACGCCCAAAAGAAGAGATTTTAACAGTATCACCTTTAATAAGGCTATCGGAAATTTCATCTAAAAGAATTTGTAAAATATCAGCGGATTCTCTTTTACTTAATCCAACTTCACGGTAAATAGAGTCGATAATATCAGCACGAGTTAGTGTAGTAGACATGGACAGCCCCTTTCTGTGTTTATTGCTTTATTTATTTATAAAATATTTTTTATTATTACTAATAATTGCACAAGAGGTCAATACATGATTATAAATTACAATCAAATTTTGGTGATTTTTTATAATCTAAGTAAAGCAGCACCCCAAGTCATACCCCCACCAGCGGCTTCCATAAGTATCATTTGGCCTTGTTTTATCTTCCCTGATTCTATCGCATAATCTAAAGCAATAGGAATGGATGCAGCAGAAGTGTTTGCATGTTTATCGATAGTGATAATGACGTTATCTTCGCTTAAATTTAGCTTTCTTGCCATGGACATAATAATCCGTTTATTTGCTTGATGGGGAACGAGCCAATCAATATCAGACTTATCTAAGCCATTAGATTCTAATGCTTCTTTGACGACATTAGATAATGCATTAACAGCAACTTTATAAACCTCAGGTCCATCCATATAGATTTTTCCACCATGGCCAAGAGATGGCCCTCCTTGAGTTTTTAAGATGTCATAATATTGCCCCGAGGAGTGTAAGTGAGTGCTTAAAATTCCTGAATGATTTTTTTCTTTAGGGTTATTTTCTGTTGCTTCTAAAATGACAGCACCAGCACCATCTCCAAAAAGGACACATGTTGAACGATCGTTAAAATCTAGGATGCGGCTCATGGTCTCAGCTCCAATAAGTAGGACTTTTTGAGCCATGTGATTCTTAATCATGCTATCTGCAACGGAAAGTCCATAAACGAATCCGCTACATACGGCCTGTATGTCAAAAGTAGCAATAGGAGATTTGATTTGCAGCATTGCATGTAGCTTTGCAGCGGTGGAGGGAAAAGTATTGTCGGCAGTTGTTGTTGCGACAATAATCATATCAAGGTCATTAGCTGTGATATTTGCCTTTTTAAGAGCCTTTGTAGCGGCATTAAATGCAAGGTCGGAGGTTAGCTCTCCCTCACGAGCAAAACGCCGCTCCTTAATGCCTGTTCGGGTTGATATCCATTCATCAGAAGTTTCGACAATCTTTGCCATATCATCATTAGTAACAATATTGTCAGGCAAATAACTTCCTGTTGCAATAATCTTAGAAAAGACCATTATAACCCCTCTTCTTCAATTAAGTAATCAGCTTGGTGATTCTCTAAATGTTGTTTTAATCTTGGTAGGAGATCTTTTTTACTCGTTAAATATGCGTTTTTAATGGCATTATAAAAGCCAAACTCATCTGTTCCGCCATGAGACTTAACACAAACCCCATTAAGACCAAGCAGCCATGCACCATTATAACGGCGAGGGTCCACACGTTTATAGGCCTTACGTAAGGCTCTTTGTGCAATGAATAATCCTATTTTTGCGGCTAAAGAACCTTTGATTTCTTTAGAGATAATATTTTTGCCCGCACGTAAAGTCCCTTCAATACTTTTAAGGGCAACATTACCAGTAAAGCCATCAGTGATAATAATATCGACTGTACCGTTGGCTATATCATCACCTTCAACAAATCCTGTGTAGTTTAGGCCAAGGTGAGAGCCTTGTAGCTTGTTATGAACCTCTTGAATAAGCTTATTGCCTTTACCACCTTCTGCTCCAATATTTAAAAGACCTATTCTAGGATTTTCAATACTGAGTACAGATTCGGCATAAACATGTCCCATACTTGCAAATTCAACAAGATTACGAGAGCTACATTCTGCATTAGCACCTAAATCTAACATAAGACAGTCTCGCTCAAAACCAGATATCACAGCCGCAATAGCAGGACGGTCAATACCAGGAAGCATACGAAAATGGAATAAGCCCAAAGCCATTAATGCTCCAGTATTGCCTGCGGAGACGATACAATCGGCATCGCCATTGCGTACAGCTTTAATGGCCAAGGACATAGAAGAGTTTTGCCCTTTTCGCATAGCGACTGAAGGCTTGACCTCATTAGTAATGACTTCATCTGTATGGTGAACTTCAATACGATTTGTGTCTAACTTAGCTTGGCTGATAAGCGGCATAAGTTGTTCTTTATCACCAAAAAAAAGAAGTTTAATATCTGGAATTTCTTTTAGTGCAATCTGAGCACCGGAAATAACAAGGGCGGGTGCTTGATCCCCGCCCATTGCATCTAAAGCTACTGTAATCATTTTCACTCGCTAAAAAAGCTTTTTAAGTTATTGCAAAGGCTACTCTTTAAAATATTAAAGAGTGTCTTTTCCTTCAATGACTTGACGGCCACGATACATGCCAGTTTTTAAATCAACATGATGTGGACGGTGAAGCTCACCAGTTTCTTTATCTTCGCGTAGTGTAATACCCTCGAGTGCATCATGTGCACGACGCATATTACGTTTTGATTTTGTTACTTTCTTCTTAGGAACAGCCATTGGTCGTTACCTCTTAATCTTAACCATTTAAACAAAAGTGAAAGTCTTTCTAACGCAAACCAGAAGAGAGTGCAAGAAAAATCGTTAAAAAGGTTTATTTTTTTAAGTCTAAATTCTTTAATGCGGCAAAAGGATTGTCTTGTTTGACCTCCCCTTCTTTTATGTTAAGAGTTGTATCAACGCTTGAAATCGCTTCAAGTGTTACTCCTTCTTTTTTAGGATAGCTATTCATATTAAGAGCGAGTTCTTCTAAAATAACTTGTGCAATATCAATAGTTTTTCCATCCCATAACTCTTGCTCAGAATCTAAATTTTCCCAATCTTCCTCATGAGTTGAGTTGGGTGTCTCAAGTTTATCAGTGAAGTTTCGCTCAAAGGAAAAATGTAAGTTTTCAGGAATATCCTCTAAAGATATAATGCAGGACTGAACAAGTTTTGCAGTTATCTTTCCGTCTAAAAGAGCATTTTTTGTATCGACTCTTTGCAATTGTAACCTTACTTTTAAATCTTTTATGGCGACAATATTGAGCCATTGAGCTATATCAGCATAAAAAGAAGAGTCTATCGTCTTATCCAGAATTTTCTGTTTTTTATCATGAGGAGATAGTATGACATCCCATATAAAAGGTTTTTTATGTTCCATAGCGACCTTTATTTTAACAAAAGTTATCTTTTAATTTACCAAAAATAAATATTTTAGCTATATTATAGTAGAAAATAGCGGCTCTTACCGCATTTTATTGACAGAATATATATAAATAGTATTCTATTCAATAAATAATGAGATATTATTCCAAATTCTTTTAAGGAGAATAATGTGATAAAAAGAATAGTACAAGTGAGTTTGATGAGCGTTGCTTTAGCTTCGACTTCAGGCTGCTTTACCGAAAAACAATATAGTGGCCATGTTATTGAGGCTCAAAATGTTGATTTGATTAAGGTTGGTAAAACATCAAAAGCTGATGTTTATGATATTTTAGGTAGCCCTTCTTCTAAGGGAAGTTTTGGGAGTGATATTTGGTATTATATTGGGGATTATCGTTCTCAAACAGCATTTTTAGACCCTAAAGTAAAGAATCGCCAAGTTGTGGCTATTCACTTTAATAAAAATGAAAAAGTATCAAAGGTAGAACGCAAAACCCTAGCAGATGGTCAAAAAGTTAAAGTTGTTAAAGGTAAAACGCAATCTTATGGTACAGAAAAAGGCGTGCTAGAGGAACTGTTTGGTCATGTTGGCCTATCGCCATTACCACAAACAGATGGCCAAATAAAATAGTCATTAAATCTGTTTTAATAAAAATAAAAGAACCCGCAAATTAATGCGGGTTTTTCTTTGAGCAAAAAAACACTATAATTAGCTATAAATAGGAAATCTTGCACATAGCTCTTTAATTTGTGCTTTTGCTTTTTGTTCAGCTTGATTGTTATCATCATTATTTTTTGATAACTCTTCTAAAACATCAGCAATAAGGTTACCGATGAGCTTAAACTCTTCTTCCTTAAAGCCTCGGGTTGTTCCTGCGGGTGTACCAAGACGAATACCTGAGGTCACAAAAGGTGAGGCAGGATCAAACGGAATAGTATTCTTATTACATGTCATTCCTGCTTTATCTAGCGATTTTTCAGCAATTTTGCCACTAATATTATAAGGGCGAAGATCTACAAGAAGTAAATGGTTATCGGTACCGCCTGATACAATCTCGAGGCCACGCATAGAAAGAGTATCAGCTAAAATGCGAGCATTTTTAACGACTTGGCCAGCCCATTCTTTAAACTCAGGGGCTAAAGCATCTTTAAAGGCAACAGCTTTAGCTGCAATAACATGCATTAAGGGTCCACCTTGGAGGCCAGGGAAAACAGCCATACGAATTTTTTCAGCAATCTCATCATTATTGGTTAGAATCATACCACCACGAGGCCCACGTAATGTTTTGTGGGTCGTTGTTGTAACAATATCAGCAACATCAATAGGATTCGGGTGAGCTCCACCTGCAACGAGTCCTGCAAAATGAGCCATATCAACCATCAGATAAGCTCCAACTTTATCGGCAATTGCTCTAAATTTTTCAAACTCAATGACCCGTGGATAAGCCGTTGAGCCTGCAATAATGAGTTTCGGTTGATGCTCAACAGCCAAAGCTTCTAAAGCCTCAAAATCGATACGAGCATCCTGACGGCGTACACCATAAGGAATAACATTAAACCACTTACCAGATTGATTAACAGGAGAACCATGCGTTAAATGACCACCAGCAGTAAGTTCCATACCCATATAAGTATCACCTGTATTGAGTAAGGACATAAAGGCGGCCTGATTGGCTTGAGAGCCAGAGTGAGGCTGAACATTTACATATTTTGCTCCAAAAATCTTTTTAGCACGCTCAATGGCGAGTTCTTCTGCAATATCGACAACTTCGCAGCCACCATAATATCTTTTTCCTGGATAGCCTTCGGCATATTTATTCGTTAAAACAGAACCTTGTGCTTCAATAGTTGCTAAGGATGTAATATTTTCTGAGGCAATAAGTTCAACTTGTTCTTGTTGACGTTGTTTTTCTTGCTCAAGAACTTTTGCGATATCAGGATCACGCTCTTTTAGACTTTGAGTAAAGAATTCTTTGTTATATTCGCTAGGGTATGTGGTCATTTTATCCTCTTTGATTTACTAAAGTTTTGCAATGCGGCGGGCATGTCGCCCTCCCTCGAAATCGGTTGTTAAAAAGCCTTTTAAGGCATGCCATGCAGCATCAGTCCCTAAAGTACGTCCACCAAAAGCAATGACATTTGCATTATTATGCCGTCTTGTAACTTCAGCCTCAAATGTCGTATGAACCAAAGCGGCTCTTATCCATGGATGACGATTAGCTGCAATAGAAATACCAATGCCTGTACCACAAAGGAGTAATCCAAAGGCCTCATCACCCTCATCCTTTAGGGCTGAGGTTACTTTTTCGGCTTGGTCAGGATAGTCAACAGAGCTATTATCGTCCACACCAAAGTCAATAATCTCTAAATCACTATACTCATTTTTCATTTGCTCATGAAGAAAATTTTTAAGCTCATAAGCGGCGTGGTCGCATGCGATATAGATTTTTTTTCGTTGGAGTGTCATTTTTTTTACCTTACTTGCTTAAAATATCTTTGAAAAATACGCTTTGCATCTTAGAATATAAATTTAAATGAAAAAGTAAATATTATTGGACAAAAAAAATGATAAAAAATATAGGAAGCTTTCCAAATACACGTCTACGAAGAAACCGAATGAGCGAATGGTCACGTCGCCTTGTGCAAGAGCATTGCTTGTCTACCGCAGATTTAATATGGCCAATATTTGTAATGGATAAAGAAGGTAGCCATCAGGAGGAGATTGCATCGCTCCCTAATGTTTACCGCTTTTCTATTGATAAAATGATAGAATCCGCAAAAGAAGCTTACGATTTAGGAATTGCAGCTATTGCCCTCTTCCCTTATGTGGAATCTCATTTAAAAACAGAAGATTGCAGTGAGGCTTGGAATGATGATAATCTTGTGGCTCGCTGCTTGCGACGCTTAAAAGAGGAAGTTCCTAATTTAGGAGTTATCTGTGATATCGCCTTAGACCCTTATAATATAAAGGGTCATGACGGCTTTGTGAGCGATGATGGTGTCATTTTAAATGATGAAACTTTAGAAGCTTTAGGTAAACAAGCTCTATGCATGGCAAAAAATGGGGCTTCGGCTCTGGCTCCAAGCGATATGATGGATGGTCGGATTGCTTATATTCGCCACCTTTTAGAAACAAATGGTTATAAGGACTTACCCATTATTTCTTATGCGGCTAAATATGCATCAAGTTTTTATGGACCATTTAGAGATGCTATTGGTAGTTCGGGGAACTTAAAAGGTGATAAGAAATCTTATCAGATGAACCCCGCAAATAGCGATGAAGCCATAAGAGAAGCCCTTTTAGATATAAGGGAAGGTGCTGATATGTTTATGGTAAAACCAGGTATGCCTTATTTAGACATTATTTATCGTATAAAGTCAGAATTAGGTGTACCAACCTTGGCCTATCAGGTCTCAGGTGAATATGCAATGATTATGGCAGCAGTGCAAAATGGATGGCTTGATGGTGAAAAAGCCATGATAGAAAGCTTGCTTTGCTTTAAGCGTGCAGGAGCTGATGCTATTCTCACCTATTTTGCTTATGATGTAGCAAAATACTTAAACAACAATAAGATATAGGGAAAAATTACATGATGGATAGACGTAAATTCTTAAAAACAGCTTCACTTTCTAGTCTTGCTTTAGGTGCAGCAACTGTACCTGTTATAGCCTCAGCTGAAGGCAAACAGCATAATTGGACAATGGTTACAGCTTTTGGTAAAGGCGGGCTTTTGGGTAACCATGTTAAACGTGTTGCAGATTGGCTGACAAAAGCCTCTAACGGAAGGATTAATATAGAACTTTATTATGCAGGTGAAGTTGTGGGTGCTTTTGAAAGCTTTAATGTGGTTTCCGAGGGTGAAGCTCAAATTGGTATCGGAGCCCCCTACTATTGGGCAAACCGCAGCCAAGCCTTTCAATTTGCGTCAACGATTCCTTTTGGCCTAACCTTAGATGAAGCCGTAACTTGGCTTCGCCATGGTGGTGGGCAAGAAGTCATTGATGGGCTTTATAAAGAGCATAATGCAAAGTTTTTTGCCTCAGGTGATACAGGTTTTCAGATGGGTGGTTGGTTCAAAAAAGAAATCAATAGCTTAGACGACCTTAAGGGACTTAAAATCCGCATGCCTGGTTTAGGTGGTGAAATCTTTAAAGAATTTGGTGCTGCGATTACCAATATTCCAGGTACAGAAGTTCTTCAGGCTCTTTCTACAGGTGTTGTGGATGCCGTTGAATGGGTTTCCCCTGTGGCAGATTTAGGTGCAGGGCTACATAAGGCGGCTAAATACTATTATGGTCCAGGTTGGCAAGAGCCTCATTCTTTTGTGGATATGTTTATCAATTTAGATGCTTGGAATGCTCTTGATGATGAGCTAAAGGCCGTTGTTGACTTGGTTTCTCATTGGGCAGTTTATACTCAAGCAGAAGAGTTTATGGCTAAAAATAATGATGCTCTTCAAACACTTATTGCTGAGGGTGTTGAACTTAGAACATTTAGCGATGAGATTTTAGCGGCTCTAAAAGCGAAGTCGGATGAGCTGCTTCCTGTTTGGGCAAATAAAGACCCAAGAGGAGCTGAGATTTATAATAGCTTGGTTGAATATCGTAAAACAATGATTGAATATGCTAAATATACAAGCCAAGCCTTTGCTAGGGTACGTGGCGATTAATTTTAGTAACTATAAGTAGCTTTAAAGAGCATTTTGTCTGTGTATAAAATGCTCTTAATTTTTATCTATGAACATCCCTAAAAAGCCAACTTTTGTCCATAAATATCCATTTTTATCCATTTTTATCCATTTTTAGACCCATATTTACCATTTTCTACCATTGAAAATTCCTACTCTTGTCTCTTAAGGCTTGTCTTTTTTTGGACGAAGATTGGAAAATAATGGATATTTATGGATAAAAATGGATAGAAATGGGCAAAAATGGGTTGATTTTGGCAAATGATGATAAGTTAAAGTTATCAAATTATTTTTTTCTATATAAAAAATATTTTAATAAAATCCCTCTTATTTATGATGGGAAGATATATTCATGCCAATGAACAATATTGGGAACAGCAAAAAGAATAATCATCATGATAATCTGAATGATGACAAAAGGAATAGCTCCTTTGTAAATATCAGCCGTTTGAATTTCTTTGGGGGCAACCCCTGCTAAAAAGAATAAGGCAAAGCCAAATGGTGGGGTTAGAAAGCTTGTTTGTAAGTTAATACCTACCAATATACCAAACCATAAAGGGTCAATGCCAAGACTTAAGATAGCAGGTGTAACTAGCGGAATAATAACGAAAATAATCTCCATAACATCTAAAAAGAAGCCTAAAAAGAAGATGAAGAGCATAATCACAAAAAGAGCCGCATATTTTCCACCAGGTAAATTAGTTAAGAACTCCTCGATAACTTTATCGCCACCAAAGCCGCGAAAAACAAGATTAAATAAGGCGGCTCCGATTAAGATGGTAAAGACCATGGTGGTAATTCTTACGCTTTCGTGACTGACTTGAAGTAAAGTTTTTAGAGAGAAATTCTTATGAATACGCCCATTAATAAAAGCTAAAATTAAAGCCCCTACGGCTCCAAAAGATGCTGATTCTGTTGGTGAAGCAATACCTAAGAACATTGAGCCTAAAACAATGATTATGAGCGATAATGGAATAAGTACCGCCATTAAAAACTCGCCTATGCCAACCTTTTCGCCCTTTTGGAGAAGCGGTGGGCAGGATTGCGGGCTGCGGATGGATTTGTAGACTAAATATATAACGTAAAGCCCAACAAGGATAAAGCTAGGAATAAAGGCCGCAGCGAATAAGTCTTTGGATGTTATAGGAATAAGTCCTGTGGGATTGGCTTGCATAACGGCAGATATTTGGCTTGCTAAAACAATGAGTACAATAGATGGTGGAATAATTTGTCCTAATGTACCTGAGGCTGTGATAAGCCCTGTAGCGAGTCTTTTGTCGTAGCCTGCTTTAATCATTGTGGGTAGGCTAATAAGTCCCATAACAACAACCGTAGAGCCTGCAATGCCTGTGGAGGCTGCAAGCAACATTCCGACAATAATAATCGATAAACCTAATCCACCAGGACGATGGCCAAAGGCTTTACCCATTGTCTCAAGCATGTTTTTGGCTAAGCTAGATTTCTCTAACATTATACCCATAAATATAAAAGGTGGAATAGCGAGAAAGACTTGATTTTCTATAATGCCAAAAACCCTATCAGGATAAGCTCTTATGGGAAACCACCTGATTAAGCTTGGCTCAACCATAGAGGCAATAAAGGCAAAGAGTAGAGCATTGCCCCCTAAAACTAAAGCCACAGGATAGCCCGTAAGGAGTAAGATGAAGGTAACACCAAACATGGCCAATGCCCAATATTCGGATGGTGAGGCAGCTAAAAAGTCTAACATCTAAAAGCCCTCCTCATCATGAAGAGCCCCAACAACAGGCTTATCAAAGCTTGTACCAACTTCCGGCTCCCCCAAGAGAACCAAAAAGCTACGAATAATGAGAGCAACAATTTGTAAAATAAGTAAGAAAGCGGCAATAATAATAAAATATTTTAAAGCCCAATAGAAGGATATTCCATCGGAATATTGTGAGGTAAGCTTTAAGGCGAATGCATGTTGTGCTTTAGGAATAGCTTTAACTAAAAGAAAAGTCATGGCGGGAAGCCCTAAAAAGATACTTCCAAAAATATTGACTAAAGCTCTGAATTTAGGAGAAAATTTTGCATAAAAAATATCAATACGCACATGGCCATGATGAAGCAAAGTATAGCCTGAAGCAAAAGTAAAGATAATGGCAAATAAGATAATGGCACTATCATCCAGTTTGCTACTTGTAAAAGTAAAGAACTCACGAGATATGGCAATAAAAAAGACAATAAAGATAAAAGCAATCATGGCAACAGAAGCAATAAAGCCAAAGATACGATTGATATAACTAAAGAGCCATTCTATAAATCTTAAAACTTTCATTATCTTATATTGTCCTTTTTAGGGTCTTAAATTTTTCATATAGCCTTTATAGATTTTATGAAAACTGATTATTTTTAGGAAAGCCTGAAGGTGGCATACGCCCTGCGTTACCACGAGAGCCTATCCACATGGTAAGGTCGGTTTCGGTACGTGTTCGCTCACCTAATTGCCATGTTAAGCCAGCTTCGGCATTAAATGTTTTGACATCAGCAAGTTTGCCAAGGCGGTAGCGTTGTAAGATAACCCCTCGCCCACGCCCCATCTCGGGAAGTTCATCGAGCTTAAAGGCTAACATACGTCTATTTTGGCCAATAACAGCAATCATATCATCGTCTTGAGCAATAGGATAACAAATAAGAGCCTTTTCTCCTTTGGCAACATTAAGGACTTGTTTGCCTGTTTTTGTACCCGCAATAGTTCCATCAGCATCTGTAATAAAGCCCCTACCATCAGTTGAAGCCACAAGTAAACGCTGCTCAGCCTGATAAGGGATAATCTTAACAATTTCACCGTCTTCGGGTAAGTCTAATATAAGGCTTAATGGTTGGCCAAAGCCACGCCCGCTAGGCAATTTATCGCAGCCTAGAGTAAAGAAACGCCCTGTAGAAGACATAATAAAGAGCTTATCGGTGGTATGCACCTCAATGGCGAACTGCCCTTCATCACCCTCTTTATATTTAATATCGTCCACATTGGCATTATGGCCTTTAATGGCTCGAATCCAGCCCTGCTTAGAGCAAATGAAGGTGAGAGGCTCTTTTTCAACTAAGGCATCAAAGTTGATATCAGAGGTTATGGCGGCTTCGGTAACTTCGGTACGGCGAGAGGAAAGCTCTTTATCTGCAGCAAAAATCTTCTTTACCTCTTTGATATCCGTAGCAATTTCTTTCCATTGTAAATCATCGGATGCAATAATTGCACTTAAGCGGTCACGCTCGGATGAGAGTTCTTCATGTTCTTTTTTAATTTCAAATTCTTCTAATTTACGTAACTGTCTAAGCCGCATATTTAAAATAGCTTCAGCTTGGTTATCAGTTAGGTTAAAACGTTGAACCATCACAGGTTTTGGCTTATCTTCCTCACGGATAATCTTAATGACTTCATCAATATTTAAATAGGCAATCAATAAACCTTCTAAAATCTCAAGCCTTGCAATAATTTTATCGAGCTTAAATTGAGACTGACGTATCAAAACATCTTTTTTATGGGCTAAAAAGGCATGTAATATTTCATCTAAAGCCATGACTTTGGGAATATGCTGACTATTAAGCACATTCACGTTAAAGCTAAAGCGAGATTCTAAGTCGGTGAGTTTGAATAGCTGCTCCATAATAAGTGCAGCTTCGATATTTTTAGAACGAGGCTCGATAACAATACGAATATTTTCATCAGACTCATCTCTTACATCATTCACAGCCTGAATTTTGCGGCTAATGATTAAATCAGCAATTTTTTCGATAAGTTTTGCTTTTTGTACCTGATATGGAATTTCTGTAATAACAATGCGATACATGCCATGACTAAGCTTTTCTTCCTCCCATTTAGCACGGATACGCAAGCTACCACGGCCTGTTTTATAGGCATTAAGAATAGTTGGCTCATCTTCGACCAATACGCCACCTGTAGGAAAGTCTGGGCCTTTAATATATTTCATTAAAGTATCGATTGCCGCATTAGGAGACTTAATCAGATATAAAAGAGCATCACACAATTCTAAAATATTATGGGGTGGGATATTTGTTGCCATACCCACGGCAATGCCCGATGAGCCATTGGCTAAAATATTCGGAAAACGTGCAGCTAAAACAATAGGCTCGGCATCTTCACCATCATAAGTTTCTCTAAAGTCGACAGCATTCTCGTTAAGGCCTTCGAGCATAAGCATGGCTGCAGGTGTTAAGCGTGCTTCGGTATAACGCATAGCTGCAGCACCATCACCATCAATATTGCCAAAGTTACCTTGGCCTTCGACCAAAGGATAACGTACCGCAAATGTTTGAGCCAAACGTACCATGGCATCATAAACGGCAGTATCACCATGGGGGTGATATTTACCAATCACATCACCAACCACACGAGCACATTTTTTAAAACCTTTATTCGGATCAAGATGCAGCTGGTTCATCGCATATAAAAGTCTGCGGTGTACAGGTTTAAGACCATCGCGAACATCGGGTAACGAGCGAGACATAATTGTTGACATTGCATAGGCTAAATAACGCTCACTTAAGGCTTCACCTAATAATGTATTTCGTATTTCACCAGAATTGACAGTGTCACTTTTAGTATCGGACAAGTTGATAAGCTCCATCTATATTTTTTAAGGCTCTATATTAGTCAAGTTTATGTATCAAATCAAGGGATGAAAGAATAAAATTATAATAATCGAGTAATTAGTCGCTCACGAGCATCAGGTAAGTTCTTTTGATGGAAATCTAATGCCTTTTGTAAAAAATGCCCTGTGAGGTGAAATCCCTCTAAAAGTTCTTTATTATCAGGAGTATGTTGATGATTTAATAAAAATTGAGGTAAAGTTAAGAGCTTATCTTTCCAAGCAAGCCCAGCCTCAAAATTAGCCGCTTTACCTGTATTGGGTGAGACCCATTTTAAGTTTTCTTGCCCTCCTGTAATGGCACATTGAGATAAATCGAGACCAAAGCCAATATCCGATAAAAGTTGCAGCTCCCAACGAATATAAAGAGTGGCCCAGTAAGGTGAGTCTAAATGTTCTAAAAGAGCTAAAAACGATTGATAAATAAGGGGAGAAGATTGTTGCTCAGCCAAAAGAATATGGATAAGGGCGGTTGCAGAAAGCATGGCATCAAGATGAGAGGGATTTTGCATATATTGCGGCCAATAAAGTTTTATTGGCTCTAAAGTAAAGCGGCCTAGTTGGCTTTCTAAACGGGCCTTCCATGTTGCTTTAACAAGGCTAGCCTCTTGTAAGAATGCTTTGTTTTTTTTATTCTTAATACCCGAAAATAAGCCCATATGTCGGCCATGATTATGAGTAAGTAAGCTTAAAGTAGCACTATTTTCACCTGTTTTTTTAACCCTTAGAATAATAGCATCATCAACCCATCTCATTGTTTATACCGAAAAATCAAGTCCCCATTGTTCAAAATAAGAGCGTTCTTCTGACCATTGGGGGCGAATGCGAACTTGTAAAAATAAATGGACTTTTGTTTCAAGTATTTCTGTAAGCTCAAGGCGTGCTGCTTTGCCAATATTTTTTATCATTTGCCCTTTATGGCCTAAAACGATAGCTCGTTGAGATTTCCGTTCTACAAAAATAACCTGCTCAATTCGGATAGAGCCATCATCTTGATGTTTAAAAACATCATTTTCTACAGCAATAGAATAAGGAAGCTCTTGGTGGAGATAGTTATAAACTTTTTCCCGTGTGATTTCAGCAGCTAAAAGACGCATGGGTAAATCTGAGAGTTGATCTTCAGGGAAATGCCAAGGACCTTCTGGAAGCTTCTCGCATAAATATTGAGTTAAGTCATTGATACCACTTCCCTTAAGAGCTGATATCATAAAGCTTTGTTCAAAAGGTAATATTTGGTTAATCTCTTGACTTAAAGATAATAGCTTATCTCGTTCAATTGTATCAATTTTATTAAGGGCTAAAATAAGAGGTGTTTTGACTTCCTCTTTTAAGCGTTCTAACATTTTACGTAGCTTTTTATTAAGACCTGTTTGGCTATCGACAATAACAATTGTGATATCACCCACAGAAGTTTCTTGCCACGCAGCATGAACCATGGCTTTATCGAGACGGCGTTTAGGCTGGAAAATCCCAGGTGTATCTTGTAAGATAATTTGAACATCATCTTTAACGGCAATACCTAAAACACGGTTTCGGGTTGTTTGCACTTTGTGAGATGTAATGCTAACTTTTGCCCCCACAATTTGATTAACAAGGGTTGATTTTCCTGCATTAGTCAGGCCAAAAACAGTTACAAATCCACATTTTGTCATTTTAAGTTCACTTGTTCTAATAATATTTCAGCCGCTATTCGCTCAGCTTTCTTTTTGCTGCTTGCTTTGGCTTCGGCTTTATGAGTACCAACACTGACTTCTATAATAAATTCAGGGTCATGGTCGGGGCCACTATGGCTAATCTTTTTGTAAACAGGTAACTCAAAGCCATTTTTTTGAGCCCACTCTTGTAAAGCGGATTTAGAATCTTGGGGGACACTATCTTCATGAATAAAATCATACCAATGCTTATTAATAAATTCACTGCAATAGCTAAGACCATATTCAAGATAAAAATAGGCAATGAGGGCTTCAACAGCATCTGATAATATGGCAGGATTTTCTCTTCCACCCGATTTTTCTTCGGCAAAAGACATTAAAATATGTTCATCAATGTGGATATTAAGGGCTACTTTAGAAAGAACATCCTTGCTTGCAAGCCAAGCCAAACGGCGGGCTAAATCCCCTTCTTTTTCTTTTGGGTATAACTTAAAAAGACTTTCAGCTATAACGAGCCCTAAGATGCGATCGCCTAAAAATTCCAACCGTTCATTACTCTTGCCACGCCCGCCAGCTTTTTTGGAGATACTATCATGGGTCAAAGCTTTACGAAAAAGCTTTTTATCAAGTAATATCTTTTGAGATAAATCCTCAATCCATTGTATGGTTTTGCTGGTAAGTGTCATAATCTTTATCCGTATACATTTTCATAAATATTCTTTTACCTTTAAGACTTTGGAAAAAGTTAAGGTTAATCAAGGTTGCCTTACCTAAAAGATAGGTTTCCTCTACACTACCCCAATCTCTGGAATCAGCAGATAAGTCTCTATCATCACCCATAAAGAAATAACTTTTAGCAGGAATAACAAATGTATGTGTATTATCGAACTCAGTACCAGAAATTTTTAGCTCTTGATTATTTCTTTTAACGACTTCGACTTCATAAACAATATAATTCTTACCATTTGGCATATATTCTCTATAGCGAGTAAAGATAGAATCGCTACGTGCATGAGCGATACGTGTATCAATTTTTTCCCTTTTTAAAGGAATATCGTTAATATAAACAATACCATTTTGAACCTTAATTTTATCTTCGGGAAAGCCAATGAGCCGTTTAATCATAATGCGGTTGTCTGAGGGGCGTTTAAAGACAATAACATCGCCTCTCTTAGGCTTTCCTCCTAGGGGGTTAAAGCGTCCATCAGGTAAAAAAGGAACTGTAAAGAATGAAGGTGATTTTTTAGAGTAGCCATAGGCTGACTTATTAACCGAAATAAAGTCACCAATCTCTAAACGAGGAAGCATGGATTCTGATGGGATGCGAAAAGGCTCCCATATGAATGTGCGAATAGCTAATAAAATAAATAGTAAAATAAAGATGGAGCGTGCAATCTCTAAAGGGGTTTCCTTCTTTTTTTGTTTCTTATTTTTATTACCTTTAGGATGAGCAGTAACTTCTGTGATGTTATTATCTTTTTCTTCTATATTTGTATTGAGTTCTTTTGGGGATTCATTAACCATAAAGGTTTAGCTCCTTTGCTAATTTTGCTTCAACTGCCGAGAGAATGACAATTCCATGGGCTAAAGGATACTCGTCTGTAAGTGATACGTCAATCTTTGGAACATAATTTTTTGGTGTTAATGCTTCAGCCCTCTTTAAAGCTCCTCCGTGGAGTCGAATAGTTGGTTGGCCTGATGGAAGGTGGATAACCTCCATATCTCGCCAAAATACACCTTGACGCAAGCCTGTTCCTAAAGCTTTAGAGCAAGCTTCTTTAGCAGCCCAACGTTGAGCTAAACGTGCTGCAGGATTTTTACGTCTAAAAGAAGCTTCTATCTCTTGTTTTGTATAGATACGATTTAAAAAGCGTTCGCCAAATTGATCCAAACTTCGCTTTATACGGTTTATATCAGCAAAGTCAGTGCCTACACCCAAAATAACAGCCAAGATACTACTCCTTATTTATTTTTTTTATGCGAGCCATTTTCTTTTTTGCTCTTATAGAGACTAACATAATATATATAATATGGTTTGTAATAAACCAAATGGGAAGAAATAAAATAAGAAAACCAAGCATCATTGTTTTAAAAAGAGGCCATAAATCACCTAAGAGCTGAAAAGTTGTTCCCCAAAATTCACTAAAGTCTAGATTAAAAACAGCTAAACGAAAATGTGTACCCAAAAGAAAGAATTTTTTTAGATCAGCAGTATTCCCGCTTAAATCACTCCCTAAAATTAAAGAGCCAAGCCAATAAGTTAAAAGCCAAATAAAAGGAAATGTTATGGGGTTTCCAATAAGCGTACCAATAATCCCAGCCCAAATATTTTTACGGTGTAGTTTACAACAAATAAGCGTAAGAATAATGTGAATACCTAGTAAGGGTGAGAATGAAATAGCGAAGCCCCATGCAAATCCCCCAGAAAGTGAACTTTCGGCATCTTGCTTACGGCTCATTCTAAAAAGATAATATTGCATCCAACGATGAGGATAACGTAAAGCCCAAAAGAAACTCTTCATCAAATTATTACCTGTTACTGAAAGCTACGTGGACGAGAAATATTAACCACATAAGAAGACTTCTCTAATTCTTCGCGTATTTTATTTAAATGACGTAGAGAATGGACTGAAATATCAACAAAAACATCCCTTGTTTTTCCGTCCGCATAAGTGATATTTAAATGCTCAATGTTAATTTTATTTTGAGTTAATATAGAGGTAACATCATTAAGAGAGCCTAGACTATCGGTAATCTCAAGCTTTAGCCTTGCAGTATATTCATAATTTTCACTTTCTTCATTCCATGCAATATCATGCCATTGATAATCAGGATTATCATCATCATCAAAATGTGTTAGCTGGTGGCAATCAATGGTATGGACATTAAGAACCTGACCTGGGATGGAGATCCCTACGACTCTATCTCCTGGTAATGGGTGGCAGCAATGGCTAAAGGTAATTGTTCCTTTAAACTTACCATTAATAGGTAAGACTCTTTTATTATTGTCTTCTGGAATAAAGTTTAGTCCTCCAGTTTTGCTTTGTTCTTCAAGCTCAGGGTGCAAAAACCATAAAATAGCCCGAGTATCAAGCTCACCCTTGCCGATAGCACTATAGAGGTCTTCTTTTGAGGATAAATGAAAATGATGTGTTGCCTTAGCAATATCATCCTTAGAGAAGCTTTTTTGATTTTGGGCAAATATTTGAAACAGCATACCATGGCCAATTTCGGTATATTTCTCTCGGTTATCTAATCGCCAATAGCGGCGAATGCCTGAACGTGCAGAGCCTGTTTTAACAAGATGAATCCAGCTGATTTTAGGGCGAGCATCTTCTTGGGTAAGTATTTGGACTTGCTCATTATTATTAAGTTGGTGAAGAGGGCCAACCTCGATACCATCCACATAGGCCCCTACGCATTTATCACCAATATCAGAATGGATAGCATAGGCAAAATCAATAACCATAGCCCCTTCCCTCAGCTGAATAATATCACCTTTTGGGGTAAAGCAGAACATCTGATCACGGAACATTTCCATGCGTGTATTTTCTAAAATTTCCTCAGTGGTTGTGCTTGACTTCATGATGTTAACCAAAGAACGCAAGCCTAAATAATCCTGACTTTGGGGCTGGCCATTTTGTTTGTAACGCCAATGAGCGGCAATACCATGCTCAGCAATTTCATGCATTTCATCGGTACGAATTTGTACTTCAATACGCTCTTTACGAGGACCAATAAGACTTGTATGCAAAGACTGATAGCCATTAGGTTTGGGGTTACTGATAAAATCTCTAAATCGGCCTGTACGGAACTTATAGCCTGATGTATGTAATGCCCATAATGTGCGGTAGCAATCTTCAACATTATCGACAAAAATCCGAAAAGCAACAATATCCCATATTTCAGAAAAGCGGATTTTTTGGGTTTGCATTTTTCGCCAAATACTATAAGGCTCTTTAAAACGCCACTTAATCCGAGCAGGAATATGATGCTTTTTTAGGGTATCACTTAAGCCTGTTTCAATACGAATAATATCATCATCCCCACGAGATTGAATAAACTTAATCCGAGCCTCAATATTACCCCATGTTTTAGGGTCAAGATATTTAAGGCTGGTATTTTCAAGCTCTCCTTTAAACTCATTAATACCAATACGTTCGGCTAAAGGAGCATAGATTTCTAAAGTTTCTTTAGCGACTCTTTGTTGCTGTTCTACGGGGGTGAATTCGAGGGTACGAATATTATGGATACGATCAGCAAGCTTGACTAAAAGAACACGAATATCATCAGCTGCGGCTAAAATAAGCTTGCGAAAATTTTCTGCAGCTTTTTCCTCTTTAGTCTCAGTGTTAAATTGGTACTGGTTCAATTTTGTGACGGCCTCAACCATCTGAGCAATATCCTCACCAAAATATTTGACTAAATCTTTATAGCTGGTTTTGGTATCTTCGATTGTATCATGTAAAAGCCCTGTGCATATTGTATCAACATCAGCACCAAAGTCAGCTAATATGCCTGCAACTTCTACAGGATGATGAAAATATGGATTGCCTGAGCGTCTCTTTTGGTTTCCATGGGCTTTCATGGCGTAAACATAGGCTTTGTTGATAAGGTTTTCATCCGCATTGGGATTGAAAGCTTTGACTTTTTCAACAAGTTCATATTGTCTAATCATGGTTGCTCCATAAGGCTTCTAACGAGAAAAAAGCTATTCCTTATTAATATAGAATAGCTTTTTTAAAAAGAAAGATTTAAAGATAATTTATTCTTCAACTTTAATATCAGCTTCATCATCAAGGTCATCAGGAAGCTGGTCAGCAAGAGCTTCTAAGGCCTTGGCAAAATCTTCATCAAAGCTATCATCTTCATCGCTGCTTGTGGCGGCTTCTTGGGTATCATCACTTGTGAGGCTTGTTTCAAGCTCAAGCTCTTTAAGAAGATTCTCTTCTTCGCTATCATCTTTACCAAAGGGGTCCTCAGCACGAACATAACGTTGAGTTGTGCGGATAAGATTGTTTCTTAAATCGGTTATATCAACTTTTTCATCGGCAATTTCTCTGAGAGCAATCACAGGGTTTTTATCATTATCACGTTCCACATTTGGTGCTAAGCCTGATGAGAGCATACGGGCACGTTGTGCAGAAACCAAAACAAGGTCAAAACGATTTTCAATTTTTTCAATACAATCTTCTACGGTAACACGAGCCATATTTAGGAATCTCCAAATAAATTTAAAGGAAGACGCATTATAATAGACCCAAATAAAAAAATCAATATATTGTTTGTTTTCTTATGCTTTTTTATAAAGAGAAATATCTTTGCTATCATATTGAAGATGTTGAAGATGCTCTTGTATCGTCAGTGATGTATTGGGAATAACTATATTGGGAGCAATCTGAGCCAAAGGGAGTAAAACAAAGGCACGCTCAAGCATTCTTGGATGTGGTATCGCAAGGCCTTGTGTTGTATTTTGGTTTATTGTGCAAATATTATTCCACAATAAGATGTCTAAATCAATTGTACGATTTCCCCATTTTTCCAAACGCTCACGTCCAAAATAGGCTTCAACATCATGAAGCTGTTCTAAAAATTTTTTTGGAGAATCTGTTTGAGGTTCAACAATAGCCACCCCATTAATATAAGGGGGTTTTTTAGGGTCTGGCCAAGCGGTTGTTTCGAACCAGTCGGATGTTTTTATGATTGTACAAATGTTCTTTTCGTTCAAATATCTTAATGCATTTATGCAAGTTTGATACTTATTTGATTGGCTTTGAATGTCTAAATTGGCACCGATGGCAATGATAATCAATGATATTTCCTCTACTAAAAATACATGTTAATACATAATTTTTTATATGAAAATGAATCAATATAATATATAATAATACAATAAAGATTAAAAATTATAGATTATAGTGAACATGGCGGTAAATTATGCACTTAAATAAAAAAGAGAAAACAGCAGTTTTCATTGATGGCTCTAACCTTTATACGACAACACGAGTTCTCGGATTTGATATTGACTATCAAAAGCTTTTAAAGTTCTTTCAAAAAGAAAGCAATTTTATTCGTGCTTATTATTACACAGCATTATTAGATGGGCAAGATTATTCTCCCCTACGGCCTTTAGTCGATTGGTTAGATTACAATGGCTATCATATGACAACAAAACAAGCAAAAGAATATATTGATGGTGGTGGCAGAAGCCGCATTAAAGGCTCTATTGATGTTGAACTTGCTATTGATATGCTTGAGCTTGCCGATCATGTAGATCATATTGTTTTATTTTCGGGTGATGGCGATTTTAGATCCCTTGTTAGAGCCGTTCAACGCAAAGCAGTCAAAGTTACAGCCGTTAGTACAGTTCGCTCACAGCCTTCAATGGCTTCCGATGATTTACGCCGTCAAGCGGACTATTTTGTAGATTTACTCTCCATTAAACATATAATTGCTCGTAAAGCCCTTTCTTCTCCTAGTAAAACTGAGACAACAAAAACAAAAGATATTGACGAAGAGCTTGAGGATGCTATCTTAGAAAATCAGAATTCAGGTATCGATTGGGATAATGAATTTGAATAGATAGCAATTATGGAGTAAAAAAATTGGAAATTGTTTGCTTGGATATGGAGGGTGTGGTTGTTCCTGAAATTTGGATTAACTTTGCCGAAAAAACAGGAATTGAAGAACTTAGGCTGACAACAAGAGATATTAAAGATTATAATGAGCTGATGCAACATCGCTTAAACGTGCTTAATCAGCATGGCTTTACCCTTAAAGATATTCAAGAAGTTATTGCAACTTTGGCCCCATTTGATGGAGCTAAAGATTTTTTAGACTGGATTAGAGAGCGAACTCAGCTTGTTATTTTATCGGATACTTTCAGCGAATTTGCTGCTCCCCTCATTAAACAGCTTGGTATGCCAACCCTATTTTGCCATGAGCTTGAAATTGCATCAGATGGTAAAATTGCAAATTATAAGCTTCGAATGCAGGATCATAAAACTCATGCAACAAGGGCTTTTCAGAGCTTAAACTTTAAGGTTTTTGCCGCAGGTGATTCTTACAACGATACAGGCATGCTTAAGCAGGCTCAAAAAGGTGTTTTATTTAAATCTCCACAAAATGTTAAAGATGACTTCCCTCAGTTTGAAACAGCAGAAACCTATGATGAAATGAAAAAAATTATATCTCAATTCTTGGATAGTTAATCGCCTGGACTAACTTTGATAGACTGTAAAGTTTTATTTTTTCGCAACTTTTCAGGAATATATTCGAGTAGAATCTCTTGGTCTTGTTTTTGTTCCACATTATCATAAAGAAAAAACTGCTGCTTTTCTTCGCTATATATCAAAATATAATATTTTGTGGAAATACAAATATGCTCTCGGCTAGCTTTTACAGGCTCAGATGGAATAAATTGCTCAATATAGCTTTTTAAATCAGCCTCATAAGAATGTTTGAACTGATAGCGAGACATACCCTCCAAATGGGTAATAACTCTTGTTAATATTGTTTTTATATCCCGAATGCGTTCCAAAGCCTCGCTATGTTCTTGTTGGCTAATGGTTTGACGAGAGGGTGTTTGGCTTGTTCGTGTCGTTTTATTGTGTAAAATCTTGTAATTCTTTTTTTTATATTCAAGTTTAAATATTTCCATTGAAATAACTAAACATTTGTCTAAATCGTGGGTATCATAATGGGGAAGATGATATTGCTCACGGCTCATAAAATGATTAATATATTCAGGGCTATCTGAACTTTCGGGTAAAGACATAATAAAGGTTTTGCGGATATTGCGAAGCATTTCTTGCTCAGTTTGATAACTTTTTTCGCTTGCATGACGTTGCTGCTCTTTTTGAGAAATAAACCACTGGCCGAATGCACCAATGCCTGCTCCTCCAACAGCAACAATAGCCGTACCTATAATTGTTATCCAGATTTCACCCATAGTAACTTCCCTACTCAAACAATAAAGTAATTATAAGGGAAATAAGCGTAATGTCAAAAAACAAAGGGAAAAATAGAAGTATCTTTCCCCTTTTTGTTTTTTAACGAAAACGTTTAGGAATACCGCCATGTTGCATAATAGAGCTTAGGGTTTCATTCTTATCGGCATCATCAAAAATACTACGATAAACCAAGAGATTTTCTAAAATATGCTGCACATAGTTGCGGGTTTCCTCAATAGGAATTTCTTCGACCCATTCAATAGCATCAACTTTTGCAGAGCGAGGGTCGCCATAGCGTTTTATCCACTGGTTCGCTCGCCCTGGTCCTGCATTATAGGCTACGGCTGCTAAAATATAACTCCCATTATAACGTTTAACTTGGTCGGCCAAGTAATGGGTCCCTAAGGTAATGTTATAGTCTTTTGTAAATAACCGTGATGTTCCAGACCATCCTAGCCCATACTTATTAGCCGTTTCTTTGGCTGTTGCGGGCATAAGCTGCATATATCCTTTAGCTCCAGCATGAGAGCCTACATCATGGTCAAAAGCACTTTCCTGACGGATAATCGCATGGATAAGTGATTTTTCCAACCGCTCATAGCCTGCAGAATTTTTAACAGAGGGTAATGATATTGTCGGATAAAGCTCGCTCATTAAAGTATAACTACCCAAGCGATCCAAACGCTTTGCTAGTGAAAGAGCAGCATCAGGAAGCCCAATAGATTTTGCCCATAAGGCACAAGATTTAATAACATTTGCTCCTGAGCCACTCGGACAAGCACTCACTGCAAATAGTCTTGCCTCACGGCTTCGGCCGTTCTTGACAAGCATTTCAGCAATATTAGCAAGGCGATTATTGCCTGTTGTTGGTAAGGCAAGAATGGCAGAACCATTTTCTAAGGGAAGAGCATTAAGCTCAGCAATTTTTTGCGGAACTGAAAGCCCTGCTTGTGCTGCAGAAAGTTGCCCATAAAAATGGTGAGAAAATACAGCAGCTTTTTGATACCAAGCCTGTGCTATATCATTTTTTCCAGCTTTAGCCATACTTCGGCCAGCCCAATAAGCTCCTTTGGCTCGCCATGCAGGGTTATTGGCTTTTTCGTAAAGATTTTGAAAATGTGTTAGGGCGACATTTTCTAGGCCACTCACCTTATAAGCGGCTCGTCCTGCAAGCCATTCACCCTCTACAAGTATAACAGATGAGCCATCATCACTTCCGTGAGAAGAAGCAATCTTCTGAGCCGTTTTATAGCGTTTCATGTCGTAGGCATCGCGGCTTGCCTTTTCTTGAACATTCCACCATAAGCGTGTCCAGTCATTGGGCTTTCCTGCATCAAAGGCTAAATCTAAAGCTCCTTTGGCTAATCCTTTAGCTTGCCGCCAACGAATACGCTCATACTGTAAACCTTTATTATTGGCTAGGCTACTTGGCACAGCCGCAAGGCGAGCCTCAACATCTTTGCCTTTATAACGCAGGGCAATACGAGCCTCGGCAAGTTTCTTCCAATCATTTGGAATATAGGCATACATGCGTCTTGCTTCGCTCGCAAGACCACGATATAAAAGATTATCGATACGACGAATATGGTCATTTTGATTTAAATAGCCTTTATAGCGACTTAAAAATTGAGCTTCTATTTCTTTTTTAAAGCTTGCTTTTGCCCAGCCACCCTTAACAAGCGAGGAGAATTTCTCTCCCTTGCCTTGGCTTTCTAAAGCACGTAAATAATAATACCAGCCACGGCCTGATGTTGGCTCTATATTATTTGTATAAAAGCGAATAATATCAGCTGCAGGGGTTTCGTTAGAAAAGCTTCCCTCAATACGCTTTTTTATCAGGCTAGCATTCGGCCAATAATACCAACCTTGATTGCGGCGTATAAAGTTTAAAGCTTCCACAGAATTAATATCGACATCTGCAGATGTTGTTAAACGTTTCCACCTTAAATAATCTGAAACATCAAGCCGTTCTGCACGTTCGGCCGCTAAAATATGGCTTGCTTCAGGGTAATTTTTCCAGCCACTAAAATATGTTTTCACTTCCGCATATGATGATAGTGAGCTCATAACAATCATAGAGCCAAGAAGTCCTGCTCGAAAAGAAGATAAAAATCTTATATTTTTATTCATTATTTATCCTAATTTATCTTAATGCTTACAAAAAAGCTTGCGAAAGCTTCACTTTTAATGCATCTTATAAAGCTATATAAAAATCTTGACCTTATTGTGATGTTAATTGGTTAAAATAGTCATAATAAGTTTTAATTTATTAGTTATATCAGGAGTATAAAATGATTACAGGATATCTACCCGCACTTATTACCCCATTTAAAAATGGAATGGTAGATGAAAAAACTTTTGCTGAGCTTGTTGAGCGTCAAATAAAGAATGGTTCCCGAGGCTTAGTCCCTGTTGGAACAACGGGCGAATCACCTGCGGTTACTCATGATGAACATAAACGTATCACTGAGGTTTGTATTGAGGCTGCTGCAGGGCGTGTTCCCGTTGTTGCAGGCACAGGCTCTAACTCAACCTTTGAGGCGGTTGAGCTTTCTAGCCATGCCAAAAAAGCAGGTGCAGATGCTATTTTAATCGTAACGCCTTATTATAATAAGCCAACCCAAGAAGGTTTAAAAGCTCACTTTTTAGAAATTGCTAATAAAGTAGATATCCCTTTGATTATCTATAATATTCCAGGTCGTTCGGTTATTGATATGACTTGTGAGACAATGGCTGAGCTTGCAAAACATCCTAATATTGTTGGAGTAAAAGATGCTTCTGCAGATTTAACGCGGCCAACAATTATGCGTAATCTTGCAGGAAAAGACTTTAATTTATTAACAGGTGAAGACGGAACATCCCTTCCATTTTGGGTAGCTGGTGGTCATGGTTGTATTTCGGTTACCGCCAATATAGCCCCTCGCCTTTGTGCAGATTTATTTGAGGCTTGGGAGCGTAGAGATATGGATACGGCTTTAGAGCTTCATGCAAAACTGACACCATTGCATTCTGCTATGTTCTGTACAACATCACCAGGGCCTGTAAAATATGCGGCGGAAGTTTTAGGCTTATGCTCATCGGAGATGCGTCTTCCCATGGTTGATATTAGCCAAGCTGCAAAAACACAAGTAGAGGAAGCCCTAAAATCTGCTGGGCTTATCTAGCCAATGGCTAAAAAAGAAACCAGAAAGAATAATCTGATAACAAACGGCACTACGATTGCTCAAAATCGACGGGCAAAGTTCGATTACGCTATCGAAGAAACCTTTGAGGCTGGTATTGTATTAACAGGCTCAGAAGTCAAGTCGCTACGTGAAGGCAAAGCAAGTATTGCAGAAGCCTATGTGGCGGTGAATGATGAAGGCCATTTGCAACTGATTAATGCGAGTATTGAAGATTATTCTAATGCGGGATATTCCCACCATGCACCTCGTCGCTTAAGAGAGCTTTTAATGCATAAAAAAGAGATTGCTCGCTTGTGGCAAGCTACTCAAGCTAAGGGCAAAACTATTGTACCGATGAGCATATATTTTAACAAATATGGTAAGGTCAAGGTTAAGATTGGTTTGGCAATGGGTAAGTCTAAGGTGGATAAACGCAATGTGATTAAAGACCGTGATTGGCAGCGAGACAAGGCTCGTATCATGCGAGAACATAACGGATAATGGAGAAAATAAATGAATAAAACAGCTCAGTTTTTTGCAACGCTTTTTTATGTGGGCTATTTTCCTAAAGCTCCAGGAACAATAGGCTCGCTATTTTCTCTTCTTTTAGCAGCCCCTTTTTTATTTTGGGGTAATAGAGTTGTTTTTGCAATTGCTCTTATTATTCTAACTGTTATTGGCTTTTGGGCTGCGGAAGTTTATCGTAAGGATATCAATACCGAAGACCCTAAGGAAGTTGTTATAGATGAACTTTCGGGTCAATGGATTATTTTGTTATTCATTAACCCTACTATTTGGTGGCACTGGTTGTTAGCCTTTGCTTTATTTAGACTTTTTGATATTATCAAACCTTTTCCTGTGGATTATCTCGATAAAAATATCAAAGGTGGCCGTGGAATTATGATCGATGATATTGCCGCAGCTATTATGGCAACAATTGTCTTTAAGATTTGTATTTGGTTGATATGAGTAATAAGCAATCCATAATGGAAAGACTTAGAAGTTCAGACCTCCAAAAATAAAGTGGTTATGTTGTTGATATAGATGTTTGCAACTCCGCTCCGTACAAGAATGACGCAAGAGAATTTATATCTAAACACCTGTTACATTATCAATCTCCTCGGCAGATAAATGCTGAGGGACAAGAGCAACAGGTACGGGCAAATTAACCGAACGTTTAGAAATAAATTGAGTAATCAATGGTCCAGGGCCTTCCTTAGCCGAACCAATGGCTAAAACAAGGGTGGATATTCCCTCGCTAGGGTCGCTTAAAATAGCCAAAAGTTCTTCTTCAATTTTACCATTGCGGATATATTGTATGGGCTCTTCGCCTGTAATAGACCGAATATATTTAGCGGCATTATCCACATGCATCTGAGCATCCTCTTCGGCCTCTTGCTCCATAATACGACCCACACCGACCCAATGCTGAAATTGCTTAGGCTCTACACAGTAAAATAAAGCGACTTTGCCTCCAGTAAATTTGGCTCTTTTAGCCGCATAGAGTAAGGCGGCCTCAAGCTCTTCGCTATCATCAACCACACATAAAAATTTACGACAATCGGACTTACCTACCATCTATCTTCTCCTTTGCAAATAGGTCATCATGCCATAGCCTAAGGCACAAGCAATAATTGTAGAAAGAATACCATATAACAATGGTCTAAACTGAGCCATTTCCCAAATTCGTGCAATAAAACCAGCTTTATCAATATTTAATGATGTCGTTTGAGCTGATACAATATCCCCATCTTTAACGGCATAAATATAGACTTCATAAGCTCCGATGGGAGCATTAGCAGGAAAACGCAAGCGAGCCCTAAAGAGATGGTCGCCAACAAAGTGGACATCGGCAATATCAGAAATCCACCGCCCTTGTTGTTGCATATTGCGGATAAGGGCTTGTCGCCAATTTTCTAAATCGCTCTCATTAATATCACCCATTGGACGACCAATAAGAGAATCCATACCAATACGCTTTTGCCTTAGACTTTCCTCATCCATAAGCTCATGAATATCCTTGCTTGCTGCAAGCATATAAAAACCAGGGACATTATCAAACAAAACAGAATTCCGATTGACCCATATGCCAAAAACCCGCTTTTTTTGCCATACACGAACTTGCCCAGGAAGCCCCCTTACCTCAACAATAACCTCCGTATCGTCAAATGCCCCGCCCATTAAGGTAACTTCAGAGCCTTTATAGCTCATGGTTACAGGCACTAAATTATTCGAAAGAGCAGCCTCAATCTCGCCTTTAGCAAAGGCCATAGATGATAAAAATATAGACAATATAACAAGGAGATAGCGAATAATAATCACTGTGTTACTCCTGCAATAAAACGAATATTGTAAACATCATGGGGTGTGATTGTAATATCTAATGCCAATTTTATGGCTACAGCAAGTACAACTAAAGCGAGTAATATTCTGAGTTGTTCGGCACGTAGACGTGCACCAAAAATAGCCCCAATATTGACACCAACAACACCACCAATAAGTAAAGTTAAAGCCAAAACAACATCAACAGTTTGGGTAGAAACCGCTTGTAAAATAGTAACGTTAGCTGCGGTAAATATAATCTGAAAAAGGGAAGTCCCCACAACGACTCTTGTGGGCATACCGATAATGTAAATCATTGCAGGTACTAAGATAAATCCGCCACCTACCCCCATTAAAGCCGAGATAAGTCCAACACAAAAGCCCACAAGTAAAGGGAGCAAGGCACTCATGTAAAGCCCCGATTTACGAAAACGCATCTTTAAAGGTAAACGATGGCCAATATGGTGATAGGTACGAGAGCCAACCTGCTTTTTAGATTTTCTTAAACTGTTAATACCTTCAATGAGCATTAAAGAGCCGAGCATTCCTAAAAAGATAATATATAACAAGCTGATAAGTAGGTCAATTTGCCCCATATTGCGAAGAGCAGAGAAGATAATCACCCCCAAGGACGAACCCAACAATCCTCCAGTAAGCAGAATAATTCCCATGGGAATATCTACATTTTTTCGTCGCCAATGCTGGATGACTCCAGCTAAACTTTGAGCCGAAATTTGGTTGGACTGTGTCGCCACCGAAACAGGAGCAGGCACACCTAAAAAGATAAGCAATGGCGTTAAGAGAAAGCCACCACCAATGCCAAATAATCCCGAAAGAATACCTACACCAAAGCCAAGCCCAAAAAGCACAAAAATATTCATGGATATTTCAGCTATAGGTAAATAGACTTGCATTTAAATGGTAACTCTTTTCAGTTGATTATTATATGTTTAAGCCCCCATTATACACCTATTCTCACATATTGGCAACTGATTGCATTAGGTGGGTTTGGCCCACTGCGGATGGGTGATGCTCTATTGTCATGCTGCACGATATTGCATCCATCTAGTAGGTTGTTTAATATAGATTTTGCAACTTTGTTTCACTCCGTACAAAAATGAGAGATTACCACTCCCTTAAGCTTGCCTAAGGGGCAGTCCCAAGAAAAATTAAGGTAAACTAATTTAAAAATAATAATTGACTTATATTTGATTAATCAAGTATAAAGCAATTATGTTTTAGCTAAAGGATTTTAAGATTATGGATAAAATATCGCTCATTATGCAACAAACGCACATTGCCTCGCTCCTTAGTCGTCGGCTAGACTTATCTTTAAGTGTTCATGGGATTAATTTTACCGAATTTTCAGTTATGTATCATCTATTTGCAGCTCATGAAAGTAAGCTAAGCCGCATTGCTTTGGCCGAAAAAATAGGTCTGACGGCATCGGGAGTAACAAGGGTTCTCGCTCCTATGGAAAAAAATCATCTCACGACTAAAGAAAGTAACCCAAGAGACGCAAGACAAAGCCTTGTTGTTTTAACCCAAACAGGTATGGAAGTCCTTGAAAATGCTCTTGTTACCATAGAAGATTCTACGGATATTATTTTTTCGCTGCTCAGTGAAAAAGAGCTGGATACATTACTTGGGCTTTTGAGCAGACTCAAATGTTAAATTCCGCCCATTTTTACCCTATTCTACCCATTTTTGCCCTATTTTATCCATTTTCATCCATTTTTATCCGTTTTTATCCATTTTTATCCACGAGATTTTTTGCTTCGTGTGTTTTAGTCCTTGGCAAAAATTGGATATTTGTGGAACTAAAATGGCTGAAATTGGATATTTTTTGCCAATAACTGGCAAATATTGGACTAAAATGGACAAGAGTTGGCTATTTTTTCATCATCCCTAATAGTTGCGATTAAAAAATATGCATAAGCTTGGCTTAAAAATTAACCTAACTAGATAAGTTATTGTTTTATAAGAGCTTATTTTTTGGCATGATTTTTGCTTCGATATTCGATGTATTGAATTTTAGGAGTGAAATAATGTTGATTTATAAGAAGAGACTTTCTCTTTTCCCCTTACTGACCCTCCTGCTGGGAGGATTTTCGGCAGCGGCAGATGAGCTGAACAGTGGCGATACAGCTTGGATACTCACTGCAACAGCCCTTGTTTTGATGATGAGTGTACCAGGCTTGGCTCTATTTTATGGCGGCATGGTGCGGCGTAAGAATATTTTAGCTACAGTGGGGCAATCTTTTGCCTCAGCCATTGTGATATCGCTCATATGGGTGATTGTTGGTTACAGCTTAGCAGCAGGTGAAGGCAATGCTTATATAGGTGATTTTTCTATGGTATTTTTAAAACATCTCACCTTAGAGGGCAGTAATGGAAGCTTACCTGAAAGCCTATTTATTACGTTTCAGATGACATTTGCGATTATCACTGCCGCGATTATTACAGGGGCTTTTGCTGATAGAATGAAGTTCTCTAGCTTCTTGATTTTTATCAGTATATGGTCGATTGTGGTTTATAGTCCTGTGTGGCATTGGGTCTGGGGTGGTGGCTTTTTAAGTAACGATGGCGTTTTGGATTATGCAGGAGGTACGGTGGTGCATATTACCGCAGGTGTATCTGGTCTTGTGGCGGCGATTATTATTAAGCCTCGTTATCGTTTTGGTAAGGAAAATATGGCTCCTGATAACCTTGCTTATACCCTTATTGGTGGCTCGCTCCTATGGGTTGGCTGGTTTGGCTTTAATGCAGGCTCAGCCGTTGCTGCAGATGGCTCAGCAGGTATGGCCATACTTGTTACTCAAATTGCAGCCGCTGCAGGTGGATTTTGGTGGACAGCTTGCGAATGGGCTATACGTAATAAGCCTTCGATTTTAGGTATGGCTTCTGGCGTTGTTGCAGGACTTGTGGGGATTACTCCAGCCTCGGGTTTTGTTGACCCGATGGGAGCATTATTCATAGGTTCAATGACTTCTATTGGCTGCTTTTTTGCATCTACAAGCTTGAAAAATAAGCTGAAATATGATGATAGCTTAGATGCTTTTGGTATCCATGGTATTGGTGGATTAATTGGTGCGGTGCTTACAGGGGTTTTTGCCAAGGAAGCCATTGGTGGAACAAAGGGAGCTTTAGAAGGAAATCTCTATCAAGTTTGGTTGCAAATTGAAGGGGTTATTGCCACGATTGTTATTTCTGTTATTGGCACGGCGGTTATTTTATATGCCATAAAAGCAACTATTGGCTTAAGAGTTACAAAAGAAGAAGAAATTGAAGGTTTGGATCAGACTATTCATGGGGAAACCATTCATTAATAAGTAGTTTTTTAAGTATTAACAACCAATAAAAAGCTTCTGTTTATAAAAAATACAGAAGCTTTTATTGCATTTAGGTGCAAAAAATATTAAAACATATAGGTTAACCTCAAAAGCATTTTAAAAGGCAGACAATGACAACAGATATAGAGCAGGCCGAAGATAACTATTCGGCAAAAAATATTACATTACTTGAAGGACTTGAGGCCGTACGTCATCGCCCTGGCATGTATATTGGTGGTACAGATAGCCGAGCCCTCCATCATATGGTTGCAGAAATTTTGGATAATGCCATGGATGAGGCGGTTGCAGGTTATGCCAACCGTATCGAGCTAGAACTTCATGATGATTATTCGGTCACAGTGCGAGATAATGGTCGTGGTATTCCAACAGATCCCCACCCTTCTGACCCCACAAAATCGGCCTTAGAGATTATTTTTACAAATCTACACTCAGGTGGTAAATTTAATAATGATAGTTATCAAACATCTGGCGGGCTTAACGGTGTGGGAACATCGGTGGTGAATGCTCTTTCCGATAAGGTTATCGTTGAGGTTGCTCGCGATAAACAATTGTTTAAACAAGAATATGCTAAAGGTCAGCCTTTGGGCCCTATTGAAAATATGGGTGAGGTTCGTAATCGCCGTGGAACAATGGTAACTTTTCATCCAGATGCGGAAATTTTTGGTGTTACCAATAAATTTAAGCCCATGCGACTTTACGAAATGGCACGCTCTCGAGCAAGCTTATTTAAAGGTGTGGAAATTCGATGGAAATGTGCTGAAAGCCTACTGACTGCTGATGATAAAACCCCTGCAGAAGCCGTGCTGCATTTTCCTGGTGGTTTGGTTGATTATTTACAGTTTCACCTTAATGGCCGTGCAACCATGGTTTCTACACCATTTTCGGGTGAAGCCCAGCTTAATGGTGGTGAAGGCAAAGCGGAATGGGCAATCACCTGGACGAACACTAATGACCTTTCTATCAATACATGGTGTAACACCATCCCTACACCTTTAGGAGGAACGCACGAGGCTGGAATGCGTTCAGCTCTAACAAAAGGATTGCGTAATTGGGGGGAGCTTACTCATAATAAAAATGCCTCTAAAATTACAGCCGATGATGTTTTAGCAGGTGGGCATATTATGCTTTCGGTTTTTCTTAAAGAGCCGCAGTTTCAAGGACAAACTAAAGAAAAACTTACTCATACCGCAGCACAGCGTTTGGTGGAAAATGCCATTAGGGACCGTTTCGATTTATGGCTTTCGGGAGCTCCTGAGCAAGCCAATATCTTACTTGAGGCCGCTATTGACCATGCTGATAGCCGTCTGAAACGCCGTGAAAAAAAGAAAACAACCCGACAATCTGCAACTCAAAGATTACGCTTACCTGGCAAGCTAACTGATTGTTCGCAAACAATTGCTAAGGGAACGGAAGTATTTATTGTGGAGGGTGATTCTGCGGGTGGGTCAGCCAAACAAGCAAGGGATAGAAAAACCCAAGCAATTTTGCCTATTCGAGGGAAAATCCTTAATGTGGCATCAGCAAGTATCGATAAAATTAAAGCGAATCAGGAGATTAAAGATATTAGTGAGGCTCTTGGTTGTGGCATGGGTAAAGATTTTTCGGTTAGTGAGCTTCGCTATGAGCGGGTGATTATTATGACCGATGCGGATGTGGATGGGGCTCATATTGCCTCTTTACTTATGACATTCTTTTTTAGACTTATGCCTGAGCTTGTTAAAACAGGGCATCTTTATTTGGCTATGCCCCCTCTTTATCGCCTTGTTCAAGGAACAAAATCCATGTATGCCATGGATGATATTCATCGAGAAAAGCTTTTAGAAACAGAGTTTAAGGGGCGTGGAAAAATTGATGTGAGCCGCTTTAAAGGTTTGGGTGAAATGCCCCCTGCTCAGCTAAAAGAAACGACCATGAACCCTAAAAGCCGTACTCTTTTGCGTGTAACTTTACCTGAGACTTACGATGATTTTTCGGTAGAAGATATTAAAGAAACAGAAGATATTGTAGAAACCCTTATGGGGAAAAAACCTGAGGGTCGATTTAATTTTATTCAAGAAAATGCCCAATTTGTAACGGATATTGATATTTAGATAAAAAATAATTATAGCGAGGTATTCGTGAGCGAAGAAAAAAAACATGTGGTAAACCTTAGTAAATTTAAGGGATTTGCTCAAAAAGTTATTGCTCTTGCAACACCTTATTGGGCAGGACGTGATATATCTCCTTTACGTGCGATAACATATTATATTTTAGGGCTTGTTCTTGTTGTCTTAAGTTTAGAAATTCCCTCATTTTTACTTGTGAGTGTTTTTCATGTCTTTGGAAAAGATGTTTCTCACCCTGAATTTTTTATACAATTTGCTTGGTTTTTATTATTTTTAACGTTGCTGGCAACTTATTATTTGCTCCATAATCGCAAATTATCACAAAAAAAACGAGCCATAAGCCTATTGTTAACCGATATTGTTTTTACAATATTTTTGGTTAAGGTCAATGTTCGCCTTGCCTATTGGTCGCAACAGTTTTTTAATGCCCTTATGGAAAAACAAGTGGCTGAATTTTGGTTTCAATTTTCTATTTTTATTGCCCTTGCTTTAATTGCCATTACAGCGGCAGTGTATAAGTTATATTTTAATATGGCATTACAAATTGACTGGCGGCGTTTTATGACCCACAGCTATTTAAACCGTTGGTTAGGTGGCAATAATTACTACGATCTAGAGGTTCATAACAACAAACATACCGATAACCCCGACCAACGTATTGCAGCAGATATTTCTCTTTTTACGGCACAATCCATTAATCTTAGCCTTGGTTTATTTAGTGCAGTTTATACGCTGATTGCCTTTTTAAAGGTTTTGTGGGATGTTAAGCCATGGATGATTGGTGTCGCTTTAGCTTATGCAATTGTGGGAACAATTGTAATCCACTTTATTGGACGAAAATTGGTACGTATTAACTATGAACGTGAAAAATATGAGGCTGACTTTCGTTACAGTCTTGTGCGTGTCCGTGAAAATGCCGAGGGTATTGCCTTATATCGGGGTGCAGATAACGAAAAAGCATTGCTCACCTTAAGGTTCGAAAATATTTGGCAAAATTATTTTGAATATGTTCGCTATCTTAAGCGTGTTACCGCAACACAAGTGGGCTATGGGCAAGTTGCCATATTTTTCCCCTATCTGATTTCTGTACCATTTTTATATTTTAAGGGGCTTATTGACTTTGGTTCAACTCAAAAAATTGCCCGTGCTTTTGGTGCAGTTCAAGGTGGTTTTAGCTGGTTTGTGGATAACTATGATGGGCTTGCCTCGTGGCGTGCAACGGTTGACCGTCTGATTGGCTTTGAGGCTTCTATGGAAGGTAACGAGAAAATTCACCATGAAAATCAGCTTTATCTTAAAGAAGATTCTGATAAGATTCAATTTAAAGATGTGGATATTTTCTTAGAGGATAAAACAAAGCTCTTTTATGTAGATAATATCACGATTAATCTTGGTGAAAAAGTATTGATTACAGGGCCTTCGGGTGCAGGAAAATCTACATTACTCCGCACAATTGCAGGGCTTTGGCCTTACGGGAGTGGCGAGATTGACCGCCCTGCTCATAAAGATACTTTATTTGTACCGCAAAAACTTTATTTACCATTGGGGACATTAAAAAATGCCCTTTGCTATCCTGCAAACATAAACAAATTTGATGATGCTAAGATTATATCCCTCCTTAACGAGGTGAATTTAAGCCATATTGCCGATGAGCTTCACAAGGAAGATAATTGGCTGCACCGTTTATCACCTGGTGAGCAGCAACGTCTTGCTGCAGTTCGAATTATTTTGAATAAACCCAAATGGTTATTTTTGGATGAGGCGACTTCAGCCCTTGATGAGGGTTTGGAATATAAGATTTATCAACTGATTAGCAGCCAGCTTAAAGAAAGCACAATTATTTCGGTAGCTCATAAATCTAGCGTTCGCCAGTTTCATCATATTGAGCTTAAGATTGATGTTGAGAGTAAAAAGCTTATACGTCTAGATATTTAATATATAAAGATTAAGGGAAAAATCAGTTTTGGTATTAAAAGATATTCTCTTTTTTAATCACGTTCATCAAGCCAAGCCATTTGAATGGCTTCTAGAATTTTCTCGTTGCTTGTATCGGGTGTATCTTCAAAGTTTTTGAGTTTGCAAACCATCTGATGAAGCTCGGTAAAGCGTAACGATAAAATATCTACATCGGGATATTGTTCTTCTAGCTCTATGGCAATATCTAAACTATCGGTCCATTTCATCGGCTTAAATCCTTTTTAGTGGTGACTTCCAGAGATTAGATTTCGTGTTTTTTCAGGAACATAAACCTCTATACCATCAAGCTCATCACTCATGATAATCTGACAACCAAGACGAGATGTTCGCTTTAAGCCAAAGGCTAAATCTAATAAATCTTCCTCTTGCTCACTGGGCTCTTCTAATTTGGTGAACCATTTTTGTTCTACGATTACATGACATGTAGAACAAGCAAGTGAACCCTCACAAGCCCCTTCTAGGGGGATGTTATTTTGATGGGCTGCTTCTAATAAATTTTCACCTACAGGGACTTCGACTTCTTTACGGCTATCATCTGTAAGTATAAAAACAACTTTAGGCATGTTTGCTAAACCTTTGTTATCTAATTAATATTATCTATATTTTCGCCTCTTAAGGCCGAACGGATAGTTTTATCCATACGGCGTTCAGCAAAGAATTTGGTTTGCTCTTCAGCATCTTTTAAGGCATCTTCAATGGCATCACGATTATCACCTTGACTTGCCTTAATAAGATTTTGCATCACAGCATCAATTTTTGTACGTTCTTTAGCCGAGAGCAAATCACCATCAACGGAAATAGCGGTGTGAATGGCTGATATTACCCGTTCGGCTTCTACACGGCTTTCTGTTAAAATTCGCCATTGCATATCATCTTGGGCATTTTGCAGAGAAGTTTTAAGCATATTGGTAACTTCTTCTTCCGAAAGCCCCCAGCTTGGCTTAACTTCTATATGCTGCTCCATTCCTGTGGTTTCTTCTTTTGCCGAAACACTTAAAAGACCATCGGCATCAACCGAGTAAGTTACTTGCACCCTTGCTGCTCCTGCAACCATTGGAGGAATACCCCGTAAGATAAATTGGGCTAATGAACGGTTTTCGCTGACCATTTCCCTCTCGCCTTGGAGTATATGTATCATCATTGCGGTTTGACCATCTTGGAATGTTGTGAAATTCTGTGCCTTGGCTACAGGTATGGGAGTGTTACGATAAATCAGCTTTTCGACCATACCACCCATAGTTTCAACCCCTAAAGAGAGTGGCAAAACATCTAAAAGTAGCATATCAGAGCCTTTTGTAAGCCCATGGGCTTGCTGAGCAGCTCCTGCGGCAACCACAATATCGGGGTCAATATCACAAGCCACTGGAGCATTAAATAGCTCACCTGTCATCTGACGAACAAGCTCCTGACGGGTTGAACCACCAACCATCACCACCGATTGTATTTGTTCATCCCCAAGATGAGCATCTGCAATAACAGAGCGGCAAATATCTAAGGTTTTTTCGATAATCCCTCTAGCGGCATTATCTACTTGTTCTTTAGTGAGTTTATGGCTTGTTTGACGACCATTAGGGTCAATCTTCCATTCACCCTCATTATGGCGTGTTAGGTATTCTTTGGCCTCTTTAGCACACATTCTAGCTTGACGAATATCAGTTTTATCTAGATTTTCCTCACCAATTTGAGCCTTACGGTCATCTAAAATAAGCTGGGCAATGGCTTCATCAATATCATCACCACCAAGAGCCGTATCGCCCCCTGTGGCCAATACTTGAAAAACGCCTTTTTCTAAACGTAAGATGGATAAATCAAAAGTCCCACCACCAAAATCATAAATAGCATAAATACCCTCGCTACCTTTATCGAGACCATAGGCAAGGGCCGCAGCAGTTGGCTCGTTAACCAATCGAAGAACCTCTAAGCCTGCAAGGCGTGCGGCATCTCTTGTTGCAGTACGAGCAGCATCGTCAAAATAAGCAGGAACAGTGATAACCGCACGATGGACTTTTTGCCTTAAATGTTCTTCGGCTTGGCTCTTAAGCTCTTTGAGGATATCAGCCGAAACTTCTACAGGAGAAAGCTTAAGCGAGCCTACATCAATTTTTATATCATTATCTAAAAAGGTAAGTTTTAAAGGAGCATTTTTAACAACATCAT
Source organism: Alphaproteobacteria bacterium (assembly GCA_047973205.1). Taxonomy (GTDB): domain Bacteria; phylum Pseudomonadota; class Alphaproteobacteria; order JBKEAR01; family JBKEAR01; genus JBKEAR01. The sequence goes on along the minus strand of JBKEBO010000011.1, from coordinate 75,977 downwards.
CTGTAGCACCACGGCCCATAAGGCGTTTTACGGAACTTACAACGGCCTCAGGCTTGCGAAGCAAAAGCTGGTTAGCTAGCCAACCAACAATGGGGGTTCCTTTGGGTGGATAAGCTACCACAGATGGTATAAGATTTTCACCCGTATGGCTATCGGCAATAATCTGAGCTTTGCCATTATCATCCACCCAAGCAATCACAGAATTTGTTGTCCCTAAATCAATGCCAATGGCAATATCATCTTGGCTATTTTGATGGGGGTCGGGTGTTTGTCCTGGTTCAAAAATTTGTAGGAGTTCGCTCATTTATTTTATCATCTTTCTTATAGTGGTGAGGCCATGGGTACAGAGGTAGTGCTATTTCCTTTTAATTTAGCAATCTTGGCTTGTATCTCTTGCGTAAAGCGGTTGGTATATTGTAGGCTAAGAATATGATTTTGCATATTTTGGGTATCTTTAGCCTTGTAATCTTGAGATATATTTTCACAAAGTTGTTGTTGTTTGGCTTTATTATCCTTAAACATTTTTTGAAGGCTTGCTTCATCATTCGCCTGACTTAATGCTTCTCGCTGCATCATTGATTCCATTAAAATCTCAGGGAGAACATTGCGATTATTAGCATCATCTTTATAAGAAGTTCCACCGAATGTAACACATAGATAATCAGCCCTATCAATAGGCTTTTTTAGTATGCTATAAGCATCATTAAGAGCAGTTGCTTGTGCGAGAGCGTACATTTTTTCTTTTGAAGTTTTGGTTGCAAAACGGTCGGGATGCAATTGTTTTTGTTGCTCAAAATATTGCTTCTCAACCAGCTTTTCATCAATATCAAAATCTTCCATTATACCCAAAATATCAAAAGGGTTTTGCTGCAAAGGTGGTTGAATAATATGACATTGCTTGCAAAAGAATGCTTTTGCATCTGTTTCGCTCTGACAACTCCAACAATGGATAATATCAGACATGGAAGCTTTCTCCACAACCACAACGTCCCTTCTCATTCGGATTTTGAAAAACAAAGCCTGAGGCTAATTTCTCTTCTTTAAAGTCCATTTCTGTACCGATAACAAACATAATTGCCTTAGGGTCAACAAAAATGGTAACCCCTTTATCTGAGACTTCCTCATCATATTCCGATTTTTCATCGGCATATTCTAATGTATAGCTCATACCAGAACAGCCTCGTGTTTTTACACCCACACGAACTCCTGCAGAAGGCTTCCCTCTTGCATTAAGAAGCTCTTGTATATGTTTTGCGGCAGTATCGGTAATTGTTAAAATTGCCTCAGACATTTTATCCTCAAATCAACTATTTATGTTTATCTTTATAATTTGAAATCGCAGCTTTAATGGCATCTTCGGCCAAAATAGAGCAGTGAACTTTTACAGGAGGAAGAGCAAGCTCCTTAGCAATATCGGTATTTTTAATCTCACCAGCCTCATCTAAGCTTTTGCCTTTAACCCATTCGGTAATAAGAGATGATGAAGCAATGGCTGAGCCACAACCAAATGTTTTAAATTTGGCATCTTCGATAATACCTTCTTCGCTTACCTGAATTTGCAGACGCATCACATCGCCACAAGCAGGAGCTCCGACTAATCCTGTACCAATATTCTCATCATTTTCATCCATAGCTCCTACATTACGTGGATTTTCATAATGATCTAATAATTTTTCGCTATAAGCCATTTTTTTATTCCCTTTTTAAATAACTTTAATGTTCAGCCCATTGAATTGTTGAAAGATCAATACCTGCAAGATGCATCTCCCAAAGAGGTGAAAGCTCTCTTAAGCGTTTAACTTCTTTAATGAGCCTATCACAAGCATAATCAATCTCTTCTTTTGTTGTCCAGCGACCAAAAGACATACGTAAAGATGAATGAGCCATTTCGTCAGATACATTAAGGGCATTAAGTACATAAGAAGGCTCTAAACTTGCTGAAGTACAGGCTGAGCCTGAGCTTACAGCAATATCACTAATGGACATCATTAAGCTTTCGCCTTCAATAAAGCCAAAAGAAATATTAAGACTATTGGGAAGACGATGCTTAAGCGAGCCATTTACATAAATTTCATCTAGCTCAGCATTTAAGCGGTTAAGCATATGTTCTTGTAAGCTTTTCAAGCGTTCAGACTCACTTTGCATACTTTCTTGTGCAAGTTCGGCCGCCACACCAAAGCCAACAATAAGCGGTGTTGCTAAAGTTCCTGAACGCATGCCTCGTTCTTGGCCTCCACCATGGATTTGAGCTAAAATACGCACCCGTGGACGGCGGCGAACATAAAGAGCACCAATACCTTTAGGGCCATAGATTTTATGGCTAGAAATGGACATTAAGTCGATATTCATTTCTTCAACATCTAAAGGGATTTTACCAAAAGCTTGAGCCGCATCTGTATGGAAAAATATACCATATTCTCTTGCAATTTCACCAATTTCTTTAAGAGGTTGTAATACACCAATTTCGTTATTTGCAGCCATAACCGAAATAACCATTGTATCTTCTGATATGGCTTCTTTAAGCTTGGCAAGGTCAATGAGGCCATCTTTTTGTACAGGAAGATATGTTACTCTAAAGCCTTCTTCTTCAAGCTGGCGACATGTATCAATCACGCATTTATGTTCGGTTGATACAGTAATAATATGCTTTTTCTCATCACCATAAAACTTGGCTAAACCTTTAAGGGCTAAGTTGTTGCTCTCGGTTGCTCCAGAAGTAAAAACTATTTCTTTTGAAGATGCACCAATTACTGAGGCCACCTGTTCTCTCGCTTTTTCAACAGCTTCTTCGGCTTCCCATCCATAAGCATGGGAACGTGAGTGTGGATTACCAAATTTTTCGAAAAAATAAGGCTGCATTTCTTTCACCACCCGAGGATCGGTTGGTGTTGTCGCTTGATAATCAAAGTAAATGGATTTTTTGTTGACCATATCATTTAAACTTTCATTTAACTTATAATTCTATTTCATATATTGGGTTCATTGGGTTAATATTCTCAAGTAAGTCTTCTTCATCATTATTAAGAACTCCACTACAAACATCTTCTAAGGAAACATTATCGAGCCAAAGATGGATATTTCTGGTTAATTGTCCCCAAAGACGATGGGTTATACAACGATGTTCATGAGTACAGCCATCTGTTCCCTTACCTTCACGATCACATCCTAAGGCACTTAAAGGCTCATCTACAGCCAAAATCACACTCGATATGCTAATATCTTTAGCGTCTTTTGCTAAGTGATAACCTCCTCCTGGACCACGAATAGAGCGAACAAGTTCCTCTTTACGTAGTTTAGAAAAAAGTTGCTCTAGATAAGAGAGCGAAATACCTTGCCGAACTGCAATATCTGATAATGCTACAGGACGCTCTCCTGCATGTTGTGCTAAATCAACCATTGCCATAACAGCATAACGACCACGTGTACTTAATCTCATCTATCATCTCCAATATAGTATCTATTTTCCATCTTTAAAGCTTGCAAATTGCAAATATGAAAATCATACTTTACTTTTGTTGCTCAAGCTTTGTTTCCAGCTGCTCTAATCTTTCCTTTATTTTTGCAATTTCTTGCATTGTTACGTCTGGGTCTCCATCAGGATCCATGCCATAAGCCTGAAAGTTAGGAGCTGCTTCCCCTGCCTCTTTTTTGCATTTGCCAATAATGCGAGCAGGATTACCCACAACGGTAACATTTTCGGGGATATTTTTTGTTACCACAGCATTGGCTCCTATACGAACATTTTCACCAATGGTGATATCACCTAAAATAGCAGCCCCTGCCCCGATAATCACATTATCCAAAATGGTTGGGTGACGCTTAATGCCAACCTGTGCTGCACTATTTATCGAAGGTGAGACTCCACCTAAAGTGACATCATGATAAAGGGTCACGTTATCACCAATAATTGCAGTTTCACCAATAACGACTCCAGTTGCATGATCTATGACAAAAGCAGCACCAATTTGAGCTGCAGGATGAATTTCAACAGAAGTAAAAAATTTTGCAATAGCAGAGAGTATTCTCCCTGCCCATCGAAGGTGTTTTTGTTGCCAAAACCAGTGTGATACACGATATAGCATCACTGCATGAAAGCCAGGCCATAGCAGAATAACCCAAAATTTATTGGGGGCTGCGGGGTCTCGCTCTAAAAAAGCGTTGAGGTCTGTATTAATTTTCTTGAAAATCATGGCCTTTTTGTATATGTTCTTTCTTTCATGGATTAATTAAAGTATGAGCAAAAGAAAACCTTTCGACTGATATGGATATATATATAATATGCCCAACTAAAATAGTCAAGTATTTTTGCATCCAAGCTTTAGATAAGTGGAATGAACCAAAATGAGGAATCATTTATAATGCCCGAGATTATTGTTCCTGGACCTGAGGGAAGGTTAGAAGGACGCTACCACCATAATAAAAACGAAGACTCACCCATTGCTATAATATTACATCCCCACCCCGAACATGGTGGTAATATGAATAGCAAATTGGTTTATTTACTATTTCATATTTTTGTAGAACGTGGTTTTTCGGTACTTCGTTTTAACTTTAGAGGTGTAGGTAAGTCTCAAGGTATTTTTGATAATGGCGATGGTGAACTTACGGATGCCGCAACAGCTCTTGACTGGATACAATCCCATAATCCTGGAGCAAAAGATGTATGGATGGGTGGATTTTCTTTTGGCTCATGGATTGGTATGCAGCTTATGATGCGTCGTCCTGAAATCTCAGGCTTTGTTTCCTTAGGTACACCTGCAAGTATGTTCGACTTTAGCTTTTTAGCACCCTGCCCTGCATCAGGGTTGTTAGTTCATGGAGCTGCAGATACAATTATTCCTCAAGATTCCGCAGAGAAACTTTATAGAAAGCTTTCTCATCAGAAAAATATTTCTGTAGAAATACAATCCATAAAAAATGCTGATCACTTTTTCACAGATTGCTTAGGTGATTTAAATAAGGTGATTAATACCTACCTTAATAAGCGGTTAAACGTATAATAAATAAGGAGAAAAAACTTGGGTTTTCAGTCTGAATTTTTACAAGTTCTTGATGAGCGTGGGCTTATCAACCAATGTACCGATTTAGAAAATTTAGATAAACTTCTCGCAAGTGAGATGGTTTCGGCTTATGTGGGCTATGATCCTACAGCTGCTTCTCTTCATGTGGGGCATATGATTTCTATTATTATGCTTCGTCGCTTTCAGCAAGCAGGTCACCGCCCTGTTGTTCTTATGGGGGGCGGTACAGGCATGGTGGGTGATCCTACAGGTAAGGATGCTCAACGTAATATGCTTACTGAGGAAGTCTTACAAAAAAATATTGAGGCTATTAAGGGAACTTTTTCTCACTTTATTGAGTTTGGTGATAAAAACAATAATGCCATTATGGTTAATAATGCTGACTGGCTAGCAAAATTTAGTTATTTAGAATTTTTACGTGATTTTGGCCCTCATTTTACCATTAATAGGATGTTGACATTTGATTCTGTTAAGTCACGACTTGACCGTGAGCAGCCTCTTACCTTTTTAGAGTTTAACTATATGTTACTTCAAGGTGTTGACTTCTTACAACTTTCTCGTGATTATAATGTTCGCCTCCAAATGGGTGGTTCAGATCAATGGGGTAATATCTTAAATGGGGTTGAACTTGGCCGCCGTGTTGATGCGACAAGCTTATTTGGTTTGACTTGCCCGCTATTGCTTAATTCTGCAGGCAAAAAAATGGGAAAAACAGAATCAGGTGCGGTTTGGCTTGATGCCAATTTAATGACCCCTTATGATTTTTGGCAATATTGGCGTAATGTGGATGATGCGGATGTTGGTAAATTACTGCGTATGATTACAGACTTACCTATGGACGAAATTAAAAAGTTAGAGGCTTTAGAAGGCTCTGAAGTCAATGAGGCCAAGAAGATACTTGCCGATGAGATTACAACTCTTGTCCATGGTGCTGAAGCAGCTAAAAATGCAAAAGAAACAGCTCAGAAGACTTTTGAACAAGGCTCTATCGGAGATGACCTTCCTCGCTTTGAAGTGCCAACAGCTCAGCTTGAGCAAGGCATAAAGGCTTTTGAAACATTAGTGCTTACGGGGCTATGTTCTTCTAATGGTGATGCCAGACGGCAAATTAAAGGTGGTGGTGGCCGCTTAAATGGTAAAGCTTTTGTTGATGCAACCCAGAATGTAACTTTAGCTGATATTAATGATGAAGATGTTATTATGATTTCTTTAGGTAAAAAGAAACATGCTTTGATTATACCTTGCTAAATATGTAAGCTATAGACTTTTTTTGCACGTTCTTCAAAGGATTTCACCATCATTTGAGTAGCCTTATAAAATAGTCCATTCATTACGTTTGTGAGAAGTTTTGATTTAAACTCAAAATCAATCGTGAAGGAAACTTCACATCCCCCCTCTTCAACATCTTTGAAATACCAGTGATTTTCTAGCTTAGATAAAGGACCATTGTTGAGGTAAACCTCAATATGTTCATAGGGTGTAAAAACATCACGGGTTGAAAAACGCTCTTTGATAGGGCCAAAACCTACCTCTAAATAATATACAGCTTGGTTATCCATGCGGTCAGCTTCTTTAGCCGATTGCACCCAAGGGAGGAATTCGGGGTATTTCTCTACATCAGCAACCAGATTATACATTTGCTGGGCAGAATACCGTATGATACGTTTTTCTTGATATATTGGCATGGATAATAATTTTCTCTTTTGTCTTAAGTATCTAAGAAACTACGTAATTGACGTGAGCGACTAGGATGCTTTAATTTACGCAATGCCTTTGCTTCAATCTGACGAATACGCTCACGCGTTACCGAAAATTGCTGACCGACCTCCTCTAAAGTATGGTCTGTATTCATACCAATACCAAACCGCATCCGCAGTACACGTTCTTCTCGTGGGGTAAGAGATGAGAGTATCTTGGTTGTTGTTTTACGAAGAGATGTATGAATTGCTGCATCAAGAGGTTGTAGAGCATTTTTATCTTCAATAAACTCACCCAAATGGCTATCTTCTTCATCACCAATTGGGGTTTCTAATGATATTGGTTCTTTAGCAATTTTCATCACTTTACGAACCTTATCAAGAGGAATGCCTAGCTTAGCTGAAAGTTCTTCTGGAGTTGGCTCACGGCCAATCTCATGGAGTACTTGACGACTTGTACGTACCAGCTTATTAATCGTTTCTATCATATGAACAGGAATACGAATAGTGCGAGCTTGGTCTGCAATTGAGCGTGTAATGGCTTGACGAATCCACCATGTAGCATAAGTAGAGAATTTATAACCACGACGATACTCAAACTTATCAACAGCTTTCATAAGGCCGATATTACCTTCTTGAATTAAATCTAAGAATTGTAAACCACGATTGGTGTATTTTTTAGCAATAGAAATAACAAGACGTAAGTTTGCTTCAATCATTTCTTTTTTTGCTCTTACGCTTTCACGTTCACCCTTTTGTACCATGCTAACCACATATTTAAATTCGGATATAGGTAAGCCAGCTTCTTTAGAAAGCTCAATAATACTTTCACGGATAATCTCAGCATCTTCTCGTTGTTCATCTAAAAAACGACCCCAAGCCTTTGTTTTTTGTTTTGCAACACGTTCAAACCAATCAACCTCAATCTCATGACCTTCATAGACTGAAAGAAAGGTTTCGCGTTTGATTTTAGCCGCTAAAGCAAGGCGAAGAAGTTGCCCCTCAAGCCCTACTAAAGAACGATTAAAAGCATAAAGCTGATTAACAAGCTCTTCAATACGTAGCGGATTTAAATGAAGCGTTGAGAGTTCCAAAACAGCATCTTTGAGCATTTTTTTATAGCGTTTTTCTAAAGCGGTATCTTTCTTTTCCCCATGTAAAATAAGTTCTAAACGGCGAGCTTGTATTTTTTCCATACGATTATGAAGCCGTGATATACGTGTGAGTATCTCCACTGTTTCAGGCATAAGTTTTTCTTCCATCGCCACTAAAGATACACCAGAAGTTATAGGTTCTTCTTCATCACTATCTTCTTCTGATTTTTCAGCATTTTCCCCTTCTTCTTGCTCATTATCTTCATCGTCATCATCATTTTCTATGACTTCTTCATCACTGGCACTTTGGGCTAAAATCTCCTCATCAGAAGCATTTTCAGCATCTTCAATACCATTATTTCCTAAAGAAGCTTCCAAGTCGATAATATCTCTTAATTGAGCATTACCATCTTTTAAATCCTTAAACCATTGGTCAACCGCACGTAAGGTTAATGGGCTACGACAAATACCATTAAGGAGCAAATTACGACCAGCTTCGATACGTTTTGCAATGGCTATTTCGCCCTCTCGTGATAATAGCTCAACAGAACCCATCTCACGAAGATACATTCGTACGGGGTCATCTGTACGGCTTACGCTATCTTCATCGATATTGCCTGAATTATCATCACTGTCATCATTATTATCATCAAGAACTTGATTGCCAGCATCATCTTCAGAAGCATCTTCAACAACTGAAATCCCCATTTCGCTTAAAGCGGTCATACCATCTTCAATCTGATCAGGCGTAAGCTCGTCAGAAGGTAAGATGTTATTGAGCTCATCATAAGTTACGTACCCTCGTTTTTTACCTAGGGCAATAAGCTTTTTAATGGCTGCGGCTAAAATATTTTTCTCTTCTTGTTGTTCACTATTATTGACATCTTGTTGTGTATTTTCTGCCATATTTTCCACTTTTAACCTTATTAATAAACTCTAAAATTTTTTATTTCTCTTTTTGAGACCAACGGTGAGATTTTATCTCTCTAATATTATCGAACTCTCTGCTTAATTCTTCATCACTACAGCCATTAGATAATATATCATTCCTCTTTAACTCTTCTTGTTCTTTGGGGATATCCCACCATTGCCTCCAAATATCATTCCAACCATCTAAAGCCTCCTTTAGCTCAGCATTGGGATGAATAAAAGCATGTGTGGCACCAAACCCATTTTTATGCTCTAAAGCTAAACGACTTAATGTTTCTGCAAGTCCTTCCCTTTTTAGATGGGAAGTCAGCTCCTTAAAGTCAAGAGCGGGGTAATGACTCAAAGTTTTTAAAACTTCTTGTCGCATCAAATTAAGAGCGTTATCTTTAAATTGCACCATATTCAAACGCTCTTCTATATCATCAAATAAATCAGGATGGGAAATTAAAGTGAGTAAAAGGATTTTTTCTTGCCACTTTTGAGCGTTTATCGTTGTTTTTTTAGCTTCTACATCTGAAATAGGAGCATTATTTTTTTGCCACGGAGAATCCTTTTGAAAAAATCCTCGTTTTTTATCCATTCGATTCGCAGACGATGAAAAACTTTCTGTTGGAGGTTGCATTCCTACTTTTTTCCATAAGCGTTGCCGCAAGAAATTATACATATGTGTACGAACAGTCTCGTTTTTTATCTCTTTGCATATATTGCTAATTTTACCATCAATAGCGGCCGCATCTTCTGCAGAGTTAAGGCTATACTCATCCATTAGGTAAGCCCATATTTTTTCACTCATGCTGATGCTACGGGCAAAAATAACCGCTAAAGCATCTATACCTTGTTTTTGAATGATACTATCAGGATCTTCCCCTTCGGGTATTAGGGCAAAGCGTAAACCAATACCAGGTTTTAATAAGGGTAAAGCACGCTCTAAGGCTCGCCATGCAGCTTTTTGCCCTGCAGCATCGCCATCAAAACATAATATGGGTTCATTTACATGCCGCCAAAGCAAGGCTAATTGACTTTCTGTAAGAGCCGTTCCTAGAGCTGCAACCGCTGTATCAAAACCAGCTTGATGCATGGCAATCACATCCATATAGCCCTCACCAACAATAAGCTGCTCTTTTTTGCGAGCATTTGGGCTTGCATGATGGTAGGCAAATAACCCCTCACCTTTATGAAACAAAATAGTTTCTGGTGAGTTTAGATATTTAGGCCCATCGCCATCCATTATACGTCCACCAAAGGCAATGGGCTTGCCATTTGTATCAAAAATAGGAAACATAATGCGTCCACGAAAACGAGGGTAAGGCTTTCGTGATGTATCATCAGGTGTAACAAGCATACCTGTATCAATAAGCTGTTGACTGTCAACGGACTGTCTTTCTAAAGCAGAAACAAAATGCCCTTGAATATCAGGAGCAAAGCCTAAACGAAACTTCTTAATGGTTTCGTCCGAAAGCCCTCTTCTTCGTAGCTCATCTAAGGCAGCTTTACCATTTGGTAGCCATAAATATTGTTCATAATATCGGCAAACAAGCTCCATAATATCATGAAGATTTTTGCGTTTTTCAGCTCTTCTGGCTTCTTCGGGGCTTGCTTTAGGCACTTGCATTCCTAGCTGGTCAGCAAGTCTTTCAACAGATTCTATAAAAGATAAGCCTTCATAATTCACTAAAAAATCAAAGGCATTCCCATGAGCTCCGCAAGCAAAGCAATGGTAAAAGCCTTTTTCATCATTAATAGTTAATGAGGGCTTGCTATCATTATGAAAAGGGCATAAAGAAATATATTCACGCCCTTTTCTTTCAACGCGTAATCTTTTGGAAATCACATCACTTACACGGATGCGAACTTTAATCTGATCGATAAAAGAAGCTGGAATGGCCATATCTCTACCATTTACAAATAAGTTTATGCCAAGTTAATCTACAAAGCATAAATTGTAGCATTATTTTATATATTACGAAAGTGCATCACGAACTTTTTTAGAAACCTGACCAAAATCCATACGGCCAAGATAGAGTTCTTTAAGTTTTGCCATAACCGCACCCATCTCTTTAATAGAGCTTGCCCCTGTTTCACTTACAATATCTTTAATGGCTTGTTCTATTTCGGTATTGCTCATAGGCTCAGGTAAGAATCTTTGAATAACTTCGATTTCTTTTTCTTCTTTTTGGGCAATATCCTGACGCTTCACCTCTAAGGCTATTTTAATGGCTTCACGACGTTGCTTAACCATTGTTTGTAACAATGCTGTAATTTGTGTATCATCAATTCCCTCATCATTACCAGAGCCTCTTGCTTCAATATCTCTATCTTTAATTGCAGCTAATATGAGCCTTAAGGTTGAAAGCGTTATAGCTTCTTTGGCTTTCATGGCCTCTTTTAATGAGGTATTTAGTTGTTCACGTAGCATATCTCCACCTTTTTATCACATTTTAATATTTTTGTGTGAGGGATGTAATGTAGACACTTCGTGTGATGAATGCAAGTCTTATAAATTATATTTGTGAATTTAATAGATGCTTCCTTGACCATCATATACTTTTATCGTATAAGTTAGCTTTGCAATCGAGCCTTACCCTTTGCAAAAGGATATAAAATGAATACATTACCTATAAATTCTCCAATGATGGAGCCTCCGAAAGATGCGACTGGTGCTATTGTCTTTGCTGACGGCACTATTTTTTTTGGCCAAGGTGCTGGCATAGAAGGTATTACAGGTGGCGAAATCTGCTTTAATACATCAATGACAGGCTATCAAGAAATCCTCACTGATCCCTCCTATGCAGGACAAATTATAACATTTACTTTTCCTGAAATTGGTGTTGTGGGTGCAAATAAAGAAGATTTTGAACGGGTGAACATCTGTGCTAAGGGCTGCATTATTCGCAATCCTTTAACAAAGCAGAGTAGCTGGCGAGCTGAGGTAAGTTTAAATGATTGGCTCATACAACATCAACTTGTTGCTGTTACAGGAGTCGATACAAGAGCAATTACTCGTTATATCCGAAAAAATGGAGCTCAAAATGTGGCTCTTATCCATGAACCAAGAGGTAATATTAGAGCCGATATTCTTATTGAAATGGCTCGTAACCTTCCGCCCATGCAAGGGACTGACTTAGCATCGCAAGTAACAAGGCAAGGTAGCGAAGATTGGCAACAAAAATTATGGGATATTCATACAGGTTATCAACAACAAAAAGAAACTAATGGGCATATTGTCGCCATTGATTACGGAGCGAAAGATAACATCTTACGCTGCTTAAGTGAGCAAGGTTGTAAAATCACGGTTGTACCAGCAACAACTTCTGCAAATGACATTTTAGAACTTAAGCCTGATGGTATCTTTTTGTCGAATGGGCCAGGAGATCCTGCTGCAACGGCTAAATACTCAACCCCTACTATCCAAGAACTCATAAAAACAGATATTCCTATATTTGGTATTTGCTTAGGTAATCAACTATTGGCCTTAGCTTTAGGGGGCAAAACACAAAAAATGCAATTTGGTCATCGTGGGGCAAATCATCCTGTCAGAAATAATCAAACAGGTGTCATTGAAATTACATCGCAAAATCATGGTTTTGTGGTAGAGCGTGAGAGCCTTCCTAGCCATGTAGAAGAAACCCATACATCACTTTTTGATGGAAGTGTTGAAGGCATTGCGATTAAAGGCAAAAATATATTCACTGTACAATATCACCCCGAGGCTAGCCCAGGGCCTCATGATAGTATTTACTTATTCGATAAATTTGGCACATTGGTGCGAGAATATGCAAAAAGCAAAGGAGCTTAAGAGAAACCATGGCAAAAAGAGATGATATAAAAAGCATTTTGGTTATTGGTGCAGGCCCTATTGTTATTGGTCAAGCATGTGAGTTTGATTATTCGGGAACGCAAGCTTGTAAGGCCTTAAAAGAAGAAGGCTATCGGGTAATTTTAGTGAACTCTAACCCCGCAACGATTATGACGGACCCAAATATTTGTGACGCTACTTATATAGAGCCTATTACAGCTGAATTTGTTACCAAAATTATCAAAAAAGAACGCCCTGATGCAATTTTGCCAACCATGGGAGGGCAAACCAGCCTCAACTGTGCTATGGATTTAGCCGATAGCGGTGTTTTGGATAAATATAATGTAGAGCTTATTGGTGCAAAGCGTGATGTTATCGAAAAAGCGGAAAGTCGCGATAAGTTCCGTACTGCTATGGAGAAAATCGGTCTTGATATGCCTAAGTCAGCCCTTGCCCATTCGATGGATGAAGCTTTAGCGGTTATTGAAGAGGTTGGGCTTCCTGCAATTATTCGTCCCTCTTTTACTTTAGGAGGTAAAGGCGGTGGTGTTGCTTATAATATGGATGAATACAAGGATATTATCTCCTCTGGTCTTGATGCTTCGCCTGTATCGGAAGTTTTGGTGGAAGAAAGCATTATTGGCTGGAAAGAATTTGAGATGGAGGTGGTTCGTGATAAGGCCGATAACTGCATTATCATCTGTAGTATCGAAAATGTGGATCCTATGGGCATTCACACGGGTGATAGCATCACTATAGCCCCTGCTTTAACACTCACTGATAAAGAGTATCAGATTATGCGTGATGCCTCTTTTGCGGTGTTGCGTGAGATTGGGGTAGAAACAGGTGGCTCGAACGTCCAATTTGCCATTAACCCTGCGAATGGACGTATGATTATCATTGAGATGAACCCACGTGTGAGTCGTTCTTCGGCATTGGCCTCTAAGGCAACGGGCTTTCCTATTGCTCGTGTAGCGGCCAAGCTAGCCATTGGCTATACTTTAGATGAACTTCAAAATGAAATCACAAAAGTAACACCAGCAAGCTTTGAGCCAACCATTGATTATATTGTTACAAAAATTCCTCGCTTTACTTTCGAAAAATTCCCAGGGGCTGAACCCCTACTCTCTACGGCGATGAAGTCTGTAGGTGAAGCTATGGCTATTGGCCGAAGCTTTAAAGAATCCCTACAAAAAGCTTTACGTTCTATGGAGACAGGCCTTTCGGGATTTAATGAGGTTTGTATTAATAATGTGAATTCGGCAGAAGATAAAGAGGCTATTTTAGCTCAGCTAGCCCAACCTATACCTATGCGTATTTTATACGTAGCTCAGGCTTACCGTTATGGGTTAACAACTGAAGAAATCTACGAAACAACATCCATAGACCCTTGGTTTTTAGAGCAAATTAAAGAAATTGTCGCTGCAGAAGAAAATTTAAGCCTCCGTGGTATTCCGCATACTCAAGCAGAACTATTTAAGCTCAAACAAATGGGTTTTTCCGATGAACGTATTAGTGATTTAACAACAAAATCAACCATGGAGGTTCGCTATAGAAGACAAACCTTAGATGTGCATCCTGTTTTTCGTCGTGTGGATACTTGTGCGGCTGAGTTTGATAGCCCAACTGCTTATATGTATTCATCTTATGAGGGCGATGGTTACCTTCCTGCGGTTTGTGAAAGTGAGCCGAGCGATAAAAAGAAAATTGTTATCTTAGGTGGCGGGCCTAATCGTATTGGTCAGGGTATTGAGTTTGATTATTGTTGTGTACATGCCTCTTGGGCATTGCAAGAGGCTGGTTACGAAACCATAATGGTCAATTGTAACCCTGAGACAGTCTCAACAGATTTTGATACATCCGACCGCCTTTATTTTGAGCCACTCACCATAGAAGATACTATTGAAATTCTACGAACAGAAGCGGCTAATGGCGAGCTTATTGGTGTGATTGTTCAATTTGGGGGGCAAACACCGCTCAAACTTGCTCAAGCTATTGAGGATGCAGGCTTTCCTATTTTGGGTACAACTGTTGATGCCATTGACTTAGCTGAAGATAGAGAGCGTTTTCAATTGCTACTCAAAGAGCTTAAGCTCAAACAGCCCGAAAATGGTACAGCTCGTTCAGAAGCGGAAGCTATTGAAGTCGCTAAAGAAATTGGCTATCCTTTAGTTATTCGCCCCTCTTATGTTTTAGGTGGTCGAGCCATGGAAATTGTAACAGATGAAGAGCATCTACTGCGTTATATGAGTACGGCGGTAAAAGTTTCGGGTGATAGCCCTGTGTTGCTTGACCGTTACCTCCAAGGGGCTATCGAGGTGGATGTAGATGCCATTAGTGATGGTAAGGAAGTCTATGTAGCGGCCATTATGGAACATGTGGAAGAGGCAGGCATTCACTCAGGGGATTCGGCCTGTTCACTACCCCCTGTTTCCTTTAGCAAGGAGACTTTAGCGGATATTGATCGTCAGACACGCCTTTTAGCCCAAGGACTTAATGTTGTTGGTTTGATGAATATTCAATTTGCCATTAAAGGTAATGATATTTACATCTTAGAAGTTAATCCAAGGGCAAGCCGTACCGTACCATTTGTCGCAAAAGCAACAGCAATTCCTATTGCTCATATTGCGGCAAGAATTATGGCTGGTGAGAAGTTGCAGCAGTTTAATCTTGGCAAAACCCATAAAAATTTAGATTATGTGGCCATAAAGGAAGCAGTTTTTCCATTTAATCGCTTTGCTGGGGTTGACCCTATTTTAGGGCCAGAAATGCGTTCAACAGGTGAGGTTATGGGCATAGCCCCTAGCTTTGCGGATGCTTTTTTACGCTCTCAAATAGCTGCAGGGCAAATTTTACCCACAAAAGGTAGTGTATTTATTTCGGTCCGTGATGAAGATAAAGAAGCCATATTGCCCATAGCCCAGCTTTTTGAAGAAATAGGCTTTAATTTGGCTGCAACACCAGGAACCGCCAAATATTTTATCGATGCTGGTTTAAATGTTATGAGCCTCAAAAAGCTGAGCTTTGGTCGTCCGAATTGTGTGGATGTTATCAAGTCAAATAAGATACAACTTGTAATTAATACAGGGAGCGGTGGTCGCTCGCTTCAAGATGGTGCAGCTATTCGAAAAGCAACGGTGGATAGAAACATTCCTTACTATACTACAGTCTCAGGAGCAAGAGCTGCGGCAAGTGCGATTTCATTTATTCGAAAAAATACACTTGACGTTTGCTCTCTACAAGATTATTTCTCTTAGGCTCTAATTTTAAAAAGGCATAAATGCAAAAATACATAAAATTGCCTTTTTTATGATATAAATTATGAGTTTATTGTATTTGTAACTAAATATAAGTGTAAGGGAAAAATCAATGGATAGGATTCCAGTTACAGCCACGGGGCTTGAGATGTTAGAAAAAGAAAGAAAGCAGTTGATGCAAATTGACCGCCCTGCGGTTATTCAGGCAATTGCAGAAGCTCGTGAGCATGGCGACCTTTCAGAAAATGCAGAGTATCATGCAGCCCGTGAACGTCAAAGCTTTATTGAGGGACGTTTATTAGAGCTTGATGATATGCTCTCGCGTATTGATGTGATTGATCCTACAAATTTTGAAGGCCCTCAAGTTCGCTTTAGTGCAACTGTAACCCTTGTGGATGAAGAAACAGAAGAAGAAAAAACCTATCAGATTGTTGGTGTTAATGAGGCCAATGTTGAGGCTGGTCTTATCTCTTATACTTCTCCTATTGCAAAGGCAATGATAGGAAAAAATGAGGGAGATTCTATCGAAGTGACTGCTCCTGGCGGTTCAAAATATTATGAGATAGAAAAAGTTGTTTATAAATAAAATACTTACGCTTTTCCTTATTTAGAGAATATATAATTTATTTGACAAGCTAAGCTGTTATTGATTAACATATTTCCAATCTTTATAGGCTATTATGGCTTGTTAGATAGTATATCTAGGCTTAGTGCAAGCAAATGCGAGTTAAACAGGTTTGGATGTGGCAAATATATAAGCCCCGATGGCGAAATTGGTAGACGCAGTGGATTCAAAATCCACCGGAGAAATCCTTGGGAGTTCGAGTCTCCCTCGGGGCACCAAAACTTCATTCAACATAAAAAAAAGAGGCGGAACTTAACTTTCGCCTTTTCTTTTTTCCTACTTCTTTTTAGTATCTTCACTATATTCATGTTGCAAAGTCTCACGAATTTCAGCCAAGTTAAAATACATTTCTAAGGCTAGTCGCACCAAAGCTACATAAAGTATTGTTGCTATAAAGCCAAAAATAGCAACGGCTAATCCTATCAAAACCCCTGATGTGATAAAGGCTGCAATTGTTCCTACAATCCAACCTGCAATCAAAAGAATACTCATTGTTTTGAGAACAACCCCTAAAATGCTACGTGTAAAGGGATTTTCTATATCAAAGAAAAAACTCAAAATTGTTTTCATTTTTTATACTCCATATTGTCATGTTAGTAATATGTCTTAAGTATCATAAAAATCTTCTTATGTACAAGTATATATAATTTATAACGATTCTAAACAAATTGTGTTTTCTATATTCTTTAGCTTTAATTTTGTATATAATAAAACCAACTATAATAGTAAGGAACTTGCAAATGACTGCATTTAAAGATAGTAACCTTGACTGGGATAAAGCTCCAGCCCATTGGGTTATGGCTAAAATGGGAAAAACTGTTTTACGTCCTGGCGGGTTAGAAGCGACCGACTGGCTCATTAACCATGCTCAAATTGAAAATAAGGATATTGTTGAGATAGCTCCTGGCCTTGGTATTACCGCCTGTAAACTTATTGGCCATAAGCCAAAATCATATCATGCTGTTGATAAAGAAGAAATGGCCGCTCAAACGAGCATGCAACGTATTGAAGCCCTTAATTTTAAGGAGGCTTCGATTGCTGTTGGAGATGCTCAATCCCTCCCCTTTGAAGATGCAAGCAAAGACTTAATCATTGGTGAGGCTATGCTTTCGATGCAACCCTTAAATATTAAAGAAAAAATCTTTAGCGAGGTTTATCGTGTTTTGCGAACAGGTGGGCAATATTGTATCCATGAGCTTATTTTAGAGCCTGATGATATTGATGCCAATGAGGCTGCGAGTGTTGCTAAAGATTTAAGCCAAAATATTAAAGTTCCCGTGCAAATTCATACATTATCGGACTGGCGAAATATTTTAGAAAAAGCAGGCTTAAAGGTTACTGATTATAAAGTTTTTCCTATGCACCTTCTTGAGCCTAAAAGATTAATTCAGGATGAAGGATTTTGTGGTACAATAAAATTTGTTTGCAATATTCTATCCAATAAAAAAGCGAGAGAGCGGATTATCCCTTTACGCAAAACATTTAAAAAACATAAAGCAAACCTTTATGCAATAGCAATAACTGCCGAAAAGATATAGAAAATATAAGGAGAAAAAAAAATGGTTAGAATACCTGCTGAAGCAAAACCCTATAAAACAGTTGGCCCTTGGACAGTCGATAAAATTCCTAAAATGTTACTTAATCGCCATAATACAAAAGCAGGCGTTTGGGCAAAGCTTGAAGTTTTGCAGGGTGTTGTAAATTATTTTTTATGTGATAATGATGCCGAAGCCATTGTTCTAACTCCAGAAGAATATGGGGTAAGTGAACCGCAGGTTTGGCATTATATCAAACCATCCGAAGATGCTAAAATCAAAATTACTTTTTATTCCATTCCTGATGGAAAGTAGTTAACTAGGAAATAGCTCTTAAAAAAAAGGTCTTCATATACTATAGAGGCCTTTTTTTATATTGTTTTTCTATGCTTTATACGAATACCCTAAGATATATAGGGATAACAGGGTAAGGATATTAAATTTGAATAAAAAAGGTGCCGAACTCAAAAGAGCTCGGCATATAAGTTTAACAGGGAGGCTTCACGTCTTGCTTAAGACGTAGGATCCTTCAAGAAAAGACCCTTAGAACTTTATAAATCATCTACCAAAGTGAAGAAATTTATAAAGTAAATCTTCGATAATCATTACAATAAGCAATAATCTTTAATAAATGAAGCTGAAATATGGAAACCCTCCTATGCAATTTTTGCATGGCTTGAGCTTTGTTGTTAAAATGAGAAATATTATATCAAATATTAAATTTTACTATTTTATTTGCTTAACAGTATGCAGCAAAAAGTCTCTAAAAACGGTCACACGAGGAGAATTTCTTAATTCTTCGGGGTAAACAAAGTAGACTTCGATGGTTGGTGGACGTAAATCTTGCATAATTTGAACCAGATTCGTTCCCTCACTTGAGATATAATCAGGCAGGCTTCCAATCCCAATACCACGCTCGATAGAACGAAAAATTGCATAGGTGTTATTTACCCGAAAAAAGGACTTTCGCTTTGGTTTGCCCTCTCGACCAACCTCCAAAAGCCAGTCAACAAAAGGAACAGGAGCTTTAAGCTCATCACCATAGCATACGATACGATGTTGATCTAAATCTTCAATTTTGCGAGGCATACCAAATTCTTTTAGATATTCAGGTGAGGCAAAAACACGATTCGGAATAGAAAGTAGATGTCGTTGAATGAGGTCTGGGTTCGTTGGAGGTATCATCCGAAGAGCCACATCGGCTTGCCTCATGGAGATATCAAGTTCATCTTCTGTCAATAATAAAGATACATCAATATCAGGATAAAGTTCAACAAAGTCCTTGATATGTCTTGTTAAAAATATAGAACCCATGGCTGTTGTTGCTGTAATTCTAAGTGGACCTGAAGGGCGTTCTTTTGCCTCTTTTAGCCGCCCCTCCGTTAGGGTTAATTGCGAATAAATATTGCGAACAGTTTTATGAAGCAACTCACCTTGCTCTGTTAGTAAAAGCCCACGAGCATGGCGGTGAAAAAGAGGAATTTGCAGGCTTTCTTCCAAGCTAGAAATTTGCCGTGAAACTGCTGATTGGCTCAAATTTAGCTTTTCTCCAGCCTTTGTGAAACTACCTTCTTCAGCCACTATATGAAAAATTCGTAGCTTATCCCAATCCATTGCCATATATTATCCATCTCCTAATATATTCAGTCCACTATAAGTATAGACTAAAAACATGGCTCTATCACCATAAAAGAACAATTTTTGCCCGATATTGTCCATATATATCCATCTCAGTCCATAAAAAGACAAAAAAAGACAAAAAAAGACCATATAAATCCCATTACATTTGAGGTGATAATAGATTTTTATATGGCCTAAAATGGATATATATGTAAAATATTGGACAATATTGGATAATATTGGACATATACGGGCATATTTTGGCTTTAATTGAGCGGATTATCCCTTAAAAAAGCATCAGCATCTAAAGCCGCCTTACAACCAGAACCTGCAGCTGTAATCGCTTGCTTATAATGACTATCCGCCACATCACCTGCAGCAAATACACCTGCTACAGAAGTTGCAGTTCGCCCTGGTTTGGTGATGAGGTAACCCTCGCTATCCATCTCCAATTTTCCCTTAAATAAGCTCGTTGCAGGGTCATGACCAATGGCAATAAACACGCCATCAATCTCAAGGTGACGCTTCTCATTTCCTGTGGTGCTTTTAAGATTTAAGCCTGTAACCCCCTTAGGATTACCACCACCAACAACGTCTTCAACTATATGATTCCAAACAACTTCTATCTTGTCATTCTTTAAGAGTAAATCCTGCAAAGCCTTTTCGGCACGCAGTTCATCACGGCGATGAACCAAATAGACTTTTGAGCAAATACCTGCTAAATAAAGAGCCTCTTCCACCGCTGTATTACCGCCTCCAACAACGGCGACAGGCTTGTCTTTATAAAAGAAACCATCACAAGTTGCACAACCAGAAACACCAAATCCCATATATTCTTGTTCACTATCAAGGCCTAACCAGCGAGCAGTTGCACCTGTAGAAATGATAAGAGCCTCAGCCGTATAGGTCTCACCATTTTCGGAATTGAGTGTGAAAGGACGTTTAGAAAAATCAACTTCGGCAATATGATCATAAACAAAATTTGTTCCAACTTCTTCGGCATGTTCTTGAATTTTTTGCATAAGTTCAGGACCCTGAATGCCACCAGGAAAGCCTGGAAAGTTATCAACATCGGTTGTTTGTGTAAGCTGACCACCAGGTGTCATACCCGATAAAAGGGTGGGTGATAGATTTGCTCTTGCAGCATAAATCGCTGCCGTAAGCCCTGCAGGGCCTGAGCCTAAAATGAGTATTTTGCTCTTATGTTCGGCCATAATTTTCTCCTCTTAAACATATTATAAAAAAGCTGCCAAAGATATATTTATAGCACATCTAAGACAGCTTATTAAATGACATAATCTACTTTAAAAGATTATAATTTATCAGCATTTTCAGAGAGATACTCTTTAACGCCATCAGGGCTAGCTTTCATAACAGCATCACCAGCTTGCCAACCTGCAGGGCAAACTTCGCCATGTTCTTCTGTAAACTGAAGAGCATCGATAAGACGTAAGGCTTCATCCACATTACGGCCTAAGGGAAGGTCATTAACCATTGCATGGCGAACAATGCCTTCTTTATCCACTAAGAATGAGCCGCGGAAAGCAACACCACCTTTAGATAACACACCGAATTTCTTAGCAATTTTGCCACGAATATCTGCAACCATAGGAAACTGAACTTGGCCTAAACCACCCTCATCTTGAGGTGTATTTTTCCATGCTAAGTGAGTAAATTGGCTATCAATAGAGATACCAACCACCTTAACACCTTTTTCTTCAAATTGCTTCATACGGTGGTCATGGGCAATAATTTCTGATGGGCAAACAAAGGTAAAATCAAGTGGCCAAAAGAAAACCCAACCATAAGAACCGTTAAGATATTCTTTTAAATCAAGCTCTTGAATATCGTTGTCAGCCATAACAGCTTGAGCCTTAAAATTAGGAACTTGATGTCCTACGAGTGTAGCAATTTTGCTCATATTTTTTCTCCAAATTAATAGGGTTAAATTTTATTGAATGATAATTGTTATTAATATAAACAGCAACTATCATAAAAGCAACTATTAAACACCTGCATTTTCATTAAAAATATTGATGATGTTGGGTAATTTTTTTGATAATTGAGGAAATATGCTCATTGAGCCTGTTGAAATGTCGTAATCAGCGGCTCATCTTTCCGTACCCTTCGGTAGGCTTAAGGGAGCGGATGGGTTGTTATTCTAAGATATTCCAGAAAAAGATAGGGAAAGCAAGGCTTTCCCCTTTAGAGCCAAGTGGAACGCTTGTGGGGGTAAGGAGCAAAGCCCCTAAGGTATGGAGCCGCAAAAGAGACAGCTTGAGGGAGTGAATTTATCTACCCTCTCAACTCCTCTAGACGAGCTTGAATAATCGTATCAGCCTCACGGCCGATAAGTTCCTGAAGATGGTCATACTTAGCCGTAAAGCTACCAACCCCTTGGGTGAGCGAACGAATTTCATTAATCATATCACCCATGCTGGCTTCGGGAATATGGGCAACAATTTCATCCCACCCTTCTCTTCCCTCAGCAGGATTAAAGCCTAAAATTTGCCCACGGCGACCAGAAACAACCGACTGAGCCCCTGAAGCATATTGACTTGGCATTAAGAGTTGCACATGCATAATGGGTTCAAGCAATACAGGGTTACAATTGGCCATGCCCTCTTTAAGAGCCATAGTTGTAGCCAATTTAAATGCCATTTCTGAGCTATCCACATCATGATGCTTACCATCAGATAAATTTACGGCCACATCAACAACAGGAAAGCCCAAAATACCTTGAGTCATAAACTCTTTAGCACCTGTTTCAACAGCAGGGATATATTGTTTAGGAACAGAGCCACCATGAATGGTTTCGGTGAACTCAAAGCCAGCCCCCCTCGCCTGCGGCTTAATCTCAATTTGAACATCGGCAAATTGGCCATGGCCACCCGACTGTTTTTTATAGCGAGCTTGTTGTTGTGTGGGTTGTTTGATGGTTTCTTTATAGGCAACTTTTGGTGGGCTAACATCTACCTGAACCCCAAATTTATTGGCCAAACGTTCAATGGCAATTTTAAGATGGTTTTCACCTTGTCCTTGGAGCAAAATCTGGTTCATAACAGGGTCAGCCGTCCAAATTAATGAGCTATCTTCTTCAACGAGTTTGGATAAAGCGGCGGTTAGTTTTACCTCATCTCCCTTATTGCCTACACGGATAGCAAGGCTATATAAAGGCTCAAAAGTCATAACATTTTCAAGGATATCTATGCCTTTTGCAGAGACTAATGTTCCTGCTTTAAGCTCGTCTAAACGGCCAAAAGCGACAATACTTCCCTTAAGGGCAGTATCAATTTTTTGGGTTTTGCTTCCTTGGAGCTTAACAATTGAGCCAAGCTTAATATCACCCAGACTATCGCCCTCTTTAATATCTTCACCAAAAATACGAGCAACCGATAACTTCCCTTGTTGCGAATGGATATTCTTAATAATATAGAATGACTTACCCGATATATTCAGACGGGCTTCAGCTTGCTGACCCTCATCAACTTCGTGACGTAGAGCCTTAAGCAGACGTGTTACCCCCCAGCCATTTTCGGCCGAGCCAAAAAAGACAGGTGTAGCTTGAGCATTTTGTAAAATATCGGTTAAATCATTATAGATATTTTCTTGCTCAGGTTGAATATCTTCTAAAAGAGCCTCTAGTAAAGCATCATCAAAATCTGCAACGGATTCAAGCATTTCTGTACGTTCAATCTCTTCACGGTCACTAAGTTCTTTGGGAAGTTTTGTGAGAGAGCTTACATCTTGTTTATTAAACTTCCATGCTCTTTCGCTTACAAGGTCAACAAGTCCTGTAACTTCACTACCCTCTCTTATGGGAATCGCCCGTAAAATAAGAGGGAGTTGGCTGACTTGTTGTAAGGCATCAAAGGTGCTTCGAACAGAGTTTTCAGCCACATCCATCTTATTAATAAAGATAATATGCGGAATGTTATTTTCTTGGAGTTCACGCAAAATAGGCGCTAAAATCAGTGCTTTTTCAGGCTCAGGTTCTGCAACGACCACAACGGCATCCATACCGTGGATAATATTATAACCATCTTGTAAAAGCTCAATAGAGCCAGGACAGTCCACTAAAGACCATGCATCTTTCAAATAGTTATAATGTAAAAAATTTGGCTCGGTAGACATTTGTCTCGCCCGAGCCTCTTTACTGCTATCACCAACCGTATTGCCATCAGTAACTTTGCCTTGTCTGTCGATTTCTCCAGCATGATGAAGCATAGCCTCACTTAAGGTGGTTTTGCCCGAAGAATAAGGGCCAACCAGAGCTACGCTCCTTGGAGTAAATTGTTTTTGCTTACTCATTTTAAGCTCCTCTCGATTATTTATGTTTCCTTAATATACTAGCACTCAGCCACAAAAAAAATCAATGCTTAAATAAAAAAAACGCCCTTTTGTTATAAAGAGCGTTTTGTTGATGATATTCGGTTATATGAAGATTTACGAAAGAGCCTCACAAGCCGCTTTAATACGTTTGCAGGCCTCAGTTAAAGCTTCGGTTGATGTTGCATAAGATATTCTAAAATATGGACTTAATCCAAAGGCTACGCCAGGTACAACCGCAACACCTTGGCTTTCGAGCAAATATGTTGCAAATTCGGTATCATCATTAATAACATTACCTTTGGGAGTCTTTTTGCCCATAACTTCGGAACAATCGACATAAACATAAAAAGCACCATCAGGCATATCGACCGAAAGCCCTTTAATTTCATTTATCTTTTTGACAACAAGATTAGCACGTTCATAAAAAATAGCATTGCGTTCGGCTAAAAATTCCATAGGGCCTGTTAAGGCGGCCAAAGCAGCAGCTTGAGAGATAGAACTTGTATGGGTAGAACTTTGTGATTGAATTTTATTCATAGCCTTAATAAGTTCCACAGGGCCTGCAGCATAACCTACCCGCCAGCCTGTCATTGCAAATGATTTTGATACACCATTTAAAGTAAGAGTTCTATCGTATAAGTCAGGAGCTACTTGGGCAAAGGTCACAAATTTATAATCGCCATAGACTAAATGTTCATACATATCATCAGTCATAATCCACACATGAGGATATTTACGCAAAACTTCGGCTAAGGCTTCTAGCTCTTCTTTACGATAGCCCGCCCCTGTTGGGTTTGATGGAGAATTTAAGATAAGCCACTTTGTTTTATCGGTGATTGCAGCCTCTAAAGCATTGGGGGTAATACGAAAGCCATCTTCTTTTTTTGTATCCACAATCACAGGTTTACCCTCAGCAATAATTGTTATATCAGGATAGCTCACCCAATAAGGAGCAGGAATAATGACCTCATCTTTTGCATTTACCGAAGCCATAATAGCATTAAAAATATTCTGCTTTCCGCCACAAGCGACTTGGATTTGCTCGGGCGTATAGTCAAGATTATTTTCCCGTTTAAATTTATCGCAAATCGCCTTTCGCAAGTCTAATGTTCCTGCAACGGCTGTATAACGTGTAAAGTTTGCATCAATAGCCTCTTTAGCAGCCTTGCAAACATGCTCAGGTGTATTAAAATCAGGCTCACCTGCACCCAAGCCAATAACATCTTTACCCGCAGCTTTAAGCTCCGCAGCCTTTTGGGTAACCGCTAAAGTTGGGGATGGCTTAACAGCCTGAAGTCTTTTTGAAACAATAGACATAGCTTTTCCTTTTTATATTAAAAATTAGACCTAAAAATTATCTTGCCATAAAGTTTAAAACTTGCAAGCAAGAAGTTATAAAGTTCTTACATACAAGTATTGATTTTATATTGACATGCTTATCAATAATGTTACTATTATAATAAATAGGTTGATATTATAACTTTAGAGTATCACCTCTATAGAACACCAACTAAAAATTGAGCTTTTTTATTATTAAAATAGCATTCAAGGAGCATGAAAACAATGAAAAAACTTTTAGGGACTAGCCTTATTATCTTTGCATCATATGGAATGATTTCATCAGCAGATACAATTACTTACGGATGTCAACAAACAGATACATCCAAAAGTATGTGTGACTATTTAGATGCACGTTGGAAAGAAATGACCAATGGTGAACATGATAGCCGTCGTGTGGATATTCCATGGGATTCGAACGACCAATTGGCTCTTATGCAGCAAGGTTTTGCGGTAAAATCAGGTGATATTGATATCTTTTTAGTAGATGTTGTTTGGCCTGGACTTATTGGTGAGCATCTCTTAAATCTTAACCCTTATGGTGGTGAAGAAGTTTTAAGTAAACATATTGCAGGATACGCAAAGAATAATACAATTAATGGCGAGGTTAAGGCGATTCCTTCTTTTATGGATACAGGTATGCTTTATTATCGTAAAGATTTATTAGAAAAATATGGTAAGCAGGTCCCTCAAACTTGGGATGAACTCAAAGAAACTGCCCAATATATTATGGATGAAGAGCGTAAAGCTGGTAACAAAAATATGTGGGGTTATGTGTTCCAAGGCAAGGCTTATGAAGGCTTAACTTGTAATGCTTTAGAATGGTTTGTCTCGTATGGTGCAGGCCATGTAATTGAGCCTGATGGTACTATTTCCATTAATAATGAAGAGGCAGCTAAAGCTTTAGATGTTGCGGCTTCTTTTGTGGGAACAATCTCTCCTGATGGCGTTACAGGGATGACCGAAGAAGAATCACGTAACGTATTCCAAGCTGGTAATGCTGTTTTCCATCGTAACTGGCCATATGTATGGGCATTAGCTAATGGTGATGATAGTCCTGTAAAAGGTAAAGTTGCGATTACAGCTATGCCCAAAGGTGATGCTAATGTTTCGGCTTCAGCCCTTGGTGGATGGTCTAATGCAGCCAATGCATATTCAAAACATCCTGATTTAGCCGCTAAATTCCTCTTTATGATGAATGATGAGGAAAGCCAAAGAAAACGCTACGAGATTGAAGGCAATAACCCAACAATGTCTAAGCTTTATGATGAGCCTGAATTTGAGAATGCCAAAGTATTCTTACCTGCTTTTGAAAATGCCGAAGCTCGTCCATCTTCTGTAACAGGTGCTAGATATAACGAAGTTTCTAATGAAATCTGGAATGCAGCCTTTAATGTGATAACAGGTAAGCAAGACGGCAAAGCCGCTGTTGCAGACTTAGAAAAACGTCTCAAAAAAATCAAAGAAGATTCTCGCAACTGGAAGCGTTAATTATAGCCTAACTCAAGCCTTAAGATTTATCTTAGGGCTTGATTTTATAAAAATTTCTATGGAGAATATAAGAGAGATGAGCTTATGGCCGCAGTAAGATCCCAATTAAACCGAAGTCGCATTCGATGGGCATGGTTGTTTTTAGCCCCCATGCTAGTTGCGTTATTTTTAGTTGCCTTTTATCCGTTGGCAATGACCTTTTTTTATAGCCTTTTCGATGTAAGAACAAGCGACTTACAACTAGCAGACCCTCAAACAGGAGAGAGCTACTTTTTTGGGTTGCGGAATTACTGGCGTATTTTATTCGATACATCTTATCCAGAATTTTTTAGCTTAAGCTGGTGGCGAACCTCAGCTTGGTGGCAAGCTGATTGGTGGGGAGCATTAAAAAACACCTTTATCTTTGCCATTGGCTCAGTCAGCTTAGAGCTCGTTTTTGGTATGATTGTTGCACTGATTTTAAATGTGAACTTTAAGGGGCGTGGCTGGATGCGTGCAGCTATCTTAGTCCCTTGGGCATTACCTACGGTTGTTTCGGCAAAAATGTGGAGTTGGATTTTAGATACTGAAAACGGTATTATGAACGACCTCTTAACAAAGCTGCATATCATCAAAGACAATATCAACTGGATAGGTAATGACTTTTGGTCCATGGTGGCCATTATTGGTGTTGATGCTTGGAAGACGACCCCTTTTATGGCTCTTCTTATTCTGGCTGCCTTACAAACTGTACCCGAAAGCATGTATGAAGCAGCAAGGGTTGATGGTGTTTCTAAATGGAATCAATTCTGGTATTTGACCCTACCTGTTATTAAACCTGCGGTTATTGTCGCTCTGATTTTCCGTACACTTGATGCCCTTAGAGTATTTGACCTTATCTATGTTCTTACTGCCAATAGTCGCTCAACCATGTCAGTTTCGGTACTTGCACGCAAAACCCTCATGGAAGACCAATATTTTGGACGAGGCTCAGCAGCCTCTGTGCTTATTTTTATTTTAGTGGGTGTTATTGCTATTATCTACCTAAAATTAGGGCGTGTAAAGCTTACTGAGGGAGGAAAATAAGATGGCTCAAGAAATGAAACTGATAACAAAAAAAGGTTTTAATTGGCTTGGACTTGGCTTCTTTGCTCTTGTTATTCTTACCTTTATTGCAGCAGTATCCCCTTTTTATTATGCAGTTATGACTTCATTCGAATCAGGACAACAGCTGATTGAACCCAATTATTTACCCCAACTTCCCAAACAAGATCAGTATAATATCTTCATTCGCTCCCATCCTGAAGATTTTGTAAAAGTAGGAGCTTGTGACGAGAGTTTAAAATGTTCTAACGAAAACATTGAAAATTATATGCAAAGTTTGGATAGATGGGGTAAGATTAAGCTAACCAATAAAGTTCTGTTTAAGAATTATATCTTTGTTTTTGTTCAAAAGAAATTCTATCGTAACTTCGCTAATTCGGTTCTTGTGGCAACATGTACGGTTGTTTTGGCTATGATACTCGCCCTTACAGCCTCCTTTGCCTTGGCTCGCATTAGCTTTAAGGGACGTGGAGCGATATTGATGGTTATTTTGTCGATCTCTACATTTCCCCAAGTGGCGATACTTTCGGGTATGTATCAAATGGTCTATTACTTAGATTTGTTTAATGATTACAAATCACTTATTCTATCTTATACAGTCTTTACTCTCCCCTTTACCATTTGGATATTAACCACCTTTATCCGTCAAATTCCAGTAGAGTTAGAAGAAGCCGCCATTATGGATGGAGCAAATCCACTGCAAACCTTATTCCGTATCTTTTTGCCCTTACTATGGCCTGCCATTGTAACAACAGGATTACTTGCTTTTATTGGTGCATGGAATGAGTATCTCTTTGCCCTATCCTTTATTATCGATACAAGCCATCAAACTGTTACACCTGTAATAGCAAGCCTAACCGCAGGAACATCTCGCTATGAGGTTGCAGGCGGTACGATTATGGCGGCAAGCGTATCCATTACTATTCCATTGATTATCCTAGTCTTGATATTCCAAAGAAAAATCGTATCTGGTCTTACAGGTGGAGCTATTAAGGGGTAAGTGATTAATATTAATGGAGCTTTGCCCCCATACCCCACAATGCAAGCGTTGATCTAAAGGGAAAAGCCATTGCTTTTCCTATGCTTTATTCTGGAATATCTTGGCTCTCTTTTATAGCTGACTTTTATAAGAAAAGTTGATAAAATCTTCTTTTTAAAGGAAATAAAATGGATAGCAATATTGCCTTCTTGCCAATAAAACGCCCACCTTTGGAGCGTAAAAATAGGTTTGAGCTTGTTTCGGACTTTGAGCCTGCGGGCGATCAACCAACGGCTATAAAAGAGCTATGCCAAGGTTTAGAAGATAATCAACGCAATCAGGTTTTATTAGGGGTTACAGGCTCAGGTAAAACTTTTACAATGGCTCATGTTATTGCTCAAACCCAACGCCCTGCTTTAATTATGGCTCCTAATAAGATTTTAGCGGCTCAGCTTTATGGAGAAATGAAAGCTTTTTTTCCGAATAATGCGGTGGAGTATTTTGTTTCTTTTTATGATTATTATCAGCCTGAAGCCTATGTTCCACGCACCGATACTTATATCGCAAAAGATAGTGATATCAACGAGCAAATCGATCGTATGCGACATGCCGCCACACGGGCTATTTTAGAACGCAACGATACGATTATTGTCGCTTCGGTCTCTTGTATTTATGGTATTGGTGATGCTCGAACCTATGCAGAGATGGTTTGTAGCCTTAAGGTAGGTGAAGAGACAGGGCGTAATGATGTGCTGAAGCATTTTGTTATGTTGCAATATGAACGTAATGATGTGGGCTTTGAGCGTAATTGTTTTCGGGTACGTGGCGATGTTCTAGAGGTCTTTCCCTCCCATTGCGAAGATAGGGCATGGCGTATTTCTTTTTTTGGTGATGAGGTTGAGGAAATTTGTGAGTTTGACCCTTTAACAGGAGAGCGAACTGCTCAGCTTGATGAGGTGATACTTTATCCTGCATCTCACTATGTTGTCCCAGGGCCAACCTTGCATCAGGCTCTTCCTAAAATTAAAGAAGAGATGAAAAAACAAGTAGATGTTTTCAATCAGCAAGAAAAATATATCGAGGCTCAACGGATACAAGAACGCACGACATTTGATTTAGAAATGCTTGAAACAACAGGATATTGCTCGGGTATTGAGAATTATTCCCGTTATCTTACAGGAAGAAACTCTGGTGAACCGCCACCAACATTATTTGAATATTTACCCGAAGACGCTCTTGTTTTTATTGATGAAAGTCATGTGAGTGTCCCTCAGGTAGGTGCTATGTATAAGGGGGATTTTCGCCGTAAATCCACCTTGGCTGAATATGGTTTTCGCCTGCCATCATGTGTGGATAATCGCCCCTTAAAATTTGAGGAATGGGATTTGTTTCGTCCTCAGTCTATTTTTGTTTCGGCCACCCCTGCCCCTTGGGAATTGGAGCAAACTCAAGGTGTATTTTCGGAGCAGATTGTTCGCCCCACAGGCTTAACTGATCCTGAATGTATTATTCGCCCTGTGGGTACGCAAGTGGATGATATCTTAGCCGAATCTAAAAAGAATGCCCTTAAAGGGGAACGTGTTTTAGTCACCACGTTAACCAAAAAAATGGCTGAGGATTTAACAGAGTATCTTCATGAAAATGGGGTGCGAGTTCGTTACTTACATTCGGATATTGATACGGTGGAACGTATTGAAATTATTAGAGATTTACGTCTCGGTGTGTTTGATGTCTTGGTGGGTATTAATCTCCTTAGGGAAGGTTTAGATATTCCTGAATGTTCGTTGGTTTGCATCTTAGATGCTGATAAGGAAGGCTTTTTACGCTCTAAAACCTCCCTTGTTCAAACAATTGGTCGTGCGGCTCGTCATAAGGAAGGCCGTGTGATTTTATATGCCGATAAAATCACAGCAAGTTTAGAATATGCCATTGGTGAAACCCAAAGACGGCGAGAGAAACAACAACAATGGAATAAAGAAAATAACATTATACCTCAATCGGTTACATCTCGTTTTACGGAAAGTTTAGAGAATGTTTACGAGCAAGATTACCTAACTGTAGACACCAAAGAGATTGCGGGTGAAGCTGATTATACGGGCAAAAATATTGATGATGTTATGGCTGATATTGAGGTTAAAATGAAGAAAGCGGCTGAGGATTTAGAGTTTGAGGAAGCGGCTCGGTTGCGTGATGAATTGCACCGTCTGCAGAGCCAACAGCTAGGGTTAAATGAAGATCAGGCGAGTTTCTCTCACAATAAATTTGGCCCAGGTTCTCCCTTGCGTCCTGCGGCAGGACCAAGGCGGCAAAAGAGAAAAAGGAAGTCTTAAAAAATGGAAAAATTTACCCCTTTTTCACCCTTACCTATGGGCAATACAAAGCTTAATAGAGACCCTGAGTTGCGAAGAAAATATAAGAATATTCATAGCCTTATGGCAGATTATCCTCCGATTATTATTCTTTGTTTAGATGATGCAATTGCCCCATTAGCACAAGATATGCCATTAGATGAAAATCGGCTTTATTTTCTGGGACTTTTGAATGATAAAGCCTATATTGCTTATGATGCTCAAAACGATTTGATTGATGCGGATTGGCAGCATCCAAGAGACATTGCCGCAAAGCAAAAAGTAGAAGAAATTGGGCAAGTTGCGACTGCATTTGGGTTGGCTCGGTGGCATCGCCATCACCAATTTTGCCCTAAATGTGGGCAAGCCTCACAGCCTATTTTGTTAGGAGAAGCCCGTCAATGTACTGATAATGCTTGTCAAAATATCACCTATCCTCGCATCGACCCTTCCATGATTACCCTGCTAACCCATCAATTTGAAGATGGAGAAAAAGCCCTTTTGATTGAGATGCATGGCCGCAATGGTATGCATACCACCATCTCTGGATTTATGAGCGTGGGGGAGACTTTGGAGGAAACTGTCATTAGAGAAATCAAAGAGGAAACCAATGTCATTGCCTCAGATGTTCGCTTTATTGCAAGCCAACCATGGCCCTTTCCGCAGTCGCTTATGTTGGGTTGTCGTGCGGTTGCTTTAACTACTGATATTGCTATTGAAAAAGAAGAATTGGTGTCGGCTAATTGGTTTTCTAAAGAGGAGGTCATTGGGCTTCGAGGTGAAAATAAGCTTCCTCCGCTAGAATCTATTGCCCGTCATCTTATTGAACAATGGCTTGCCACATAAGAGCATAATCTGTCCATTTTTAGCCAATTTTTGACCAAAATCATCCATTTTCGTCCATTTTTATCCAGAATTATACAAAAAGCCATACTACTCTAGAGATTATTTTATGATTCTAGGATGGTATATCTTGTATCTAGAATGGATAAAAGTGGATAAAAATGGACGAAAATGGACGAAAATGGTTTTATTTGGCTTATTTAGCCTCTTTCCACAAGCTCAATAAGGTAACCGTCAGGGTCTTTAATAAAAGCTATCTCGGTTGTGCCACCTTTCATAGGGCCAGGCTCACGAGTAATTTGAGCTCCAGCCTTGCGAAGCTCTTCGCAAATATCGTAAATGCCATGAACACCCAAGGCTAAATGGCCAAATCCTGTACCGATTTCATAGGGTTCTTTTTGATCCCAATTATGGGTAAGCTCAATAACGGTATGGCTATCCTCTTCACCATAGCCAACAAAGGCTAAGGTAAAACGCCCCTCTTCGTAATCATTTTTCCGAAGGAGTTTCATGCCGAAAATCTCAGTATAAAATTTGATAGATTTTTCAAGGTCTAAGACTCTAATCATCGTGTGGAGAAATTGAAACTTCATCATATATATCCTCTTGGTTATTGTTCATAATTTCATGAATAATTTCAGCAGCTTTTTGCCCTGGATTACTCCCTTGGCCTAGCTTAAGCAAAGCATTATTCCATGCAGAATAGTCAGGAGTTTCTTGCCTTGATAAAAATTTACTCAGCTGCATATAAAGATTATCAGCAGTACAGTCATTACCTAAAAATTCGGGTATAAGTGATTGATTTTCCAGAATATTGATAAGAGAAGCATATTTAACTTTAATCAATATTCTAGCTAGCTTATCAGTCCATTTGCCCATTGTATAGGCAATCACCATAGGAACTTTTGCCATAGCAAGCTCCAAACTTACAGTGCCAGAAGCAGCCAAAGCGGCATCGGATGCGGCAAAAGCATCGTACTTTTCGGCCTCATCTTCAATAAGAATAGTAGAAACTTCCCATGTTTCAACCTCTTGTCGGACTTGCGAGGCAACAGCTGAGGCTAAAGGAATAACAAGTTTTAAGTCCTTATATTCTTTTTTGAGCTTTAAGATAGCCTCCTTATATATGGGTAAAAGTCGGTTGACTTCACTGGGGCGGCTTCCTGGTAAAACACTAAGAATTTTCATATATTTTTCAATATGATACTTCTGTTTAAAAGCATCACCATCGCCTTTATTTGCACCTAATGACACAATAGGATGACCTGTAATGTAACTTTTAAGCCCTTCTTTTTCAAAATAAGGAGGTTCAAAAGGTAACAAACACAAGAGGTTATCAAAAATTTGAGCCATTTTTTTGGCTCGCTTAGGTTTCCATGCCCAAACGGAAGGAGCAACCCAATGAGTGAGTGGAATTTTTGGATTTTTGGCTCGGATTTTTTTAGCAACTCGCTTATTAAAGCCAGGAGAATCAATGGTGATAACCATGTCAGGTTCAATCTGTAAAATATGCTCGATGGTTTGGTTGATGCGTTTGGTTAGCTTGGGAAGCTTAGGTATAACGGCGGTTATTCCCATTAAGGAGAGTTCTTCCATAGGAAACAAGCTCTTAAGCCCATATTGAGCCATAAGAGGCCCACCGATACCTATAAACTGATATTGCTCACCATGAAGATTTTGCATATTCTCCATAAGGCTAGCTCCAAGTTTATCACCCGAAGCTTCACCTGCAATTAAATAAATACGCTTTTTTACTAAAGACTTATCTGTAAAACTTGCCTCATTTACTCCCATAAGGAATAAACCAAGCTCATCAGCTTTAGCCGCTATTGTTTCAGGCTCTAAAATAAGAGCTGCTCCAGCCTCGAGGGCAACACCTTTAAGCCCTGCTTTTTGGGCATTATATAATGTTTTTAGGCCGATAGAGGGCATATCCACCCGCATTTCTTGATTGGGTTTTGCTGCTTTAAGAAGCACACCACCATGGCTTTGGTCTTTCATGCAGGCCGTACGTTCTAGCATGCGGTCTGTACCTTCTAAAGCCTCAACAGCAACCACACGTCCCTCATTAACAATACAAGCTTGGCCAATATCAAGGCGGCCAATTTCTTTAGCAATATCAAATGCTTTTTTTGTATCTTCAAAGGATTGCAAGCTTGGGTAAATATGGCCAATCATGCCAGAAGAGGCAACAAGTTCGGGTAAAATCTCATGAGCTCCAACAACCTTAAAGCCTTCTTCTTCCTCTAAAATATGTAAAATGGTTTTGAGCAGACTATCATCGCCACCTATCTTTTTGAGGTTAAAGCGTTTAAGTTGCTTAGCGGTCCAGCCGTCAGGGCGGAGGCTTGTAAGGGATGGTCTTTTAACACCGCCAGCTAAGATAAGCTCGCTTGCCCCCTGCTCTTTTAAAAAAGCCAAGGCTTTACCTCCAGCTCCAAGGCGAATAGTTATAGACTTGGCATCACTCGGAATATCTTTGTTATCAAACTGGTCTTTTAAGGCAACAATACAAAAAGGCCTATTTTGCTTTATGCAGGCCTTAATGAGTTTTTTAGGTAATGAGCCACTACCCGCAATAATACCCAGCTTCTCCATGAGCTTACACCCCTGTGGGCATCATATATTGGCGAGATGAATCGGCCTTCATAAAGGTTAAAATACGCTGAACCTCTTGACTCTGAATAAACTCAGGTTGCTTTTCGGCAAATTCTAGCTTGTTTTGTAATGTATCTTTGGTTTTTAGGAGGTCAAAAAAGTGACGTACAGCGTGGATTTCGGTCTTATCAAAACCACGGCGACGCATGCCCACAAGGTTCATACCACCAAGGCTTGCTCTTGTACCCATAACCGTACCAAAAGGAATAACATCTTTTTCGGAACCACTCATACCACCAATCATCGAATGAGCCCCAAGACGGACAAATTGATGAACAGCAGAAAGCCCACCAATAACAACAAAATCTTCAACCTGAACATGGCCTGCAATTGTTGCATTATTCGCCATCACAACCTGATTTCCCACATGGCAGTCATGGGCAATATGCACCCCAACCATGAGCAAATTATTATCTCCAATTTTGGTGAGCATGCCCCCACCTTCAGTTCCTAAATGAATGGTTACATGTTCTCGAATACTGTTATTCTTACCAATCTCAAGGCGGCTTTCTTCCCCATGATATTTAAGGTCTTGAGGAGCAAGCCCTATGGTAGAAAAAGGGTAAATTTTTGTTCCCTCACCAATAGAACTACGGCCATCAACCACCACATGAGAGATAAGCTGCACATTATCTGCAAGCTCAACATGTTCACCAACGCTACAGTAAGGCCCAATTTTTACATTTTTGCCTATTTTGGCATTGGGATGAATAATAGCGGTTGGGTGTATCAGCTGACTATCCATTGGGAGCATCCACAATCATGGCGGAAAAAGTTGCCGATGCAACGGTTTTTCCGTTAACTTGGGCATCACCTTCAAATTTCCAAACCGACATTTTTTGCTGCTTTTTGGTAACTTTAATTTCCAAAACATCACCAGGAACAACAGGTCTGCGGAATTTACAGTTATCAACTGTCATAAAGTAAACGAGCTTTCCCTCAGGTTCAATCTCATCAGCTATCATAACCACAACAGCAGCAGTTTGTGCCATAGCCTCAACAATTAAAACCCCTGGCATTACGGGTTTATCAGGAAAATGCCCTTGGAAAAAAGGCTCGTTAATAGTTACATTTTTTATACCTGTTGCACTTTCATTGGCAATCAGATCAACCACTTTATCAATCATTAAGAATGGATAACGGTGGGGAATAAGCTTTTTAATTTCTAAAATATCGAGATTCTCAGACACATTTTTTCCTTTATTTACTTTCTAAAAATTTAACGACTCTTGTTAAGGCTGCAAGACGACGCCAGTGTTTTTTTACAGGGATTGCAGGAATAGCAGAAGCAACAGTCTCACCTGCTGCAATGCTTTTAGAAACCCCAGAGCCTCCTAATACAATAACACCATCACCCAGATGTAAATGACCTGCAATAGCAACCCTACCTCCTAAAATAACACCTCTTCCTAATGTTGTCGAGCCTGCAATACCAGTTTGTGCCGCCATAACCGAGCCTGCACCAATTTTTACATTATGAGCAATTTGTACTAAATTATCAATACGAACGCCATTTTCAATAATTGTATCAGAGGCTGAGCCACGGTCAATGGTTGTTGCTGCTCCAATATTTACATCATGGCCAATAATCACACGGCCTAATTGCCGTACATATTTATGACCTTTGGGACTCATAGCAAAGCCAAAACCATCTTGGCCGATACAAGCTCCTGAATGGACAACATTTAAATTACCCATGATGGTATAAGTGATTGAACAATTAGCATGAATAACGCAAGTATCACCAATTTGACAGCTACGACCAATAAAGCTTCCTGCATGGATTTGGGTATATTCACCAATAACAACATTTTCTTCAATAACCACATTAGGCCCAATATAGGCTGAAGCGGCAATTTTAGCGGAGGGGTGAATATTTGCGGTCTCATCAATAGCTGCTTCTTTTTCCTCAAAAGGATATAGGGCTATACTTAAGGAAGCCCATGCATAATAAGGGTCTTCACAAATAAGCAGGTTAAGATGCGATGGGGCTTCTTCGGCATGTTTTTTGCCAAGCAAGACAAGACTGGCTTTACAATCTTGTAAATAATGACGATATTTGGGATTTTGTAAAAAACAGGCCTCACCTTCTTGAGCTTCTTCGATTGTAGCGAGGTCATGGATGGTTACTTCAGCAGCTTGTGTACCCTTGCTTAAGATTAACTCTCCTTCACAAAGAGATGCGACTTCTGTTACGTTAAGTGCTTTATTTCGATTAAAAAAAGATTGATCGGCCATAAGTAATCCTTTTACTTTGGAGAAACAACAGAAGGAGGCGATATACTACTATCATTACTTGCAACTTGTTGGTTGATTTCAGCAATAACATCCTCATAGATTAAGGTCTCTAAGCCTAAATCAGCCTGAAGTGTACTCTCATTGAGTAGATTTAAAATTTCTCCTGTAATATCAGGAAGTTGACTATAAATAACCTGTGTATTTCTAAAGATAACATTAATATGATTTTTTTGAGCATATTCGGGAATAATACGATTTGTTAGCTCATCACGAATTTGGGCATCCACACGAGAAACAGCATTTTCAATAGCAATACGTCTTGAGACAATAAAGCGTTCATTGGCATCAACAATAAGTTGATTTTGCTGGATTTTATCTTCTCGTTCACTCAAGCTATCTTTTTGAGCTTGCTCATTAATATCACTCCAACGCTTTACAGAATCTTCTTGGAGTTTTTCGATAATATTTTGTAAATTTTCAGAAAGTTTATTGGCATCATCATACATCTTGCGAAGAAGATTAGAATCACGGCGGATAGTATTAATATCAATAGTAACAGCATCATATTGAGAAAGTGATGTGCTCAAGGCAACATCACTTTCGGCATTAGCATTTAAGCTATTGATAATTAAGGCTGATGCGATGAAAAAAGCAGTTTTCATCCGTAAACCTTTAGAACTGTGTGCCTACATAGAAGTAGAAGCGGCGTTCATTATCATATTTTTCAGAATTAAGTGGGATAGCATAGTCAAGTGTTAGAGGACCCATAGGAGAGTCCCAACGAAGCCCTGCACCAACAGAGTAACGCCATGCATCACTATAGTTAATATCAGTAGCAGGCTGGAAGTCATTTTCACCAATACGACCTGCATCCATGAAGACATGGCCAGAAATGCCTAAATCTTTTGGTGTTGGTAATGGGAAGTCAATCTGAGCCGTTGCTGCAGCATACCAGTTACCACCTAAAGCATCGCCTGTTTTGGCATCACGAGGGTCGATACCTGCGTTATCAAAGCCACGAACAAGCGGTTGTCCTAAATGAAAGCGGTCAAATAAGTGAACTCTATCGCTATAT
This sequence comes from Alphaproteobacteria bacterium, assembly GCA_047973205.1. Classification (GTDB taxonomy): domain Bacteria; phylum Pseudomonadota; class Alphaproteobacteria; order JBKEAR01; family JBKEAR01; genus JBKEAR01. The sequence goes on along the minus strand of JBKEBO010000011.1, from coordinate 38,017 downwards.
TCATCTTTACCACCCCATGATTTAATATGACCACCACGTAAATGAGCCGAGAAGATAATGTTACGATAAACAGGCTGCCAAATGCTCGCTTGTCCTGTATTTTTAATATATTTTACATCACCACCTAAACCAGCAAGTTCGTTTGTCATGGTCAAAAGAATACCACGGCGTGTATCATAACGACTATCACGAGTATCAAAGGTTAATGTATGAGCAAGAGCTGATTTAATACGATCGCCCTCTTCTTGCTTAATATAGTGGGAAGCATCACTTGGGATATTTTCAATCTCGCTATATTGGAGTGTATATTTCCAACTTTGAGTTAGATATTCATTAAGGCGATAACCTAAACGAAGTGATGCACCATAATCTAGACGATCATAAGATGATTCATCTTGGTAATCTCTTTGATTATAGAAAATATCAAATCCAGCAGATATTGGCTTATTTAAGAAATAAGGCTCTGTAAAGCTTAATGTTGCACTTTGATACTCACCACCAATAGATAAATCAGCACGTAAAGTTTGGCCTAAGCCGAAAAGATTACGTTCGGTATAAGTAATATTACCAGCAACACCATCGGATGATGAATAACCTGCACCAAAGTTTAGCGTAGCAGTTGATTTTTCGTTAACAGCAACACGAATAACGGATTGATCGGGTGTTGAACCTTGATTTACACCAATATTCACACGGTCAAAGAAGTTTAAGCCTTTGATACGGCGTTCACTAATTTTTAAAGCATCCGCATTAAAAGCATCACCTTCAGAAAGTTTAATTTGACGACGAATAACATGATCACGTGTTCGTGTATTACCAACAACGTCAATACGTTCTACGTAATTTCTACGACCTTGAGTAAGCTCAAAATCAATATCAACAACATTATTTTTACGATCACGTGTCAGTCTAGGATTAATCTGTGCAAAAGTATAGCCAAGACTATTCAAGCGTTTACGTAAGGCTTCGGTTGTTTTTTCAACAGATTCAATATTAAACCAAGAACCAGAGCGGAATTTTAAAGCCCCTTTTAAATCGTTTGAGCTTAAGTTAGAAAGCCCAATACGATAAGTAATGTTACCCACACGGTATCTTGTCCCTTCTCGTAAAGTATAGGAGATGTGATATTGGCCGTTACGAGAGGATTTCTCAGCAGTGGCCGAGCGAACATCAACATCCGCATAACCCCGTTTAAGGTAGAAACGGCGAAGTAATTCTTTATCAAAGTTCATACGGTCAGGGTCGTAAATGTCGTTAGAAGACATAAAGTTATACCAACGCCCTTGACGTGATTGAATTTCGTTACGTAAAGCAGTATCGGAAAAAGCTCTATTACCATTAAATGTAATACGGCTAATGCCTTCTTTACCAAAACCACGTTTTTCGTTAATCTCAAAAATAACGTCAACACGGCCATTAGAACGTTTGATTTGCTTAGGAGAAACTGAAACAGAAGTATATCCTGCACTCTCATAAGCCGTAATAATGTTACGAACATCTTGTTGAACTTTAGATTCAGAAAGAACAGAGCGTGGTTGTGTTTTTAAAAATGAAGAGAGTTGTTTATCTTTAAGTTTACGATTACCCTCAAAGGCAACACGGTTAACTACAGGATTTTCAACAACATTAACGATTAAAGTACTTCCTCGTTGACGAATAGATACATCTTTAAACAAACCTGTATCATATAAAGCCTTAACCGATTTATCAACACTGCCTGCAGTGTTAATATAGGAAGTAATGACCCCTGTGTCTACGAGCTGATTTCCGTTAACCTGAACTGAATTTACCGCCGCATGAGCCATGGGGGTTAAGCCAATAAAAGCTGCCGTTACTGTCGTAGTAATAAGTTTATTTTTAAACAACACTTTAAGATAACCTCTGATCTGAATTCTTATGCAAGTATACGCAATAAATCAATATTAACAAGTAAAATAAACAAAAATAGTAGAAAAGCCAAGCCAATAAATGTAATTATTCCACGAATTTTTCGCGATAGTCGCTTTCTTGCAACGCCCTCTATAAGAGCAAGAAGGATATGCCCACCATCTAAAATAGGAATTGGGAGCAAGTTGAAAAAGGCTAAAGCTAATGAGAGCGATGTGGAAAAAAGCATTGTATGCCAAAGACTTACCTGTGATATTTGAGCCGTTGCCTGCTGAATGGCAATAATGCCTCCAACCGATGCTTCGTCATTTGAAGAGGATTTATTAAGGCGTAAGAGCCCTGCTAAAGATTGAAATGAGCCAGAGAAATAGTTAGATATATTTTTTAGGGATTTAGTAAATGAAGTCTTAAGATTCTCCCCTAATTCCTTTGAAACACCCAACCCATTAATGATTCCAGCATATTTTTGATTCTTTTTAAAGCCACCGCCACATGCTTTTGTATCTGTTATTTCTTTTTTTTCAAAGGAGATTGCTTTTGTACCATTTTTTTGAAGTAACGTAACTGAAAACATATTCTCGTTGCCTGGAGTCACACCTATGGGAAGTGTTTTCCCATCAACAGTTGTATTGGGTATAAAAAAGTCTCCTTTTTTAAGCCCTGCTTCAGCAGCGGCCGAACTTGGTACAACACAATTGATTCTTATGGCATTATCTCCGTACATGAATAATCCAGTCATAACAACAACAGCAAAAAGAATATTTGCAAATGGGCCTGCAAAAGCGATGATAATACGACCTAAAGTTGATTGACCTTCCATTGTAAATGGCTTGAGTTGCTCAAAACGTTCTGGTGATAATTCGCCTGTTTCTTTCTTAATTTCAAGCAAGTCGAGACTAGCCATGCGAACAAAGCCACCTAAAGGTAACATACAAATTTGCCATGTAACGCCTCTTTTATCCACCTTTTGCCAAAGCGGTTTACCAAAACCAATGGAAAATGTATGGATGGCAACTTTATAATAGCGTGCAGCCAAATAATGGCCAAGCTCGTGGATGGTGATTAAAACAGTGATAATCAGTAAAAAAGGTATAGTCTGATAAAATAGGTTGGATAATGCCGCCATTTATTTCCCTATATATTCTAAACAATATTTCCGAGTATTTGCATCAAGAGTTAACACATCTGTAATGGAATGTATAGGGTTTGCGATGATTTTTTCGAGAGCATTTTCGACAAAAGGTAAAATATCGATAAATCTTATCTTTTTGTGTAAAAAAGCATCAACGGCAATCTCATTGGCTGCATTAAATATAATTGTAGCCCCTTGCCCCGCTTTTATTGTATGGCGAACAAGGCGAAGAGAAGGAAAGCGATTATAATCAACATCTTCAAATTCCAATTTACCAATAGAGGCAAAATCTAAAATATCTACAGGTGTTTGTATACGTTTAGGCCATGAGAATGCGGCCGCTATCGGAACTCGCATATCGGGTTTGCCTAAATGAGCAATAATGCTTCCATCCTTATAGGCAACGGCAGAATGCATAATTGATTTAGGATGAATAACAATCTTTACCTGTTCTTCATCACAAGCAAAAAGGTGACAAGCTTCAATAAGTTCTAAGCTTTTATTCATCATGGTTGCAGAATCAACAGATATTTTTTTACCCATGGACCAATTGGGATGATGGGTTGCTTGCTCAATACTAACATCTTTAAGCTGCTCAATAGGCATTGTTCTAAAAGGGCCGCCTGAGCCTGTAAGAATGATATGGTCAAACATATCACGGTTATGTGTTTCAAAGCATTGAAAAATAGCAGAATGTTCAGAATCTACGGGGAGTATCTTACTCTTATATTTTGTGATAGCTTTTGTGAGTAATGTTCCTGCACAAACTAAAGCTTCCTTATTGGCTAAAGCAATGGGAATAGACTTTTCAACTGCAGCAAAAACAGGCTCTAAACCAGCAGCTCCTGTAATGGCAGCAAGATGCATATCGGTATCGATAGTTGCGGCATCAATAACCGCTTTTCGCCCCGCTGCAATTTTATTTTTTAAGGGTTGAGGAAGTAATTCTTTAAGATATTCATAATCTTCATCATGACTACAAATAATATACTCAGGTTTAAATTGAGTCGCCTGTTTTGCCAAAAGCTCAATATTTTTACCTCCCACTAAAATATGGGCTTTATAATCTTTGGGGTTGCGAGCAATAATATCTAAGGCTTGGGTTCCGATAGAACCTGTTGAACCAAAGACAGCAATTTTTTTCATGATGCAAACACCGTAATTAGAGCGAGCATCCAAGAGGATACAGCTAAGCTATCGAGCCTATCGAGCACCCCGCCATGACCTGGGATAATATGGCTAGAATCTTTAACATTAAACTGACGCTTAAAGAAGCTTTCGCCTAAATCGCCCATATGACTAACAGCGGCAATTACTAAAGAGATAATAGGAAGAAGAAGCGTATAGCCGATAATTTGAAAAAGCATAATAATAACAGTCGCCATAAGTGCAAATAAAAGCCCACCAAAGAAACCAGACCATGTTTTATTTGGGCTGATATTGGGAGCTAACTTAGGCCCTTTAAGGGCTCGACCAACAAAGTAAGCTCCGCTATCCATAGACCATGTAATTACAAATAGATATAAAATAGCATAAAAGCCATAAGGGTTTTTGGTGCGAATATACATAAGGCAAATATAAGTTAAAGATATACAAATAAAGCCAAGAATATAAGCAAGCTTATGTTGTCCTTTATAAAAAATTAAAAATAAAAGACCAGCAATTCCAATAATTATTGCGGGAAGTAGACTAAAGGATGAAGAAAGAATAGCGTAGCTCCCCAACCCTCCTGTAAGTACCGAAAAGATAATAAGCCCTGTTTGCCTTAAGTTAAATTGAGATAGTAGTTCAATAATACCACCCCACTCCCAAGCGGCAATGGCTGATACGATGGCAAGAGCAATTAAAGCATAAATACCCCCTAGCCAAGCAATCCCAAAAACAATGGGAATTAAAATAACTGCTGATAATATACGACTTTTTAAATTAGAGCTTATGGGCATTTAATTTCCTCCAAAGCGTCTTGTTCTCTTTGTATAAATACTTAGAGCTTCCAGAAAGTTTTCTTTATCATAATCAGGCCATAAAACATCTTGAAAAACAAGTTCGCTATAAGCGGCTTGCCAAAGTAAAAAGTTCGAAAGCCTTACCTCGCCTGAGGTTCGAATAAGCAAATCAAGTGGCGGTAAATCTGCAGTATAAAGATAGTTTCCAATAAGAGTTTCGGATATATCATCTTCTTGTATCTTATCTTCTTTTATATCAGTAGCAATTTTTTTTACGGCTTGGGTAATCTCTTGTCTTGCACCATAATTAAAGGCAATGGTTAGCATAAGCTTACTGTAATATTTTGTTTCCTCTTCAGTTTTTCGTATTAGCGAGATTGTCTCTTGGCTTAAATCTTGCTCAGAGCCTATAAAGCGAACACAAATTTCTTCTTGATGAAACAAAGCTTGTTCCTTATTGATAAAGCTTTTTAAAAGCTCCATCAATGCCGTAACTTCAGTTTTTGGACGTTGCCAATTTTCTGCAGAAAATCCAAAAAGTGTAATATATTGAATTTCATATTCTAGAACATACTTAAGCAAGCGTTTAACGGCATCTGCTCCCTGATTATGACCTTTAATAGCAAAGAATCCACGAGATTTTGCCCAACGACGATTGCCGTCCATAATAACTGCAACATGTTGGGGTAGTTGTTCTTTCTTTAGCTTACTTTCTTCGCTCATTCGCATTAAACCTGCATAATCTCTTGTTCTTTTTTCTCAAGTAATTCATCAAGTTTTTTTATGGAATCATCAGTAATTTTTTGAACATCATCTTGCCAATTATGCATTTCATCTTCAGAAATATCACCACTTTTTTCAAGTTTTTTAATCTCATCCATAGCATGGCGACGAATATTACGGACAGCAATACGAGCTTCTTCTGTATAGCCACGTGCCACTTTAGTCAGCTCAACACGTCTTTCTTCGTTAAGAGGAGGAATAGGCAAACGAATGGTTTGACCATCACTTGCAGGGTTAAGCCCAAGATTACTTTCTCTAATGGCTTTTTCTACAGCATCAACATTAGATTTATCCCAAACTTGCACCGTGATTAAACGAGCTTCGGGTGTAGAGACAGAAGCTACTTGATTAATCGGCATATCTTGACCCCAAACATTCACTTTAATAGGGTCGAGTAAAGCAACAGAAGCTCGCCCCGTACGAAGGCCAGAAAATTCATGGGATAATGATTCTGCAGCCCCTGTCATTCGTTTCTTTATATCTTTTTCAATATTATCAAAATTAGCCATTATTTTCTCCTTATTGCACGATGGTGAATTTACCTTGACCTTCTACTGCCTCCAAAAAGGCTCCTTGTTTATGTATATTAAATACTATGATAGGGATATTATTATCTCTTGCAAGAACAATCGCAGCGGTATCCATAACTTTTAAGTCTTGAGCAACAACGTCTTGATAATCTAAAGTTTCATACATTTTCGCATCAGGGTTCTTTTTGGGGTCGCTATCATAGACACCATCAACCTGTGTTCCTTTAAGCATTACATCACAATTCATCTCAACAGCCCGTAGAGATGCAGCAGTATCGGTTGTAAAAAATGGATTCCCTGTACCTGCCGCAAAAATAACAACACGCCCTTTTTCCATATGGCGAATGGCCCGACGGCGGATATAAGGTTCGCATACTGTAGACATAGGTATAGCAGACTGAACACGGCTATCAATACCAATATCTTGCAAAGCACTTTGGATAGCAATAGCATTCATGACTGTGGCTAACATTCCCATATAATCAGCCGATGTTCGCTCTATGCCATTTTCTTTGGCTGAGGCTGAGATACCTCTAAAGATATTCCCCCCACCAATAACAACACAAATTTCTATATTTTTTTTATGAACTTTTGCGATTTCTTTGGCAAATTTATGCACGGTTGCAGGGTCTAAGCCAAATTCTTTATCCCCCATAAGGCCTTCACCCGATAATTTGAGCATCACACGCTTATATTTATTCATGTTTCCTATTCCTCTTTTACATTTAATTTATTAACTATATTATAGATTGTTCATGCTTAAATCTATCTAAAAAAAAGAGGATGACTAAAATCATCCTCTTTTTATTTTATGTTTTTACATAACCACCAAACTTACTGGATTGCCTTAGCAACTTCTTCAGCAAAGTTTTCTTCTTTCTTTTCAATACCTTCACCAAGAACGTAACGAACAAAGCCTGTGATTTCTACGCCCTCATCTTTAGCTGCCTGACCAACTTTAATATCGGGATTAAGAGCGAAAGCTTGCTCTAAAAGACAAACTTCTTCATAATATTTACGAATACGGCCTTCAATCATTTTTTCGATAATATTTTCAGGCTTACCTGAGTTACGGGCAATATCCATTTGAACCTGACGCTCATGTTCTACAGCAGCAGGATCTAAAGAAGCTTGATCTAAGGCTAAAGGAGATGAAGCCGCAATATGCATAGCTACTTTACGGCCAAAATCTTCAACTTTAGAAGCATCACCTTTAATACCAACAAGAACACCAATTTTACCAAGGCCTTCACCTACAGCATTGTGAACGTAAGCTGCAACACCGCCTGCTGGCTCGCTCAAAGAAGCCGTACGACGAAGAGACATATTCTCACCAATTGTTGCAATAAGATTTGTTAGATAATCTTGAACATTTGAACCTTCAAAGCTTGCTGCTTTTAAAGCTTCAATATCATCATAAGCCAAAGATAGTTGGCTAACTTTTTTCACAAAATCAATGAATTGATCATTTTTGGCAACAAAGTCTGTTTCAGCATTCACTTCAACAAGTGAGCCTTTATTACCTTCAACAGCAATACCAATAAGACCCTCAGCCGCAACACGGCCAGCCTTTTTGGCTGCAGAGGCTAAACCCTTTTTACGAAGCCAATCAACAGCTTCATCAATATTACCATTTGTTTCTTCAAGAGCTTTTTTGCAATCAAGCATACCAGCACCTGATTTCTCACGTAATTCTTTTACAAGAGCAGCAGTAACCGCCATTTTATATCTCCAATATCTTATCTTAAGATTTAGCTTTCTGTTTTTGTTTCTTCAGCTTCAACAACTTCAGCAACTTCTTCAGTTGTTTCAGTAGTTTTTTCAACAGGTTTCTCTTCACTTAAAGCTGCTTCGCTTACATCTTCAGCTTCACCAATGTCGCCACCTTTTTCAACAATCTCTTCTTGAATACCCGAAAGAACAGAACCAGCAAGAAGGTCACAGTAAAGGGAAATAGCTCTAATTGCATCGTCATTACCTGGTACAGGATAGTCGATACCTTCAGGATCAGAGTTTGAGTCCAAAACACCAACAACAGGAATGTTTAGGTTATTTGCCTCTTGAATAGCAATAGCCTCTTTATTGGTATCAACAATAACAATAATATCAGGAAGTCCACCCATATCTTTAATACCACCAAGAACAAGCTCTAGCTTGTCTTTTTCACGGTTAAGTTGGAGTTGCTCTTTTTTTGTTAAGCCTTCCATATTTGTTGCAGTAAGCTCTTCTAGCTCACGTAAGCGGCGAATAGAGTTCGAAACTGTTTTCCAGTTTGTAAGCATACCACCTAACCAACGGTGATTAACAAAATACTGACCAGATTTTCTTGCTGCTTCGGCAATAATCGGAGAAGCTTGACGTTTTGTTCCAACAAATAAAACACGACCCCCGCTAGCGACTGTTTTTTCTACAGCTTGCATAGCACGATATAATAAAGGTGCAGTTTGTTGTAAATCGATAATATGTACACCATTACGCTCACCAAATAACCATGGTTGCATTTTGGGATTCCAACGGCGTGTACTATGTCCGAAGTGAACACCAGACTCTAAGAGCTGGCGAATTGTAAATGTGGGCAATGCCATCATATTTTCCTTTTTTTCCAGTTATTCCTCTACGGCCTAAATACTTTAGTTTTAAAGCACCGGAATGGTTATATTTTTGCATAAAAAATCAACCATAAAACCGTATGTGGATTTCATTGAGGCATTTTTAATCTGTTTTTGTAAGAAAATCAAGCTTTTTTTCTAGCTTTCATCAAAAAGCATCTCAACTTTATAAACAGTTGGTAAATTTCGAATTTGTTCTAAGATTTTTGTATCCAACATCATATGGGATTTGAGTTTGATATTTAATATTTTTTCTTGGTCTATGTTCATCTCTAAAAGAGCCGTAGCATCTCCCTCCTTACTATCACCCATAAATTTTGCAATATCAGCTAATGCCCTATCCCCTTCTATGCCAATAAGAACCAAAGGAACTTCCATATTGATGGCCTGCTCCAAGCTCATAACACGTCCTGCTTCAATAGAAAGCTCTCCATCTTTACGTTTGACAGTCGCACGTATGAGAACTAAATCTCCAACTTTGAGCAAACTTCCATATTTTTCATAATTTTTAGGAAATAATACAGCCTCTAAAATACCTGAAGGGTCAGATATTGTTAAAATAGCCATACGATCCCCTCTTTTTGTCGTGATTTTCCGAATTCCCACAATGTTACCTGCTAAGGAGACTCTTTCGGTATGGGTAAATTCTTTTATAGCAACATATTTACGCACCCCTAAACGGCGGAGTTCTTTTTCCCAAATATCAACGGGATGACCTGTTAAATAAAAACCAATAACATCATATTCTTGCTCTAAACGTTCGCTTTGGTTCCAATCATTTGTTTCTTTAAGGCGAACTTTTGTATCTATCTGAACTTCTTCACCAAAAAGTCCGATTTGCTCAGATGTTCGTTCTTTACTTGCAACTTGGATATTACCAATAATATCATCAATAGAGTCAAAAAGTTGCTTGCGATTAGGAGCAATATTATCAAATGCCCCTGCTTTTATTAACCTTTCCATAAGACGCTTATTAGCAACATGAGCATCAACACGTGAGGCAAAATCATGAATATCTTTAAACATGCCATTTTTTTCTCGCTCCGAGATAATCACATCTGTTGCACTACCACCAAGCCCTTTAATTGCCGCTAAACCGTAGCGAATAGCTTTTTGTCCATTCGCTAGTTTTTCAACAGTAAACTGAGAGTGAGACATATTAATATCAGGAGGTAGGATACTGATATTATGGTCTTTAGCATCTTGGACAAAGATATTCAGCTTATCGGTATTTGTATGGTCAAAGGTCATGTTGGCTGCTAAAAATTCAGCCATATAATGGGCTTTCATCCATGCAGTTTGCCATGCAACAAAAGCATAGGCCGCCGCATGGGACTTATTAAAACCATAAGAAGCAAACTTGGCCATCTGCTCAAAAACAGCCTTGGCCGTTTTTTCATCAATACCATTTTGTTTAGAACCCTCAACAAAGGTTTCACTTTGTTTGTCCATCTCTTCTTTTTTCTTTTTACCCATGGCTCGTCGTAGTAAATCCGCACCAGCAAGTGTATAGCCTGCCATAGACTGGGCAATTTGCATCACCTGTTCCTGATACACCATAATACCGTAAGTTTCAGAAAGTATAGTCTCAAGCATTGGGTGTAGATATTCACATTTTTCTAAACCTGCTTTACGTTTTTGATAAGATGGAATATTATCCATAGGCCCAGGGCGGTAAAGAGAAACAACGGCAATTAAATCTTCTAAAGAGTCAGGCTGCACCCCAATAAGCACCTTTTGCATACCAGGGCTCTCTAACTGGAACACCCCTACCGTATCGCCGTCAGATAGCATCTTAAAGGCTTTTTCATCTTTTAAGGGAATAACTGATAAGTCAATATCAATCCCTTCTGTTTGTTTAACTGTATCAACCGCTTGCTTTAAGACGGTTAGTGTTTTAAGCCCTAAAAAGTCAAATTTAATAAGCCCTGTATCTTCAATAAAAGACATATTAAAGCCTGTAACAGGCATAGGAGAACGTGGGTCGCGGTAAAGAGGTGTAATTTTTTCTAAGGCCCTTGCTCCAATAACCACTCCTGCTGCATGGGTTGAGGCATTTCGGTAAAGCCCTTCAAGCTGAACTGCAACATTTTTAAGCTGAATACTATTTTCGTTGGCATTGATAGCCTCACGAAAATCTATATCATTATCATAGGCTTTTTGAATGGTGATTTTAGGGTCATCCGTAGGAATACGCCTTGCTATATGGTCAACTTCACCATAGCCCATCTCCAGCACCCTACCTACATCACGAATAGCTGCTTTTGCCTGAAGCTTACCAAAAGTAATGATTTGAGCAACTTTATCTTTACCATATTTTTCTTGCACATACTGGATAACTTCTTCACGACGAGATTGGCAAAAATCGATATCAAAATCAGGCATAGAGACACGTTCAGGATTTAAAAAACGTTCAAAAAGAAGATTAAATGGTATAGGGTCAATATCGGTAATGGTTAATGCCCATGCAACTAAAGAGCCTGCTCCTGAGCCGCGACCAGGACCAACAGGAATATCCATCTCTTTAGCTTTTTTTATAAAGTCCGCAACGATTAAAAAATAACCCTCAAATCCCATTTTATTAATAACTTCAAGCTCATAATCAACCCTCTTAAAGTAATGTTCACGCTTTTTTTGCTTTTCTTCCGCACTCATATCATCATTATAGACATGGTTTTTTAAGCGTTCCTCTAAACCCATATAAGATTGATGTTGAAGCTCTTGGGCTTCTGTACGACCATCTTCGCAATCAAAATGGGGAAGTTCAGGAGGTTTACCATCGACTAAAAAAGCACAACGTTGTGCAATCTTGACAGTGTTTTTAATGGCTTCTGGAATATCTTTAAAAAGATTTTTCATTTCATCTTCACTACGAAGATAGTGAAATGGTGTAAGATGTTTTCGATTTTCGTTAGAAATTGTTGTTCCCTCAGAAATACACATTAAAACATCTTGAGCTTGATGCATCTCTGACTGGGCAAAATAAGCATCATTTGTTGCAACAAGAGGAATATTAAGACTTAAAGCTTGCTCTAAAAACCATTATTCTGTTTGTTTTTCATCCTCTAATCCATGACGCATAATCTCCATATAGAGACGATCAGAAAAATGTTTATATAAGCTTTGTAAAATCTCTTCAGCTTTTTCATCATGGCCTGCAAGAATAAGCTGTCCCATAGGCCCAAGATGACCTCCAGTAAGCAAAATAAGCCCTTGATTAGAAGTAAGAAGAGTTTCTAAGCTTATATGGGGTGGTTGATTATCAGCTGTTTCTATATAGGCTACTTTTAACAGATGCATGAGCGAAAGCCAGCCCTGCTCATTTTGAACAAGAAGAACAACAGGAGCTAAAAAGTAATCATTAGGAGTATATTTATTACCTGTTTTATGAATACCAACATTTAAGCATACACCAATAATAGGCTGAATTCCTTGTGAGGCTGCAGCTAAGCTAAATTCTCGTCCAACGAAACAATTATCATTATCGGTAATAGCAACGGCAGGCATATTTTGCTCTGTACAAAAATTTAAAAGCTGCTTAGTACGAATAGCCCCTTGTGCTAAACTATAGGCAGAATGAACTCTTAAATGGATAAAGTCAGCCATTTCAACACCCCTGCTCTATAATAATTTTTTGATCTTTCATAACCAATCGTTTAGGCATTTGATAAGCAAGATCATGATTATGTGTTGCAATGATAGCAGTCAGCTTATTTTCTTTGGCAATCTCCATAAATAAGGAGAAAACATCTTGAGCAGTTGTAGGGTCTAAGTTTCCTGTGGGTTCATCAGCTAAAAGAAGTTTAGGCTCATTAACTAAAGCTCTTGCAATAGCAACACGCTGTTTTTCACCGCCTGATAACTGTGATGGTTTATGGGTGATGCGATGAGCAAGCCCAACACGTTCGAGTAAACCTTGAGCTTTGCCATAGGCTTCTTTTTTGGAGGTATTTTGAATAAGCAGCGGCATAGCTGCATTTTCTAAAGAGGTAAATTCAGGTAACAGATGATGAAACTGATAAACAAAACCTAAATAATGTCCACGTAAGTATGACCGCTTAATATCATTCAGTTTTGAAGCATTTTGCCCATCAATAAAAACCTCGCCTTTACTGGGTTGCTCAAGCAAACCTGCAATATGTAGCATGGTTGATTTCCCTGCTCCAGAAGGACCAATGAGTGCAGAAACCTCACCTTGTTCTAAAGCAAAAGAGATATTATCTAAAATTGTTAGAGGTGTTTCTGCTTGCTCATTATATATTTTACTAATATTTTGAAATTCAATAATTCTAGTCATGTTTTAGAGCCTCCGCAGGGTCAATAAGTGAGGCCTTATGTGCAGGATATAGTGATGCTAGAATTGTTAAAATAATCGTGGCTATAGTAATGATAATAATCGCTTTAGTATCAATTTGTGTGGGTAAAGATGGCATATTAAAAACTTCTGCAGGAAAAAGGTTTAAATGGAATGTCTTATTTAAAAACAAGCGGATATCTTCGGCAGTTAACGAAAGGATAATACCAAACCCAACACCTAATAAAGTCCCCACAACACCAATGATAGAACCTGCTAAGATAAAAATATTTTTTATCTGTTTACGGTTTGCACCTTGAGTTCGCAAAATACCAATATCACGAATTTTACTATTCACTAACATAATAAGGCTAGAGATGATACTAAATGCTGCAATAACAATAACTAAGGCGACGATGATAAAAGCGACATTCCGCTCTACGTCAATAGCACCTATAATGCTACCATAGTTATTTTTCCAGCTGTTGATGTAAATGCCCTCTAATCCTTTATCGATAATTTGTAAAGCAGTTGGCTCAGCATCAGAAACTTTTTGGGTAAATACGTCAATTTTATTAACCCCATCTTGCATGTTAAAGAACCATGAGGCATTTTCAAATGACATGAGGGCAAAAAAGTCATCATATTTTGCATTGCCTGTTCTAAATATACCTGTAACCAAAAAATCAGTTGAGCTAGGTACTGAGCCAAAAGCGGTTTCAGTTAAATTAGCACTAGTTAAACTAATACGTGCACCAGGTTCGAATACACCAACTTTATAGGCAATACCCTCACCTAAGATAATATGAGGAAGCTCTTCTTCAGTAGTTCTTCCATTTAAGTTGGCAATAACGTTAGCATCAAGATTATCTGTGAATTCATTTATCTGCTTTAAATCATCTTGTTTATAGGCACGAATATTTACAGGTAATGAATTCCCATTAAAAGAGATAAGCGAAAAGTTTTCAATAATGGGTCTCGTATTAACTACGGTCTCAATCTGACTAACATCTTTGATAAGATTATCATAATCTTGAATATTGTTATTATAGCCATAAATACTGATATGACCATCTATCCCAATAAAGCTTTTAATGAGTTCATGACGAAAGCCATTAAAAAAAGAGATGATAAGAATAAGTACAGTCACACCTAAAAATATCCCTAAAAAGGATAAGATTGTTATGAGTGAAACAAATCCCTCTTTTTTAGATGACCCTAAATATCGCATTGCCATTGATAGCTCAAAACGCTTCATTTCCCACCATACCTTATGACTATTTTATGAGCCTTTTATTATAAATATTATTAAAGCAAAATTATGATTGCACAAAGTATTTTTTTACATCATCAATAGTGTATTCAGATTTTTCACCTGTACGACGATTTTTAAGCTCAATTTTACCTTCTTTTAGGCCTCTTGGTCCAACGGTGATGTGCCAAGGTAGTCCAATTAAGTCCATATCCTTAAACTTCACCCCTGCACGTTCATCCCTATCATCATAAAGGGTAGAAATACCATGGTTTTCAAAGAAGTCATGTAACTCATTTGCTGTCTGACTGCATAGTTCATCATCTACTTTTAGATTAATAATGCCAATTTTAAATGGAGCAATAGATTCAGGCCAAATAATACCATTAGCATCATGACAAGCCTCGATAATTGCTCCGACAAGACGAGAAACTCCCACTCCGTATGAACCCATATACACAGGTGTTGGAGTCCCTGCTTCGTCCATAACAGTGGCTTTCATTGGCTCAGAATATTTAGTACCAAATAAAAAGATATGACCAACCTCAATCCCTCTTGTAGTCAGTATGCTATCACCTAAGGTCTTAACACGTTCATCATCTTTATCATGCATTTCATCTGTTGCGGCATAATATTGAGTATAGCGGTTAATGATTGGAGTTAAGTCGCTTTCATAATCTATATCACTGAGCTGATTATCAAGCTCCAAAATTTTTGGATCACAGAAAAGTTCACTCTCACCAGTTTCAGCTAAAATAAGAAATTCATGACTTAAATTACCACCAATAGGCCCTGTTTCAGCAATCATAGGAATAGCAGTAACTCCAAGTTTGTGGAATAATCGTAAGTAGGTCACAAACATTTTATTGTAAGATTTTTCACCAGATTCTTTATCTATATCAAAGCTATAAGCATCTTTCATTAAAAACTCACGGCCTCTCATAACCCCGAATCTAGGACGGATTTCATCACGGAATTTCCATTGAACATGATATAAATTTAAAGGTAAATCTTTATAAGAATGTATTGTACGGCGGAATATGTCGGTAATCATCTCCTCATTAGTGGGGCCATAAAGCATATCACGCTCATGGCGATCTTTAATACGGAGCATCTCAGGGCCGTAAGCATCATAACGCCCTGACTCTTCCCAAAGCTCAGCTGACTGGATTGTTGGCATTAAAACCTCTATTGCTCCAGATGCATTCATTTCATCTTTAACAATTTTATCGATATTGTTTAAGACTTTAAGCCCTAAGGGTAACCATGTGTAAATGCCTGAAGATGATTGGCGAATAAGCCCCGCTCTTAGCATTAATTGATGAGATACAATAGTTGCTTCAGCAGGTGTATCGACCATGGTTGGTAAAAAATAGTGAGAAAACTTCATTTAAGCCTCCTATATAATTAATTTTCTAAACGTGTTAAATGGATATTAATAATCGACCTCTTGTTATATTTGCGACTAATATAACGTCGCACAACAATACGTAAGGCTTCAGCAAGCTTATGGTCATCTTCCCATATGTCATCATTTACTCTATCAAGCTCACGGTCAAGAATAGTTGCAATATCTGAACGGATTTCTACAACTTCTTCATCTTCCATAATGCCAGTAGATGAGATTTTTGGAAGCTCAAATAAATTACCATCTACATCCATTATAACAGAAACCACCATAAAACCATCAAATAGAGCTTTGGTGCGGCCACGGACCATGCTGCTATCAAGACGATAAACTCTATCACCATCAATAGCTAAGCGTCCGTTATAAACCTCATCAATCACTTCCATGCCACCACTAGCAATACGAACTAATGCACCATCTTCGGCAATGAGAGCTTGAGCACATCCAGCCTCATTCAAAGCCATCTCTTTATGAGCCTTAAGCATTCGATACTCACCATGCACAGGGAGTGAAAAACGTGGACGCAATAGCTTATAAAGCTCTAAAACTTCATCTTTATTAGGATGGCCTGAAACATGAACAAGAGCATCATCATCTGTAATAAGGTCTACACCAAGCTTTGCGAGCTGATTTTGAATACGATAAACAGAAACTTCATTCCCTGGAATAATCTTAGAAGAAAAAATAACCAAATCACCTTTTTGAGGCTGTAATTTTTGGTCACGTCCAAAAACAAGGCGGCTTAAAGCGGCTCTTCCCTCACCTTGTGAACCAGTACATAAAATCACACGCTCTGTATCACTATAATTATCCGCATCTGAAGGAGATAAAAATGCGGGAACTTTTGCCAAGTAGCCGCATTCACGTGCTACTTTTTCCATACGTTTAATAGAGCTACCTTCTGCAATCACTACACGTCCTACTTTTTTAGCAGCTTCGGCAACCATTTGCATGCGAGCCACATTTGATGCAAAACATGTTATATAAATGGATTGTTTAGCTTCAGCAAATAATTTATCGAATGTTTTACGAATATCACCCTCATTACCAGCTCTACCATCTTCTAATACATTGGTTGAATCACAAACAAGAGCTAAAACACCTTCATCCCCAAGAGACTTAAGATGTTCTTTAGTCGTTGGTTTATGAAGTATTGGTTTTGCATCAAATTTCCAATCACCTGAATGAAAAACTTTGCCCGCAGGTGTATCAATTAACAAGTGGTATGGCTCAGCTGTCGAGTGTGCTGTAAGTAAAGGGGTGATCTCAAAAGCACCTAAAGTAAAAGGTTTATTATGTTCCATAAGATGCATCTGAACTTGTTGTTCTAGTTGCACTTCTTTAAGTTTTGCTATAGCTAGTTCACTCGTAAATTTAGAAGCGTAAATAGGAACACCAAGCTTTTCCCAAAGCCATGGAAGCCCTCCTAGATGATCCTCATGGGCATGGGTAATCACAATAGCCTGAATGTTATCTTTGATTGTTTCTAAATAAGAAATGTCAGGTAAAAGTATATCAACGGCAGGTGGATAGCCATTTCCGAAGACTACACCAATATCAACCACTAACCATTGCCGATTATCCTCTGGGCCATAACCATAGGCATAGAGGTTCATCCCTATTTCTCCTACACCACCAAGAGCAACAAAAACTAAATCTTTTGCTTTACGTGCCATTCACGTCTCCTTTTTTAAGCTGAATTAAAAAGCCTGTTTCTATGGAGTATTCAGCTAAAATTCCATAAAAACTTTTTCTTTAATGCTTCTCTTTTGAAGCCAATATTTTTAGATATAGAACCTCTTAAAATTTTTTAAGTTGTATATCGAAAAATATAAACTTCTTAAAAAAACTACTATCTTAAATAACTTTAGTCAAAAAAGACTTCACCTGCCCTAATGGTTAAAATTTCACCATAGAGTGAGCGTACAACCAAATGCCCAGTATCAGAAAATTCATGAAAATAGGCTTCAATTTCCTTATCTTGTATTCTGAGCCGTAGTCTGTCTCCCACCTTATGGCTGTTCTTAGTCCATTCCTCTAATATGGGAGTGAAACCATCATTTACCCACAAATCTAATAGTTTATTTAACTTTTCTAGATAATGGCTTAAATAGGCTTCAGTTTCAATAACTATATTATATTTTTCTAAAATAGAGGTTGTTTTACGATTGATATTTGTGGGGTGATGCTTTAAATTGACCCCTGCTCCAACAATAATACCATTCATAAAGCCTTTATTCGATAAGCTAAGCTCAGGTAATATACCAACAATTTTATGCTGATTAATAAGAATATCATTAGGCCATTTATAAAAAATATCATTTAAAGGAACACCAAAGTCACTGAGAGTATGCCCTATAGTAACGGCAGTAAGCATACCTAAAAGAGCAGCTCTATTTATATCATTCCATGGAGCATTTGGAGCAGGCCTTAAAATATAAGTAGAGAAACTATTACCTTTAGGAGAATCCCATAATCTATTCTGTTGTCCCTTACCACCATATTGAATATGACTTGATATAACAAAGCGATGCAAATCTTTGCCATCTTCCAACATTTGCATCGCCTTTATATTCGTAGAATCAATTTCATCAAAGAGTAAAACTGACCAATGATGAATATTCTTTTTTTGCATTTATTTACATAATCATTTCAATCAAGTTCATGACAATCCCTGTAAATGGAAGCATAAGTACGATGATAGCTGAAGCTATAAGAGCGATGGTTGTAACTTCAACTGTCTCAATCTCATCAAGCGGTTTTTCACTCTCATCAAAGAACATAACTTTAATAATACGTAAATAATAGTAAGCAGCAATAGCTGAAGTTAAGATACCAATAATGGCAAGGCCTAATAGCCAACCTGCACCATTACTTAAAGCCGCTTGGAATACGGCTAATTTACCAGCAAAGCCAAAGAGTGGCGGAATACCTGCCATAGAGAACATCAATATAGCCATACAAGCTGCAAGAAGTTTGTGAGTTTTAGCAAAACCTGCAAGATCAGCAATTTTATCTGCAGGCTTACCATCACGGTAAAGTCCTAAGATAATAGCAAATACACCCATATTCATAATAGCATAGATAACTAAGTATAAAATAGTTGCTTGTACACCATCTTCTCCTGCAGCAATACCAATAAAAGCATAGCCAATATGACCAATAGAAGAGTAAGCCATTAAACGTTTTAAGCTTGTTTGGGCAATAGCACCAATAGAGCCAAGTATCATGGAAAGAGCGGCTAAGATGCCAATAATCAACATCCAATCATGGGATACTGATGCAAATGGGCCAGTAAGTAAAGTGATGAGTACAGCAAAGGCCGCAATCTTAGGGGCAACAGCAAAGAATGCAGTTACAGGTGTCGGAGCACCCTCGTAAACATCAGGTGTCCACATATGAAACGGAACTGCCGAAACTTTAAAAGAAGCAGCAATAATGATAAGTACCATGCCTGTAAGAGCTAATTTATTATTAGCATCTGTAGCAATAGCAGTTGCTATATCACCATAGGATAAGTTTCCTGCAGCACCAAAAACCATGGAAATACCATAGAGTAATATACCTGATGATACAGCACCTAAGATAAAATACTTCAACCCCGCCTCAGAAGACTTACCATCACTACGACGACTTGCAGCAAGTACATATAAAGCTAAGCTCTGGAGTTCTAATCCTAAATACGTCAGTAAAAGATGACGTGATGAGATCATTATCATCATTCCTAAAACAGCAAACATTAAAAGGACAGAATATTCAAAACGTTGCATTTTATTTCTAATAAGCCACGGACGTGAGTTTAAAAGAGTAATAGTTGCAGCAATAATCGCAATAAGCTTCATAAATTGAGGAAAACTTTCTGTTGAAAGTTGTCCCATAAAAATAACAGTTTTCACAGAGATAGCTACTAACAAAGTGGTTACTACTAGGGTAGCTATAGCCAAAAATGTTACTAAGTTAAAAGAGCTAACATCGTTGCCAGTTTCACTTAATGGACGCTTTAAAATACCCACAACAAGCAAGGTCATTGCTGCTACAGCTAAAAAGAGCTCAGGTATAAATGCAATAAAGTCGGTAATTTGTGGATTATTCATTATTCATACCCTCTTCGTTGTTTGTCTCTTCTGTGGTTGAGTACTCTTTACCATGGGTTGAGGCTGCGGAATGGTCAACCTCGATTTTTTGAGGTCGTTCTAATTTCATTTGTGTATAAAGAAGATTATCAACGCTAGCACTCATAATATTTAAAAATGGTTTTGGATAAATACCCATCCATAATGTTAGAATTAAAAGTGGAAGGAAGCATAGAACTTCTCTTTTAAACAAGTCTTTAATATCTCTTAGTTTCGTATTAGTTAGTGTTCCAAAGATAATCCGACGATAGAGCCATAGCATATAGCCTGCACCTAAGATAATACCAAATGCAACAAAAAATGCGACCCATTGGTTAGCATTAAATACACCAAGTAAAATAAGGAACTCACCAACAAAGCCAGATGTTCCAGGGAGCCCAATACTTGCCATCATAAAAATCATAAAAACAAGAGCATATTTTGGCATACGTTCCACTAGACCTCCATAGGTTGCAATCTCTCGACTATGAATACGATCATAAACTACACCTACAATTAAGAATAATGCTCCTGAAACGATACCATGGCTTAGAGATTGGAAAATAGCACCTTCAAGCCCTTGCTTGTTAAAAGCAAAGATACCCGCCGTTACAAACCCCATATGGGCAATAGATGAATAAGCGATTAATTTTTTCATATCTTCTTGAACTAAAGCAACAAGAGATGTGTAAATAACGGCTATAATAGAGAGCATCATAACAAGCCATGCAAGCTGTTGTGATGCATCAGGTAATATGGGAAGTAATATACGAATAAAGCCATAAGCACCAAATTTCAAAAGCACACCTGCAAGGATAACGGAACCCGCAGTTGGGGCTTCTACGTGGGCATCAGGAAGCCAAGTATGTACAGGCCACATAGGCATCTTAACGGCAAATGATGCAAAGAATGCAAACCATAACCAAACCTGAACCTTTGGTGTGAATACTCCAATAAACTCTGAGAAGTTCCCTGTTGTTCCCTTGACTTGAGCAATCATATATAAAATAGCAACCATCATAAATAATGAGCCTAAAAGCGTATATAAGAATAATTTAAAGCTAGCATAGATACGACGTGGGCCACCCCAAATACCAATGAGAAGGAACATAGGAATAAGTACGGCTTCAAAGAAGATATAAAACTGGATGATATTGGTAGCAACGAATGTCCCAATCATCATTGTCTCTAAAATAAGAAATGCAATCATATATTCTCGCACTCTTGTTTTAATAGATGCTGAAGCTACAATACAAATAGGTGTTAATACAGTTGTTAACAGTACAAAGAGTAATGATATACCATCAATACCAACTTGATAACTAAAGGCTTTATAATGCTCAGTTAAAATAATAGGTTTGTTGGTAAATTGCATATTAGGGTTTGATGGATCAAATAAGAACCAAAGAAATAAGGACACAATGAATGTTCCTAGGCTCACATAAATAGCAACATTACGCGAAAGTCTAGCAACGTTTTCTTCATCACCTCGAATAAGCATGATGATTACAGCACCAAGCAGAGGCATAAATGTGATTATTGAAAGAAGTGGTAAACTCATAATTATTTACCTCCCATAATCATAACAAATGCTAACAAAAGAATAACTCCCACAAGCATAACAAGTGCATATTGATTTAAGAAACCAGTTTGCAGTTTACTTGTTTGTTTAGATGATTGAACAATTGTTTGAGCAACGCCATCAGGACCAAAGCGGTCGATAATACCAATATCCCCTCTTTTCCAGAATATTGTTCCCAGTCTCTTGCAGGGGTTGATGAAAATTTTTTCATAAAGCTCATCAAAATACCACTTATTAAGAAGAAAGTTATAAAGACCTGGGAAACGTTGTGCCAAACTAGCTGGAATATCCGTTTTAACCATATAAAGAATAAAGGCCAATAAAGTACCAACAGCAACTAACGCAGTTGGTAGGTATTTATAAAATATTGGGATTTCATGAGCTGCATGAATAACCTCAACAGAAGGTGTATGACCCGAAGAAATAATAGCACTACCCCAGAATATGCTAAAGGCTTCTTCTCCCCCTACAAAATATTTATATAGCATACCACCAGCAAATATCGAACCAATAACAAGAACCATCATAGGAGCAAGCATAATCCAAGGAGCATCATGAGCATGGTCATATGCATGCTGATCCTTAGGCTTACCGTGGAAAGTCATAAAGACCAAACGCCAGCTATAAAAAGCAGTAAGTAAGGCAACAAAAGTACCAAAACCATAAGCAAGCTTACCAACAAGATTAGGATGACCATCAACACTTCCTGCCATAAAAGCTGCTTCTAAAATCATGTCTTTAGAGAAGAAGCCTGAAAGGAACGGAAAGCCAATAATAGCCAATGTACCAACCATCATAAGCCCATAAGTAATTGGAATTTTTTTCCAAAGTCCACCCATATTACGCATATCTTGTTCGTGATGCATAGCATGAATAACCGCCCCTGCTCCTAAGAAGAGTAATGCTTTAAAGAAAGCATGTGTTGTTAGATGGAAGATACCTGCCTGATAAGCCTGAACACCTAATGCAAAGAACATATAACCAAGCTGCGAACAGGTAGAAAAAGCAATAACTCGTTTAATATCATTCTGTACACACCCTATTGTTGCTGCAAAAAATGCAGTAAATGCTCCAACAAGAGTAACAACAATAAGAGCTGTTGTAGAAAGATCAAATAAAGGATTGAGACGAGCGACCATAAATACACCAGCAGTTACCATGGTTGCAGCGTGAATAAGGGCTGAGACAGGTGTTGGGCCTTCCATCGCATCAGGAAGCCAGACATGCAGTCCAAGCTGAGCAGATTTACCCATTGCTCCCACAAATAAGAGCAAACAGATAACGGTTAAGGCATGAAGGTTAAAACCAAAGACATTAAATTTCGCATCCGCAAATTGTGGTGCTAGAGCAAAGATATCATCAAAATTAATGGTTCTAAATAACATAAATGTAGCAAAGATACCTAAACTAAAGCCAAAGTCACCAACACGGTTAACAATAAAAGCTTTCATAGCGGCACTATTGGCACTAGGTTTATGATACCAAAAGCCAATAAGTAAGTATGAGCATAAACCCACAGCTTCCCAGCCAAAGAATAATTGTGCTAAATTATCCGCAGTCACTAACATAAGCATGCCAAAAGTAAATAAGCTCAAATATGACTGAAAGCGGGCAATAGAGGCATCTTCATGCATGTAACCAAAAGAGTAAATATGTACCACTGATGAAACAATAGTTACAACACAAATCATCACAACGGAAAGTGTATCAAACCGTAATGCCCAATTAACATTAATCTGTCCTGATTGTATCCAACTTAAAACATTAACCGTTATGGACTTGCCAGTAAGAGCAATATCAAAAAACATAATAACAGCAATAATAGCCGATATAACAAGCCCACCTGCAGTTACAAGCTGAGCTGCTTTATCATATTGAGAGGCCTGCTCTTTTTCCTTACCATGTTTCATAAAAGAGAATATCGCAGCGATAATACTCGTAATTAATGGCAAGAATATTGCAATAGCATACAACATATATCTTTATCCCTTCAATTCTCTAATATCTTCAACGGCAATTGAGTTGCGATTTCTAAAGAATGTAACCAAAATCGCAAGTCCAATGGCAACTTCAGCAGCTGCAACTGTCATTGTAAAAATAACAAATATTTGCCCTGAGGCTCTGATAGCTCCATCATACAGACTAGCCATGGCAACAAAATTTAGGTTAACCGCAAGTAGCATAAGTTCAATAGACATCAACATAATGATAATATTTTTACGATTAATAAAAATACCCGCAACTCCAATAACAAATAAAATAGCGGCTAAACTAATGTAATAAATGGGTGTAATTAACATTATCCAATTCCCTTTCCGCTCTCGGCCTTAACTTTAACCAGACGATCTTCAGGTTGAACCATCGCTTGTTCAACTGGATCTTGACGCTTAACATCAGCTCTACGGCGATGAGTAAGCATAACAGCACCCACAAGAGCAACTAATAGAACCACACCTGCAATCCAAAAAGCTATCATATATTCATTATAAAGAAGTGAGCCAATAACAACGATATTATCTTCACCTGCAGGAATATCTTTTGCCATTTTAAGCTGGTCACGGCTTGCAAATATCACAGTGATTAGCTCAGCAGCAAGACCAATCCCTACTAAAATCCCCCACTTAATATTCTTTACGAAACCTTCACGAAGCTGGACATAGTCGATATTGAGCATCATTACGATAAATAAGAATAAAACGGCAATAGCACCAACATAAACAATTACCAATAAAAAACCTAAAAATTCAGCTCCTTGAATAATGAATAATCCCGCAGCGGAGAAAAACGTCCATACCATTAAAAGTACAGAAATAACAGGGTTTTTAGCTGAAATTACACCAAGAGCCCCTAAAATTGCCGCTATAGCAAATAAATAAAAAGCAAAAGCTTGTATAAACATTCCTTACTCCTCCTAACGGTATGGTGCATCTAAGCGGATGCGTTCTGCTAGTTCAACTTCCCACCGATCACCATTGGCAAGTAAACGTTCTTTATCGTATAAAAGCTCTTCTCTGCTCTCTGTACCAAATTCTTGATTCGGCCCAAGAACAATGGCTTCAACAGGGCAAGCTTCTTGACAAAGACCGCAATAAATACATTTACCCATGTCAATATCGTAGCGAATAGTTCTTCTCGCACCGTCTTCATTTTCACGTGGGGCAGCATCAATTGTAATGGCTAATGCAGGGCAAATCGCCTCACATAATTTACAAGCAATACAACGTTCGCTACCATCAGCATAGCGACGCAATGCATGTTCTCCTCTAAAACGGAAGCTAACAGGAGCTTTTTCATATGGATAGTTAATAGTCACCTTTGGTCGAAACATTGGCTTTAATGTTTGCCAGCAAGCATCAATCATATCTAAAAGAAAAAAGGAGCGTATTACATAAGCTAGTTTAGACATTTATCAATCTCCTTAATTAACACTTGGTAGCCAGCCTGTGGCAACCAATATTCCAGCAACAAGTACAACAGCAACAAAGCTTATAGGTAAAAATACTTTCCAACCTAGACGCATTAACTGATCGTAACGATAACGTGGTAATGTTGTTCGTAACTGAATATAAAAGAATAGTAAAAATGCTATTTTTAAAGCAAACCAAAGAGGTCCAGGTATCCAATTAAATGGGGCTATATCAATAATTGGTAACCAGCCACCCATAAATAAGATAACTGTAATACCACACATGAGCATCATATTCATATATTCACCTAGGAAGAATAAAGCAAAGACCATTGCTGAATATTCCACATTATAACCAGCAACAAGCTCAGCCTCAGCCTCAGGAAGGTCAAAAGGAAGACGATTTGTTTCAGCTAGTGTACAAATGAAGTACATAATGAATAAAGGGAATAATGGTATCATCAACCAAAAATTTTCTTTTTGCCAAAGAACAATTTTTTGTAAGTTAAAGCTTCCAACAATAAGTACCACACAAACAATAATAGCACCCATGGCCAGTTCATAGGAGATCATTTGTGATGCGGAGCGTAAGCCTCCAAGGAAAGAATATTTAGAGTTACCAGCCCAACCAGCAAGTAAAATTCCATAAACACCCATAGAGCTAATTGCTAAAATATAAAGCATGCCAAGATTAATATCAGCATGCACCCAATTCTCTTTAAACGGAACAACAGCCCAAGCCATAATAGCTAACATAAAAGTCATATAAGGAGCTAAAATAAAGATAGGTTTATTGGCTCCTGAAGGAATAATTGTTTCTTTTAAGAATAACTTAGCACCATCGGCAAGAGGTTGTAACAATCCCCATGGTCCAACAACATTTGGTCCCCAACGAGACTGGATTGCCCCTAAAACACGGCGTTCGTATAAGGTTACATAGGCCATAAGTCCCATAAGTACCCCTAACGTAATGGCAATCATTGCAATACGCCAAATTAAATCGCCAAACCAGCCACCAAGAAATCCAGATAAAAATGTCGGTAGTAGCTCTAATATAAAATCAGGCATATCCCTTAAGCTCCCTCTATTTCTTTAGTGGCAAGTGCCATTGTTGATGAATTTCTACTAATAGAATTTGTCATATAATAATTATCAATAATATTACCAAAGGCATCACTTAATAGTTCACCTTCTTGGCCGAAGCCTTTCCACTCTGCAGATACACAATCTCCAATATTAGCAAAAATATCTGAATATTCAGCTATATGTTCTCGAAGTCCTGAAAGGTCATGCCATGGAAATGTTACTTCTAATTTTTCAGAAATTGCTCGAAGTATTGCCCAGTCTTCTTTAGCCTCACCCAAAGGAGCAGTTGCAGCAAATGTCATTTGAGCACGTCCTTCTGTGTTTATATAGATAGATGATTTTTCACTCCATGCTACCGCAGGTAAAATCACATCAGCAATTGCAGCTGATCTATCGCCATGATGCCCTATATAAATCACAAAGCTATTTTCTAAAGCTTTAGTGTCAATCTCATCAGCACCAAACAACCAAACAATCTCTATTTCATTATTTTGAGCAGCCGTTAAAATTTCAGTAGTTGTTTTTCCACCATTTTCAGGAATAAATCCAGCCTCTAAAGCGGTGATTGTTCCTGTATTATTGTGAAGAATATTATAACCATTCCAGTCACTTCTAATACCATCATGTTCATTTAAAATCTTTTGAGCTAAATGAGCTATAGCAGGAGCATCACTACGCTGCATAGCAGCTTCACCCAAAATAATCATTGGGTTTTTGCTATTCTTAAGTTTATCAGATAATGAATGGCTGCCTAAAGCAATATCTTTTAAAACAGTAATATCATTGCCTAAGTAATCTTTTTTATAAGTAAGTTCGTTATCAGCCCCAATAAGAGCAACTGTTAAACCATCCCTTAAGTAACGTTTACGAATACGAGCATTAAGGACAGGAGCTTCTTTAGCTGGATTTGTACCAATAAGTAAGATAAAATCTGCATCTTCAATAGCTGCAATAGAACTATTAAACCGCCAGCTTGCAGGGTTATTTATATCTACCCAGAAATTACTCTGACGGCAATCACGATTATTAACACCAAGGCTATCTAAAAGAGTTTTTAAAGAGTAAGCAGTTTCAGCATCAGTTAGGTTACCTGAGATAGCTGCTTGTTTTGAGCTATCTGTTGCTTTAACTTTAGCAGTAATTACTTCAAAAGCTTCGTTCCAACTAGTCGCCTGCAATTTACCATCTTTACGCACCCAAGGGCGGTCAAGTCTCTGGCGTTTTAGAGCATCAACAATGTAACGCCCTTTATCAGCCAACCATTCCTCATTGACATCTTCGTTAAGACGAGGTGTAATTCGCAAAACCTCTCCACTACGTGTATCTAAATTAATATTAGAGCCTACTGCATCCATAATATCAATGGAAGGTGTATGACCAAGCTCCCAAGGCCTTGCTCTAAAGGCATATTGAGCATTGGTTAGAGCCCCTACAGGGCAAACATCAACTAAATTGCCAGAAAGATTTGACTTTAAAGCTCCTTCAAAGAATGGAGTAATTTCTAGATGATCCCCTCGGTTTGCACCAGCGAGTTCAGGTGAGCCTGCAATTTCATCCATAAAGCGAACGCAGCGTGTACATTGAATGCAACGTGTCATCACAGTTTTAACTAAAGGTCCTATATATTTATCTTTAACTTGACGGCGACCATCAATGTTACGTCCTAACCCACGGCCATAGCTAACAGCTTGGTCTTGTAAATCACATTCACCGCCTTGGTCACAAACTGGGCAGTCTAGAGGATGATTAAGTAACAGTAGCTCCATCACCCCTCCTCGTGCTTCTTCTACACGTTCACTATTTGTTTGAATGACCATTCCATCACCAGCAGGCATAGCACAGCTTGCAATAAGTTTAGGAGAGCGTTCCATCTCTACTAAACACATACGACAAGAGCCTGCAATAGATAAACGCTCATGGTAACAAAAGCGTGGTACTTCAATTCCTGCTTGTTCACAAGCCTGAAGAACTGTCATACCATCTTCTACGGTAATCTCTTTTCCGTTAATTGTTAATGTTGGCATGTATTTTCCCTCTAAGCTTTTAATCGTTCTTCGATAATAGGTCTAAAAGCCCTAATGAGCCCTTGTATAGGCCATGCTGCAGCATCACCTAAAGCACAAATGGTTTGACCTTCAATCTGTTTAGTTATTTGGTAAAGCGTGTCAATCTCTTCTAAGCTTGCATTACCTTCAACAATACGATCCATAATACGACGTATCCAACCTGTTCCCTCGCGGCAAGGTGTACATTGTCCACAACTATCATGGGCATAAAAATGAGAAAGACGAGCTATCGCCTTGACGATATCGGTTGATTTATCCATGACCATAATAGCTGCAGTACCTAAACCTGAGCCTTCATTACGAAGAGAATCAAAATCCATTTTGACAGTTTCACACTGGGACTTCGTTAAAACAGGAACGGAAGAGCCACCAGGAATAATACCTAAGAGGTTATCCCAACCACCACATACGCCACCAGCATGTTTTTCAATAAGAGTTTTTAAAGGAATTCCCATCTCTTCTTCAACAATACATGGATTATTTACATGTCCTGATATCTGAAATAGTTTTGTTCCAGAATTTCCATCGGGACCTAAGCCATCAAACCATTCTGCACCACGGCGTAAAATTGTTGGAACAACGGCAATAGTTTCCACATTATTTACTGTGGTAGGTGAGCCATATAAGCCTACATTAGCTGGAAATGGTGGTTTTAGGCGTGGTTGGCCTTTTTTGCCCTCAATACTTTCGATAAGCGCAGATTCTTCTCCACAAACATAAGCACCAGCTCCCATATGAATGTAAACATCCATTTTCCAACCAGTACCTGCAGCATTTTCACCAAGTAATCCATCAGCATAAGCTTCATCAATAGCCTGTTGCATCGCTTCAGCTTCACGGTAAAATTCACCACGAATATAAATATAAGAAGCATGTGCTTGTACGGCAAAAGAGGCGAGTAAAATACCTTCTAATAATTTATGTGGCTCGTGGCGTAAAATCTCACGATCTTTACAAGTACCAGGCTCACCTTCATCAGCATTAATAACAAGGTAATGAGGTCTAGCACCAACTTCTTTGGGCATAAATGACCACTTCATTCCTGTTGAGAAGCCTGCACCACCACGGCCACGAAGCCCTGAATTTTTAACCTCATCAATAATCCATTGACGACCTTTAGTTGTTAGTTCAGCTGTATTTGACCAATCACCAAGAGCTTTAGCCCCATTAAGGTCAGTGGGCTTGAACCCATATATATTTTGGAAGATACGATCTTTATCTTGCAGCATTTTAAGCGTCTCCCCCTTCGGTTAATGTTGTTAAGCCACCAGCAGGTTCGCTACATTTTCTATCGGAGTAAGGTCCTACTTTTGGGGTTTTACCAGCTTTAAGCTCTCCAACAATAATTGAAACGGCTTCTGGTGTTAAATCTTCGTAATAGTCAACCCCAATTTGGACAACAGGTGCATTCGTACATGCTCCTGCACATTCAACGTAAGATAAAGTAAACTCATTATCACTACTTGTTTGTCCCATAGAAATACCAAGCTCTTTTTCAAATTTCTCTACAATTTTATCAGAACCTTTAAGCCAACAAGCTAAATTTGTACAAACTTGAACATGATGCTTACCAACAGGCTCTAAATTATACATTGTATAAAAAGTTGCAACTTCTAGCACTCTTGTTTCTGGGATAGAAAGTATTTTTGCAATTTCAGCCATTGCCACTCGAGGTATCCAGTTGTTATTTTGCTTTTGAGCTAGAGTTAGCAAAGGCATAACAGCAGAAGCTTTACGTTCAGCAGGATATTTTGCTAAGATTTTTCCAATTTCTTTTGTGCTTTCTTCAGTAAAAGAAAAGCTTTCGGGTTGAAAATCATTACTCATCGGTCAATCTCCCCAAATACAATATCTACAACACCCATAATTCCCACGGCATCGGCAAGCATATGACCTTTAGCAATATGCATAATAGACTGCAAATGAGAAAAACCTGTTACTCTTAACTTTACACGATATGGCTTGTTTGAGCCATCGGAAATCATGTAAACACCAAACTCTCCTGATGGAACTTCAACGGCACTATAAGTTTCACCTGCTGGTACACGAAAACCTTCAGAAAAATATTTAAAGTGATTAATAAGTTCTTCCATCGATTCTTTTATTTTAGCTCTTTTAGGAGGAGAAATACGATGGTCATCCACCTTAACAGGACCTTCAGGCATCATTTTTATCACTTGACGAATAATTTTTAAAGACTCAGCAACTTCACCAACACGAACAACAAAACGATCGTAACTATCACCTGTTTTTGCAGTAATAACATCAAAATCAAGTTCATCATAAACTTCATAGGGTTGAGCTCGACGTAAGTCCCAAGGAACACCTGAAGCACGCAAGTTAGGACCAGAAAATCCCATACTTAAGGCCTCTTCTTTTGTTACACGACCAATATTGACCATACGCTGCTTAAAAATACGGTTATGGAGTGTTAGACGCACAACAGCTTGAAAATCTTTTTCGAAAGTATATGTCCAAGCTTCAACCTTTTCGAGTAACCCTTCAGGAATATCAACGGCAACACCACCTGGACGGATATAGTTGGTGTGGAAGCGAGCACCACAAGCCGCCTCAATAAATTCCATAATACGTTCACGATGCTCAAAGCCCCAAACAGAAGGAGCCATAAGTCCTGTATCAAGGCTAGCAAAGCCTGCAGTAAAAATATGCTTTAATAAGCGAGAAAGTTCTAAATACATCACACGGATAAACTGAGCACGACGTGGAATTTCTATACCTAAAAGTTTTTCCACGGCCATACTAAAGCCATGTTCAAAAGAAAGTGCATTTACATAATCCATCCTATCCATGTAAGGGAGGCCTTGAATATATGTTTTATGTTCTAAGAGTTTTTCTGTTCCACGATGGAGTTGACCAATATGAGGATCGGCACGTTCAATCACTTCACCATCCATCTCCAAAACCAATCGAAGTACACCGTGAGCTGAAGGGTGCTGAGGTCCAAAGTTAATTGTTGTGGTTTTTATTTGTGTTTCACCCATTAACCTTCTCCTTCTTCTTGTTTATCTTCTTGATCCGCGATAGATGCTACTGTCGTCCCTTCCCAAGGGGATAAATGGCCAAACTCACGATACTCTTGCATTAAATTGATGGGCTCATAAACTACACGACGCTCTGTTTCATCGTAACGAACTTCAACAAAACCTGTCATGGGGAAGTCTTTACGAAGCGGATGTCCCTCAAAGCCGAAATCGGTTAAGATACGGCGAAGATCAGGGTGGCCTGCAAACATAAGGCCAAACATATCCCAAACTTCACGCTCCCACCAATTCGCACATTTCCAAATATCTGTGACTGTTGGAATTGGAGTATCTTCATTTAAAGAGGCTTTTACACGGATACGCTGATTAAGAGATAGGCTTAAAAGGTTATAAACTATATCAAAACGTGGCTCACGTTCAGGGTAATCAACAGCCGTAACATCCATCATTTGTTCAAAAGAGCAATGCTTATCTTCATGAAGGAATGTCATTACTTTATGAATTTCTTTGACAGGGACTTCAATAATAAGTTCATCTTGAGCAAAGTGCCAATCGAGTAAGGTTTCTCCTAATCCCGATTTAATTTCTTCAACAAGTCCTTCAAGTGCTTGGGTATCGTGTTTCCAGTAATGTGTCATACTAGCTCCTTACTTCTATCGGAAAATCGTATTTGAACGACGGATTTTCTTTTGTAGCTGAAGCACACCATAAACAAGGGCTTCGGCCGTTGGAGGACATCCTGGTACGTAAATATCAACAGGAACAATACGATCACAGCCACGAACTACTGAATATGAATAGTAATAATATCCACCAGTATTTGCACATGAGCCAACAGAAATCACCCAACGAGGCTCTGCCATTTGGTCATAAATACGACGAAAAGCAGGTGCCATTTTATTTGTAAGTGTTCCTGATACAAAGATAATATCCGATTGTCTTGGTGATGGACGTGGTACTAAGCCCATTCTTTCCATATCAAAACGTGGCCCAAATCCCTGCATAAATTCAATCGCACAACAAGCAAGGCCAAATGACATAGGCCAAAGAGAGCCTGTATAGGCCCAATTAACAAGTTTATCAAGGTTGGCTGCAACAAAGCCTTTTTCATTAAGCTCATTACCCACCTGCTCAATAATAGCATCTTGGGCTTTGCCTGGAGGGATTGGAGCTATGTTTTTATCATTCATGATTTACTCCCAGTCCAATGCACCAGATTTCCATTCGTAGATAAATCCGATTGTTAGAATTAATAAAAAGACGATCATTGACCAAAATCCAATAATACCAATTTTTCCCAGGGTTACAGCCCATGGGTACAAAAAGGCAACTTCCAAGTCAAAAATTACAAAGAGAATTGCAACTAAGTAAAAGCGAACGTCAAAGCGTTGCTGGGCATTCTCAAAAGCCTCAAAACCACACTCATAAGGTGAAAGTTTATCATCGTCAGGGCGTTGGTTGCCTGTAATTTTTGAAACAAAATAAGAGCCACCCATTGCCAGCCCTGGAACGGCTGCTGCAATAAGCAGAAATAGAAAGATTGAATAATAGTCCCCAAGGAGGCTACTCATAAATTTTCTCCATTTTTTGATACAAAATTCATATGATTTTTATGTATAGAAATATACTCGCTTAAGCGAAGTTATTCTTATGTATTTTTATGACGAATGAGTATGGTTTGTAAAGTGTTTATTTGGTAAAAAGTAAAATAATTCTAAAATAGAATTCCTAGTAAAATACTATGTTATATATATTTTTTAGGCTTTTTTTAGCTAAAAACAAGTAGTTTTGCCTAAACCCCTACCCTATTGGGGATTTTTTCTTTACTTTTTCTAAAACTATACAAATTATCCAGAAAAGATGGGAAGTATATTAAACATCCCAAGTATATGGCATACAGCAACAAGGATTCCAAAAAAGATTGTAGCATAAATTAATACTGAGCCTCCCCATGCTCTATATAAAGGGCTACCAAATTGTTTACGACTTGCTTGAGCCATTAAAGCAGGAACGATTGCAGCCCAAATTGTTGAGGATAACCCTGCAAAGCCAATTGCCACAATAAAACCATTAGGGAAGAATACGCCTCCTATAATAGGAGGAATATAAACAAGAGCAGCAGTTTTAGTTCTTCCAAGGCGACTATTATCAAGCTTAAACATATCGGCTAAATAGTCAAATAAACTTAACCCGACTCCTAAAAAAGATGAAGCTACAGCCATATTTGCAAAAACGGCCAAAAGGTTTGAGGTTAACTTCGCATTGGTTACGCTACTAACGGCGTCAACAAGAGCCCCCATATTGCCTCCTTTAGCAATAATTTCACCAAAATGGCTTCTGGGGACATTTCCTAAAATAGAAAGTAACCAAAAGCTATAGAAGATAAGAGCCAAGATTGTTCCAAAATAGATACAACGAGCAATTGTTTTAGGGGTTTTACCATAGTATTTTACAAGGCTTGGTACACTATTTTGATAACCAAAAGAGGTAAGAAAAACAGGTAATGCCACAAAAACGAATGGGAAGTAACGAGTATTGGGAGCATGGTTGTTATCCAGAAGATATTCAGGCTTTATATGAAAAGTTAACCCTAAAACAGACATAAAAAATGAGATAACCATCCCAAAAATTAAAATTGTTGTTAGACGATCTACGGCAGCGGTTGATAGCCAAACAACAAAGGCAAGGCTTAAAGCAAAAACAAGAGCAGCTATCTTCTGTGGTGGCGTATAGCCAAGGGTAGCCTGAAAGCTTTGGATAACAACAGAGCTTCCACCAGAGATATAAGCGTAAGTCAAAATATAGCAAAGAAAGGTGATGGCAATACCATTAATAATATTCCATTTTTGCCCTATGGTATTTTTTACAATAGTATCAAAGCTTGAGCCTGGTGGAAAGTTGAGGTTAGCCTCTAAAATCATCAATCCTGAAAAGTTCATAAAAAACCATGTAATAATGAGCATGAATACAGCCCATAAGCTCCACATACCCGCACTAACTACAGGCAAGGCGAACATTCCAGCTCCGATAGCTGTGCCCGCAACAATCATGCCACCACCAATAAAAGAACGGCTTTTTAAAGAATTATTATTATCACTCATTTTTTGCTTTCTTTATATTTTTAAGTATTTTCTTTAGAAAGCCCTTAAGATAATCAATAAATTTTTTGAGGCAAGCTTTTATTTAAAAAAGAAGGTAAAGTCATTTGACCTTACCTTCTTAAGAGATTTTGCTAAGGAGGATATGGCTATGGCTTCAAAGCCATGGCTTCAATCTCTACTTTTGCATCTTTGGGCAGGCGTGCAACTTCCACGCAAGAGCGTGCAGGATATGGGGCATCGTGGCTATCAAAAAATATCTGATAAACTTCGTTAACCACATTAAAATCATTAAGGTCTTTTACAAATATAGTTGTTTTTTTTATATCTTTAACCTGAAGCTTTGCCGCCTCAATAATCGCCTTAATATTCTCTAATGATTGGCGGGTTTGAGCCATAATATCTGCAGGCATATCCCCTGAAATAGGCTCGATGGGAAGCTGCCCTGAAGTTATAATAAACTGTCCGAAATCAGTGGCTTGAACATAAGGTCCAATAGCTGCGGGAGCGTTATCTGTGCTGATTATTGTCATATAATTGTCTCCTTTTTAAGTCTTGTTATTATCCAAATGTAGGTAACTTATTAAGCATGCTGAGAGTATGACAGATAGCAATAACAATACCATAGATAATAATGATATATACCAATATATTACCGCCCCATGTACGAAAGAGCGGATTCCCAAACTTTTGGCGGCTCGCCTTAGCCATAAGAGCAGGTACAATCGCGGCCCAAACGGTTGCGGCAAGCCCCGCAAAGCCAATGGCAATAATAAAGCCATTAGGAAAGAATATGCCGCCAATTAGTGGAGGAATATATAAAACAGCGGCTGTTTTTGTGCGTCCAAGGCGACTATCGTCAAATTTGAATAAATCAGCTAAATAATCAAAAAGCCCTAAGGTCACCCCTAAAAAAGACGAGGCAACCGCCATATTAGCAAACATTGAAAGTAAATTTGAAGTTAATTTTCCATCAATTACATTGCTTACAGCCCCTACTAAAACCCCCACATTACCTCCTTGGGCAATAATATCGCCAAAATGGCTTCGAGGAATATTGCCTAAAATAGCAAAGAGCCAAAAAATATAGAATATCAAAGCCAAAACTGTACCAAAAATAATGCAAGTGATAATTTTACGTGGAGATTTGCCATAATATTTCATAAGACTAGGTACACTATGGTGGTATCCAAATGATGTTAATAAAGCAGGAAGAGCCGCAAAAATAAAGGGAAAATAGCTTATTTTTTCTGTGGTGAGTGTATTAAAAAGATATTCGGCCTTGATATTAAAGGTTAAACCACTCACAGACATAAAAAATGTAATAATCATGCCAAAAATTAAAATAGTGGTAATGCGATCAACCGCTTTTGTTGAAAGCCAAACAAAAAAAGCGAGGCCTAAAGCAAAAAGAATGCCTGCAAGTTTTTGCGGTGGTGTATAGCCAATTGTTGTCTCTAAAGTTTGCGATACAATAGAGCCACCTCCTGAAATATAGGCATAAGCAAGAATATAGCCTACAAAGGCAACGGTGATACCGTTAAAAATGTTCCAGCCTTTACCTAGGGTATCTTTAACGATTGTATCAAAGCTTGAACCTTGAGGATAATTAAGATTTGTCTCTAAAATCATAAAACCTGAATGCATCATACAAAACCAAGTGATAATTAAAGCCAAGGTCGCCCACATGCTCCACATGCCTGCACTTACAACAGGAATAGCAAACATCCCTGCTCCAACGGCTGTTCCAGCAATAATCATTCCACCGCCAATAAGTGAAGGAGTTTTTGAATTTTCTGTTCTGTCTGTCATCATGACCTCCATATACAAGTCAGAGCCATATGCCAATTGATATGGCTCTTTTATGTTTAAATAGTTCCTATTTTGCTTAAGTCACAGGTTTTAACCTTGCGGTAAAGTGACGCAATACAGGAGGCTCATAGTCAAATGTTAGTCCAACGATTTTATCAGCTCGCTCTTTAACGGCAATGAGAGCATCGGCAATATAGTCCATATGATCATTGGTGTAGACACGGCGAGGAATTGTAAGACGCATAAGCTCTAAGGGAGATTCTTTTTGCTCTCCTGTTTGAGGATCGCGTCCGAGCAATAATGAGCCAATTTCCACAGCACGGATTCCTGCTTCTAAATAAAGCTCATTACAAAGAGCATGGGCAGGAAATTGATCACCAGGGATATGCGGTAGGATTTTAGCAGCATCCACAAAAACAGCATGACCACCTGTGGGATATTGAATAGGAACACCACCTTCCATTAAGCGATCTCCCAAATATTTTACTTGGGCAATACGGTAATGGAGAAAATGCTCATCGGCACCTTCATAAAGACCACGAGCCAAGGCTTCCATATCACGGCCAGCAAGTCCGCCATAGGTAACGAAACCCTCCATAGGTACACATCGGGTTTGAACTGCTTGGAAAAGCTCTTTATCTTCTTTAATACAGCATAAGCCTCCGATATTAACCATAGGATCTTTTTTTGCCGACATAGTGAGCATATCGCCATAGCTATACATTTCGCGAATAATCTCTAAAATAGACTTATTTTCATAACCTTGTTCACGCTGCTTAATAAAGTAAGCATTTTCGCAATAGCGAGCGGAGTCGATAACCACAGGAATATCATGCTTTTTGGCTATTTCATAAACGGCACGCATATTAGCCATTGAGATGGGTTGTCCTCCTGAGCTATTACAGGTGATGGTCGTGATAATGGCGGCAACATTTTTACTGCCATGTTCAGCAATTATGGACTTAAGCTTTTCGATATCAAAATCACCTTTCCAATCATAATATGTTTTTGTATCAAATGCTTTTTCAGTTACCACATTAAGAGCCTGAGCCCCATTAAGCTCAATATGAGCTGCAGTTGTATCAAAATGATAGTTAGAGATAAATATTGGCTTTTTGCAACTGCGTTTTTGTTTGGCTTGCTCAATAAGACAAGGAAATAGAATTTGTTCTGCCCCCCGCCCTTGATGGGTTGGGATGACAAATTCATAGCCGAAAAAATGCTGTACGGCATTATAGAGGTTATAGAAGTTACGACTACCTGCATAGGCTTCATCACCAAGCATAAGGCCTGCCCATTGATTATCACTCATGGCACCTGTGCCAGAATCGGTTAAAAGGTCAATATAAACATCTTCACTTTTTAAGGAGAATGGATTATAACCTGCCTCAATAATTGCTTTTTGGCGATCTTCGAAATTGGTCATGCGGATAGGCTCAACCATTTTAATGCGAAAAGGTTCTGGAATACGTTTCATTGTTTTTCCCTTATATCTTCAGTTCTTATATTTTATTTTTGGATTTGTTCTTTTGACTGAAAGTATATTTAGGAATCAGGACATTTAACGAGGCAAAAAATACGTTCAAAAAGATTTTCTTTACTCATCTTATCTTACCTCTCTTTATGGTTACACTTGTTTTAAATATCGATAAAGTGTAGGTTCAGATACACTGAGCATTTTTGCGGCTATTTCTACCGAACCTTTAATTTCAAAAGCTCCAGCAGCAGCCATTTTTTTTGTAAGCTGCTTTTTTTCTTGAGCATTTAAGCCATGCACGGGCTTATGGTTTGTGGCCATAATATCGGCAATAATTTGTTCGCCCAAATGAGCAACATTTGTGGAAAAGTTCTCGCTACTTTTTCGATCTTCGATTTGAGTAATTTGCTGAAGATGGTCAATTAAGCGATGAAATTCACCATCATCTTGATTAAGGCATAATATAGCTTGGGGCTTTTTATCCTCCCCTTTAAGAATAAGAGTTGATGAGCGAAGTAAACGACCATCTAAAGCA
>JBKEBO010000063.1:0-19425 GCA_047973205.1 Alphaproteobacteria bacterium | reverse complement strand
TCAGATGCAATGATGGATCGGCTTATGCTCGATGAAGAACGCATTATCGCCATGGCGGAAGGCTTAGAGGCCATTGCGGCTCTTAAGGACCCTGTGGGGGATATTATGGATGAGTGGGAACGTCCGAATGGGCTTAAAATTCAACGAGTTAGAGTGCCTTTGGGGGTAATTGGTGTTATTTTTGAAAGTCGTCCGAATGTGACGGCCGATGCGGGGGCTCTTTGCTTAAAATCAGGCAATACGGCAATTTTACGTGGAGGCTCAGATAGTCTAAATTCGGCAAAAGCTATTGTCGCTTGCCTCCATGAAGGTCTTGAAAAATCAGGCTTATCTGTGGATGCCATTCAGCTGGTGCAAACTCGTGATCGTGCGGCGGTTGATGAGATGCTAAAGATGAATGAATATATCGATGTGATTGTTCCTCGTGGGGGGCGTAGTCTCATCCAACATATTCAAAATGAAAGCAAAATTCCGTTATTTATGCATCTTGAGGGGCTGAATAATACCTATATTGATAGAGCTGCGGAGCTTAAAAAGGCTGTTGAGGTGGTGGCCAATGCTAAAATGCGGCGGACGGGAATTTGTGGAGCAACAGAGAATCTTATTATTCATCAGGATGTTGCGGAAGTATTCTTGCCGATTATTGCTCAGAAGCTTATGGAGCTTGGCTGTGAAATTCGTGGTGATGAGCAGGCTTGTTCTTTTGTGGATGGCATTAAAATGGCTCATGAGCAAGATTGGGATACGGAATATTTGGATGCTATTCTTGCTGTTAAGATTGTGGAAAATATTACCCAAGCTATTGATTTTATTGAAAAACACCATAGCCAGCATACGGATGCAATTATCACTGAAGATGAGGCTGCAGCGATGCAGTTTTTGAATGAGGTTGATAGTGCGATTGTTATCTGGAATGCCTCTAGCCAATATGCCGATGGAGGGGAGTTTGGCATGGGGGCTGAGATTGGCATTTCGACAGGGCGGATGCATGCTCGTGGCCCAGTGGGTGTGGAGCAGCTCACCAGCTTTAAGTATAAGGTTTATGGTAATGGGCAAACACGCCCCTAAAATGGGATGATTTTTAACTATTTTTGCCCGATTTTGTCCAGTTTTGTCCAAAAATATCCATCTTTATCCATAATGAGAACAAGAAAATACATATAGCAAAAAGAAAATGTAACCTAAAGGGGTGGCAAAAAATGGATACTTTTGGATATAAATGGATATTTTTGGACAAAATTGGGTAAAGTTTGGACTTAAATCGGCTTGTTTTAATCCTTTAATAAAAATTTAGGCTCGTTATCTTGGTAAAGAAAATT
Organism: Alphaproteobacteria bacterium; assembly: GCA_047973205.1. GTDB lineage: Bacteria > Pseudomonadota > Alphaproteobacteria > JBKEAR01 > JBKEAR01 > JBKEAR01. The sequence goes on along the minus strand of JBKEBO010000063.1, from coordinate 18,106 downwards.
CAGAAATAATCACAATTTTAAATTGTAATTGCAAAAACAGATAATGGGTAAAATGAAGACCGAATGCAAGTGATGATTGTTTGTTATAATCAGAAGTTGTAAAATCTTTTTTCTGCCATTTTTATAGTTTTTAATAGCATGAACATACTATTGTTTTATAAGTATAATTTTTGTGAAGAAAGGTTCTACCCAAATGAAGAAAATAATTGCAATATTCTTACTTTTATCTTTTAGTCCGTCTCTTGCTTTTGCTCAACAAATTAGTGCGAGTAGTGCTAAAAGAATTGCCCTTAAGGATGCAGGGGTAACAAGCAAATCTATTCGAGATTATGACCTTGATATTGATAGAGAAAATGGTCGTAAAGTTTATGAAATAGACTTTAAATATAAGGGTCGGGAATATGATTATAAAATTGATGCGAACTCAGGGAAAATTCTCAGAAAAAATGTTGAAAGAGACTGATTTTTAAGTATTTTTCAAACTTAATCTCTTCGTCCCATGCAGCCATGTTCTGCACCGATGGTAATTTGAGAGCAGTTAGAACAAGCAATCCGTTGTAAACTATCGAGATTTTCGATAAGAACATGGTCTTTTTCGATATGGAGGCCAAGCTCCTTAAGATAATGGAGGGTGCGTGATAATGTCTCGGGTGTTACTTGTAAAAGAGAGGCGAGTGTTTTTTTCTCGATACGGAAAGGCATTTCAATATTTGTTGAGTTATCAGTAGGTTGAAGATGTTTTAACACATAGCATATCACCTTTTGTGAGGCAGTGAATGTTGCCGATTGTTCTACCTTAAGAGATAGACGATAAATAGAGCGGGCTGCGGAAGATAAAAGCTCTTGAGAAAACTGCATATTCTCCTTGCGGATTTGCGAGAGTAGGCTTTTATGTATGCGTATGGCTTTGGCTTTGTTAAGGGCAATCAGTGAGTAGATAAAAACGGGCTGCTCTAGGATGGTTGAGATACCAATCAGCCGTCCTGAGCGGTTAATGACGGCGATAAAAACATCCAGTCCAGAAGGGGTTTGGATGAAATGCTGAGCAGTACCATCAAGCCATAAGTAAAGGTAGTCAGCAGGAGAACCTTGGGTGAAAATCATCTCACCCTTAGCCCATTTATTGACATGAATATTCTCGACGAGCAACTGTTTTTGTGCCGCAGTTAAGCAGCCAAAGACAGGATGCTCGCTAAAGATGTTTAAAATATTCTCTTTATCATAGGTGATATTGGCCATCGCAAAATTCTCTTTTAAAAAAAAGAATATATAACAAATAACTTACTGCTGCAATACTGAAGGGAATAAAGTGTTATCTTCGAGATGAGCATGTTCGGTCAGCTCATCCTTAAATTGGACAATCTTGCCGTAAAGATTTTGGATTTCACTATCGTCAGATTGGAAGTCATTTGTTGATGATGTAATGGCTTCTAAAAGGCCGTCTAAAGCCTCATGCTCGCTCATCATAACAGAGATAGGACCACCAAGCATAGCCCCTCTAATACCATCACGAATCATCGGGAAAAGGATATTCTCTTCTTTGGCCAAATGGCTTTCTACAGTAAAGAAAACTTCATCAAGTAGCGAAGTAAGCTCTTTAGGAAAAGTATCACCTTTTGTTTTTTCGAGCTCTCTAGAACCCTCTAAAAGTATAGGAAGATCAATGCGGTGCTTGTCATGATATGTTTTAATAATATATTCGGTAAGAGCACCAGCTTCTGTTGGAATAGTCAATTTATGAAACTCCTTATTACAAATCAATGAATAAGTGAATATATCATAAATTGACTATCATTCAAATAACTTATTTAATTACTCAGATTTCTCTTTTTTACGGACAATCTGATATCCCTTACGGGTGGTAATATATGAGATTGGCACAGACCATACATGGACAAGCCTTGTAAACGGAAAGATGAGTAAAATCGTTAAGCCCAAAACGATATGAAGCTTAAAGATGATATTTTTATCAGCTACATAAGAGGCAGCTTTACCGTTAAGGGTCACAATAGATTGAGCCCAATTACCAAAGTCTACCATGGTTTCACCATCAAGATGACCCATAGAAATAAAGATGGTCATTAAGCCTAAAATCAATTGAATATAAAGGATAATTAAAACAAGATTATCACTAAAAGATGATGTAGCTTTAACTAATGGGTCGGTAAAGCGGCGGATAATAAGCATGGTTAAACCGATAAAACATGCAACACCAGCAATGCCACCAGCAGTCATGGCAAGCACTTGTTTTTGCGAAGAGGTAATAAAGATGTGATAAACCTCTTTAGGGGTAAGTAGGCCCACCAAATGGCCACCTAAAATAACGATAATGCCGATATGGAATAAGTTAGAGGCCCAACGCATTTTAGGCTTTGATAAAAATTGGCTAGAACCAGAACGCCAGCCATAAGGCACATGTTCATAACGCAAAAGTGAACCAATAACGAATACGGCAATTGCGATATATGGATAAATGCCAAAAAATAATTGATTGATATAGCTACTCATTACGGGCTCCTATTTCTTCTTGTCCTAAAAAGTCATGGCTAATAGCATGTTCACAACGGCCGCAATCGGCTTCGCCATCAAAAGCAGGTTTTTCTTCCCATGCTTGGTCTAATGATTCTAGGCTTCTATCTTCTTTTGTTTGAATGGCTTTGGCTATTTCATCCTTATTGGGTTGTTGAGGAGAAAGAGCAACTATAGCCGAAAATACATGGGCATATGGGCTTTCAGCTTCACTTAATCTTGCACCAATGATGGCAATAATATGAGCGGCATCGGCCAAGCTTTCTTCGGCTTCATTTTTAGGAGCTTCTGCTAGATATTCCAAAAAGATGGGTAGATAATCAGGAAGCTCATTGCCATCAAGCTCAAGGCCTGCTTGGGCATAGGTGGAGGTTAAATCCACCATAGCTTGACCACGATCACGACTTTCGCCATGAACATGCTCAAATAAATGCAAGCTATAGCTCCGTCCTCTATCAAAAAGGTTAATATAAGCGGCCTGAATATCATAAATATCATTTGAGGCAATATAGTTTGCTAATTGGCTAAGGCCTTTGATATGCTCATCTTTAAGCAGATTTTCTGCTTTGATAATATCCAAACATTCACCAAGAGCTTTTTGTTGTTCCTCAGTAGGATAAAGCAAAAAAGCAGCTAAAGCTTTAAAAGTTTGTTGTGTCATCTTAATTGCCTCCAAATAATGATTTTGGTTTAGGTGTATCACCACAACCGCCGCAGCCTAAGCTACCGCCGCTACCACCAAAGGCATCTTGACTAATCGAGCATGTACCCTCAAAGCCTGCTCCAGAGCGTGTACCAAAGGCATCATGAGCATATTCACGATGTGATGTTGGAATAACAAAACGATCTTCATAATTTGCAATAGCCATTACTTTATACATTTCTTCTGTAAGCTCTTTGGTTAAGCCTACCTGTTCTAAAAGCTCTATATCTTCAAAGCCTTCCACATTTTTAGAACGCATATAGCTCCGCATTGCAGCCATACGCTCTAAGGCCGAAAGCACAGGGGCTTCGTCGCCAGCAGTGAGCATATTAGCAAGATATTTTACAGGAATACGCAATGAGTGAATATCGGGGATACGCCCTTTCATATCCACTTCGCCTGCTTGAGCAGCCGATTGAATAGGGCTTAATGGTGGAATATACCAAACCATTGGTAATGTACGATATTCAGGGTGTAATGGTAAAGCCACTTTCCAGTCAATCGCCATAGCGTAAACAGGTGATTTGCGAGCTGATTCTAGCCAAGCTTCAGGAATACCTTCTTCTTTAGCAGCCTTAATAACTTCAGGGTCATTAGGGTCTAAAAAGATATCAAGTTGTGATTGATAAAGGTCTTTTTCGTCTTTAGCACTAGCTGCTTCGCTAATACGGTCAGCATCATAAAGCATCACACCTAAATAGCGGATACGACCCACGCAAGTCTCAGAACATACGGTTGGTTGACCTGCTTCAATCCGAGGATAACAGAATGTACATTTTTCGGATTTCCCAGATTTCCAGTTATAGTAAATTTTTTTGTAAGGGCAGCCTGATACACACATTCTCCAGCCACGGCATTTTTCTTGATCAATCAAAACAATGCCATCTTCTTCACGCTTATAAATCGCACCTGATGGGCAAGAGGCCACACAAGCAGGGTTTAAGCAATGCTCACAAAGGCGAGGAAGATACATCATGAATGTGTTTTCGAACTGACCATAGATATCTTTTTGGATATTCTCAAAGTTTTTATCTTTGCTGCGTTTTTCAAACTCACCACCTAAGATTTCTTCCCAGTTGGGGCCTTTGTTGATTTTTTCCATACGCTCACCACTAATAATAGAGCGTGGACGAGCTGAGGGGAAGTTCTGCCGATTTTTTGCCGTATGAAGCTCTTGATAATCAAAAGTAAATGGCTCGTAATAATCATGAACTTCAGGTAAATTTGGGTTGGCAAAAATTTGGCTTAAAAGATTTAATTTACCACCTGCTTTGAGCTTAAGCTTACCTTGGCTATTTAAAACCCAGCCGCCTTTCCATTCTTCTTGGTCTTCCCAATTGGTTGGAAAGCCTGTACCAGGTTTTGATTCAACATTGTTAAACCAAGCATATTCAACACCTTCACGAGAGGTCCAAACATTTTTACAAGTTACTGAGCAGGTATGACAACCAATACATTTATCAAGGTTTAATACCATTCCTATTTGTGCACGTACTTTCATTGTCTATACCTCCTTGCTTTCTGAGCTTACTGGGGTATTGTTTGATGCGACTTCCTCGTCTCCCCATGTTACTTCTTTATCATCCATTTTACGTACCACAATAAATTCATCACGGTTACAGCCCACAGTACCATAATAGTTAAACCCGTAAGAAAGCTGAGCATAACCACCAATCATATGAGTTGGCTTAAGTACGGCACGGGTTACAGAGTTATGAATACCACCACGTGTACCTGTTATGCCGCTCATAGGAGTGTTCACAATTTTTTCTTGAGCGTGATACATCATGCTCATTCCTTCGGGAACACGTTGCGAGACAACAGCACGAGCCACTAAAGCACCGTTTTTATTCCATGCTTCAATCCAGTCATTATCTTCAATACCAGCTTTTTGAGCATCAATTTCACTCATCCAAACACATGGGCCACCACGGTTAAGGGTAAGCATAAGGAGGTTATCGGAATATGTTGAGTGGATACCCCATTTTTGGTGTGGTGTAATAAAGTTTAATACAACTTGTTTACTATCAGATTTAGAATGCATACTATCATCAATTGTCTGAAGGTTCACAGGAGGTTTGTACACACATAAAGCCTCACCAAAATCACGCATCCAACGATGGTCTTGATAGAGCTGCTGACGGCCTGTTAAGGTTCGCCATGGAATAAGCTCATGAACATTGGTATAGCCTGCGGTATAAGAGACTTCTTCGGACTCAATACCTGACCATGTGGGTGAAGAGATAATCTTTCTGGGTTGAGCCTGAAGATCACGATAACGGTGGTGTTCCTCTTTACGCCCTTTAGAAAGATGGGTATGGTCTAAACCTGTAACCTCAGAAAGAGCTGACCATGCTTTATAAGCCACATGACCATTGGTTTCGGGAGCAAGGGATAAAATAACCTCTGTTGCATCAATATCGCTATCGATTTTTGGACGGTTGTTTAAGTCTTCATTATCGTCTTTTGTTGCTCCATTTAAAGAACGTAGCCCATCGATTTCGGCTTGTGTATTCCAGCCAATTCCTTTACCACCATTACCTAATTTATCTAGTAATGGGCCTAAAGAGGTAAACTTTTTATAAAGGTTCGGGTAATCACGTTCAACCGCAACAATACTTGGCATTGTTTTACCAGGAATAGGCTCAACTTCACCTTTTTTCCAATCGAGCTCACGAGGACCTTGGGCAAGCTCTGTTGGGGTATCATGTTGAATAGGAAGGGTTACGATATCTGTTTCCACACCCAAATGACCAGGGGAAAGCTCGGAGACTTTTTTGGCAATCAGCTTAAAGATTTCCCAATCAGATTTGCTTTCCCAAACAGGGTCAATCGCCGCACTTAATGGGTGAATAAACGGATGCATATCCGATGTATTTAAGTCGTTTTTCTCGTACCATGAAGCGGTAGGAAGAACGATATCAGAATAAACACAAGTGGTTGACATTCTAAAGTCTAAGGTTACAAGAAGGTCTAGCTTGCCTTGAGGGGCTTCGTCATGCCATGTAACTTCTGACGGACGGGCAGAAGTTTCTTCGGCCTGAACACCATTATCTGTACCCAAAAGATGCTTAAGGAAATATTCGTGTCCTTTACCTGAAGAACCTAAAATATTCGAACGCCAAACAAACATATTCCGTGGCCAGTTTTTAGGGTTATCAGGGTCTTCACATGAAAGCTCTAAGCTACCATCTTTAAGGCATTTAACCACATAATCGGCAATATTACCGCCAGCAGCTTTAGCCTCTTTAGAAAGATTAAGAGGATTTTCCCTTAACTGTGGAGATGAAGGCAACCATCCCATACGTTCGGAACGAGTATTACAGTCAATAAAAGATGCATTTTTCCATGTATCTTTATCGGCTAATGGCGATAAAATATCATCCATTTCTAAGGTTTCGTAACGCCATTGGTTGGTATGGGCATAAAAGAATGATGTTGAGTTCATATGACGTGGTGGACGGCTCCAATCTAAAGCAAAGGCTAAAGGAGCCCAGCCTGTTTGAGGACGAAGTTTTTCTTGACCCACATAATGAGCCCAGCCCCCACCTGTTTGACCAACACAGCCACACATAATCAGCATATTGATAATGCCACGGTAAATCATATCCATATGATACCAGTGGTTAATCGCAGCACCTACAATAACCATCGAACGACCATTCGTCTTATGGGCATTTTCGGCAAAGTCTTTGGCAACTTTTATAATAAGCTCAGGGTCAACGCCTGTAATGGCTTGCTGCCACTTAGGTGTGTAAGGCTTATCTTCATCATAAGAGCTTGCGGCATTATCATCACCAAGGCCACGGTCAATACCATAATTGGCAATAAATAAGTCGTAAACTGTTGCAACTTTAATATCACCATCTTTTGTTTTGATGGTTTTTGTTGGAACTTTATGGGCAATAATTGACTCGTGGTCAGTTTTGGCAAAATAGTCATATTCATGCTGCTTATTACCAAAATATGGAAAGAGAATATCATCGACTTGGCCATCATCAATTAAAGAAAGCTTGGCTTTAATATCACTGCTATCGCTCACATTCTTTTCTTCTAAATTCCATGAGCCTTTTTCGCCCCAACGAGAACCAATTGTACCATTAGGAACAATAATCTCATCTTTATTTTCATCAATAAGAACAGGCTTCCAATCAGGATTATTTTCTTGACCTAAATCGCCATCAAAATCGCTGGCTCGCACCATACGACCAGGAACAAGCCCGCCTTTGTCATTTTCTTCTAAAGTTACCAAAAAGGGCATATCTGTATATTGACGGCAATAGTCAATAAAGTAATCGGATTTATTTTCGCCTAAATGGAACTCTTTTAAAATCACATGCCCCATAGCCATGGCAACAGCTGAGTCTGTACCCTGCTTAGGGTTAAGCCAAATATCAGAGAATTTAGAAGCTTCGGAATAATCAGGAGTAACCACAACGGTTTTTGTTCCTTTATAGCGAGCTTCGGCTAAAAAGTGGGCATCGGGGGTACGTGTTTGCGGAACGTTTGACCCCCAAAGGATGATATAATCAGAGTTATACCAATCGGCTGATTCTGGAACATCAGTTTGCTCACCCCATGTTTGTGGTGAAGATGGAGGAAGGTCGCAATACCAATCGTAAAACGACATACATGTACCACCTAAAAGAGAAAGATAACGAGAACCAGCAGCATAAGAAACCATAGACATTGCAGGAATAGGAGAAAAACCAATCACACGGTCAGGTCCCCATGTTTTTGCCGTATGAATATTGGCCGCAGCGATAATATCGCTCACCTCATCCCACTCGGCACGAACAAAGTCACCCTTACCACGAGCTTGTTGATATTCTTTAACAATCTCAGGCTGGTTCATAATGCTTTGCCAAGCCGATACGCTATCTTTACTAATGGCTTTGGCTGCACGCCACGCCTTTAAAAGATGAGCACGGATAAGAGGGTATTTTAAGCGGTTGGCACTATAAAGATACCAACTATAACTTGCTCCACGGGCACAACCACGAGGCTCATGGTTAGGCAAGTCGTCTCTTGTACGAGGATAATCTGTTTGCTGGGTTTCCCATGTAACAAGACCATTCTTAACATAGATTTTCCAGCTACAAGAACCTGTACAGTTCACACCATGGGTGGAACGAACAATTTTATCATGTTGCCAGCGTTGACGGTAAGATTGTTCCCAACGGCGATCCTCATGAACCGCTTGGCCATGACCTTGGGAGAAATCTTCTTTTTTGTGTTTAAAAAAAGTGATATTTTTTAAGAATTTACTCATAATCGTAATCTTTCTCTTTATTAGTTATGATAGTTTATGGATTTCTAATCTCTGCACCTGGACGCATATAGAACCACCAGTTCAATCCAATACAGAATACATAAAAGACAGCTAAACCGTAAATGGCATATTCGGGTGTACCCTTATGGATTTGCTCACCAAAAAGCTGCGGTACAATAAAAGCCCCATAGGCAGCAACAGCTGATGACCAACCAAGTACAGGGCCACGTTCTTTACGCTCAAAAATATTGGCAATACTTCTAAATGTTGAGCCATTACCAAGCCCTGTTGCACAAAAGAGCAAAAGGAAGAGTAGTAAAAAAGGAACAAAATAAACTTCGGGCGTTGTGGAAGTATAAGCGAGCTTCATAAAGTAAGCAACACCGAGAGCGGAACCCACCATGGTGAAAGAGATGATTTGAGTAACGCGGGCTCCGCCAATTTTATCGGCTAAGATACCGCCCACAGGACGAATGAGAGAGCCGATAAAAGCACCCATCCAAACATATGTTAAAGCCGAAGGAGCATTAGGATTTGTAATACTATGATCCCATACGCCATCGGTTAAGACATGTTGGAAACCGAAGATAACTTTGATAGATAATCCAAAGGCTGCAGAAAAGCCAATGAATGAGCCAAAGGTCATTGTATAAATGATTGTCATGACCCAAGTATGTTTATTTTTAAAGATTTGATATTGCCGCCCTAAGCTGCTTCCGATAGAGCCAGGAAGTAAGCGAAGAAGCCCAACTGTTACAGCAATAACCAAAGGAACAACAATCCACATAGAAAGGCCAATACCTGCACCATTAGCCGTTTTAGGAAGCATAAGCCACAAACCTAAAGCAGAAGTAAACATTCCGATAAGAAGCATACCAATAATTTTAGCAAAAGAGCTAGCGGTTGAGCCAATATTTGGTGAAACATTCTCATCACGAATATTATTTGTACCAAACCAAGTAAGGATAATAAGAGGTATCAAAACGGCAACCCAAACATAACCACCATTTTGAATCCAAAGCTCGGTACCTGCAGGAATTTTACCAATAAGTGTACCTGAGGGAATTTGTAATGTACGGCTACTACCAACAACAGCAAAGGTCATAACGAGTGGTACTAAAAGCTGCATAGCGGTTACACCAAAATTACCTAAACCAGCATTCATACCTAAAGCATAGCCTTGAGCTTTTTTAGGATAAAAGAAGGAAATATTAGACATGGAAGAAGCAAAATTGCCGCCACCAATACCGCTTAGTAAGGCATAAAACTGAAACTGCCATAAAGGTGTGTTGGGATTTTGTAGACCTAAACCTGTTAAAAGAGCAGGAATAATCAACAAAGCGGTGGTTAAAAATAGGGTGTTACGTCCACCTGCGATGCGGATAAAAAAGGTACTTGGGATACGCAATGTTGCCCCCGCAAGCCCCGATATAGACATAAGCGAGAATAAATCTGCTTGTTGAAAGTCAAAGCCTAAATTGAGCATTTGTACGGTAATAACTGACCAATACATCCATGTTGCAAAAGCACAAAGTAAGCAGGGAATGGAAAGCCATAAATTTCTATTTGCAATTTTTTTGCCAGATTCTTCCCAAAAACCTTTGTCTTCGGGGTTCCAGCCATATAAATCTTTTGCCATTTGTATTCTCTTTCTTTATTTATTTAATTATCATTATACTTTGGATAAGACTATGACATATATAAACAAAATGAGTTTGCCTCATTATATTTTGGATTGATAAAAAGCCTCCCTGTTATCATAAGCTTTTTTGAAATTGTTTATATTTATGCTTCATCGAATCCTTTAATTTCTAGGTGAGTATAGACAAAAAGAATTTGTTAATAATTGATATATATCAAGTTATGGATAAAATACGTAAAATCCTACGATAGCAGCAGGTTTTAAGAAGTATTTTTTTATTTTTGGATAAAAAAGAAGCCTACTTATCATAAAGATAAATAGGCTTTGTTTAAGTTGGGGATTGTAAAAAGAGTTGCTTTTAGTCCATAACAGCTTCGGGAAGATCTGTTTCGACTTTAAGCTCAGGATGCCTTTGACGATCGAGTCTACGGATAGTAAAATGCATCCAGGTCAGAGCTATTGCCACAAGAATGAACAATAGCATAAAGCAGCTTGTCCAAATACCAGTTTTATCGTTTAGAATTCCGTATAAAATCGGTAAAAGGAAGCCACCAAGACCACCAACAAGCCCGACCATACCACCAACGGCACCAACTTGGTCAGGATAATAATGAGGAATATGTTTATAAACTGCAGCCTTACCTAAAGACATAAAGAATCCTAAGGCGACAGTTAAAATAAGAAAGAATTTTAAGCCAATCTCAAAATGGAAGGAAATAGGGCCATTGACACCATTTACAGTATAATCAGTTGATGGATAGGCTAAGAAGAATAGGCTCACAAGAGAGCCAATGAAGGTCCAATACATTACAGCACGAGCCCCAAATTTATCCGACAGCCAACCACCTAAAGCTCTAAAGACAGAGCCAGGCATTGAGTACCAAAAAGCAAGAGAGCCTGCAACAGCTAGGTTAAGCCCATAAACATTCTTATAATATTGAGGCAGCCAAATAGCAAGGGATACAAAAGCACCGAAAACAAAGAAGTAATAAAGAGAGAATCGCCAAACACGCAAGTCTTTAAGCGGTTCAAGCTGCTCTAATACACTCGGACGTTCACCTCCTGTTTCACGGCGTTGCTTAGTGGTTGGATCTTCTTTGGTAAAGATAAAGAATAAAACAGCAGTTATGGCTAAAACAATGGCGTAAACAGCAGCCACATTCTTCCATACTCCACCAAGAGCTAGGAGTAAAAATGGTGCTCCAAAGTTGGTAATGGCAGCCCCCACATTGCCCATACCAAAGATACCTAAAGCAGTCCCTTGTTTTTCTTTTTCATACCATTTAGAAACATAGGCTACACCAACGGCAAATGAGCCGCCAGCCAAGCCAATACCTAAGGCGGAAATCATATAATGGGTATAGGTTGAGCCAAAGCGGATAAAAAATGTTGCAAGGGCTGCAAATAACATCACAAGGGTGAAAACACGGCGACCACCAAATTGGTCAGTCCATATGCCTAAAAAGATACGGCTTAATGCCCCTGTTAAAACAGGCGTTGCGGCTAAAGTTGCAAATTCTGTGCTGGAAAGTCCAAGCTCTTCTTTAATGCTGACACCAATAATAGAGAAAATAGTCCAAACCGCAAAACAGACGGTAAATGCCAGTGTGCTTGCGGTTAGAGCCTTTGTTTGCTCAGATTTTTGTATCATGTTTATCTTTCCTTTTATTTATTTTTTATTATTTTTAAGGCAGAGTATAATGTAAAGAGTGATAAAAAGAATTGATGCATGTCAAGTGAGGAAAGATTTTTTTATTAGTTGGATTTTGGTACTCGTTTTGTTGTTTATTCACCACGAGCATTTACAGAATTTTCCAATAAAAAAACCTGCAAGATGCAGGTTGTTTTTGGTAGCGGAGGAGGGACTTGAACCCCCGACACAAGGATTATGATTCCTCTGCTCTAACCAGCTGAGCTACTCCGCCAAAATCCAAGTTAGGCTTTTATATTATGCTCCCCTTTTTTTGTCAATAAGATTTTAAAAAATATTATACAATAATAATTTCACAACCATGACTTTTAGCGGCCTCGGCTATGCCTTTAGGGGGAGCTTTGTCGGTAATAAAGACATCTATTTTTTCAAAAGAACCAAGTTTAACTGTTAAATGTTTATCAAACTTAGAGGAATCACAAGCTAAAATAACCTTGCTTGCATTATCGATTAAGGCTTTGGCCACTTGAACTTCTTGATAATCAAAGTCGGATAATATGCCATCGCTGTTAATGGCGGATATACCAATAACGGCAATATCTACATGAAATTGCGATACAAAGTCAACAGTTGCAATGCCCACAACGCCACGGTCCGAATGCCGCATAGAGCCGCCTGCAATCAAAATCTCAAAATCTTTTTTGCCAGCTAAATTAATAGCAATATTTAAGTTATTGGTAATGATGGTGAGTTTGTCTTTATATTCAATGAGCTTTTCGGCTGTCATTTCTGTGGTTGTGCCTAAGTTCATAAAAAGGCTGCTATTATTGGGGACTTCTTGAGCAATATAAGTGGCTATACGCTCTTTTTCCTTTAGGTGGATACCTTGTCTTACTCGCCAGTCAGTATTTTGACGTGTTCCTGTTTTAAGAGCAGCTCCACCATGATAACGACTGAGCATATCACTCTTGCATAAAAAGTTAATATCACTACGGATTGTTTGTGGGGTAACCTCAAAGCTTTCGGCAAGTTGTTCAACGGTTGCAAAGCCAGATTCAGTAACCTTATTAATGATTTGTTTTTGTCTTTTTGTCAATGTTGTCATTTTTTTAAATAATCCCTCATACGATTTGTTCCCCACCAACATAGCAATGCCCAAAGGCTACCAATAACAAGGCGGATGATAGCAACCTCTTTGAATATCTCTTGGAGATTTTGATTGTGAAATATCTCAAAATATTGCCGATTGATGATGATTATAGCAATAGGTAAAATATTTGCAAATATGATAACAATCGGCCAAATATAAATAAATTTTCGGGTGTAAAGACTACAAATTAGAGCAACAATAGCAACTGTTGGGTCTAAAAATGTGAATGGCTTAAGTAAAAGCTCTAAAGACAAATTAAAAACTCCTTAATATATGATACTAAAATAACACTATCTTAAGTGAAAAAACAAGAACTTCGTGAATGTGCTACAAAGTCCTTGACTTACAGAAAAGAGCCTATAAGCTAATGGACTAAAAAGGTTGCAAAAACATTAATGAAGAGTAGTTAAGTAAATGCTGAATATCACTTTACCAGATGGAAGTAAAAAAAGTTTTGATACATCTATTACAGGGTTAGATGTTGCTGCATCAATTGGAGCAGGATTAGCTAAAGCAGCTCTAGCGATAGAGGTGGATGGTGAGCTAAAAGATCTTTCCTATCCGATTGAGCAAGATGCCCATGTGAGTATTATTACAGAAAAAAACACTGAGATTGCCTTAGAGCTTCTTCGTCATGATACGGCTCATGTAATGGCGGAGGCCGTACAAGCTTTATGGCCTGGAACACAAGTGACTATTGGACCTTCTATCGAAAATGGCTTTTACTATGATTTTGGCCGTGATAAGCCCTTTACCCCTGAGGATTTAGAAAAAATCGAGCAAAAAATGGCAGAAATTATCGATGATAATCAGCCTTTTGAGCGTGAGGTATGGAGCCGCAATGAGGCCATAGAATATTTTAAGCAGATTGGTGAGACTTTTAAGGTTGAGCTGATTGAAGATTTAGCTGAAACAGAAGAGATTTCTGTTTATCGTCAAGGCCAATGGCTCGATTTATGTCGTGGGCCTCACTTGCCCTCAACAGGTAAGATTGGCAAGCATTTTAAATTGATGAGTGTTGCAGGTTCTTACTGGAGGGGTGATAGTAATCGTGAGCAGCTTCAACGAATTTACGGTACGGCATGGTTTGATAAAAAACAGCTTGCGGCTTATTTGGAGCGTCTTGCTGAGGCAGAACGCCGTGATCATCGCAAATTAGGTAAAGAGATGGATTTATTCCATCTTCAGCCCGAAGCTCCAGGAATGGTTTTTTGGCATGCCAACGGTTGGGCTTTATATCGACAGCTTGAGGCCTATATGCGTAAACGTTTAGAAGATAACGGTTATATAGAGGTTCGGACACCGCAATTGATTAATCGCGAGCTTTGGGAAGCCTCTGGCCATTGGGATAAATTTAGAGAGGATATGTTTGTAACAGGCGATTTGGATGGTGAGAATAATATTGCCATTAAGCCTATGAACTGTCCTGCTCATATTCAGATTTTCAATCAAGGACTTAAGTCGTATCGAGACCTTCCCTTACGTATGGCGGAATTTGGCTCATGCCATCGTAATGAGGCCTCAGGTGCTTTGCATGGGATTATGCGGGTGCGGGGTTTTGTGCAGGATGATGCTCATATTTTTTGCTCGGAAGAACAAATTATCTCGGAAACAAAGGCCTTTTGCGACCTCTTAAAATCAGTTTATAAGGATATTATGGGTGATGTGGAGATGTTTGTGAAATTCTCTGATCGTCCAGAAAAACGAGCAGGTTCTGATGATGTTTGGGATAAAGCAGAAGCGGCCTTAAGAGGAGCAGCCGAGGCTGCAGGTATTGAGCTTAAACTTAATCCAGGTGAGGGGGCTTTTTATGGGCCTAAGCTTGAATTTGTTTTGCGGGATGCTTTAGGAAGAGATTGGCAATGCGGAACATTACAAGCTGATTTTGTATTGCCTGAACGTTTAGGTGCAAATTATATTGGTGAGGATGGGCAAAAGCACCATCCTGTGATGCTCCATCGGGCGGTATTAGGTACGTTTGAACGCTTTATTGGTATTTTAATAGAACATTATGCAGGGCGTTTTCCTTTATGGCTTGCTCCTAAGCAAATTGTTGTTGCCCCGATTACATCGGATATTCAAGACTATGCTATTGAGGTTGCGGAACGTTTTAAAGATGCAGGGCTTCGGGTTGAAGTTGATACACGCAATGAAAAAATTAATTATAAGATTCGAGAACATTCTCACGCAAAAGTACCTGTAATACTGGTTGTTGGAGCAAGAGAAAAAGAAGAAAAAACAGTGGCAATGCGTCGTCTTGGAGGAAAAACACAAGAAGTGCTTGCACTTAATGAGGTATTCGCTAAACTAGTGAACGAAGCAGAAAATCCAGCCTTTAAAAAATAAGGCTTAAAAATATGACAACTAGAGCAGGAGGTTATTATAGCTCGTCATCCAAATAAACGCCCAGAACTTGAAGGGCCACGTACTAATGAGCTTATTCGTGCAAGTGAAGTACGTCTTGTTGATGAAAATGGTGAAATGGTTGGTGTTATCGAAACATCAAAAGCAGTGGAAAGAGCCCTTGCAGTTGGGCTTGATTTAGTTGAAGTTTCACCCAATGCAGAGCCACCCGTATGTAAAATACTGGATTATGGCAAATATAAATATCAAGAGCAAAAGCGAAAAGCGGAAGCAAAGAAAAAGCAAAAAATTGTTGAGGTGAAAGAAATAAAAGTTCGCCCAGGCATTGAGCAGCATGATTTTCAAACAAAGATGCGTGCCATACGTAAATTTATTGAGAATGGCGATAAAGTTAAAGTGAGTATGCGGTTTCGTGGTCGTGAAATGGCTCACCAAGAGCTTGGAGTCCGTGTATTTGAGCGTGTTATTGAGGAGCTTGGTGAAGACTTTATCAAGGTAGATCAACAACCTAAGCTCGAGGGTCGGCAAATGCTCATGATGCTTTCACCAGCAAAATAACCACACATATTATGACGACTATACTCAAGTTTGTGTGATTGCGAAAAGCCACCTATTTTATAAATATCAGAAGAATCTATTCTTTCTAAATTTGCAAATATCATTTGCGTTTTGCAAAGCACATTTAGAATAGGGTGTAACTACATATATACCAAGGAAAACTCTTAATCTTGGAGCTTTGGTTATGTTACGTTACATTATTATTATCGCAATTGTTGCTTTAAGCTTTTTCACAAAGCTTTTTGCCGTAGCACAACCCCAATCAACAGTGTTTGAGACATATGATTGGAATAAATATAGTGTGGTTTATAAAGACCTTGTATTTGAAGCAAAAGATAATGATGAAATCCTAAGCAAACTTTGGGCTTTATCTGAAGACGAACGTGTTGAACTTCTTATTTACATTGGCTTACATAATCAAGATGACTTTAAAAACGAAGAATTCAAAAAAGTTAAAATCTTAATCACAGAAGTTTTAGCTGGTTCTGCAGACTTTGTTAGAGGCACTTACAATTACGAAAATGGTCAATTTGTTCAACTTCTTGTTCCTTATGTTCGCAATATGATGACAGGTAGCCAATATGATCAAGAACTTAAACGTTTATATACAAAAATAGCTAAAAGAAATTCTTTAGACTTCTGGAAAAGCTATGATGTTTTTAAAAACATGCTTGTTTTTGGTGATAAAAACAAAACCCTTTATATCGAAAAAGAAACATCAAATGGTATGCGTAAAGTCATTAACCCTGAATTTAAAACATTAGAACAATATTTAAGTGCAGACATTAAAAAAGTGACAGACCTTATCGGTATGGACGCTCCTGTTATCAATATCGTTTATGCCGAAAATCGTATTGCAGCCGCATGGTACAGAAAAGCTGATAACAGCATTAACATCAATATGGCTTATGATAATCTTTCTTGGCCAAAATTGACTGGTGATGTTATCTGGCACGAGCTTTATCATGCTTATCAATATTATATGGTTGAAACTTATCTTGATGGTGATATTGACGAAATGAAAACAGAGCTTACAACCGAAAGCGATGCTATCGAAGCTGGAAATATTTGGTTAGCAGCAGTTTATAATGCCAATATGATGAGCTATCAAGCAAGCACATTAAGCTATTCTCGTTATCGTTCTCAACCCATTGAGGCTGGTGCTTGGGACTTCGGAAATAGCATGTACAAAGCAGCCGTTACAGTTAATTGAGAGTATATTTTCTTTTCATTGACTACCTCCCTGAAACTTGAAAAGGACTATGGTTTATCTATAGTCCTTACTTTTTTAGTTTTGCCAATCAATGCTTTGCTGCTGCGAGCGAGCCAGTATCTCATTGGCCATAGCAAAGTGATTACAACCGATAAAAGCACCACCTGCAAGGGGTGAGGGATGAACCGCTGTAAGAATATGATGCTTTGTTGCATCAATCAGAGCTGCTTTTTCTTTGGCAAAATTGCCCCAGAGCATAAAAATCAGCCCCTCTTTTTGCTCACTTAAGGTACGAATAACCCCGTGGGTAAATTCTTGCCAACCCAATTTAGCATGGCTTGCCGCTTGGCCTTGTCGCACACTAAGCACGGCATTGAGTAAAAACACCCCCTGCTTTGCCCAAGGGGTTAAGTCGCCATGGGGTGGAATATTAAAGCCCTTGATGCTTCGCTGCAGCTCCTTATAGATGTTTCGCAGTGATGGCGGAATAGCAATACCTTGAGGAACTGAAAATGAAAGCCCCATAGCTTGACCTTGCTTATGATAAGGGTCTTGACCCAAAATAACAATCTTCACCTTATCAAAAGGGGTTGTATTAAAAGCATTAAAGATGAGTGAGCCTGGAGGATAAATCACTTGCCCTGCTTGTTTATCGGCCAAAAATTTAGCTTTTATTTGGGCAAAATAGGGCTTGGTGAACTCGCCTTTAAGAGCCTGTTTCCAGCCGTCTTCTATTTTTATATCATCAAGATTGATGGGCTGCATTTTGCCAATTCTCCATTTTTATTGATGGTTAAAATTATAGCCAAGTTCATCATATTATTCAATAATTGACTTTTATGAAGCATTGGGCTAGTTTGAGCATCATTAAATATTGCACCCGTAGCTCAGCTGGATAGAGTGTTGCCCTCCGAAGGCAAAGGTCAGGCGTTCGAATCGCCTCGGGTGCACCATTATTTTCTTAAAATCTAAAACGGTTCTTATCTTTCATATTGAAAATCATCACAGCTATGTTTACAATGGT
>JBKEBO010000022.1:0-29244 GCA_047973205.1 Alphaproteobacteria bacterium | reverse complement strand
GAACAAAGACTTCCGCACCATCGCTATCTTTAGCTGTGATTGTACCATTAGTGGCATCAACTGTATAAGATATAGCTTTTCCGTTACTTGTTAGCGAAGGAAGCTTAGATGTATCCGTATTAAGGCCGAATTCCACACCATCAGCACCTGCATGAACAAGAGAGCTTAAGCTGCCTTCTATTGTATCTTTTTGATTGCCATTAGCACTATCATCATTGGCATTTGTTAATGCATCTTCATCAACTGCACCTGTAACGGTTGCGGTGGAAAGTACTGGTGCATCATCTTCTGCCTTAAGGTCAATATCACCTGTACCAATATTACCTTTTTCGGAAATAACACCAAAGGTAAGGTCTTTGATAATTGTTAAAATATCATCCGCACCCGATTGACCTGCGTTTGGATGATCAAAATTATCTGTAAGCTCAAAATAATAGTTACCTTTTGTATCCATAAGAAGGGTGAAGCCTTGGGTTGCAGGGTCACCATAACTA
This sequence comes from Alphaproteobacteria bacterium, assembly GCA_047973205.1. GTDB lineage: Bacteria > Pseudomonadota > Alphaproteobacteria > JBKEAR01 > JBKEAR01 > JBKEAR01. The sequence continues at coordinate 28,750 of JBKEBO010000022.1, read as the reverse complement.
TAAACTGCACCGTTGTTTGTCCAACCAGAAGGAATATCTGCTGCACTTGCTGCAGCCCAGCTATCCATCCAAGTCTCATGGGGAACAGTTATGCCATCAGCATCTGTTGTAAAATAAAGCTTTGCTCCAACTTCTTGAAATGTTGTTGTTTTACCACCAATATCATGGTCGAAATAAACAGGGAAGCTGCCATTTTCTAATAGATTTCCTTGTGTGATTTCACTGGTTGTTGTGCTTTCTGTTCCCTCTGGTGTATTTAAGCCTTTTTCACTTGCGGTAAGCTCGCTACTTCCCTCTGGACTAGGCGAAACAATGTTAATCGATAAATCTGCATTAACCCAGTCGCCATCTGCATCAACAAGACGATATGTAAATACATCTGTTACTGTATTTCCTGCTGCCAGCTCGCTTGTGTCAACACCTTTTGCTTGGAGCTCATCTAATGTATATGCACTATAAACATATTCACCACTGGCTTTAATAACAATATAACCATATGTGCCTTCTACACGAATTTCTTGGCCTGCTTCTATAGCTTGTAACTTTCCAGAAGAATCAGATATTTCATAATGATAACGATAACTTCCATCAAGCCCTGCATTAGTTCCAGCATCATCATAGCTTTCTTGAACTGGCTTTGTTAGGCTTCCTTGAATAGCAACTGAGTCTGAAATATCATCTGTATTCCAGCCTGAGATTAACGTATTTGCCCATGTAGTATCAACAACAACTACAGGAACATCATCATGAACATTAAGCTCTAAGTTCATATTACCCGATGTTCCAACGCTATCTGTAAATGTAATATCAATATTATCTATGATAAGATCATCAATCTTGCCCCCTTGAGCTTCACCATCATCACCATTTCCTTTAATATTATTACTACTATGGTCAATAAATGTATGAATTTTATAGCTATATTCACCATTTTCAGAAAGGCGGAAAGTATAATCTATCTGACCATCTTGGCCAAATTGACCATTGCCATCAACAACATCTCTTTCTACAATATACCATGTTACCCCATTAACAACTTCTGTTCTTGCTCCTGCAATAGAAAAAGTGAAATTTTGAATATCTGTACTATTATAAATACCTGTATGTGTTTCACCTGTTTGGGGGTTGGTATATGCAAAGGAGAAAACAACATCACCATCATTGTTCCATGAGCCACTTGTATAGTCATATCCTGTGAGCTCACGAATATCACCCGTAACTTCCGCACGACCCGCATCAGGTGTTGAGCCTTGATCTGAGAGAACGGTATCAGCATCTGGAACAAATTGTTCATCAACGGTTAGAGTGTTTTTAGAATTTGAAATAATGGTCACAAGATCCATGCTTAATGATGCATCCGAAGTATCACCATCACCATCAACAATACCATAATTAAATAGCTCTTCTTTATCGGGGTGATCGCCTTTAACTGTATAGGTATAATCACCAAGCTGATTAATAACTAAAGTACCATTTTCTGTTTCAATGGTAATGGATGAAGGGTTATTGGCATCAAAACCATCAGGAAAGTTATAACGTTGTCCATCTGATGTTTCTACATAAGTTAAATGAGCCCCATCTTTATCAGCACCTTTTTCATCAGCAACGTCTTTTGTATTCTCGTTACCATTTTCTTCAAATACATTCCCTGTAACGGCAAAACCAGAAGCTGGAATACCAACTTCACGACCATCATTCCTTGCTAAGGGAGTATCATCAATAATATCAATACCTAAAGTCCCTGACTGCGAAACTTTACCAGATGAGTCCGATACTGTTACTTGGAAGTCATCCGAGACATCACCATTAGAATGGTTAACACCATTACCATTGGTTCTATCCATTGTATACGACCAGCTAACCTCTCCTGTTGCTGCGTTATAGTTCGTAATAGTTAATGTTCCGTATTGGCCATCAATAATTGCTGTAAGAAGCACACCATTTTGAATAACTGTAACACCACCAATGGTTAAGTTAATACCGCCATCAAGATTATCAGCCGTTACTTTCATCACACCTGTTGTGTTCAAAAGCAAACTTGATGCTCGAGCCGTTAAGCCAGCTTCTTCCACAGAACTTCCTGGTGTTGAAAGTGTAAGGTTAACCTCAGGTGTTCCCTCAGCTCCGCTACCGCGGCTACTAAAGCTTAAAGATGGAATATTCGGGTCTGAAAAATCTGTATAATTTAATAGGTTATGGTAATTTAAATCACTACCAATACTTCCTCGTGAGTAAGATAAACCAAGGCCATTAGCACTATTAAAAATATCCACGACCACTTCTGCATTAGGATCAGCAAAGTCAAACTCAATAGAGGCTTGATTATTTAAAACCTCCTGTAGCTTATCTAAGGAGTCGATAGGTTGATTATCTGTATCAAAAATAGTAATACCATCATTACCATCTTGAACAGTAGCAATAATATTTTTAATATGAACCTCACTATTATCCTCATAAATAATAAGGTCATTACCGTCTAGCCTTAATCGGAGTGCTCTACCCGAAATAAGCTCCGCAAAGTTTAACACATCGCCATTCTCTAAAGAATATTCAACAACATTTGATTCTTGTAGATTTTTTAACATAGCTCTTCCTTACCCTTTCTTTAATAGCCAATAGCTATATGGTTTTAATTACTTTTATTTGTATTTTATTATTAATTAAATATAACTATTAAGTTAATAATTCAATAAAAAAACATATTAACATTAATATATTTATGTATTATTTGAGTATTATTAATAAATAAATTAAATATTGTTAATAGTATATATACACTAGAACACTCCTTGGTAATGTTATTATTACAAAATAAATACCATGATATTATTATGGTATTTCTTGTTATTTTTTATGATTATTAATTTAATACATATTAGTATATTTGAAAATTATTATAAAAATAAGTACGAGTATCTAGCCACTTCACCTTGAGCTTGGTAAAATAGGCGAAAAATGCAAAAGGCTGCATAAAACTATTTGAGAGATATACACTCTATGATAATCTTTAGAAAATATAAGGGGAGAAAGTAGAAGGAAGATAAAATGAACTTTAAAAATATGGCTGATGAAGAACTCTGGGAAATTGCCAATGCGGTTATATTTTAGAACTACTTTTGTGTTCCTTTAGCCATGATATTATGACTAAGTAAGTTATAAACAAATAGAGAGGCTTTTATAGAGCCTCTCTTTTTATTGAATAGTCTTTATTTTGCAGCATTACGGGCTTGAGTTAGCCAGCTGTTCCATGTTTCTTGGTTTTTTTCAATCCACATATTCACATGGTTTTGAATATCTTTAGCTGAGCTTTCACCATCTTCCATGCGAGTATTTTGCTCGTTAATATCTTGAAGAGGCAATGTAATAAGGCTTAAGAATTTTGCGGCGGCAGGATTTTTATTTAAAAACTTTTTATTGCCGACAACTCGAATGTCCGAAACAACAAAGCCTAAATCAACCTTAGCTGTTACCGCCCCTTCGATATTTTCCACACTCATTAAAGCTTCACTTCCTTTTTGAGCTTCGGTTGGCTCAATTTTTGGAACATTAATCCAAACAACATCTTCGCCAGGTTTTAGCTTATAAACCATCCAGCTAGGTGTCCATGTATAAATGGCAATGGCCTTGCCTTGTTTATGACGAGCTAAAGCATCAGCAATAGCCGCATTATAGGAAGATTTTATCACATTAATATCATTTTCTAAACCATAGGTTTTCATATGATGAGCAATCGTCATCTCACAATTCCACCCTGCAGGACAACCAACTAAATCAGCCTTACCATCACCATTGCTATCAAATGCTTTTTTGACTTCATCACGCTTAAAATCATCAAGGCTTTTAATATTAAGTTCTTCAGCATATTTTTTGGAGATAGCATAACCCTGCAAACCACCATTTTTAACAATATAACCAATAGCTTCAGCCTTTTGAGCAAAGTCTTTAGACATTTGCGTATTATGGGTAGGAAACCACCCATTTGCCCAAAAATCAACATCACCTAAAACAACAGACTGATAAAATAACGGTACACTTAACTCTTTCGCTTTTTTTACCTTATAGCCAAGTTCTTCTAAGCCTTTACGAGCTAAAGCCTCTTGAAAATAACCCGTATTCCAATTGGCTCTTGCAGGTTGAATACTCACACCTTTGCCAGGTTTAAGTACATCGGCAAAGCTATTTGTTACTCCTAAAGTAACAACAATAGAAGCCGCAAATATAATCTTTTTTGTTAATTTCATTTGGATATTCTCCTTAAATTCTTTATGAAAAATTTCTAATTTTTATGAAAAGATTGCGTAATACGATCTAACACCATCGCAATCAAAACAATGGCAATACCACCAATAGATGCAAGACCAACCTCTAAGGTATTCAAACCCTGAAGCACAATTTCACCTAAACCACCCGCACCAATTAAAGCGGAAGTCACTACCATCGAAAGTGCCATCATAATGGTTTGATTAAGCCCTGCAAAAATACTCGGACGAGCAAGCGGGAGCTGCACTTTTAGCAGCACTTGCATGGGAGATGCTCCGTAAGCCCTTGCAGCTTCGATACATTCTTTATCCACATGTTTTATCCCTAAAGTTGTTAGACGGATAATCGGTGGTAGAGCAAAAATAATCGTTGCAATAACACCTGCAACATTGCCGATACTAAATAACATCACCACAGGAACCAAATAAGCGAATGAGGGTATTGTTTGCATTGTATCTAATATGGGACGTAAAATGGCCTCAAAGCGTGAATGTCTTGCGGCTAAAATACCCAGCGGAATACCAATAATCGTACAAATCATCACTGAGCAAACTATCATGGCAAGAGAAGTCATCGAAAGTTCCCATAATCCTAAAAAGGCGATAAATAAAAAGCTCAACCCACTAAAAATAGCAAGCTTTATGCCTCCTCTCCAATAGGCAAGAGCCGTGATAAGTCCAATCATAATAAAAGGATGAGGCAACATAAAAATATTGATAACAAACTCTAAAAAACCATTCACAGGAATTTTAATCGCCTGAAAAATAAAGCGATAGTTAATCACCCAATCCATAAAGCTATCAATCCATTGCTGCAAAGGAATAATGGCTTCAGAAAAATCTAACATTATGCAATCTCCCCAATATCTTCATTATCCCAGTTAAGTGCCTCTAAGAATAGGTTTTTAGTAATCGCTCCCTGATAAATATTATCGCTATTCACCACAGGAATGGGGCATTGATGTTCTGTAATTACAGGTAGAACATCTTGTAGAGAAGTATCATCTAAAATAGGCTCAATATCATCAACAAAAGCTTCTTGGAATGTTGCAGGCCGGCCTGTTTTATCTTCCTTTTTGATGAGCCTTTGCAGCTTATCCGTAGCAACCATACCCAAATAATGCCCTTTGGCATCTAAGATAATTCCATAAGAGCGGTCATATTGTACCAAACGCTGCAGAGCTGTTCGTGGGCCATAACTCAAACGACGAATAACCGTAACTTGAGTTTTAGAGGCGACATCGCCCGCACTAAATACATTGGTTGTATTCACTCCTTTAAAGAATGAACGAACATAATCATCAGCAGGATTTTTTAGGATTTCTTCCGAAGTCCCTACTTGCTTCACACAACCACCTTCCATAATTGCAATACGATCACCAATACGCATGGCCTCATCTAAGTCGTGGGAGATAAACACAATTGTACGACGTTGCTCATCTTGCAGACGAATAAGTTCATCTTGCATTTCTGTTCGAATAAGTGGATCTAATGCCGAAAAAGCTTCATCCATGAGCAAAATTTCAGGGTCTACGGCCAAGGCTCTTGCTAGGCCAACACGCTGCTGCTGCCCGCCCGAAAGGCTTTGTGGCTTGCTTTGAGCATATTGCTCTAAGCCCACTTGTTCCAAGGCTTCCATCGCTTTTGTTTGAGCCTCTTTTTTAGATACACCTGCAATATTTAAGCCAAAGGCTACATTTTCTATAACCGATAAATGAGGCAATAAAGCAAAAGATTGAAATACCATGGCCATCTTTTTTTTGCGAACTTCCCTTAAATCCTTAGCCTCCAGTTGGGTTATGTTCATACCATCAATAATGACATCACCACTTGTGGGCCGAATAAGCAAATTAAGCATCCGAAGTAAAGTTGATTTTCCTGAACCCGAAAGCCCCATAATAACAAAAATCTCTCCTGGATAAATCTCTAAGCTGGCATCATACACACCTACATGTTTACCTGTTTTTTCCAAAACTTCTTGCTTGGTTGCCCCTTCACTAAGATATTTAAGAGCGGACTTTGTGCTTTTGCTAAATATCTTTGTAATATTTTTTAAAATAATCTTCGGCTGTTCAGCTTCAGACATAATAACTCCTTAAAAATAAATAATAAACCGCATGCAACATTACATGCCTTCCTATATGCTAAAGGAAAGAAATAAAATAATTATAGCAGAGCCTAGGATAGCCATAGCTCATAATGAATTTATCGAATGTAAATTCCTTTATTTATCTTCGGTCATATTCAACTTACCTGTTATGCCAAAAGCTATTATATAATAAAGACGTAGGGTAAGGATAACTTCCCAAAAAATGTAACTGATTATACATTTAATAATAGCTCATCTACAAAATAATAGGCATAACCTCATAACAAAAAGCATTATAACAGAATAGAAAGCATATGGCAAATTTGTGTAGATAATAAGTAAAATCAAAGTGTTTTATCGCTTGCTATTAAAACATCTATATTGTGTTTTTTAATCTCAGAGACAACTATAGGAGGCAATTTCTCATCACAAATAATCTGATTAAATACACTTAAAGGGAAGATATGAAACGGAGCTTTTTTCCCATATTTGGAAGCATCACTCACTAAGATATTAACTTCACTCGACTCCACCACTGCTTTTTTAACTGCAAGCTTACGTGCATCGGGGGTTGATAAACCTTTTTGATCCCATGATGATGTTGAAATAAAAGCTAAATCAATATTCACTTGGCGAATAAGATTAGCCGCAATTTCTCCAACAGAAGATTTATTTTCTTTACAAATCTCACCACCAATAAAAATTACCTGACTTGCCGAATGCTCTATCAAAAAATCGGCCGTACCTAAGTCATTGGTTAGAAAGGTTAAGTCTTTACGTGATGCAAGTTTGTGAGCAATAGCCAAACATGTTGTTCCTGCATCAAGATAAATTACACGGCTTTCTTGGGGAATTTGCTGTACTGCTAGGTAGCTAACTGTTTCTTTTTGCTGAATATTGGCATTGAGTTTATCCTTATAAGGAGGTTCATCATTGATATGTAATGGCAAAACAACACCACCAGATACAGAAGAAACCTTACCAAGTTTTTCAAGCTCGATAATATCACGACGGATAGTCATATGAGAAACATCAAGCTTTTTAGCTAAATTTGCATAGCTCATCATCTCATCATGGGATAAAATTTCTAATATCTTTTTTTGTCTTTGTGCAGGTATCACTAAAAAGTCCTTATATTTCCTTATATTTTTCACCCATAATCATTATGTATCATTAACTATTTTTTTTGTACAGAAAAAACTTGATTTGTTAATATTTGTGATGTATTGTTAATCTGTGTTAATACTATCACTTTATTGATACTCCATAAACTTAGAGATTTTATCAAAAAGTTGAAAGAAGACATGCTAAAATAAAATAACTCGAATGTTAACTTATGTGAATATATTATCTACAATTATCAAGGAGACATATAATGAAACTGGTTGTGATTGCCGATGATTTTACAGGAGCAACGGATATTGCCAGTTTTTTGGTTGAAGCGGGTCTAGATACTATTCAGTTTAGCGGGCCTCCACCAAAAGATATGACTATTGACACACAAGCCGTTGTTATCAGCTTGAAATCTCGCTCTTGTCCCAAGCAAGAGGCCATTGCAGATACCCTTGACGCTCTAAAATGGGCAAAGTCTCAAGGTTGCAAACATATCTATTTTAAATATTGCTCCACATTCGATAGCACGCCACAAGGAAATATTGGCCCCGTAACTGATGCTCTTATGGATGCAATGGGTGAAAAATCAACGATTATTTGCCCAGCTCTTCCCATTAATGGACGCACCTCTTATATGGGTTATCTCTTTGTTAATGATGTTCTTTTAAGTGAATCACCAATGAAAAATCATCCCATTACACCCATGATGGATTCTTCCATATTACGACTCATGGAGGCTCAATCAAAGGGTAAGGCCGCACTTATTGATATTCATACTATAAAATCAGGCATTTCTGCTGTACGAAAGAAAATTTTAGAACTTAAAGCACAATCTTTTAACTACATTATCTGCGATGCCATTGATATGGATGATTTAGATATTATTGCCGAGGCAAGTCTTGGTGAATTTAGGCTCTTTACAGGTGGCTCAGGGCTTGGTGGAGGCCTTGGCAAACAACTTAAATCCCCAAATAAAAATCTTGAAACAGTAAAAAATAAAGGCTTACCTCCGCAAGCTCCAACAGTTATTCTTGCGGGATCATGCTCAGCTATGAGCCAGAAACAAGTCGCCGCTTACAAACAAAAAGCTCCATCTTTTCAAATAGATGTAGCCCAATGTATTCGTAATGGCAATGCTTATGCTAACCAGCTTTTTTATTGGTATTCAGAGCATAACAATACCCCCTTAGCCCCTCTTTTATATGCCACAACAAATACAGAAAATTTAAAAGAGATTCAGACTCAATATGGAGGCAATACAGCCAGTGAGGCGGTGGAAAAAGTTTTTTATATTTTATCGCAAAAACTAAAGGAATATGGGGTTCGTAACTTTATTGTTGCAGGGGGTGAAACCTCAGGTTCTGTCACACAAGCCTTAAAGGTTGATGCTTTTTATATTGGCTCGCAAATTACCCCAGGCGTTCCTTGGGTGAGAAGCTTAGATGGTGAGCTATCCCTTGCCCTAAAGTCTGGAAATTTTGGCTCAGAAAACTTTTTTGAAGCCGCCCAAAAAATGATAGTTGTATCATAATATAACGGAGAAACCCAATGGATAAAGTTATTATTTCACTCGCCCCTGTTGCTGCAGACTCCACCCAAGTTAATCCTTTAGATGTAGCTCATGAAGCCATTGAGGCTGCTAGAGAGGGAGCTTCAATTGTTCATCTACATGTTCGAGAGAAAAATGGACAGCTCACAGATAACCTCACCTGCTTTGAGCAAACAATTCAGCCAATTATTGCCAAAACAGGTATGATTATTCAGGCCTCCACCGGAGGTATTTCCGATATGAACATTCAGCAACGTTGTGCTCCTTTGTCTTGTCAAGGTGTTGAAATGGCTTCACTTAATGTGGGTTCAGTCAATCTAGCAGGAACAATTTATAAGAACTCTCCCGAAGATGTGGCTTGGTGTAGTAACGAGATTGTTAAAAAAAATATTATGCCTGAGTTTGAAGTTTTTGAATTGGGAATGATTAATAATATCTTGGAGTTAAGTGAAAGTATTAACTTCAAAAATCCTATGTTATTCAATATTGTTTTAGGGCATACAGGTTCTACACCATCAAATATCGATACCCTCATTGCTATGCGGCAATTTATCCCCAAGGATGCCTTATGGGCAATTACAGACTTTGGACGACAAGACTTCAGCGTTATTGCTGCAGCCATTGCGATGGGAGCATGTGAGGTTCGAATAGGTTTTGAAGATAGCCGCTATCTTACAAAGACAACACAAGCAAAACAAAATAGTGAGCTTGTCAAAAAACTAAAAAACATCATCACTTCAATGGATAAAGATGTTGCCTCCATTGCTGAGGCACGAGAAGTACTCAATCTCACATCCTAAAAAACAAACAACTATTTTTAAAGTATAAGGGAAGAAAAAATGAATATGACAACATTATATAAAGCAGGGCTTGCCGCTTGCGGTCTTGGCCTTGTACTTACGATTATAGGTCTTACTACAGGTACAGTCTCTTTATGGCAGCTTGGTATTGTTTTAGCCGCTGTTTGCTTTACTATTGGAGCAGGCTACTGGCCATTTCTTAAAAATTATCAATTTACCCTATGGATTATTGCAGGCTTTATTGCCGCAATGACCTATGGCCCTAAGCTCACCCATTGGGGTAATCTGAACATTGCAAATAAATGGATTGTAATCTTTGTTATTCAAGCCACTATGTTTAGCATGGGAACAAAGCTCTCCATTGCTGACTTTATTGGTGTAGCTAAAATGCCAAGAGCCGTATTTGCAGGAGCTTTTGCCCAGTTTACCATTATGCCTTTGTTGGGCTTTGCTCTGACGATGATTTTTGATTTTCCTCCTGAGATTGCCATGGGTATTATCTTAATCGGTTCTTGTGCTAGTGGTTTATCATCAAATGTAATGTGTTATATTGCCAATGCCAATCTTGCTCTTTCGGTTTCAGTTACGGCTTTATGTACAATTCTTTCGGCCATTGTTACTCCAATTTGGGTCAAGGTTTTAGGAAGCTCTTTTGTTAATGTAAATTTTTATGCTATGATTATCAACGTGATACAAATTGTGATTGTCCCTATCGGAGCTGCGATTTTGCATGATTATCTTAAGAACTATGCTACAAAATCCTCTAAAAGCATCTTTGCCATCATTAGTGCAGCTTGTGCCTTATGGCTTGCCTTTATGATTTTTGGTGGATGGAACATGCTCTTTGGGGAACTTCAAGGTAATATACGGAGTATTGCGGGCTTAACTAACTTTTTTGCTGCAGGTATTTTATGGGCTTTTGTTTATACTTATCTCACTCAAATTTGGCCGATAATTTCGGATCTTATGCCTGCGGTCTCCATGACAGGTATTATCTTTTTCACCACAACCGCAGCAGCTAATGGTCGTGATACTTTAGTTCAAGTGGGCTTAATGCTTATTCTTGCTATGTTCATCCATAATATTGGTGGCTATATTGTTGGTTATCTTGTTAGCCGTTTTCTCTTTAGACTAGATGAACAATCATCACGAACAATATCGATTGAAGTCGGCCTTCAAAATGGGGGTATGGCCTCAGGACTTGCCGCCGCTATGGGCAAGCTTGCAACCGTTGGCTTAGCCGCAGCTGTTGTTACACCTATCGGCAATGTTTCAGGCTCTATTTTGGCCAATTATTGGCGTAAAAGAAAGGTCTCAACCACATCTAATGAAGCTCAAATTGAAGTATAAGGAATAGAGAAAATGACAAAAAAAGTTGCTTTATTTCATACAAGTATAGCCACAGTAGAGATAATGAAATCTCTATTAGCCCAAAAATGCCCCCAAGTGGAAGTTATACATATTATTGAAGAATCAATGATTAAAGATGTTATGCAAAGCAAGGAGATAACAACGGCTATTCAAGCCCGCATCACCCATTATGTTCAAGCAGCAGAAGCTGCTGGTTGTCACATTTTTATGACCGCCTGCTCTTCAATTGGTAAGGTAGTTGAAGATTGCCAATCCCTTACATCAATGAAACTTGGTCGCATTGATACTGCCATGATTGAAGAGGCTTTGGATATTGGCGGATGTATCTCTGTTTTAGCAACGGTTGAAACAACCTTAAAGCCAACAATGGAGTATATTCAAAGACTTGCCAAAGCAAAAGGAGGTGATATTCAAATTGACTCTCATCTGATACCTCATGCCTTTGAAGCTCTTTTAGCGGGTGATATTTCCAAACATAATCAATTGGTTCAAAAGACATTACAAAATGTTCTTGCCCATAGTGATGTGGTTGTTTTAGCTCAGGCCTCTATGGCTCAGGCTGTATCTTCTGAACTTACCAGTAATATTCCACTTTTGACCTCACCTGAGCTTGGTATTAGCCAACTTGCAGAAATGGCAAAATAGATAATAAACAGATATCACCAAGGCTTAAAACCTTGGTGATATTCTCATATAACGGAGGAGTTTTTTAATGAAATATTTATATCAAGAGCTTATAGAGCTTGGGGCTTACTTGTCAAAGATGGGCTATAGTGTTGGGAGTGCAGGTAATCTTTCTGTCCGTTTTGATGAGAACCATATTTTATGCACACCAACCAATGCCAATTTAGGAACATTGCAACAAGATGAAATATCTCTTATTTCTCTGGATGATAATCGCCTTGTCAAAGGGAAGCCACCCACAAAGGAAGTCTCTTTTCATCAAGCTATTTATCAAAAATACCCCCATGCCCATAGTGTCATTCATCTTCATTCTAGCTACCTTACAGCTCTGTCCTGCCTTCAAAATCTTAATCCTCAAAATGTAATAAAAGCCTTTACGCCCTATGTAGTTATGCGTGTTGGTGATGTTCCATTGATACCTTATCACACCCCTGGATCACCTAAAATTGCCAAAGAAGTTACAAAGCTACCATCTCATATCAGTGCCTTTTTGATGGCCAATCATGGGGTGAGCGTTTTTGGCTCAAATATCAATGATGCCCGCAACAAGTTCGAAGAGCTTGAAGAAACAGCTAAATTATATTTTCTCCTTAGAAATCAAGACGTAAGCTATCTAACTAAGGAAGAAATTTACCAACTTAAAGAGAAAAAATCATGAAGAATTTCGCAGCTAACCTCTCCATGCTATTTACCGAATATGATTTTTTAGATCGTTTTGCCAAGGCTAGCCAATATGGATTTTCTGCAGTAGAATATCTCTTCCCCTTTGATTATGATGCAATTTTACTTCAGAAAAAGCTCCAAGAAAACAATCTCATACAAGAAATTTTCAATCTTTATCCAGGCAATTGGGACAAAGGAGACCGTGGCCTTGCTGCTCTTGCCCACAGACAATCCGAATTTGATGCAAGCCTTCATCAAGGGCTACATTATGCCCAAATGCTTAATTGTAAAAAAATCCATATTATGGCGGGACTTATAGAGACTTCTACCCCTTACGAAAGCTATGAGGAAACCTATATTGCCAATATGCAAAAAGCAGCAGACTTTTTTGCACCACATAAAATTACTCTTTTAATAGAGCCACTTAACACATATTCTATGCCCAATTACTTTATAGCTCATCAATCTCAAGGAGCTGAGCTTATTCAAAAAATCAATCGAAGCAATGTAAGATTGCAGTTCGACCTCTTTCATGCTCAAATGATGGACGGCAATATCACACAACTTCTGATGAAATATCAAGATATTATCGGACATATTCAGATTGCATCTATTCCCAACCGCCATGAACCTCATTTGGAAGAAATAAACTTCCGATATTTTTACGAGCTTATTCAGTCCATCAACTATCAAGGGGCGATTGGATTGGAATATAATCCCCGAACAACAACCAAAGATGGGCTTGATGATTTTTGCCAATATATGGAAAAATTCTAGCCATTTTTACCCATTTTTACCCATTTTTGACCATAAAAATCCATTTTTATCCATTATTTGCCAATATTTTTTACAAAACTTCCTGTTTTCCACACAAATAGCTTTTTATCATTTATGGATAAATTTGGATAAAAGCTTACCTTTATATGCCAGAAACCAACCAAAATTTGCCAAAAATGGACAAAAATGGACAAACTTGGCATATGAATGTAAGCTAATAGGTAAACAAGGGAGACAATTATGACTATACAAAAAATTGCAATTATTGGTAGCGGACAGATGGGGGCAGGCATTGCTCAGGTTGCTGCTATTGCTGGTTATGATATTATCTTAAACGATATCAGCAAAGAAAGTTTAGAAAAGGCCATATCATCCATTGAAAAATCTTTGAATAAATTTGTTGAAAAAGAAAAGCTTACACAACAAGAGGCCCAAAAAGCAATGGCAAAAATCAGGTAAGGTTGACCTTATTGGTATTATTCAAAACTCAGGGGCTGTAGCAGGGCTTTGGGGACTTTTAAAAGTATTACCACTTGGTTTTATTTTTATCCCTGTTGTTATTATCACCCTGATTATTTCTTTCTCAACCGCAGCCGATGCTGTTATTGAGACAATCTCAGGCTTATGTATGAAAACCAAAAAAGGTGAAGAGCAGCTAGAGGTCAAACCACCAAACTCTTTAAAAGTTGTTTGGGGTATTCTTATTGGCGGACTTGCCTTTTTGATGGTCGCTAAAGCAGGCGGTACACAAGGGGTTGATGGTGTGAAATATCTAGCTGCTGCAGGTGGATTTACTATTTTGTTTGTCTTCTTACTGCAGGCTATCAGCCTTATTAAAGTTTTATTCTTTACCAAACAAGAATAATATATAGATAACAATAACAAATAAGCGGGTAGAGCTAAACCTTACCCGCTTTTTACGCCCCTTAAGCTTATTGAAGGGTGCGGGAATATAGCTCTATAACTTCCCCTCCATTGGAGGGGAAAATCTATTTGCATCCTTCCCGCAAGCTCCGCAATCGTAAAATAAAAAATTTGCTTTACATATAATAAGTAATGCTTATTATATTATATGTTCTATTCATTATAAATAATAGGTGAAATTTATGGAAGCATCTTCAACCCGTTATCTTTTATGGGATGTTACACGTTTGTTTCGGCAAGCTTTTCAGACAAGTCCTGATATGGCATGCCTTACCCTTGTTCAGGCAAAGGCTTTAACATGCATTTCTTACCAACAAGGAATAAAGCAGGTAGACTTAGCAGAACTTTTAGAAATCACTCCTATGACTTTAGTTCGGATTATCGACTCGCTGGTTGAGGAAGAATGTGTTGAGCGTCGAGCTGACACCAAAGACCGTAGGGCTTGTCTGATTTATTTGCTTCCCAAAGGCGAAGAGCAGCTTAAAATCGTCAAAAATATAAGCAACCAAATATGGGAGCATGCTTTTGATGGAGTCTCTTTAAGTGAGCAAGCACAGTTCTTTGATACTCTTAAGGCAATTCACAGTAATTTATCATCTATTTCATCTCAATAGCTATTTTCAGGAAAACTTCATATGTCTGATTCTCAACAACAAAATGATACAGCGGCTCAGCCTAAATCATCTCGAAAAACAAAACGTTATCTTCTCCTTTTTGGTGTTCCCTTAATTGCAATTAGTATGGGTGTCTTTGTCTATTTACATAGTGGACGTTATGTCTCAACCGATAATGCCTATGTAAAATCCGATAAAACCACAATCATGGCAGAAACTTCAGGACGCATCATCAATGTTCCTGTAAAGGAAAATCAAGAGGTTAAAGCAGGTGAGCTTCTGCTTGAGATTGAGCCAACTGTTTATGAAATTGCCGTAGAGCAGGCCAAGGCTAATCTTAATGATGTTAAAACAACACTCACAACTCTTAAAGCTGAATATGACAGTAAGCTTGCTAATATTAAGGTTTCTCAAAGTCAGCATATCTACTTGCAAAAAGAGGAAAAACGGCAATATGACTTAGTGAAGAACAAATATGTATCTGATTCTAAATATGATTCAGCCAAGCAAGACACGTTAATGGCTGAGCTTGAGATTAATGCCCTCCAAAAAGGGCTTAAGCAAATAGAAGAAAGCCTCGGTGGTGATGTTAATGCTCCTATTGAGGAACATCCCAAATATAAGGCGGCTCTTGCAAGCTTACAAAAGGCTGAAAATGACCTAGAACATACCCGCATTTTTGCCCCTGCTGATGGGGTGGTGACCAAAGTTGTACAAAAAGGGCAATATATTGCACCAGGAAGTGCTGCTATGATGTTGATATCTGTATCAGATCTTTGGATTGAAGCCAACTTTACCGAAAAAGAGCTCACCCATGTTAAGGTTGGTCAAGATGTAGAAATTAAGGTGGACTATGCCCCTAAATATCAATGGCAAGGGAAAGTAGAAAGCTTAAGCCCCGCCACAGGTGCAGAATTTTCGATTATCCCTGCACAAAATGCTACAGGTAACTGGGTTAAGATTGCCCAAAGGCTTCCTATTCGTATTAAAATAGAAGCTAATCAGAATAAGAATGCTCCACAATTAAGGGCTGGTATGAGTGCGGATGTGAGCGTTGATACCAACTATCAACGCCATTTAAATTTGCTTACCATAAGCAAGGAATAAGCCATTGACAACCCAAGCAAAGGCCGCCTCGCATACAATCATTGACCCTAATCATATGCTCATTGCTATATCGGTGATGCTTGCAACCATTATGCAAGCTTTAGATACCACTATAGCCAATGTTGCCTTACCTCATATGCAAGGCTCGATGGGGGCGACTCAAGACCAAATATCATGGGTGCTGACCTCATATATTGTTGCAGCCGCTATTGCCATGCCTCTTACTGGTTTTGTTGCTGCACGTATTGGTCGAAAACGACTGCTTTTATACTCTGTTGCAGGTTTTACCTTTGCCTCTATTTTATGTGGTGCGGCTCAATCCCTTAATCAGATTATTTTATTTAGATTACTTCAAGGAATTTTTGGTGCGAGCTTAGTCCCTCTTTCTCAATCTGTATTACTCGATACCTACCCTACAGAAAAGCACGGTCCTGCAATGGCTGCTTGGGGTATGGGGGTGATGGTTGGACCAATTTTAGGCCCTTCTCTTGGTGGTTGGCTTACCGAATATTATAATTGGCGTTGGGTATTTTATATTAATATTCCCTTTGGACTTATGGCCTTTTTGGGTATTCTTACCTTTGTAAAAGAAACAGATTTAGATGTAAAACGTCGCTTTGATATTTTTGGCTTCGCTATTTTAGCCCTAGCCATTGGTAGCTTGCAAATGTTCCTCGATAGGGGTGAATCTCAAAATTGGTTTTCTAGCAAAGAAATTATGATTGAAGCTGCCCTTGCAGCCATTGCTTTTTATATGTTTGCGGTGCATATGTTCACCTATAAAAAGCCCTTTTTAGAACCTGCAATCTTTAAAGACCGTAACTATGTGGTCGGGTTGTTATTTGGCTTTATTATTGGTATTATCCTACTTGCAACCATGGCTCTTCTTCCTCCATTTTTACAAAATTTTATGGGCTATCCTGTTTTAGATGTTGGCTTACTACTCACTCCAAGAGGCTTTGGAAGCATGGCTGGCATGATGGTTGTAGGACGTTTAGCAACAAAAGTCGACTTAAGATATTTAGTAACTGTTGGACTAATTTTAATGATTATCGCCCTATGGGAGATGACCTTTTTTTCTACAGAAGTTACCCGTGGAGAGATTATCCGAACAGGTATCGTTCAAGGTTTTGGTTTAGGCTTGGTTTTTGTGCCACTTTCCACCCTAACATTTTCTACCCTAGCCCCCCAATTCCGCAACGAGGCTACCGCATTATTTAGCCTAGTGCGTAATATTGGAAGCAGTATTGGTATCTCTATTGTCATGGCCTATTTGGCAAGGCGGGCTCAGATTAACCATGCGGTTTATGCGGAGCATATTAACCTATTTAACCCAGCTTTGCTTATGGCTCATCAGCAAGGAATTATTGATATTTCAAGTACATCGGGCATTGTAACGGTAAATAATATTGTTACCCAACAAGCCTATATATTTGCTTACCTCCAAGATTTTCGTATCATGATGTTCTTATGTATCGCCATGTTACCCATGTTATTTTTGCTAAGCTCTCCCGCTCGCTCAAATGCCGCTAAAGCCGAGATAATAATGGAGTAATCTCTCTCATCAAAGAGATTAGGATTTATGCGAATGTTGATAATAATCCATAACCCTTTGATAAATATATTCAGAACTATCTGTTGTATGGCGAATATCTATCCAAAAGTCGCAGCCATGTTGGGAGCGATAGGCTAAAAACAAATCAGATTTTTCTGGATTAATATAAGAAAATTCAATGCGATACATATCTTTGCCATTTTTATCCTTCGCAGGAAAATCATGAATAATTACCTCATCCCATGCAATAAATAGGCTTGTCTTAAAATTGTATATGCCTTGCTCACTTACCCGAAAGCTACGATTGAGCAAAAAGGGGACAAAAGCCAATGCTCCAAAGAATGCAATACTTAAATAGACTACCATGGAGACTTTACCTGCAAACACCATTAAAATCCCTATAAAACAAAAGATTAAGCTTATTAACCATGCCACAAAAAACTTCTTATTATAAAAGAGTTTATCTCTGATGATATAGCTTTGGCTTGCCTCTTTTATCATAGGCTTGTCTCCTCTTTAGTTCCTAAAAACTGTCTGATTTCCTTAGTGGCTTCAGCCAAACCAATACGCTCAATAATAACATCTTCAGGAAAAGCCGTTTGAAAGCGGCTTGGCATAGCTTTATCAAGCATCACAAACACCCCTTTATCTGTAGTTTTGCGTATCATTCTTCCCCAAGCCTGACGAAGCTTTGCAATGACCAAAGTTTCCTCATAAGTTCTTCCACCAAAAGCCTTTTTTCGGATAGTATGTAAAATAGTTCGCCTTGGCCATGGTACACGATCAAACACAATGAGTCTCAAGCTCTCACCAGGAACATCTATACCATCACGCACCGCATCTGTCCCCAACAAGCAGCTATGGATATCCTGACGAAACATATCAATTAACGTACCTATATCAATATCTTGCATATGTTGGGCATAAAGAGGGATATTTTGAGCCATTAATGTCTCTTTTAGTCCATTATAGACCATATTTAGCCGATTTATGGCCGTAAACAGCCCTAAACCGCCGCCACCGCTGCTGATAAATAATTCCCTAAAAGCAGCCATAAGCTGAGCAGGGTTATTTTTATCCACATCTGTAATCACAAAAAGCCGAGATTGTTTTTTAAAATCAAAGGGTGATGGTACACTCAACATTTGCGGTTGATGATTGAGCCATTGCCCTCCCATTCGTTTTAAAGCCGTATTCCAACTGGCTGCATCATCATGGACTAAATTGGCATTATCACGTAAAGTTGCGGATGTTATGAGTACACCTTGGCTCATTTTTAGGACAATATCGGACAAATATTCCGTTGGGTCAAGATAGTGCATATACATGCCCATATCAAATTCTACCCCACCACGACGCTCAATACCAAACCACGAAACTTTCCCATCAGCAAGCTCATTTTCTACCATTAAATCCTGAAGCATATTCATCCAAGAAGCCACAACTTCTAATACTCTCCAATTAAGGCTGGATATGGCCGCTTCTATTCGCCCTCTTTGAGTGCTATCTAAAGTTTCAGCCTGTTCATCTAATTGTTTTTCCAAGCATTTTATCAAAATTTTTGCAGGCTCAAATAAATCATTCACCCCCAAAAGAGCCGATTGAATAATCTCTAAAAACCCATCAATCAGCGGCTTACATTGGGTCTCAATATCATAGTAACCATTAGGGGGATTTCTTGTTAAAACCTGTTTACGAACAAAGGCTAAGAACCGCTCAATCTTCCCATTAGGAACACTTTCAAAGATACGATTTCTCCAACCTTCTGCAGGGAGCTGCTTGGCTGCTTGTTCAAGGTGCACCAAGGCTTCTAAAGCCTCATCAGATGTTGCAATAAGCTCATCTATTCTAGCCCTTAAGCCTTTGAAGCGACTACGTCCACGGTTTTCGTTACCTAATATCCAACGGCGTATTTCAGCCGCCTCTACCCCTGTTAAATGAGACGAAAACACTTGGTCAGCCACATCAAACAAATGATGACCCTCATCAAAAATATAGCGAGACGGTAAATTGGCTTCTTCCCGATGATAAAGTTGAGCCGAACGTATGAGGCTAAGAGCATGATTAGAAATAACAATATTAGCCTGCTGAGAACGACGAACCACATGTTCTATAAAACATTTTTTCCAGTGAGGGCAAGAAGAATAAATACATTCCCCCCGTGTATCGCTTAAGTCGAGGGTTGTTCTTTTGCCCAATAAAGGAATAAGCCATGCAGGAAAATCTCCCCCTATCATATCACCATCTTGCGTATGTTCCAACCAGCGAGCCACCAAGCCTAAACCAATGGCATTATTAGAGTGATAAAGCTGGTTTTCTTGGTTGCGTTGACGTTGAAGCTCAGCCGATAAAATATCCTCATAATTCAATAGACAAAAGTAGTTTTCTCGCCCTTTTCGAACCACCACATGCCGCCGCTTTTCTAAAGGGTTAGGATAAAGACGATTAAGCTCCTCATTGAGCTGCCTTTGGAGGTTTTTTGTATAGGTAGAAATCCAGACTGTTCCCTCATTCTTCTCTGCCCATAGGCTCGCAGGAGCAATATAACCCAAGGTTTTACCTGTGCCTGTACCAGCCTCAGCCAGTATAATATTAGCCTCACCTTGTATCTGTTGAGGCTGCAAGGCAAAGCTCGACTTTACAGCATATTCCTTTTGAGCCACACGTTCTTCCGCCGTATCACCCAGCAGCTTTTTAAGCCTTGCCAAAACCTCAACCTGCTCTAAAGGATAATTAAGTGGTGGAGCTATAGGAGGGCTGTCTTCCCACTCTTTTCGCATATTCCATATTTTTAAGCTCTCGCTATATTGACTTAAAGCGGAAGGTTCAATATGCAAACTTGCCTGCACATATGCAGCCCAATTCCAACCACCTTTTTCCATAAAAGAGCAAATATTATTAAGGCGATAGCGTTCTTCACTCTCTCGCATTTTTAAGCTGTTGAGCATTTTTTTAGTGGCATCGAGTAATGTTATAGCCGCTTCTTCTTGTGAACAAGGTTCTTTAAATAACAGAAACTTTGCAAGACTTTGATAAAGAGGAACAATAAACTGAGCTGGATAAGTAAAAGCAAAAAGCTCCAAAATATCCAAGCAATTTGAAGACTTTATCTGAAGCTGATGATGAAGCTGCTTTTTATCTAGAATAATAGGGCTATAGCCTTGGGAAAGTCGAGATTTAACTTGTGTTGGGCTCAGCTCAAAAAGCTCACCCTCATCACTAAGCCAAAAGTTTTTAGACTGACCATAGATAAGAATATGAAAAGACTGTAATTTTTTCTCAAAACCCATATCTGCGTTTTCTTCAAAAATATCAAAACTCATGGATTTTTAGCCAACTCATCACCAAAGGTTTCTTTAAGCCAACGTTGAGAACCTTTATGAAAAGGAATATTTGCTCCTTCTTTCTGACGCTCAACTTGCATAAGGTCTTGCCCCTGAAAGCCCCGCTCATAAATCACATGATTATGTATATTCCATATAGATTTCATTATATTATAGATTAAATCTTCTGACTGTTCTTTGGTTGTCACCAATAGAGAATTTTGCCCAATGGTGATAGTATCATGGTCTAAACCATAGGCCTCTTTAGGAATAACACTTCGCCTTAGCCATGAATATTTTGCCGTTAAATGTTCAATAGTCTCCTCATCAAGGCTGAGCAAATCAGCTGTTCCATCTTCTAATAACACATCAACAAGAGCTACAGGCCAACCTGCCATCAAAAAGAAAGCATCAATATCCTTTGTAATCAGCTGCTTACCCGAAAGACTAAGGTCGCTATAATAAGGATCAATTTGGGCAATAGAAATATTTTGAGCACTTAAAACTAGCTCCGAATTTAGCAAAGTTCCCGAACCAATACCACCTAAAGATATGGGCTTGTTGTATAAATCATTAATATTGCTAATTTTTTGTTCTGTACGAACCACCAAATGCAAATCCTCAGGCCATAGAACTGAAATAGCGACTAAATCTTCAAATGGACCATCAGGGGCAAAGCTTCCCTTACCCTGATAGGCAAGCCATGCAATATCGGATTGAATGATTGCGGCTTCAATTTTACCTGCTCGTAAATCTCGAACATTCTGCTCTGAGCCTGCCGATGATTTTGATACAGCTTCAAGCCCTAACACCCCACAACTTCCACCTTTTTCGCAGGCTCTTGTTCCTGTAGGGCTACTAATAGCATGGGCAATCAAAGCTCCAACAGTAAAGTAAGTTCCCCCTGGCGTTCCTGTGCCAATGCGGAAAACCTCAGGCTCACGAGCCGCAGCACTAAAAGCGGCTAACAATAGTAAGATAGTCGATATAATCTTTTGGGCCTTCTGCATTTTTTTGCCTTATTTGAATCCGAATATCTTTCTATTATCTTGTCATTTTACTTTTTTTTCAATCAATTTATTTAGAGCCGTTTTTAAGCTTGCAAAGTGATACAAAAAACTTTATTAAGGGAGTCTCATTAGGCAAATGGAGTCATGGCCGAGCGGCTTAAGGCGCACGCCTGGAAAGCGTGTTGGGTAATACCCTCGAGGGTTCGAATCCCTCTGACTCCGCCATTAAAACCCCCATTAGGGGGTATTTTTAATGGTGGAATGTTAGAGGATAAGATTTGAACTCTTATTATTTTGAAAAAATAATAGGGTTCGGAACCGAAGGTGTGCGAGAGCGAATGTAATGAGCGAACCACAATCCCTCTGACTCCGCCACACACTGCGTGTGGGCATAGTTATTTAAAACCAAAGATATACGAGAGTGAATGTAACGAGCAAGCTACAATCCCCCTGACCCCCTCTGCGTATGAGTAAGCTTAGGGAGCGGGAAATTGTTATTATTACCCCTTTGATATTACAAGCTTAGTTGCTGCATAAAGTCAGAAACAAGGCAATCTTCAAAACTTTTTTGGTTATCGCAAATAGTCAATAATTTATCTGACTTTTTAGCTGAAATACGACCCCGCAAGTTACGCTCAAATTTTTCTTTAAGAACAGGAATACCCTCATCCCTACGTTTACGATGACCAATAGGATAATTGACCTCTACCTTTGGCAAGCGGCTTCCATCCTTAAAGATAACCTCAATACTATTGCCAATATATCGCTTATCTGCATCAAAATATTCTTCGGTATAGCGAGGATTTTCACTCACAACCATTTTTTCACGTAAAGCATCAATAATGGGGTTTTGTGCGATATTGTCTTCATAATCATCAGCAGTTAAGCGGCCAAAAGCAAGGGGAACGGCTATCATATATTGTAAACAATGGTCTCTGTCTGCAGGATTATTTAATGAGCCTTTTTTATCAATAATCCGAACACCAGCCTCTTGAGTTTCCACCAGAATTTGCTCAATATCATCAAGACGGCCTTTGATGTCATTATGAACTTGCATTGCACATTCTACTGCGGTTTGAGCATGAAACTCAGCAGGATAGGATATTTTAAATAAGATATTTTCCATCACATAGCTGGAAAATCCCCTTGTAAATTTAAACTCCTCACCTTTAAACAAAACATCGTAAAAGCCCCAATCTTTCGCCGTAAGAGCCGAAGGATAGCCCATTTCGCCTGTAAGGGAAATAAAAGCCAATCGTACACCTCGGCTTGTTGCATCACCCGCAGCCCAGCTTTTACGCGAGCCTGCATTGGGTGCATGGCGATAAGTCCGTAAGGAACATCCGTCAAGCCAAGCTTGTGATAAGGCATTAATCACCTCGGCCTTTGTGCCTCCTAGCATTTTTGTAACCACCCCTGCGGTTGCAACCCGAACAAGTAAAACATGGTCTAGCCCCACCTGATTGAAACTATTTTCTAGAGCTATAATCCCTTGAATTTCATGAGCTTTAATCATTGCGACTAAAACATCTTTCATTGTAAGTGCTGCTTTAGATTGTGCGATATTTTTTCGGCTTAAATAATCAGCAACAGCCAAAATACCCCCTAAATTATCCGAAGGATGCCCCCATTCGGCCGCCAGCCAAGTATCATTAAAATCAAGCCAACGGATTTGACAACCAATATTAAAGGCCGCCATAACAGGCTCTAACTCGTAAGATGTTCCTGGAACACGAGCTCCACCCGCCATTTGAGCCTCTGGAACACTTGGCCCCATAAGCTTTGTGCAAGCAGGGTAATTTAAGGCCAAAAGCCCACAACCAATTGTATCCATAAGGCAATATCTTGCTGTTTCTAAAGCCTCTTGGCTGGTAACCTCATAATCCATAATATAATCTGCCATTTGGACTATTATCGAGTCAGGCTCTGGTCTTTTCGCCTCTTTTACACCAATGATTGACATGATATTTCCTTTCTTTTTATTTTCTTTCTTCTAAGGGAACAAATTTTCTGAAATCGTAGCCGATATAATCCGCAGTTGGTCTGATAATTCGGTTATTACCCCGTTGTTCTTTAATATGAGCCAACCAACCTGATGTTCGAGACATCACAAAAATAGGTGTGAATAATTCTGTTGGAATACCCATAAAATGATAGGCCGAAGCATGGAAAAAATCTGCATTGGCAAACATATCTTTTTCTCTTTTCATCACAGTTTCAACTCGCTCCGACACATCATATAAATAACCATTTTTAGCCGTTTGACTTAAACGTTTAGAATATTCTTTAATAACCGCATTTCTGGGGTCTTTTATTTTATAAACCGCATGGCCAAAGCCCATAATCAGTTGTTTTTGTTCAAGCATTTCCAATATGGCTTTTTCGGCTTCATCGGGGGTTTGCCATTTTTCAATCATCGCCATTGCTGCCTCATTAGCACCGCCATGTAAAGGCCCTCGCAAGCAGCCAATAGCCGCTGTTATTGCCGAATGAATATCCGAAAGTGTTGAGGCCACAACACGAGCCGTAAAAGTCGAAGCATTAAACTCATGTTCCGCATATAAAATGAGCGAAACATTCATTACTTGTTCATGGAGCTCATGGGGTTTTTCGCCTGTGAGCATTTCTAAAAAGCGACCACCAATAGAGCTGCTTTGTGTTTCGGTTGAAATGCGTTGACCATCATGGCTAAAACGATACCAATAGCAGATAATAGAAGGAAGAGTCGCTAATATGCGAATAGCCTTACTATCTTGCTCATCAAAGCTTTTTTCGGTTTCGAGATTGCCTAAAAAAGAAACACCTGTTCGCATAACATCCATAGGGTTAGCCTCTTTAGGAATAAGTTCAAGAGCCTTTTTTAAAGCTTCTGGTAAATGTTTTTGTTGATTAAGTTGTTCGGTAAAAATATCCAGCTGCTTTTGGTTCGGCAACTCACCTGTGAGTAGTAAAAAAGCAACTTCTTCGAAACTCGCCTTATTGGCAAGTTCTACCATGTCGTATCCATAATATGTTAAGCCCTCTCCTGCTTTGCCAACGGTACAAATAGCACTTTGCCCTGCAACCTGCCCCCTTAATCCCGCTGTATTATTCGTCATTAGAGCCTCCTGTTATATTATTTTTTTTAAAAAGATTATCGAGTTTTTCCTCATATTCAAGATAGTTTAAAACTTCATAAAGTTCATTGCGTGTTTGCATCTGATCTAAAAGATACTGCTGTGTACCTTTTTGTCGAATTTCGTTATAAATCATAGATGTTACTTTGCTCATCGCCCGAAAAGCTGATAGGGGATAAAGCACCATTGCTGCCCCTACTTTTTCTAACTCATCTACACTAAAAAGAGGGGTTTTTCCAAATTCGGTAATATTAGCCAAAAGAGGAACAGAAATACTTTTGGTGAATTGCTGATAATCATCCAAACTATGCATGGCTTCTGCAAAAATCATATCTGCACCCGCCTCAATATAGGCCTTGGCTCGATTAATTGCAGCCTCCAAACCTTCGCTACCATAAGCATCGGTACGTGCCATAATCACAAAATCCGATTGTGTTCTACCATCAACGGCCGATTTTATACGGTCAACCATTTCTTGGGTGGAAACCAAAGCTTTATTGGGGCGGTGTCCGCAACGTTTTTGGCCAACTTGGTCTTCCATATGAACCGCCGCAACACCTGCTTTCTCCATAGATTTAATGGTTCTTGCCACATTAAAACTACCACCCCAACCTGTATCAATATCCACCAATAAAGGTATATCTACGGCGGAGGTTATACGTTCGGCATCTATTAAAACATCATTAAGGCTTGTTATGCCTAAATCGGGAATACCATAAGATGCATTTGCAACACCAGCACCTGATAAGTAAATAGCTTTATAGCCTGCTTGCTTAGCCAAAAGAGCCGAATACGCATTGATTGTTCCCATGATTTGTAAGGGTTTTTCGGCAATTAAAGCTTTTCTGAATTTTTGTCCTGCTGTTTCCATTTTAACCTCCAGGTTGTTCAAGATGGATATCTAAGCTTTGGTCTCTTGGATAGCCAAGCTTACTAAAAGCGTCTCTTACGGTATCTAATGTGTGAGGGTCTTCGATGGTTGCAGGCATATCATAGGCCTCACCATCCGCCATACGCCGCATAATCGAACGCAAAATCTTCCCTGAGCGTGTTTTGGGTAATTTATCAACAACCGCAATAAGCTTAAAAGCTGCAACCGCACCAATGGCATCTCGCATATGAGCAATAATATGATTTTTTATTTGCTCAGTTTGGGCTTCATCCGCAGTCTGCTTTAATACAATAATAGCTAAGGGAATATGTCCTTTAAGGCGATTTTTTATCGCAATAACTGCACCTTCGATAACATCTGGATGAGCCAACAAAGCTTCTTCCATTGCCCCTGCTGATAGCCTATGGCCTGCAACATTGATAATATCATCTATACGGCCCATCACATAAACAAAACCATCCTTATTGATATATCCAGAATCTCCCGTTAAATAATAGCCTGGATAGGTTGAAAAATAAGATTGGATAAACTGTGTTTCATTTTTCCATAAATTCTGTAAATTCCCTGGAGGCAAAGGAAGCTTAACGACAATATTGCCCATTTGCTCAGCCTCTTGCCGATTGCCTTTATCGTCCAAAATTTGAATATTATAACCAGGAACCGCTTTTCCTGCAGAGCTTGTTCTAACCTCGGTTTCACCCAAACCTAAACAAGTTGCAGCAATGGGCCAGCCTGTTTCGGTTTGCCACCAATGATCAATAACAGGAATATTTAGCTTATTCACACACCATTCTAATGTTTTAGGATCGCAATGTTCTCCCGCAAGAAAGAAGGACTTTAAAGAGGAGCGGTCATATTTAGGCAAAAGCTCTCCTTTAGGATCTTCCCTTCTTATGGCTCGTACGGCCGTTGGTGCGGTAAACATGCAATTGACTTTATGCTGCTCAACAACACGCCAAAAAGCTCCTGCATCAGGCGTTCCTGTTGGTTTTCCCTCATATAAAATGGTTGTACAACCCAGTAAAAGAGGGGCATAACAAATATAAGAGTGACCAACAACCCAACCAATATCAGAAGCAGCCCAAAACACATCACCTGTTTGACAATTATAGATATTTTTCATGCTCCATTTTAAGGCAACGGCATAACCACCATGATCTCTAAGCACACCTTTAGGTGTTCCTGTTGTTCCCGAAGTATATAAAATATATAAAGGATCAGTCGCCTCCAAATGTTCACATTCAGTTGGGCTTGCATCTAATAGAGCTTCATCCCATTCAAGATCACGCCCCTCAATAAGCTGAGCCTTATGCTGAGGCCGCTGCAAGATGATACATTTTTCAGGTTTTTCTGGTGAAAGTTCAATAGCTTCATCAAGCAAAGGCTTATATTCAACAATCCGTTTTGGCTCAATGCCACAAGAGGCCGAAATAATCAGCTTAGGTTTAGCATCCTTTATCCGTTTAGCAAGCTCTTTGCCCGAAAATCCACCAAAAACAACCGAATGTATAGCCCCAATGCGAGCACAAGCCAACATGGCAACAATCGCCTCAGGTACCATCGGCATATAAATAATAACGGGGTCTCCCTTTTGGATATTCAGTTTTTTAAGAGCCCCTGCAAAATAGCGGACTTCATCTAGTAGTTCTTGAAATGTATAACTTTTTTCCTGATTTGTAACTGCACTATCATAAATAAGAGCCTTTTGTTGTCCACGCCCTTCCTCTACATGGATATCAAGCATATTATAACAGATATTAACAAGCCCACCTTTAAACCATTTATATAATGGGGGGTTACTTGTATCTAATACAGTTTCCCATTCCTTAAACCAATGAATATCTTTTGCAACTTCCCCCCAAAAGATATCGGGATATTCTATGGCTTTCTTCTCTAGTTCTTCTATAAGCACAAAAGCCTCCTGTAAGGTTATATTTAAATGTTATTTTTTGATGCATATTGTATCACTATTTAGAATGTTAGACGGTTTTAATGGTGAGGTCAATATCTTGTATGCAACTTTATGCTTTAAATAAAATTTGCAACCTGCAGATGAGCCGATTTTTGTTGGTTATACCTTAGAGATATGAGGCATCTTTCATTAAAAAGTTATATAAATATTAAGGAGTTTAGAACTATTCTAAAATTAAAAGAGTTAAAATTTATGGCTTTTGCTGCTTTAGGGCTAATTCTGGTTTATCTACTCTTATAGCCCTCTCCATGAAGATTTTACCCCAAAAACCTACCAAAATGATTCTGCCCAATTAGTCAAAAAAATTATAGAGAATATCATAGCCATTTTTAGTCAAGATTTATCCAAAATTATCCATTTCTGTCCATTCTTATCCTTATTTTGGTAAAAAATATCCTAACTTTGCCACCCCTTAAAAGGGAATATTTTTTTGCGGAAAGGTTTCCTTTGGCTTTTTATGGATAAGATTACGGATAAAAATGGATAATTTTGGACAAATCTTGCCAAAATCTACTCATCAAAGCCATAAAAAACCCACCTATAAGAAGATGGGTTTTAAATGATGAGACAGGGAGAATTTAGAGCTTAATGGTTATCTCACCATCACCATTAAGATTTGAGATAATGCAACCCATATCACTTTGTTGGATATGACCTTGGGAGACTTCGGCAACATTATCTATACCCCGAAGATGCAGTGACCAATCACTGGCTTTTCCTCGTAGTTTTACGGTTATCACATTCGCCTTTCTTTGGGCTAAAATCTCAAGTATAACAGAGCCATCTTGAGCCGAAACAATGGCTGCTTGTATCTCTTTGCCATCACTCAAGCTGAATAGATGAGCCTCAAAGCCTTGGCTATAATCATAATCCACTTGTTGATCATTATTGCCAAATATAATCAAAGAGTTAGGCTTAGCATATAGGGGAAG
>JBKEBO010000012.1:0-30041 GCA_047973205.1 Alphaproteobacteria bacterium | reverse complement strand
AAAAAAATTATCGAAGTAGCCGAAAGTAAGGATATATCCCACTTAATCCCGCACAATCCCATACAATCCCGCCTAAACCTTTTTGACATTTTAAGTGTCATGTAACAATTAATGGGGCTTTGCCCCATTAATAATATATAGAGCCAGATTTTGGCAAGGTTTGTCCATTTTTATCCATTTCTGTCCATTTTTATCCTTATTTTGGCAGAAGATGGCCAAACTTTACCACCCTTAAAAAGGGAATATTTTTTTGTGGAGATGTTTTTTTTGGCTTTTTATGAATGGAATTACGGATAAAAATGGACAGAAATGGATAAAAATGGACAAACCTTGCCTGAAACAGGTAGATAAAATTTCACTCTTTGTAATAAAAATAAGAAAAGGCTTGCAAAAGGTGATTGCTTGGGGTATAAGCTATTTTACATTAACGCGGAGTGGAGCAGCCCGGTAGCTCGTCAGGCTCATAACCTGAAGGTCGTAGGTTCAAATCCTGCCTCCGCAACCAATTATTTTTTGGGTCTGTGAACTTTCATAATTTATAGAATTTACAACCAACAAGATTTATCAGAGATGTTTGAGATAATCCATCTATAAAAAAAACCTAAGACTCATAGAGTCTTGAAAGCATAGGTTTTTCCTATGCTTTTTTTTAATTTTAAGAGAGAAAAATATGAATATGACGAATGAAATTTTATGGTTAGTTATGTTGCTTTTTAATTTTGGGGCAATATTGTTGGCATTTAGACTTTGGGGACGAGTGGGCTTACTTATTTTTATCCCCATATCAGCAATTATTGCGAATATTCAAGTGCTTAAGACGGTTGATTTATTTGGCTTAGAAGCGACATTAGGCAATATTGTTTATGCAGGAGGGTTTTTAGTTACGGATATTTTGACGGAAAACTATGGTAAAAAATCGGCCAAGATAGCTGTTGCTATTGGATTTTTCTCTTTAATTATCAGTACGGTATTCATGTATCTTGCCATACAGTTTATTCCAAGTTCTCAAGATTGGGCTCAAGAAAGCCTTAAAACTATATTTGGCTTTTTACCGCGGGTAACCATTGCGAGCCTAGCGGCTTATTTAATCTCGCAACTTCATGATATTTGGGCCTATGATTTTTGGAAGAAAAAAGCTCCCCATATGAAATTTATATTCTTACGCAATAACTTAAGTACGATGGTCAGCCAACTGATTGATACGATTGTATTTACAACCATTGCCTTTACAAGTTGTTTTGGCTTGCTCAAGCCTGTTTTTGAAGATAATTCTATAATTATATCAATATTTTTAACAACTTATTTGATGAAATGGATTGTTGCAGCTCTGGATACACCATTTTTATACTTAGCAACCCATTGGAAACAAAAGGGTAAGATTAAGGAAGTGTTTGAAACTTAGAGCTTATCGAGGCCTATAACGTGGAACCCAGCCTGTCACTTACGTGATACCCTCCGTGGGAGGGGATGCTAACGATATAAGATAGTTCATTGGCATAAAGATTTGATTGGAAAAATCACTTGCACTCAGTTATCTCAGTAATTATAATGAGTGATTACTCATTTAAGTGTATTGGAGATTGAGATGAAACAAGTAAGATTAGGTAATACGGGGCTTAAAATTAGTAAGCTCACTTTAGGTGGTATGAGCTTTGGTCAGCCTGCACTTCAATCTTAATGAGCAAGATTCAGTTCCTCTTATTAAGAAAGCTCTTGATTTAGGAATAAATTTTTGGGATACAGCTAATGTTTATGGTATGGGGTCATCAGAAGAAATCATGGGTCGTACCATGCGAAAGTTCTCCCGACGTGAAGATATTGCAAAGCTACGTTTCCTATGCACGGAGGTCCTAGTGGTGGAGGGCTTTCTCGTAAAGCTATTATGGAACAAGTTGATGCATCATTAAAACGGTTGGGTACAGACTATATTGATCTTTACCAAATCTATCGTTTTGATCTAGAAACATCTGTTGAGGAAACAATGGAGGCTCTTCATGATATTGTTAAAACAGGAAAGGTTCGTTATATTGGGGCTTGTTCTATGTGGGCATGACAGTTTTCTAAAATGCAGTATATTGCAGAACTTAATGGTTGGACTCGTTTTGTATCGATGCAACATCAGTATAACTTAGTACACCGTGAAGAAGAACGTGAAATGTTTGGTTTGATAGAAGATTTAGGTGTTGCTTCGTTACCTTGGAGTCCATTAGCCGCAGGGCTAGTTGCTCGTCCATGGAATATGAACAGCTCAATACGAGGAAGAGAAAACCCAGATAAGGACCAAAATGGTCATCCGCTATTTATAGATAGCGATAAGGCGATTATTGATACAGTTGGAATGATTGCCAAAGAGAGAGGGGTTTCTATGGCAACGATCTCAATAGCATGGCTACTGAATAATCCATTGGTTACGTCACCAATTGTTGGGGTAACGAAAGCTAAACATTTAGATGATACCGTGGCCGCATTGGATATTCAGCTTACAGACGAGGAAATGATAGCACTGGAAGAGCCATATACAACACGCCTTCCAACCTATTTTTTATAAGATGCTCAATACTAAAATTGAAATTCAAGGTAATAGGTGACAATAAGCTTATTCTTGGAATATAATAAATGGGTATTAAGTGATTTAAGGTAGTTAATATGGCTCGACCAAAAAGTGAAGAAAAACGACAAGCACTTTTAAATGCTGCAACTGAAATTGTTGCAGAACATGGATTAGCCGCAGCTCCAACGGCAAAAATAGCAAAGCTTGCGGGGGTGGCTGAAGGGACACTCTTTTGTTATTTTGTAACGAAAGATGAGCTTCTCAATGAGCTTTATATACATATTAAGCAAAGCATGTGCCAAGCTTTAGCTGAAAAATATGATACATCAGCCTCATTTAAATTGAAGTTTCAGTATTTATGGAATAGTTATATCGATTGGGGGCTAGCAAATCCGAGAGCATACAAAGTTATAAACCAACTAGCGGTATCTTCTTTGTTGACAGAGGCTACATTAAAGAGAGCTGAAGCATTGTTTCCAGATCTAGATGTCACATCAAAATTTTCTGATAATGATGTTTTTAAGAGGCGAGAAGATTATGCGAATGCTATTTTTGATGCTATTGCAAACACGACAATAGCATTTGTAACAAACGAACCTCATCAGGCCAAAACTTTTAAGGATAGAGGATTTATGGCTTTGTGGAAAATATATGGGGATGGCTAAATCATCTTTTCCTTGACACAGCTATTCCGTGGAAGGGGATAAATAGAGTTACAGCCAGTTCGTATCCACAAGCAGCCTATCTACTTAAAAGGATCGTCCAGTAAGATAGTATCATTACGTTCAGGGCTGGTGGAAATAACCGCTAATTTAGCCCCTACAAGCTCTTCTAGGCGGCGAAGATAAGCTTGGGCTTGTATGGGTAGCTTATCGAAGTCTTGAGTGCCTGCAGTCGTCTCAGACCATCCTGCAATCTCCTCATAAATAGGCTCGCACTGTTCGGCTAAATCCGTATCAGCAGGAAGGTAATCGATAACTTTGCCTTTAAGTTTATAAGCAGTACATATTTTGAGAGTTTCAAAGCCATCAAGAACATCTAATTTTGTGATGTTAATGCCTGTAACTCCATTTAAAATAGCTGATTGTTTTACTGCAACAGCATCAAACCAACCACAACGGCGGGCTCGACCTGTTACTGTACCAAACTCATGACCACGTTCCGCAATACGCTCTCCTACCTTATCGAATAACTCCGTAGGAAAAGGACCTGAGCCAACTCTTGTAGTATAGGCTTTAATAACACCCAAAACATAGCCAATATCGTTAGGCCCAGAACTTGCTCCAGCAGCAGCAGCACCTGCAACTGTATTAGAAGATGTTACAAAAGGATAAGTACCATGGTCAATATCTAAGAATGTTCCTTGAGCCCCTTCAAAAAGGATTTTTGCTTGATTTTTACGTTTATCATCAAGGAGTTTCCATAAAACACAAGAATGTTTTAAAAGGGTTGAGGCAACCTCCATCAAAGGAGCTTTAATATCTTCAATCTGATATTCCTTAAGGTTAAAGCCACGGCGTAAGGCATTATGATGGGTCAGCAGGCGGCGGATTTTGTTATCTAAAGCTTCGGGATTAGCAAGGTCACAAAGTCTTAAAGCTCTACGGCCAACTTTATCTTCGTAAGTAGGTCCAATACCTCGGCCTGTTGTACCAATTTTAGAAGAACCTGCAGCTCGCTCTCTTGCTTGGTCAAGCTCGCCATGTATCATGGGAAGATTTAAGGGAACATTCTCGGCTATTTTAAGATTATCTTCATTAATATCAACGCCTTGACTGCGAATCTCTTCCATCTCTTCAATCAAAGCCCAAGGGTTAAGCACCACGCCATTACCAATAATAGATAGGGTATTTTTACGCACAATTCCTGAAGGTAAAAGACGGAGCTTATAGGTAACATTATCAATGACTAAAGTATGCCCAGCATTGTGTCCTCCTTGAAAGCGAACCACGACATCGGCACGTTCCGATAACCAGTCAACGGTTTTTCCTTTACCTTCATCACCCCATTGGGCTCCTACAATCACTGTGCTAGACATATCAATTTCCTTATTTTGTTATTTATTATCCTTTAAAGATGGGGCGACCTTTTTGAGCGGCATCAACGACATCTTCATTAAAATCATTACGAGCTTTTACTTCCACATTTTCATCATAGCCAATCTCGCATAATACACCATTATGGCTATAATAATCACATTTTAGTTCAATAGCGATATTCTCGATATCTGAGCTATCATCGAATCCACGAACCGTTACCCAACCTTTAGAGCGATAATCCTTGGCCAAAGCCTCACTCTCGGCTGCAGGAACATAAATTCGTTTGGGCATATGGGGTTGTTTAGCGGCTTTGAGCAGATTATGGCTATAAAAGCTTAAACCAGATGCAGGCTCGTTATTTTGGGCTAAACGATAGCGGCCACCACGGGCGACGGCGGTTAAGGTTTTTTTATCGTAAATAGAAAAAGAAACCCCTGAATAATACTTAAAACCACGATTTTCAATAGGGTCTAAAGTAATTTGTGTATCAGGAAACTGTTTGGATAAGCTATCGATAATCACTCCAATTTCATCGATATGACGGCGAGCCTCACCTTGATGCTCAAAAGAAGTGAGAGCCTTATAGGCATATTTGGCATTGCCAATACTCGTCATAAGCGTTGATAATTCTTTGTATTTAGAGCCTAACTTGTCTTTAAAAGAGGTGATTTGAGCGGTGTTTTTTTCGTTAAAAGCCTCAAAAATAAGCTGACGTTCACTTTCGGAAAAATCGATACCATCAATAAGCTCACCCGCTAAAGGAGGGCATGTAATATCAATGGAAATATCATCAATACCAACAGCTTTAAGGGATTCGATTGCAATTTGAAGCAATTCAACATCGGCTTTAGCATCGCGAATACCAATAAGCTCAATACCAAGCTGGCCAAATTGACGCTGCGGATTAAGCTGGTTACCCTCTACCCACAAAACTTGTCCCATATAACATAGACGTAAAGGGCGAGGAGCATCTTTAAGGCGTGATGATGCTATACGAGCCACCTGAATGGTGATATCGGGGCGAATGGCAAGGAGCTTGTGGGAGGCTGGGTCCATCATACGAAAGCTTCGTTCTGCAATGTTTCTTCCTGCAAATAAACCCTCGGCATATTCGGCTAAGGGAGGGTTCACACGCTCATAGCCAAAAGTCGAAAAATGTTTGAGCATTTTTTCTGTAATCATACTTTCAAAGGCGGCTTCATTAGGAAGAATATCCTCCATACCAACAGGAAGCAGAAAAGGGGCATTATAAAAATTAGACATTTTAAACTCAATCCTTGCCGAAAAAGATATTTTGTTTTTATACTGTTTTGACTAAATTTTCAATGATAGATATTAGGAAATATGAATGAGCAAGCATTTATCGGTACTTTTTGTTGATGATGATGAATATACAGGAAGGCTTATAGTCGACTTTTTACAAAGCGAGAATATTGATGCAGCCCATGCTTTATCCATAGCACAGGCTCTTAAAATTATCCGTAAACCTAAGCCTGATATTATTTTACTGGATTGGGAGCTAAGAGATGGTACAGGAGCTGATTTTATTGAGCATATTCATCGATGGGGGAAAAATTGGCAAGCGATTCCAATTATTTGGATAACAGCCAAGGCCATGGTTGGTGATAAGGAAGCTTGTTTGAATGTTGGGGGGGTGGATTATATAAGCAAGCCTTTTGAGCTTGAAACCTTATTGCAAAAAATTGATGAGCATCATCCAAAAGAAAAAGCCCCTAACTAGAGGGGCTTTTATAAAAAATGCTAAAAACAACTATTTAATCTTTGTTTCAACAAATTCCACATGCTTACGAACGACAGGGTCGTATTTACGAAAACGCATTTTTTCCGTATGGTTACGAGGATTCTTTTTTGTTGTGTAGTAATATCCTGTACCCGCAGTGGATTTAAGACGAATTAAGACAGTATTTGGTTTTGCCATCGTTATATTCCTGTTTATTGATTTTTAATTCAAGCGAAGCTATATGAATTTAGAGCAAAGTCAAGAAGAAATTTTATATTTCATAAAACTATCCTTTAAAAGAGTATTCTGACTTTAAGAATTTACTTTCTTTTTCTTTTTCCTCGTGGGTATGAGGGCTTTTTAGATGATGTTTTTTTGGGTTGCTTTTTTGAGCTTGTAAACTTTGTTGCACGGCCGATATCATGACTTGGTGCAGTCTCTACTTGAAAAATCATAGAACCTGCAGCAGGAGAAACCTCAACAAGTTTCACCAGAACTTCATCACCTAAACGGTAAGCTTTACGCAGACGTGTTTCAATGACTGCTCCTTGATTATCATCATAGGTAAACCGCCCTACAGGCAAGCGACTCATGGGGCTAAAGCCTGAAGCTCCGCTATCATCTAACATTACAAAAACTCCTGAGCGGCTCATACCATCAATATGAGCTTCAAAGGTTGCACCCACATGGGGAGCTAGGAACTGAGCAGTAAGGCGATCAAGGGTATCACGTTCGCAAAGAGCCGCTCGACGTTCGGTCATATTGCAATGCTCACCAAGCTCAACAAAAGGTAGAGGGAATTCACCTAAACCGCCATCACCAAGGTTGCAGGCATCAACTAAGGCCCTGTGAACTAGTAAATCAGGATAGCGGCGAATAGGGGAGGTAAAATGGCAATATTCATCTAAGGCTAAACCATAATGTCCAATATTATCAGGGGAATATTGGGCTTGGGATTGGCAGCGTAAAACCGCTTTAGAAACAAGCCTTCCCACTTTTTTTTCTTTAGCCTGAACTAAGATAGCATTGATATCTTTAGGGCTTGGTTCATTAAGCTTTTTAACCTGAATACCTAATGAGCCAAAAAGAGGGGTAAGTAACGATAAACGCTCACTATTAGGGCCATCATGGACACGATACATACAAAGATGCTTTTGAGCGAAGCCCGATTTTGCCAATTGTTTTGCTGCAGCAACATTAGCCAAAATCATTAGCTCTTCGATAATCTCATGGCTCTCCCAATGTTCTGCAGGGTGGATATCGGCAATCATGCCATTTTCGTCAATAACCACTTTACGTTCATTGGATTCTAAAGCTAAAGCCCCACGCTGCTGGCGGAGGTTATTGAGCAGTAGCCAAACAGAATGTAAATGGTTAATCGAAGCTCGTACGGCCTCAATATTAGGAAGCTGGTCTTGTTTTCCATCTAAAAAGTCGTGTACCTGACGATAGGTAAGCCTTGCTTGCGAGCGGATAAGAGCTCGCATGAATTTAAACTCTTTGAGCTTGCCATATTTATCAAGCCATATTTCGCAAACTAATGATCCCCGATTAACATCAGGATTAAGCGAACACCAACCATTGGATAAAACTTCGGGTAACATGGGAATAACCGTACCAGGAAGATAAACAGAATTACCACGCTCCAATGCCGATTTATCAAGATGTGTATTGGGGCGAACATACCAACTAACATCGGCTATGGCTACCATAATATGCCAAGCTTCTTTATCGTTAGGGTCAGGTTCAGCAAAAACAGCATCATCAAAGTCTTTAGCGTCAGCACCATCAATGGTTACAAAAGGAATATGTGTTAAATCGACACGATTTTTATCATCAACTTCACCTAAAGCTTCGGCCTCTTTAAGGACTTTATCGCTAAACTCTCTTGGGATATCATGCTCAATAAGGCCAATTTCATTCAGCCCTAAAGGATCTTGATCTAAAGTGAGCACTTTGATAATACGAGCCTGCTTAGCACCCCCACGACCTCGCTTCTGATTACCTCGAATAGGTTCAGCCTTAACTAAATCACCTTCTTGAGCCCCATTACTTTGATCGTTAGCTACCATATATTCATCACGGGTGGATTTATGGATAGGCTGCAAAAGCCCATAGCTACCCTCATCTTGATATATGGCCATAAAGCTCCGATTGTCCTTACTCAGACGGCTAATAGCATGAGCCGTAACATGGCCCTGCTTATCAGATTTAAGCTGAGCTAAAATATAATCGCCTTTACGAAGGCGGCGAAAATGGCTTTGCGGGTCATGAATATCTGTAAGGGCTTCTCTTTTTAAAAGAGTTGCAATGGTACTTTCGTCATCATCTTTGCTTGTTTCATCACTATTATCATCAACGCTTAAACCTGCAAGGGGCTTTTCTCGAACAACACGCAAGGTTACAGGCTTTGAGGAGGTATTGCCTTCGTGCTCACCCATAGTTTGAAGATGCTTAGCCGAAAGCCATAAACCACCACGACCTTGGGTGAGCTTTCCCTCTTTTTCTAGCTCTTTAAGCATAAAACGAAGCTCTTTACGATCATCAGAAGAAAGATTAAAGGCACGAGAAAGTTCACGCTTGGACATCCCCGCATCTTGCTCATCAATAAAATCGAATAAGTCATTTTTAGAGGGTAGGGGACTATAAGACATATTTGCTCCTTTTAACTTTCGCTTGTCTTTTTTGCTTTAGCTTTTGTTTTGCTTGTCGCTTTTTTAGCCGTAGTTTTGGTTTTTGCGGCGGCTTTCTTTGTTGCTTTTTTGGGTGTTTTTGCAGGTTTGTTTTTAGCTTCAATTAATAGATTAATTGCTTGTTCTTCACTCACTTCACTTGTATCTGTTCCACGAGGAAGAGAAGCCCTTAACGAGCCAGCTTCCACATAAGGGCCATAACGGCCTGATTTTAGTAAAATATCATCACCTGTTTCAGCAAAATGACCAATTTTTTTACCTTCCTTAAGAGCGGCGGATTCTGCAATTAAAGCAACCGCACGGTTAAGGCCAATTGTATAGACATCATCTTGCTTAAGGTTAAGATAGCTTTTTCCCCAATTTAAATAAGGGCCAAAGCGGCCAATATTGGCAACAATCATCTCGCCTGTTTCAGGATAAACACCAACTTCACGAGGCAATACCAACATAGATAAAGCAACCTCTAATGTAATATCATCTGGATTTTTATCTTTACCTAAAGAGGCACGTTTTGGCTTAGATTTTCCCTCAGGCTCACCCAGTTGAACATACCAACCATAAGGACCTTTTTTAAGATGGACGATTTTATTTGTCTCTGGGTCAATACCAAGCTCTTTAGGTTCATTATTGTTGAGCTCAGCCGCTGCTTCTTCTTCGGATATTTTTGTTAACGGACGTGTATAATCACAATCAGGATAGCGTGAGCAGCCGATAAAAGAGCCAAAGCGGCCAACTTTAAGGCCAAGTTGTCCCATTTTACATTTGGGGCATTCTCTATCTTCACCAATAAAATGAGTTCCAAGTTCAGCATCAATAGCATCAACAACCTCTGTAATGGTTAAATCTTTGAGACTATCAATATTGGCATGAAAATCTTTCCAAAAATTTTCTAACACATCTTTCCATTGGTCTTTACCTTGAGCCACAAAGTCCAGCTGTTCTTCTAAGGAAGCTGTAAAATCGTATTGAACGTAACGTTCAAACCATTTTTGCATAAAAGCGGTAACAATACGCCCACGATCTTCGGGAATAAAGCGGCGTTTTTCGAGGTGAACATAATCACGATCTTGCAGAACAGAAATAATCGATGCATAAGTGGAGGGTCGTCCAATGCCAAGTTCTTCTAATTTGCTTACCAAGCTTGCTTCCGAATAGCGAGCAGGAGGCTGGGTGAAATGTTGTTCTTTTTGTACATCTTTAAGACTAATTGTTTCACCTTCTTTAACATAAGGAAGTAGTGTATTTCTTTCGTCAATATCATCACCAGCTTCAAGATAAAGGCTTAAAAAACCATCAAAAGCAATGGCACTTCCTGTTGCCTTTAAAATAGTTTGCTCATCACTAGAAGATATTTGAACCTCCATCTGATCCATTACCGCCGAAGCCATTTGTGAGGCAACTGTACGCTTCCAAATAAGCTCATAAAGGCGATATTGGTCTTTATCTAAACTTTGTGATAGCTGCTTGGGTTCACGAGCAATAAGTGTTGGACGAATAGCTTCGTGAGCCTCTTGAGCATTACGAGATTTAGATTTAAAGCTACGTGGAGATGCAGGAAGATAACGTTTGTTATAGTTTTTTTCGATATAACCACGTGATTGACTAATGGCATCTTGAGACAAAGCCACGCTATCGGTACGCATATAAGTGATAAGTCCAACAGTTTCACCGCCAATATTAATACCCTCGTAAAGCTTTTGAGCAACTTGCATAGTCTTTTTAGCCGAAAAACTTAGCTTACGGCTCGCATCTTGTTGTAATGTTGATGTAATAAAGGGGGCATAAGGGTGACGATTTGTTTGTTTAGTGGCTACTTTTGAAACTGTAAATAAGCCTGAACGAAGTGCGGCTTCGCCCTTATCAGCATCTTTAGCATCTTTAAGGGAAAGTTTTTCTAACTTTTTACCCTGAAGATAGGTAAGATTAGCCGTTAAATCTTCATTTTTTTGTGTGTTAAATAAGCCTTTAATCGTCCAATATTCATCAGACTTAAAATCTTCAATCTCGCTTTCTCTCTCACATATAAGACGAAGGGCTACAGACTGAACACGCCCTGCAGATTTTGCTCCAGGAAGTTTACGCCATAAAAGGGGAGAAATATTAAAGCCCACCAAATAATCTAAAGCACGCCGTGCTAAATAGGCTTCAACCATTTCACTATCAATTTTACGAGGCTTGTGAAAGGCTTCTAAAATAGCATCTTTGGTAATCTCATGAAAAACAACACGATGGACATTAATATTTTTTAACTTACCAGCCTCTTGTAAAATCTGTTCCACATGCCAACTAATGGCCTCTCCCTCTCTATCGGGGTCAGTTGCGAGCCATAAATCGGTAGCTCCTTTTAAAGCATCTGTAATGGCTTTAAGCTGTTTTTTTGATGTAGCATCAACTTGCCAAAGCATTTTAAAATCGTCATCTGGATTAACCGAACCATCTTTAGGAGGAAGATCACGAACATGACCATAAGAGGCAAGAACAATATAGTCTTTACCTAAATATTTATTGATGGTTTTTGCTTTGGCCGGGGATTCTACAACCACAACATGCATTATTTTTACCTTTACGTTCTTAAAAAATGTAACATACTAAAATATATTCACTATTATCTATATAGCGAAAAGCTATAAAATTAAAGCTTATATTTTTATTCTAATTCAAAATAGCCACCTTGTTTCCTGGATAATGTACGAGTTTTCCTGCAAGTTCAAGCTCTAATAATATATGGGCTAAAAAACTATAAGGGCAAGCCAATTCACGTAAAATGGCATCGACATCTGTGGGACTAGGACTTAAAAGCTCTAAAACTTTGCTCCGCAAATGATGAATTTCTTCTTCACTAACCCTGTGGGCTGACTTCTTTTTAAAGGTGGAAGGCGGCATACTATGAACTTCTGTTGAAAGTTTATTAATAATAGCTAAAATATCATCAACATCTTCAACTAATATCGCTCCCTCCTTAATAAGGCGATTGCCGCCACGAGAGCGTTCATCGCTTGGGTGACCAGGTATAGCGAAAACTTCACGCCCTTGCTCCATAGCCATATTTGCGGTAATCAAAGAGCCTGAGGCTCTTGCAGCCTCAATAACCAAAATGCCACGACACATGCCCGATATAATCCGATTACGTCGAGGAAAATGCTTAGCTATGGGCTTTGTACCAATAGGGGCTTCGGATATAATAGCTCCCGATTGACAGATACGCTCATAAAGTTGTGCATTTTCTTTAGGATAGATAATATCAACTCCACCACCTAAAACAGCAACAGTACCTGTGGCTAAGCTTCCTTCATGGGCTTTAGTATCAATTCCTTTAGCCATACCTGAGACAATAGAAATACTATTTTCTCCTACTTTTGCTGCTATTTGCAGAGCGGTTTGTTTCCCTAACATTGAGGCATTACGTGAGCCAACAATAGCAAAAGACTTTTTACGTAAAATATTGATATCACCCATTACACATAATATGGGTGGAGGGTCATGGATTTGACGCAGTAAAGGAGGATATTCAGGCTCAGGAAAAGCAACAAGCTTAATATTGTTTTTTTCGGCTAGTTTCAGCTCTTTTTCAATGGCTTTAGAATTTGCTTTTTTAAAGCTTTTTTTACCACCCTTCTTGGCCATATCTTCAATATTGTTAAGAGCCTCTTTTGCGGTATCAAAATGGTTTAATAGCTTAAAAAAAGTAATGGAGCCAATATTTTCGGTTCGGATAAGGCGTAGATAATCAAATTTTTCTTGTTGGGATAGATTTTTAGGAGCAAAGTTCAATCTTTTATGCCCCCAATTTTATTTTCAGTCCCATTTAAAATGCGAATGATATTATCTTTATGACGGAACATACATAATCCCCATAGTAAAAAAGAGATAAGAGCTAAAGGCTTATTGCCATATAATAAGGCAACCGCAGGTGTCACTAAAAGAGCGGTCATGGCTGCAAGCGAAGATATGCGAGTGATAAGAGCCACAATGAGCCATATAATCAGGGTGACAATTGTAATAATGGGTGCAGCAACTGCATAAAGTCCTAAACTTGTCGCAACCCCTTTGCCTCCTTTAAACTTTAAGAAAATAGAAAAATTATGGCCTAAAACGGCAAAGAAACCTGCAATTAAAGCAGTGGTATAACCTTGCTTAAAAAGCCAATAAGCAAGGGCAAAGGCGATAGCTCCTTTTGCTGCATCTAAAATAAGCGTGGCAAGGGCTAAATCCTTTCGGCCTGTACGCAATACATTGGATGTACCGATATTGCCAGAGCCAATATTACGAATATCTCCAAGACCAGCAGCTCTAACCAAGATTAGTCCAAAAGGAATAGAGCCAAATAAATAGCCCAATATAGCTAAGAGAATAGTCAATTATACCTCCTGTTTTAATAATGTTATAGCATTGGATAAAATGACTTGTGCCGCCATTTTATCAATATGCATGTGGCGTTTCTTACGGCTCATATCCAGATTTTTTATCATATGTTCTTCGGCCTCAACACTGCTCATTCGTTCATCAACAAATAGACATGGTGCGTCATAAATATCTAAAAGTGCTAAGGTGAAGTCCCGTACCCCTTGACAGCGACGACCCACATTGCCATCCATTTCTAAAGGCCAGCCAATAATTAAGCCTTGGCATTCATAGTCATGATAATATTTAAAGATTGTTTCAGCATCAAGCTTAAGTTTACGCCGAAAGATAGTCTCTAAACTGGTTGTGGATATGCGAAGTCCAGAAGTTACAGCAAGACCGATGGTTTTTGTGCCAACATCTAATGCCAAAAGAGCATTGGAATTACTTACCTTATCCTTAAAATCATCGAGAGCCAAAATAGGCATATTCACCAACCTGATGCTATAATATTGTATGTTTCTGTTTTGTTCTTTATACTATCCTTTATTTTCTTATGTCAATCATATAAAAAAATAATATGAAAATTTGCTTCAATGCTTGAAACTCGATAAAAGGGGTGCTAAGTTCTAAGGCTAAAAAATATATGCGTAATTTTTCCAAAATTAATGGAGTAAAAAAATGTCATTAACAATTGACGAGATTAAAAGAATTGCTTTTTTATCTCGTATTAAGGTCAATGAAGAAGAACTTAATGCGATGTCTGAGGATTTATCAGCAATTTTGGCATGGATTGAACAGCTACAACAAGTTGATGTAGAAAATGTTGAACCCTTAGCCTCGGTTGTGGAGTTAACCCAACCAATGCGGAAAGATGAAATTACTGACGGCAAGCAGCAAGAAAAAGTTCTTGCCAATGCTCCTGATGCAGAAGATGGGTATTTTACAGTACCAAAGGTGGTTGAGTAATGTTTGCAAAGTTAACAATAAAAAAAGCATTAGAAGGCTTAGAAAATAAAGAATTTTCTTCGGTTGAATTGACACAAAATTCTATAGAAGCCTTTAAGCAAAATGAAGATTTAAATACGGCTATCTCCTATAGTTTTGATGAAGCCTTAATCGCAGCAAAGCAATCGGATGAGCGTCGGATAAAAGGTGAAAATATAGGCCTTTTAGAGGGTATTCCTGTGGGAATAAAAGATTTATTTGCGACAAAAGATATTCAAACAACAGCTGGCTCGCATATTTTGGAAGGCTTTAAGCCTCAATATGAAAGCTTTGTGACGGCTAAAATGAAGTCCGAAGGGGCTATTGGTATCGCCAAGCTGAGCCTAGATGAATTTGCCATGGGCTCAGCCAATATTAATCCGCATTTTGGCTCAGTTATTAATCCGTGGGAAGGTAAGAATGGTGAAAAGCTTGTTCCTGGTGGTTCGTCGGGAGGCTCATCGGCTGCGGTTGCAGCAGGACTTGTTCTTGGGGCGACAGGTACAGATACAGGTGGCTCTATCCGCCAACCTGCAGCCTATACGGGTATTGTTGGCCTAAAGCCAACT
The DNA here is from genome assembly GCA_047973205.1 of Alphaproteobacteria bacterium. Taxonomy (GTDB): domain Bacteria; phylum Pseudomonadota; class Alphaproteobacteria; order JBKEAR01; family JBKEAR01; genus JBKEAR01. Next base: position 15,120 of record JBKEBO010000012.1, on the reverse strand, counting down.
TACGGACGTTGCTCTCGCTGGGGGATTATTGCTTATGCTTCATCTTTGGATCAAGCTGGTCCTATGGCTAAAACAGTTGAAGATACAGCGATTATGCTTAAGGCTATGGCGGGTCATGATAAAAACGATAGTACATCTGCTCCGATAGATGTTCCTGATTTTGTAAAAAATCTTAATGATGGCATAAAAGGCCTTAAGGTGGGTATTCCCAAGGAATATATTGTTGACGGCATAAGTGCAGAAGTTAAGGCTGAATGGGAAAAGGGTGCTGCTTGGCTTAAGGAGCAAGGAGCAGAGATTGTGGATATATCTCTTCCGCATACAGAATATGCTTTGGCAACTTACTATATTATTGCCCCTGCTGAGGCTTCGGCAAATTTATCACGCTATGATGGGGTACGTTACGGGCTTAGAAAAGAAGGTGATAGCCTTGATGATATGTATATGAATACACGAGGTGAAGGCTTCGGCAAAGAAGTTCAAAAACGTATTATGATAGGGACTTATGTTCTTTCTGCAGGCTTTTACGATGCTTATTATATTAGAGCTCAAAAGGTAAGACGGCTTATTAAGCAAGACTTTGATAAGGCTTTTGAGCAGGTGGATGTAATTCTTACACCAACAGCACCAACAGCCGCATTTTCCATTGATAATGCTCCAAAAGATGCCGTAACTATGTACTTAAATGATATATTTACAGTACCGATTAGCCTTGCGGGCTTACCTGCAATGTCTGTACCTTCGGGGCTTAATAGCGATGGCTTACCTTTGGGCTTACAAATTGTGGGCAGGCAGTTTGATGAGGTTTCTGTACTTAAGGTGGGTAAGGCTATTGAAGATGCCGCCAATTTTTCAGCCGTTCCACAAAGATTACGATAAGGTAGGAAGATAAAATGAGTTATATTATTCAAGGGGAAACTGGTAACTGGGAAGTTGTTGTTGGCTTAGAGGTTCACTGTCAGGTTATTTCTAAATCTAAGTTATTTTCAGGAGCATCAACAACATTTGGGGCAGAGCCGAACGACCAAGTGGCATTTGTGGATGCAGGTATGCCAGGTATGCTTCCTGTTTTAAATGAGTTTTGTGTAGAACAAGCGGTACGTACTGGCTTGGGGATTAAGGCGGAGATTAACTTATATTCTCGCTTTGATCGTAAGAATTATTTTTATGCAGACCTCCCCCAAGGTTATCAAATATCACAGCTTTATCATCCAATTGTTGGCCGTGGTGAGGTGATATTGGATCTTAAAGACGGAAGCTCAAAGTCGGTTGGTGTTGAGCGTATCCACTTAGAGCAAGATGCAGGTAAGTCTTTACATGACCAAGACCCGAAGCGTTCTTTTATTGACCTTAATCGAACAGGTGTGGCTTTAATGGAGATTGTTTCCGACCCTGATATTCGCTCCCCAGAAGAAGCAGGGGCTTATCTAACAAAATTACGCTCTATTGTCCGCTACTTAGGGACATGCGATGGCAATATGAACGAAGGTTCTATGCGTTGTGATGTGAATGTTTCGGTAAGAAAATCTGGTGAAGATTTTAGAACAAGATGCGAGATTAAGAATGTAAACTCTATTCGCTTTGTTCAAATGGCTATTGAGTTAGAGGCTCAAAGACAAGTAGAAGTTTGGGAAAATGGTGGAGAGGTCGTCCAAGAGACACGTCTTTTAGACCCCCAAAAAGGCGAAACACGTTCCATGCGTTCCAAAGAGTTTGCCCATGATTATCGCTATTTCCCTGACCCTGATTTGCTTCCTGTTATCATCACAGAAGAATATGTGGAAAATATCAAAAATACTCTTCCAGAACTTCCAGATGAAAAAAAGGAACGTTTTATTAAAGACTTTGGCCTTTCGGCTTATGAAGCAGGTGTTTTAGCCGCATCACGCCAAAATGCAAACTTTATTGAGCAAGTTGCTAAAGTTGATAAGGATGGTAAAGCAGGGCGTGATCCTAAATTAGCAGTCAATTGGGTTACAGGTAGTCTTTTTGGCCTCTTAAATAAGGAGGGGATTGAGATTAAAGATAGCCCTATATCAGCAGAACATCTGGGTGGTTTGATAGACCTTATTGAAAAAGGTGATATTAATAATCGTATTGCAAAAGATGTGTTTGACTTTATGGTTGCAGAGCCAACAAAATCAGCAGCTGATATTGTTGAAGAGAAAGGCTTAAAACAAATCACAGATACCAGTGCTATTGAAGCTGCAATTGATGAAATTATGGCAGCAAACATGGACAAGGTGGAAGAAATTCGTAGTGGTAAAGATAAGATGCTCGGTTGGTTTGTTGGTCAAGTTATGCGGGCGACTCAAGGCAAAGCTAATCCTGCGGCAGTTAATGAGATTCTCCGTAAAAAGATACTTGGCTAAAGCTTTTAAAAGCAAAATGAAAAGAAAAAGGGGGTATTTTAGCCTCCTTTTTTGCTTTAAGTAAAAAATATAAGAAAGTTGTCGACTTGTATGAAAATCAAAAAATTTTGAAATAAATCTCAAAATAATTTAAAAATACTCGCTTAATGGTAGTTAAGGTATGCTGTAAACTGTGAAGAAGAAGTAGAATATATCTTACTTAGTATGGTTATATTTTGCTATTATAAACTAAAATAAACATTGATAGAATAAGCATAAACTTTATAAAATAGAATTTTAATTAGGTATAATCTTAACGGTATTTAAGATTGAATGCCTATCATAAAATACACTTTTTTATAAAAATATGCAGGGTGTATATATCTTTTTATTTGTTATGTATTAATGATAAAAAGTATGAAGTCTATCTATATTTTTCATCAAACATAAGTTATAAGATATTGCATTTACCCCCAATACTCCTATATGATTAAAGCTAATTTTAATTCGTTATTCTCAAACAGGGAAAGAAGATTTTTTATGCGTGTATTACCAACTTTGCGGCAAATGAGTTATTTGATAGCTTTGTACGAGGAGCGACATTTTACAAAAGCTGCAAAGGCATGCTTCATAAGTCAGTCAGCACTTTCAACATCTATACAAGAATTAGAAAATCTACTGCAAGTTGCGTTAATTGATAGGGCGGGACGAAAAGTTATCTTTACCCATGTGGGTGAAGAGGTTGTAAAAAAATCACGACAGATATTAGCCGCATCAGAAGAGCTTGTTAACTTAGCACAAATTTTTTCGGCACCATTATCGGGAGTTGTTCGTCTTGGTGTTATCCCTACAATTGCACCATGGTTAATGCCTCAAGCCTTGCCCCAGATTTATGCTCAATTTTCTAATGTGGAAATTCACCTTATAGAATTGCAAACAGATAAAGTTCTATCGGAACTTGAGGCGGGGAATATTGATATTGGTTTAATTGCTCTACCTTGGAGTACAAAAGACTATGAATATGAAGTTATAGGCTCAGAAAAAATGGTTGTTGCCTGTGGAAGAACCCATAAATGGGCAAAGAAAGAGCAGTTGGAGTCTCAAGACCTTGTTAGAGAGCCTATGATATTGCTCGAGGATGGTCATTGCCTTAAAGACCATGCTTTGGCTGCCTGTAGGCATTCTCACTATCCTGAGCAACAACTTCAAGCAACAGGTGTTGCAACATTATTACAAATGGTTGCATGGCAACCTTCAGCAACATTACTTCCAGAAATTGCAGCACCATTTGAAGAGTCTCTACATTTTATTCCTTTAAAAGATACGCCTCCACTTAGGGAAATAGCGACTGTGTGGCGTTCGGGGAGTGTCCGAACGAATGATTGGCGGCTTTTATCTTCTTTATTTAGGGATGTGATGAGTGAAACTCTTATTTTAACATCAAAACAGAAACATTAATAGTTGACAAGCAAAGAATTTCTCTATAAAAGTATAAAAAATTATAGACAGGTGGCCGAGTGGCTGAAGGCGCTCCCCTGCTAAGGGAGTAAGGGGTTTGTAGCCCCTTCGAGGGTTCGAATCCCTTCCTGTCTGCCATTAAAATCGCCCCTTTATGGGGCGTTTTTTAATGGTAGATAGCGAGTAAGGATTCAAAGTCTTATTATTTCGAAGAAATGATAGGGTTCGAGCCAAAGGCGTGCGAGAGCGAAGCGAGCCACAATCCCTTCCTGTCTGCCATTAAAATCGCCCCTTTATGGGGCGTTTTTTAATGGTAGATAGCGAGTAAGCTCCCGAAGTCTATATTATGCTTTGGCAAGTTCATCAATCACAAGATAGCTAAAAATAGCCTCAAAAGGGGTTGATGAAGGTAAAGAAAAAGCCAAGCATTAGCTTGGCTTTCTCGTCATATTAAAAATTTTAAAAACTATTTACGGTTTTTAGCATTTTTATTACGTTGAGCCCAGTGAGGAAGACGGGCATCTTTACGGTTTAAATCATTGGTATAAGCAATACCTGTTTCATTACGCTCGTTATAGAATGCTTCATCCATTGGAATAATACCTAAATAATCAAGTAAGCTTCCTGTAGCAGCAAGTAAACGATAGCGATTATAAATAACTGAATATTTGCTTTCAATAAGGTTAGAATGGGCAACAAATAGGTCATTTTCAGCTTGGAGCACGTCTAAAAGGTCGCGTGAGCCTGCATCAAATTCTTCACGATAAGTTGCAACAACTTCTTTAGCATATTGAACTTCTTTACTTAAGGCTTCAAGACGAACATCTGTACGAAGAAGTGTATCCCAAGTTTTCTTAACTTCTTCTATGGCCGAACGTTCAGCACCTTTCATTACTTCAACTTTTTCGTTAACACGGTTGCGATATTCACTATTGCGAGCCTCTCTAATACCGCCAGAATAAACATCCCAATTCATCACAAACATAGCTGATGCGTTACGAGAAGCACCTGTATCACCGCTTGAGTTGTTAGACATACCAGCTTCTAACTCAAAGTTTAAGTTTGGATAAAAAGAAGCTTCTGTTGCTTTTAACTCGGCCTTAGCAACATCAATATCTATTTTAGAATATTTAATAGTAGGGTTTTTGATTGCAGCAAGGTTAATAGCTTCATCCAAAGTTTTAGGTAGAGCCGTACGTTTGATTGATGGCTTTACTAAGTTACCTGGTTTACGACCAACAAGATTTTCAAAAGTAATAGCTTGAGACTCGAGCTCTTGAGTAATCAGTGTATAGTTATCTTCTGCACGAGAAAGCCGTGATTTTGCTTGAGCCACATCGGCAGCAGATGCTGTACGACTACCTAAGCTGCTCACTTGAGCCACAATAGCTTTATGTGTTGCCACATTTTTTGCCGCTAAGTCTAATGTTTCTTGCTGTCTTAAAATTTCAAGATAAGCATGGGCAACTTGAACTCCAATAAATTCAGAACGCTCTCTTAAACGGATAGCCGAAGCATCAACACGGGCAGCTTGACGTTGTTTCTCTGATTTACGCTCGCCACCATCAAAAAGGTTTTGAGTAAGCTTTACGCTAGCATCTGTACGCCAGAGCTGTGATGAACCAGAATCATATTGATGGGCATCATAGCCTGTTACAGTCGTTGATGAATAACGCGAGGAGTCAGCATCGATAACCTCGTAACCAGTATCAGCTGATACTGATACCTGAGGACGAGAACGACCATGGGCTTGTCTCAACTCATCATAAATAGCAGAAATATTCGCACGGTTTTCATGAATAGAAGGGTTAGTGCGAATGGCATAATCAATTGCATCAATCAAATTTTCGCCATAAGAGTTAAGACTTATAACCGAACTCACTAAGACTGTTGCTAATATACTTTGTTTTAATCTCATTTTTTCCTCCAAAAGAACGAACTTCATTCTACTTACACTTTCTCTAAAATTTTAAGATTTGTCTTGTTCTTGGATAGGGTTTTCAACATAACGACAAATCATTCAACATTCAATCGAAGAATAGTATAAAGTAATTAATAAAAGGTTACGAAATGTATATATGAATAGGAAAAACACCTTATTTTTTTATGGTTTATGCGTTTTTTTGTAAAAAATAAGCATTATAAAAACAGAGTTGCAAAAATATCACATTTTTGAGACTGCAATTATCTTTACGTGATATGTAGAAATAAGAGAAGAATTTTGAGAGTTGCAATTTATGATTTTATTATATAATGTCTTGAATGTTTTGTAATATACGTTTATATGGTTTTTTTAGAATGTTTATATTAAAATAATATAACAAAGAAAATTTGCATTGGAATTATTCTATGAGTGATAGTAAGCAAAAAGAGCTTCCAAATATTCAGGAAGAAGGCGAAATCGATAAAAAAGATAATAAAAAAGATGACGTTAAAGAGGGGGCAGAGCAAGGGCAGCCTGTATCGGAAGATGATGTTGTTGATGCTATCAAAGCAGGGCAACCTATTGATGCTGCAGCATTAGCCGCTTTAGGAATGCAGCCTCCAGCTCCACCACCGCCAGATGATAGTTGGAAGTTAAAAAGCTCGGATATTCATGAAGATGCACAAGATCCTTTAGTAAGTTGTCTTGTAGGGATTACACGTTTATATGGCCGTCCATTAACACCTGATTCTATAAAAGCAGGTTTGCCAATTAGTACCTCTGGGATGACTCCAGCTGAGTTTGTGCGAGCAGCAACAAAAATTGACTATTCTGCAAGGGTTGTGCGGCGTAAGCTATCAGAAGTCTCTAATTATCTTTTACCTGCAGTCCTTATGCTGCGAGACCGCAGTGCATGCATATTAACACGAAAAAGTGATGATGAAGTTGAGATTATTATTTCTGAATCAGGTGAGGGTAGTTCAACAATCACTTTAGAAGAGTTAGAAGAACGCTATATTGGCCATGCAATCTTTATTAAGCCTTTATTTAAATATGACCGTCAAAATGATGAAAAGAAAGACGAACATCTCTTTCATTGGTTTTGGGGAACATTAAAAAAATTCTCTAAAACATATTCTCAAGTTGCAGTTGCCTCTGTTTTAATTAACCTTATGGCCATTGCAGCCTCGCTATTCTCGTTAACAGTTTATGACCGAGTCATACCCAATATTCAAAATAAGAGTGCCTTTAGTACCTTATATATGCTGCTTATTGGCATGGGCTTTATTGTCTTTTTTGACTTTACGTTAAAAACTCTTCGCTCTTATTTTGTTGATAATGCGGGCAAAAGAGCCGATGTTTTGCTTTCGTCCAAATTATTTGAGCAGGTTCTTGGAATGCGTATGAGTGCAAGGCCAGGCTCATCTGGGGGCTTTGCCTCTCGCTTAAGGGAATATGAAAGCTTAAGAGAGTTCTTTACCTCAGCAACAATGATAGCTTTGATTGACCTTCCGTTTATCTTTGTTTTTCTTTTTGTGATAAAGCTGATTGGTCATCAAATTGTTTATGTACCGCTTATTGCAATTCCTGTTGTTATTGGCCTTGGGTTACTTATTCAGTTTCCATTACGGGCTCAAATTGAGAAGATGCAGCAACAAACCAACCAAAAACAAGGTATTTTGGTGGAGACTGTTCAAGGTTTAGAAACAATTAAATCCCTAGGGGCCGAGGGTCAAATGCAGCGAGAATGGGAAAAATTTGTTGGAGCTTCGTCACATTCCTCCCAACGGGCAAGATTTGTTTCGCAGCTTGGTATTAACATTGCAATGTCTGTGCAGCAACTTGTAACAGTTGCGGTGGTGACAACAGGTGTATTCTTAGTTGAAAAAGGCGAGATTACCATGGGGGTTATTATTGCTTGTTCAATCTTAGTTGGTCGTACCATGGCTCCTTTAGCTCAAATAGCAGGGCTATTACAACGTCTACATCAAAGTATGACCTCACTAAAACACCTAAATGAAGTGATGAACCTTCCTGTTGAACGTCCAAGAGGTTATGAGTTTTTAAGTCGTCCGATAAAACAAGGGGAAATTGAGTTTAAAGATGTATCATTTTCTTATCCAGAGGCTGCAATACCAGCTCTTAGGGGGGTAAACTTTAAAATTCATCCAGGAGAAAGGGTTGCCTTTTTAGGGCCTATTGGTTCAGGTAAGTCAACTATCGCAAAACTTTTAATAGGCTTATACGAGCCTACAGAAGGAGCAGTGCTTTTAGATGGAACAGATGTTCGTCAAATTGACCCTGCAGATATAAGAAGAAGTGTGGGTAGTGTTTTGCAAGATGTTTTACTTTTCCATGGAAGCGTACGGGAGAATATCTCTTTAAGTGCTCCTTATGCGGATGATGCTATGATCTTAAATGCGGCTAAAATGTCTGGTGCAGATGAATTTATCTCTCAGCATCCCCATGGTTATGGCATGCAAGTTGGTGAAAAAGGGAATAATCTTTCAGGCGGGCAGAGACAATCTATTGCTTTGGCCAGAGCCCTTTTAACTGACCCACAAATCTTAATGATGGATGAGCCAACTTCAATGATGGATATGGCAAGCGAGCGGCAATTTGTTGAACGCTTAAAACGTTCTTTCCACGATAAAACATTATTGGTTATTACCCACCGTCCATCACTCTTTCAGGCGGTTGATCGGCTGATTGTTCTTGGCCAAGGTGAAGTGAAAGCCGATGGTTCAAGAGATCAGATTTTAAACCCACCAAGACGGCCTCAGCCACGAACAACAACCCAAGTATCTCCAAATATTAAGCCAAAAGCTGGAGGTAAAGCACCTTTGCAGTCAACACCGATACAGCCAAAAGCTCCGCAAGCTCAACAAGTGCGAGAAAACCCTATGCAATTAAAAGAAATTCAGCCTACATCACCAAAGGTCGATACAAAAAAAGCTGATACAAAAGAGCAAGAGCTACCTCTCACATTAAAAGCAGCAGACGAGGAAGCTTAAGAAAATGACAGAATGGTCTCAAGAAGATTTATATTCGGATGAAACATCTCAGGTTGCAACAGGTCCAGGTGCAGCCCGAATTGCCATTTTATTTGTTGGTTTTGTTGCTATTATTGTGGGAAGCTTATGGGCACATTATGCAGAGCTTGATGTTGTTACTCATGGGGGTGGTAATGTTGTTCCCACCCATGGTGTACCAAAGCTTCAAAATAATGAAGGTGGTTTGGTTGTAAAAATATATGTACGAGAAGGTGATTCTGTTAAAAAAGACGACCCACTTGTGGAGCTAACTAATCCTTTGATTTTATCGAATTTAGAACAAGCTCAGGCAAGAAAAGAGGTTCTTGACTTGCAATTAAAACGCCTACAGGCGGAGCATGCTCAGGTAAAACCATCTTATACGGAAGAAGAAAAAGAGGCCTATCCTACAGTTGTTAGAAGACAAGAACAGTCTTTTGAAATCAGAAAAAAGCTCTTTAGTGCAACAAAAACAGTCGTAGAAAATCAATTAAAACAAGGTATAGCCGAAAAAGAAAAGCTTGTTGAGAAATTAAAAAGTGCAAAGGAGCAAGAGATTTTACTGGGTAAGGAAGGTGATATTATCTTCCCTCTTGTTGATAAAGGTACATTACCTGCAGTGCAGGGGGTGAACTTGCAACAGCAGGTTTCAGAATTGCAAAATCAAATAGCGGTTGATGAGTCACGTTTGCCTAGGTTGGAAGAAACTATTGCGGAATCTCAGCAAAAATTAAGAGAAGCTGAACAAAAGTGGAATAGAGATATTGCGGAGCAAATCTCATCGCTACAAGGTGAAATTGATCAAGTGAATGAGCGTCTTTTAGGCTCTCTTGATGCGGTAGAAAGATCAACCATGCGAGCAGAAACTGATGGTATTATTAAAACGCTAAATGTGAACTCTATCGGTGATGTGGTCAAACCTGGTGAGACTGTAGCAGAGTTGGTTCCGTTGGAAGAAAAGCTTTTAATTGAGGTGCAGCTTGACCCTAAAGATAGGGGGCAAATTACAAAGGGTGCTGTTGCAAATGTGAAGATTAGTGCTTATGATGCTTCGATTTTTGGTACACTTGAGGGTGAGGTTGTTTCTATTTCTCCTGATACAATGCAAGATGAGCGTAATCCAGATAGAAAATATTTTTTGGCAACTATAAGTACCCCAAAAGATTATTTGGTTGATAAACGTACGAATAAGCAACTTAAGATTATACCTGGAATGGCGGCTTCAGTGGATATTCGTACAGGCTCACTTTCTGTATGGCTGAGAATGCTAGGGCCTATCAGAAAGATGTTTATGGAAGCAGGAAAAGAGGCTTAAAAGAGTTATGGGTATATTTAATAAAAAAGAATCAGCTTTCGAAAAAAGAACTCAAGATAAGGACTTCTATAGTGAGACCATTGCCGCAACTGTATCAAAGCCATCACGAATAGCCACAGGACTTTTATGGGGAATTGCCGTCTTTTTGGTGGTTCTTATTGTATCATCTATTTTTATTGCTCGAAATACAGAGGTTATTGCAACAGGTCAGGTTACTCCAAGTTTGCAGGTTCGTAAAATAGAAAGCTTAGAGCAAGGTATTGTCAAAACAATTATTGTCCGTGAGAATGAGCATGTTAATGTAGGAGAGCCTTTGTTGCGACTTTCGTTCAACTCTAGGCAAAGTGAACTTGCTGAAGCGGTTTCGCGGCAATATACATTACTCATTAAAGTTTATAGACTTATTTCTCTTTTAGATGAAACAGAATTTACATTACCTGAACATCTTAAAAAAGAGGCTCCAGCAGCTTATGCCAACGAGAAATCTGTTTATGAAGTTACTTTAGAGAGCTTTAATGCCGAAAAAGATGTTTTTATCTCTCGCTATAACCAACAAACTGCTGAAAAACAGGCAACTTTAGCAGAAAAGTCAAAGGCTATAGATACATTAAAGCTTGCGATTGAAGATAAAGATATTATTGAACCTTTGGTAAAAAGAAAAGCTCAGCCAGAGATTAAACTTTATCAAAAACAAAGAGATGTTTTAAGAGCAGAATCTGATCTTAAGGTCATAGAGGCGACAGTTCCACAAATAGATGCCGCTGTAGAACAAGCCAAAGCAGAGCTTGATGAAACGATTATGAAGCAAAAGAGCTTACTTTCGGATGAGTTGACAAAAACAATGGCAGAAGTTGCAGAGCTTGTTAAACGTGTTGAGGGGCTGCAGGAGATTATGACAAGACGTGATATTATAGCTCCTGTGAGTGGGGTTGTCCAAAAACTATATGTAACATCAGTGGGTAATGTAGCTTTGGCAGGAGAGCCTTTGGTTGACTTAATCCCAGATGAAGATAGTACGTTGGTTTCGGTGCATATTAATCCAAAAGATCGTGGACAGGTCCAAGAATGTTTATGGACTGATATTAATATTACAGCCTTTAATGTGGATAAATATGGAATGGTTCAGGGTTGGGTAGAAAAAATATCTCCTGATTCCCTTAAGGATGAGAGAGGGCGTGTCTTCTTTGAAGCCGATATCCGTTCGAATGCCACAGAGGTTACGCAAGAGAAAACAGGTAAAACAGACCCTATATCAGTGGGAATGAATGCGAAAGTCTTTATCAAAACAGGGGAAAGAAAAGTTCTTGGTTATATACTTAAGCCTTTTGCAAAAAATTTAAAAAGCTGGAATAACGAAATGGAAGCTCTTAACTCGGGGCTTTTCAATAATGAGTGTATAAAAAAACGTGGTTTTAATAACCTTGATACCTTACGCTCAGGCCAATAAAGCTAGAATAAAAAAAGCACCATATTTTATTAAAATTATGGTGCTAAAATTTATAATGAGATGATATAACTATTGCTGCTTTAAATGTGTATCAATAGCCTCTTTCATATTCTCATAGCCAACGGCACCGCGTAATATGTCATCTTTGCCAACAACATAAAAAGGTGTTCCTTGAATACCCGCCCCATTAAACATTTGAAGGTTACGGTTGATTTCCATCGTAACATCTTCACCTTGAGCTAATTTTGCAATCTCATCCCAGTTTGCATCGAGAGATTTAGCTAATTTTTTGAAAGCATCGTTTGACATCTCACCTTTAGCCTGCATAAGCTCGCCATGGAAAGATTGCCATTTTTGAGGGTATAGTCGCCAAAATGCTAAAGAGTAAGCAGCGGTTTGCCCAGAATAATGGCCTAAAATAGGAATATTGACGATTTTAATACGTAAATCTGGATAATCTTTAGCAAGCTGCTCTAAATGAGGCCACATCAGCTTGCAATAGCCACAAGAATAATCCATAAATTCGGTTACGGTGAGTTTAGGATTTTCCGTATTGCCGATTGCAGGAGTATTATCATCCTGATAAACTTTATCTAAAGCATCTTGTAGAAAAGCCTGTTGAGCTTTGTCCTCTTTAATTTGGAGTGCATTTTGCATCTCGAATAAAATCTCAGGATTATCTAATAGATATTCATTAATAACTTGTTTTACCTCTTCTTTATCAGCAGCACTAAGCTCTGCAACTGCGTAAGGCGATGTAAAGGAGGCTAACAGTAAAAGGGGGGCAATATATTTGTTCATCCGTTGTCTTTCTATCTCTATATTTGTTTATTTATTCCACCAACCACGTTTCTTCTCTTGTGGCTTTTTGGTTTGTTTTTCTACAACCTTTTCTTTGGGAGGCTCTTCTTTTTTAGCCTTTGTTGTTTTTGTTGTCGTTGTTTTTCTTGTTCTTGTTTTTTTAGGAGCTTTTTCCTCTTGAGGCTTGCCAGATGCAGGCTTTTCAACCTTTGTCTTAGCTTCACTATCCTTAGAAGCTTCTTCCTTTTTAGGTGATGCTACAGGCTCTGCAGCCTCCTTAATATTATTTGCTTTTTTTGTTTGAGCAGATTGTCTTGTGCGTCTTTGCCTTTTGGGTTTAGCTTCTTGTGCAGCTGGTGCTTTGACTTCACTATCCTTAGAAGCTTCTTCCTTTTTAGAAGATGGAGCTGACTGAGCTTCCTTTTTAGAAGCTTCAGTTGTGTCCTTATTTGAAGAAGATTTGTCCTCAATAGGAATTACACGTGGATTATTAGAATCCTCGTTAGGGCGGCGATTAGGCCGTCTACGTCTTCTTCTTTTTCTTTTATTATTATCAGCTTCGCTATTGTCACGTTCTTCATGAGTATGCTCACTATCTGCTTCCATAGGCATTGTGTCAAAAGCTTCTGGTTCTTGTGCTACTCGAATACGTTCAATTTTAAAATCAGCAGCATTAAGTGATGTATCAGAAATAATCGAAAGGCGAATATCATGTTGTTTTTCTACTTGATTAATCCAAGCACGTTTTTCATTTAAAATCCAAAGAGCGGCTTGCTCACTTGCATAAATAAGCATTGTAGAAAGAGACTTCATCAGCTCGGCCTCAATACCACGAATAACCTGCAGACCAGCAGCCTCCACAGACCATCTTAGCCCATGACCCTCACAATGATTACAAGGTGATGCCACAGCCTCGATTAAAGAAGGGCTTGTACGTTGACGAGAAAGTTCTAGCAATCCAAAAGGTGAAATATGACCAACTTGAACACGAGAGCGGTCGATATTTAAAGCCGAACGCAAGCGGCGTTCTACCATTGTTTTATGGCGACTAATTTCCATATCAATAAAGTCAATAACAACAAGCCCTGCAAGATTGCGAAGACGAAGCTGGCGAGCCACCTCAGTAGCGGCCTCTAAATTTGTGGTAACGGCAGTATCTTCTACCGAATTTTCTTTAGTAGCTTTGCCAGAATTTACATCAATAGCAATTAAAGCCTCGGTTGGATTAATGACAATTGAGCCACCAGAAGGTAAGGGGGCTTCAGGAGAAAGAAGCTGCTCTAGCTGATTTTCTGTTCCCCAACGCTCGAATAAAGGTACACGCTTATCTTGATAAAGGCGGAGCTTATTTGTACGTGTGGGAATAAGCATGCTCATAAATTCTTTAGCACTGTCAAAACCTTTAGAGCCTGCAACAAGAATCTCGTTAATATCTCTGGAATACATATCCCTTATGGTTCTCTTCATCAAGTCAGCTTCTTCATAAAGAGGCGAGGGAACATAGCTATTAAGGGCTTTATTACGTATGGCACTCCATACCCTTAGTAGATATTCATAATCTCGCTGAATATCAAGTCGAGACTTCCGTGAGCCTGCAGTCCGAACAATCACCGCCATATCACTAGGAAGTTGCATTGAGCTTAAAATATTACGCAGGCGACGGCGATCGCTAACCGATGCTATTCTTCGGGAAACACCGCCTGTATGGTTTGTATTAGGCATAAGCACACAATAGCGACCCGCAATAGATAAATAGGTTGTCAGAGCTGCTCCTTTGTTGCCACGCTCTTCCTTAACAACTTGAACCAGTAGAATTTGCCGCCGTTTAAGCACATCTTGAATATTGTAGCGACGATGGGGTGCGATTGAGCCAGTATCATTATTTTTTTGTGGCTTTATATCACGCTCATCTTCGTTATCTAAATCAATATCTTCGATATCATCATCATTATCAGCTGTTGGTGTTGTCTCTAGCTCATCAAGGCTACTACGTTTACGTTTATCATCATAAAAGGCTTTAATCTCTTCACGTTCTTCATCGGGGATAATAAAATAATCAGGATGGATTTCCGAAAAGGGTAAAAAACCATGACGATTACCACCATATTCAACAAAGGCGGCCTGTAGTGAGGGTTCTATACGTGTTATACGTGCGAGGTAAATATTGCCTTTTAGGGGTTTTTTCGATGTAACTTCAACTTCAAAATCTTCAATCTGATTGCCATCAACAAGTGCAACTCGAGTTTGTTCATGGTGGGTTGCATCCACCAAAATACGTTTGGTTCCCATATGGGTTTCCTTAATTTCAAAAAAATTTCTATAATCTTTGTTATTCTTCTTTTTATAATAATGCTTTGCTTTTCCCAACATCAGCCGTCTACTGCCTCAACCTTGATAAGCAAGGGATTCATCTTAGCCGGAGGAGCCAAGCTAAAGCCTTAATATAAAAATAATTTATAAATATATAAATCTTACCTAATATAGCTTTGAAAATGCGTTTTGCCAAGTAAGTTTTTTATAAATAGCATTATATTATGTTTGAAAAATTGATATGCTTACGATACATTAATATTATTTAAAAGTGAATTTGAAGAATTTTTGTAGGAATATACTTTGACAGATAAGAAAAAACGTTTTTTTGATAATGACATAGACCCTTTTGAAGGGGCAGAACAAAAAGATTTGTTTGAAGGTATTACTGAAGATAGCCTTGCTGATTATTCAAAAGAAGATACAAGCTCATCGGAAAAATATGATGTAGAACCATCTTTTTCGCAAGAAGATGTTCATTC
>JBKEBO010000006.1:0-10867 GCA_047973205.1 Alphaproteobacteria bacterium | reverse complement strand
GTATCAACATCACTGGCAACAATATTACCACTCACTGTTGGGCTATCTGTTATATGAGCTCCCTCTGTTATAGCAAGGCTTGTATCTGAGCTTGCATCATCTATCACTGGAGCATCATTTGTGCCTGTAATGGTAATAGTGATATTTTGTGTCGCTGTTCCGCCGCTACCATCACTGACTATAATGGTGATAACATCTTGAAGTGTTTCATCTAATGCTAATGCTTGCACCGTACTTAAAGCATTGTTTAATGTATAACTATAACTTCCATCACTATTAATACTAAGCTCACCATAACTTGCTCCATTGCTTTCTGATACACTATAACTTAAGCTTGTATCATCAACATCACTTGCCTTAATGCTGCCTGTAACATTGCTTGTGGCATCTTCTGTAATTGCTCCTGCAGTGGATGAGTTTGCAACATCTATCACTGGATTATCATTTGTTCCTGTAATATTAATGCTTATGGTTGAAGTTGTACTTCCACCATCTCCATCACTCACCACAATTGTGATAGTATCTGTTAAGCTTTGGGTTTCATCTAAGCTTTGAACCACACTTAAATCATTGTTTAATGCATATGTATAACTTCCATCTGCATTTAGCGTTAGGCTACCGTAAGTGCCATTATTATCAGCATCTAAAAGACTATAGGCTAAGTTTGTTGAACCCTCTGGATCTGTTGCAACTATACTGCCGCTAACCGATACTGCATCTTCTGCTATAGTGGATGTAGAGCTACTGACTTCTGGACCACTATTGCTTCCATTAATGGTGATATTAACAGTGATTGTATCTGTTGCCCCATGCTCATCTGTTACGATAATGGTAATACTATCACTTAAGCTTTCACCACTACCCAATGACTTAACTGCATCATTGCTGCCATCTAATACATAACTATAGCTACCATCCGCATTGATGCTAAGCTCACCATAGCTCGCTCCATCTGTTGTTGATACGCTATAAGTTAATACACTATCCGTATCAACATCGCTGGCAACAATATTACCACTCACTGTTGGGCTATCTGTTACATGACCTCCCTCTGTTATAGCAAGGCTTGTATCTGAGCTTGCATCATTTATCACTGGGCCATCATTTGTGCCTGTAATGGTAATAACTACCTCTTTGGATATAGTATTTTCAGCTTCATCAATAACAGTAATAGTAATCGTATCTGTCATTATTTGACCATCAGACAAATACTGTACCTTGCTATTATCTAATGTATATTCATATTCTCCTGTGGCCGCATCAAGAGTTAAACTACCATAAAGGCCATTATTATTTGTTGTGTAAGTAAGGCTATCATTTTCTGGGTCAGTTGCTGTTATAGAACCTGTTATGGAGATTGTATCTTCTATAATTGAGGCTACATGCCCCTCAAGCTCAGGAGCATTATTAACATCTTCGGCCTCACTTTTATTATCATTATCATGAGGTGGAATATCTTTAAAATCAAGCCGATTCCCTGAAGCTGACCTATCTTCCTCTTCATCAAACAACCCATCTACATCATTCTCAGTATCCTTAAGATTATCCCCAAAATCTAAAAGCCTTCCAATATTACCATCAGAATAGCTATGGCTATCATCCCAATAATTATGTCTATCAACCATATCTAGGACATCTTTGGCATACATAAATAAATCTTCACCATTAATTCCATAGATTGAGACATTATTTTGAGGGTCATCCACATAAGAAAAGAAGTCCAGAAATCGGAATAACGCATCTCCTTCATCTGGAATGACAATGAAATCACTTTCTGAACGAACCGCTGTATAATCTGATTCCAGATATTCTGCCAAATCTATTCTAGTATTTTTTCTAACTAAAATAATATGTTCTATACGTCCTTCGGGTAACTTTTTCATTTTTCAAGCCTATTTATTTGTTTGATACTATATCCTATACAATATATTACAACGCAGAACATTCTATGTCATGACAAAAAAACATGAATATTTGTATATATTTTTTTAATAATATGTTAAAAATCTATACATTTTATATTACATATATAATCATTGTATATATTTCATTACCTTAACTGACAAATAGAACCACTTTGAATATTAAATGGACACAGGTAATGATACATCATATTTTCCCCTTGACTCCCATTATAAAATCATCCATTATCCCTTTCTAAAGTTTTTAAATTAAAGATAATAAATACAGTTTTTCTATGAAATGCTGAACTTTGTTGTCTTTTATTTGCGTTATGCCATTGTTTTGCAGCGATAGGTTCCCCGACCGAAAAGGTAAAACAATAAAGCAGCTAATATAAAAATGATGAATATCATTTTTTCGATTGCTGTGCGGCACATGACCCTGGTTAATAAGCAATGGGGGACATTGCATATTAACTCCCGCCTTTGGGGTTTTGGTTCGTTTTATACGAAAATAGTACTAACAAAATGAATAGGTGTTAATGATGTCTCGATCCTTTACGGAACGTCGTCGTATTCGTCGCTCTTATGGCCGTATTCAGGCTGCGGTGAATATGCCGAATTTAATTGAAGTTCAAAGAAACTCATACGAAACTTTTCTCCAGCGGGAAGTTCAAGCAAGTGATAGAACAGATACAGGTCTTGAAGGGGCTTTTGCCTCAGTTTTTCCTGTGAATGACTATGCTGAAACTGCTACATTAGAATATATCAAATACGAATTTGAAGAACCTAAATATGACCAAGAAGAATGTACGCAGCGAGGTGCAACATGGTCTGCTCCTTTACGTGCTACATTGCGTCTTGTTGTTTGGGATATTGATGAAGATAGCGGTACACGTTCTGTTCATGATATTAAAGAGCAAGAGGTCTTTATTGGTGATATGCCCCTAATGACCGAAAATGGTACTTTTATCATTAATGGTACTGAACGTGTGATTGTTTCGCAAACACACCGCTCTCCTGGCGTATTTTTTGATCATGATGGTGGTAGAACCCATACATCAGGGAAATTCTTATTTGCTGCACGTGTTATTCCTTATCGTGGTAGCTGGCTTGATTTTGAGTTTGACCCCAAAGATATTATGCATGTTCGTATTGATCGCCGCCGTAAGCTCCCCTTAACAACAATGTTAATGGCTTTAGATTCGGCTGAGACACAAAAAGCTCGTGAAGCCGCTGCAAAAAAAGGTAAAGAGCTTGAGCCTTCAGAAGTTGAGGGAATGAGTGCTGAAGAAATTTTGAGCATCTTTTACGATACGCAAAAAATCACAACAACAAGAGGTGGCTGGAAAGTTGCTTTTGACGTAGATAAAGCTATTGATACAATTGCTTATACTGATATGGTTGAGCCAAAATCAGGTGAAGTTCTTGTAAAGGCTGGTCGCAAAATCACTCCTCGCCTCACTAAAAAACTTAAAGAAGAAAAATTCACTCACTATCTTTTAAAAGAAGATGAGCTTGCAGGGCGTTACCTTGCTATAGATCATATTCATCCCGAAACTGGTGAAGTTTTAGGGGAAGCTGGTAGTGAGATTGATGAAGCTTTTGTTGCGGCTCTTAAAGAGGCCAAAATCAAAGAGATTATTGCCCTTGATATTGATGGCCATACAAAAGGCCCATGGATACGCAATACATTAATGGTCGATCGCAACACTAACCGTGAGGAAGCTCTTATTGATATTTATCGTGTGATGCGTCCTGGTGAACCACCAACCGTTGAAGCTGCTGAAGCTCTATTTAATAGCTTATTCTTTGATTTAGATCGCTATGATTTATCGGCTGTGGGTCGTGTAAAAATGAATGCCCGCCTTGGCTTTAAAACGGAAGATAGCTTACGTATTCTTCGTAAAGAAGATATTGTTCAAACCGTTAAAATTCTCCATGACTTAAAAGATGGTAAAGGTGAGGTTGATGATATTGACCACCTTGGTAACCGCCGCATTCGTTCCGTGGGTGAATTAATGGAAAACCAAGTACGTATTGGGCTTTTAAGAATGGAGCGTGCCATTAGGGAGCGTATGGGTTCTGTGGATATGGAAAGTGCCATGCCCCACGATCTCATCAATGCTCGTCCTGTAGCTGGTGCTATCCGTGAATTCTTTGGCTCATCGCAGCTTTCGCAATTTATGGATCAGACTAATCCTCTTTCTGAGGTTACCCATAAGCGTCGTCTTTCGGCCTTAGGCCCTGGTGGCTTAACCCGTGAGCGTGCAGGCTTTGAGGTTCGTGATGTTCATCCAACTCATTATGGTCGTATTTGTCCTATCGAAACACCTGAAGGACCAAATATCGGGCTGATTAACTCACTCGCAACCTATGCACGTATTAATAAATATGGCTTTATTGAAACACCTTATCGCCGTGTTAAAGATGGTAAGATGCAAAAAGAAGTGGAATATATGAGTGCCATTGAAGAAGGCAAATATATTATTGCTCAGGCCAACTCTTTAACCGATAAGTCAGGCAAACTCTCTGAAGAACTCGTAAATTGTCGTCAAAATGGCGAACATGTTCTTGTTGCTCCAGAAGATGTTGACCTTATTGACGTTTCACCAAAGCAGGTCGTATCAGTTGCTGCGGCTCTCATTCCATTTTTGGAAAATGACGATGCGAACCGTGCTTTAATGGGCTCAAACATGCAACGTCAGGCTGTTCCGCTTATCCGCCCTGAAGCTCCTTTGGTGGGTACAGGTATGGAGGCCGTTGTTGCTGCTGATTCTGGTGCTGCGGTTAATGCCCTTCGTGATGGTATTATTGACCAAGTGGATGCAACTCGTATTGTTGTTCGTGCTGTCGATAGCAAAACAGGTCGTACGGATGGTGTCGATATTTACAACCTACGTAAGTATTCTCGTTCTAACCAAAATACATGTATCAATCAACGCCCCTTGGTTAAAGTTGGTGAAGAGATTAAAGCAGGTGATATTATTGCCGATGGTCCTTCAACTGATTTAGGTGAGCTGGCTCTTGGTAAAAATGTTCTTGTGGCCTTTATGCCATGGAATGGTTATAACTTTGAGGATTCTATCTTAATCTCTGAGCGTATTGTGCGTGATGATGTCTTTACTTCTATTCACATTGAAGAATTCGAAGTAATGGCTCGTGATACAAAATTGGGTCAAGAAGAAATCACTCGTGATATTCCGAATGTGGGTGAAGAAGCCTTACGTAACTTAGATGAGGCTGGCATTGTTTATGTGGGTGCTGAGGTTCGCTCTGGCGATATTTTAGTGGGTAAAGTAACACCCAAAGGCGAAAGCCCTGTAACTCCTGAGGAAAAACTACTTCGTGCTATTTTTGGTGAAAAAGCATCCGATGTTCGTGATACATCTTTACGTCTTCCTCCTGGAGAAGAAGGTACTGTTGTGGGTGTACAAGTCTTTAACCGCCGCGGTGTGGAAAAAGATGAGCGTGCTTTAGCCATTGAGCGTCAAGAGATTGAACGCCTTGCCCGTGATCGTGATGATGAACGTGCTATCTTAGAGCGTAGCTTTACCATGCGTCTTAAAGAGCTTCTTTTAGATCAAAAAGTTGTTTCTGGCCCTGAGGGTTTACGTAAAGGTACAAAAATCACCCATGATGTTTTTGAGGCTTACACAGCAGCTCAACTTGCTAAAATTAACGTAGAAGATGAAAATACAATGCATCTTGTTGAAGATATGCGTGGTGAGTTTGAAGAAACTGTAAGCAATCTGCAAAAACGCTTTGAAGATAAGGTCGATAAACTTCAACGTGGCGATGAGCTTCTTCCTGGTGTGATGAAAATGGTTAAGGTTTATATTGCCATTAAACGTAAATTACAACCTGGTGATAAAATGGCGGGTCGTCATGGTAATAAAGGTGTGATTTCACGTATTCTTCCCCAAGAAGATATGCCTTTCTTAGAAGATGGAACTGCGGTTGATATTTGCTTAAATCCGCTAGGTGTGCCTTCTCGTATGAATGTGGGACAGATTTTAGAAACCCACCTTGGCTGGGCTGGTAATGCCTTAGGTCGTAAAATTGGTGAAGTTTTAGATGATGTTCATCTTGGCGATAAAGATATGAGCCAACTACGTGAAACTTTAGATTGGGCCTATCAAGACAATGAAATCAAAAAAGATATCAAAGCTTTAGAAGATATTGATGTGATTGACTTAGCCGAAAATCTCCGTGCAGGTATTCCTATCGCAACCCCTGTATTTGATGGTGCAGTTGAAGCTGATATTAACGAGGCTTTAGAGCGTGCTGGCCTTCCATCATCAGGCCAAGTGAGACTTATTGATGGTCGTACGGGTGAACATTTTGAGCGTCCAACAACTGTTGGCTTTATCTATATGCTTAAGCTCCACCACTTAGTGGATGAAAAAATCCACGCACGTTCTACAGGGCCTTACAGTCTTGTAACCCAACAACCATTGGGTGG
Source organism: Alphaproteobacteria bacterium (assembly GCA_047973205.1). Lineage (GTDB taxonomy): Bacteria > Pseudomonadota > Alphaproteobacteria > JBKEAR01 > JBKEAR01 > JBKEAR01. The sequence goes on along the minus strand of JBKEBO010000006.1, from coordinate 4,501 downwards.
TAAAGCCCAATTTGGTGGACAGCGTTTTGGTGAGATGGAAGTGTGGGCATTAGAGGCCTATGGTGCTGCCTATACACTTCAAGAAATGCTTACCGTAAAATCCGATGACCAAGCAGGTCGTACAAAAGTTTACGAAGCGATTGTACGTGGTGAGGATAACTTTGAGGCTGGTATTCCAGAAAGCTTTAATGTTCTTATCAAAGAACTTCAGGCTCTTAGCCTCAATGTGGATCTTACTTACGGTAAATATTAAGTTTAAAAAGAAGGCTTTGATGGGACAAACTCCCATTGAAGCTATCTTTTATTTTAGGAGTTTTTATAAATGTCTAATAATCAAATTGAACGTATGATGGGTAATGCTGGTGTTGGTAGCCGTTTTGACCAAATTCGTATTTCCATTGCCTCACCCGAAAAAGTTCGCTCTTGGTCTTGGGGTGAAGTTAAAAAACCAGAAACCATCAACTATCGTACATTTAAACCAGAGCGTGATGGCCTATTTTGTGCGCGCATCTTTGGTCCTGTAAAAGATTACGAATGTTTATGTGGTAAATATAAACGCATGAAATACAAAGGTATTGTCTGCGAAAAATGTGGTGTTGAAGTCACCATACAAAAGGTTCGTCGTGATCGCATGGGTCATATCGACTTAGCCGCCCCTGTCGCTCATATCTGGTTTTTAAAATCTTTACCTTCACGTATTGGCCTTATGGTTGATATGACCTTAAAAGATTTGGAACGTGTATTATATTTCGAAAATTATATTATCTTAGAGCCAGGTCTTACTAACCTTAAGCAATATGACCTTCTTTCCGAAGATCAATATCAAAAAGCGATTGATGAATTTGGCTCAGATACATTTGAAGTTGGTATTGGTGCCGAAGCTATTCGCAAAATTTTAGCAAATATTGACTTAGAAACCGAACGCAATAAAATGGCTATCGAATTTAAGGAATCAAAGTCCGAAACCAAACGCAAAAAGCTCATTAAACGCTTAAAGCTTTTTGAAGCCTTTATGGAATCTGGAACACGTCCTGAATGGATGATTTTAGAGGTTTTACCCGTACTTCCACCAGAGCTTCGCCCGCTTGTTCCTTTAGATGGCGGCCGTTTTGCAACATCGGATCTTAACGACCTTTATCGCCGTGTGATTAACCGTAACAATCGTCTTAAGCGTCTTATTGAGCTGCGAGCTCCAGAAATCATTATTCGTAACGAAAAACGTATGTTACAAGAATCTGTTGATGCCCTTTACGATAATGGCCGCCGTGGTCGTGCCATTACAGGTGCAAACCGTCGTCCACTTAAATCTCTTTCCGATATGCTTAAAGGTAAGCAAGGGCGTTTCCGTCAGAATCTATTGGGTAAACGTGTAGATTATTCTGGACGTTCCGTTATCACAACAGGACCATATTTAAAGCTTCACGAATGTGGGCTTCCTAAAAAGATGGCTATTGAGCTTTTTAAGCCCTTTATCTATGCCAAATTAGAACAATATGGCTATGCTACAACCATCAAGGCCGCTCGCCGTATGGTGGAAAAAGGCCGTCCTGAAGTTTGGGATATTTTAGAAGAAGTTATTCGTGAACATCCTGTACTTTTAAACCGTGCTCCAACATTGCACCGTTTGGGTATTCAAGCTTTTGAACCTCGCCTTATTGAGGGTAAAGCCATTCACCTCCATCCGCTTGTTTGTGCCGCTTTTAATGCTGACTTCGATGGCGATCAGATGGCGGTTCACGTCCCATTATCTCTTGAGGCTCAGCTCGAAGCCCGTGTATTGATGATGTCTACGAACAATATTTTATCGCCTGCCAATGGTAAGCCAATTATTGTTCCATCTCAGGATATTGTTTTAGGGCTTTATTATCTTTCGGCTGAACGTGATGGTGAGCTTGGTGAAGGCATGATTTTATCGGATGTTGGTGAAGTTCAACAAGCCTTAGATAATGGCATTGTATCACTTCATGCTAAAGTTAAAGGCCGTGTAGCTATGTCCGATAAAGATGGTAATCTTATCCATAAAGTTGTCGATACAACACCTGGCCGTCTTATCTTATCGGAGCTTTTACCAATCAATAAAAATGTAAGCTTTGATACTTTAAATACCCTACTCACCAAAAAATCCATTGGCAATGCTATTGATACAATCTACCGCCATTGTGGACAAAAAGAGACTGTTCTTTTTACCGATAGCATGATGACCCTAGGTTATGAATGGGCATGTAAAGCAGGTATCTCTTTTGGTAAAGATGATATGCTTATTCCTGAAGCTAAGGCTAAATTGGTTGAAGATACTGAAGAGCAAGTAAAAATTTATGAGCGTCAGTATCAAGATGGCCTGATTACTCGTGGTGAAAAATACAATAAAGTGATTGATGCATGGTCTGCTTGTGGTGATGCCGTATCTAATGCCATGATGGACGGACTTTCTAAATCCGAGCCAGGTCAACCTATTAACTCTCTTTATATGATGAGCCATTCGGGTGCGCGTGGTTCAGCAGCTCAGATGAAACAGCTTGCTGGTATGCGTGGTCTGATGGCAAAACCAAATGGTGAGATTATCGAGACACCGATTATCTCTAACTTTAAGGAAGGGCTTTCGGTTTTAGAATATTTCGATTCTACCCACGGGGCTCGTAAAGGTTTGGCCGATACCGCTCTTAAAACAGCGAACTCAGGTTACCTCACACGTCGTCTTGTGGATGTTGCTCAAGATTGCATCATTACCGAAGAAGATTGTGGTACTGATATTGGCATTACAACAAGAGCCGTTATTGATGGTGGTGAAGTTGTTGCCTCCTTAGGTGAGCGTGGTTTGGGCCGTAGAGTTCTTGAAGATATTGTTAATCCTCGCACTCAAGAGATTATTCTCGAAAAAGGCAAAATGATATCCGAAGAACATGTAAAACTCATTGATACTTCAGGCATTGAGAGTATTCGTTTACGTAGCCCTCTTACCTGTGAAGCTAAGCAAGGTATTTGTGCCAAATGTTATGGCCGTGACCTCGCTCGTGGTTCTGATGTAAATATGGGTGAAGCCGTTGGTGTTGTTGCTGCTCAGTCTATTGGTGAGCCAGGAACCCAGCTTACCATGAGAACATTCCACATTGGTGGTGCGGCTCAGCGTGGTGCAGAACAATCGAAAATTGAAGCCGTTGTTAAGGGTATTGTTAATCTTAAAAATACGCAAACAGTGGTTAATTCCGACAATCAAACCATTGTTCTTTCACGCTCTGGTGAGCTAAGCATGGTTGATGAAAATGGTACACAACGTGCCCGTCACCGTATTCCTTATGGCTCTATCTTACGTGTTAGTGATGGTGACTTAGTCGAAGCCAACCAAACACTTGTTGAATGGGATCCCTTTACTGCTCCTATCTTAGTGGAACGTGAGGGTAATGCTAACTATGTAGACTTAGTCGATGGTCTCTCGATGACCGAACAAATGGATGAAGCTACAGGTATTTCTTCTAAAGTGGTAACCGACTGGAGACAAACTGCTCGTGGTGCTGACCTTCGCCCTCGTGTAACATTACGTGATGATAATGGCGAGGTGATTACCAACGCTACAGGTGCTGAGGCTCGTTACTTCCTCCAACCTAATGCCGTTTTAACCGTGGATCATGAGCAAAAAGTAAAACCTGGTGATGTTATTGCTCGTGTTCCTCGTGAATCTGCAAAAACAAGAGATATTACAGGTGGTCTTCCTCGTGTGGCTGAACTTTTTGAGGCTCGTCGCCCCAAAGATTTCGCTACCATTGCCGAGGCTTCTGGTTACATTAGCTTTGGTAAAGATTACAAAAATCGCCGCCGCCTTATCTTAAAACCTGAAGATGAAAATCTTGAGGAAATTGAATATCTTATCGCCCGTGATAAGCAAATTATGGTTCACGAAGGAGACTATATCGAAAAAGGTGAAGCCTTAACCGATGGTGCTCCTGTACCTCACGATATCTTACGTGTAATGGGTATTGAAGCCTTGGCTGATTATATGGTAGAAGAAGTTCAAGCTGTTTACCGTCTGCAAGGTGTGGGCATTAATGATAAACATATCGAAACTATTGTTCGTCAAATGCTACGCAAAATCGAAGTTATGGAACCTGGTGATAGCCGTCTGTTGGCTGGTGATCAGATTGACCGTGAAGAATTTGATGCTGAAAATGAACGTGTTACCCATGAGGGCGGCAAACCTGCAAAAGGTCATCCTGTATTGCAAGGTCTTACAAAAGCTAGCCTACAAACACGTAGCTTTATTTCAGCAGCTTCCTTCCAAGAAACAACACGTGTACTGACCGAAGCTGCCGTTTCGGGTAAGATTGACCATCTCGATGGTATTAAAGAAAACGTGATTGTGGGTCGCCTTATCCCTGCTGGTACAGGTGCTGCAATGAACCGCATTAAAGAAATTGCTGTTCAACCTGCTCCTGAGACTGATGCTATCGAAGATGATTTACAAGCGGCTTTAGCCTCTGAGATTGGTATCATTAAAGATATTGAGTAA
>JBKEBO010000001.1:0-2534 GCA_047973205.1 Alphaproteobacteria bacterium | reverse complement strand
TTTGCGGGAGGAGTAACCTTGTTTGTAAAAGACGGCTACGTGAACTACGAATACAATTACTTCCTGATGAACCGTACCAAGATTGCTGCCACAGAAAAATTACCGGAAGGTGATGTGGATATACAAGTAATTTCTAAACTGGAAAATGGCCCGGCATCAGCGATGAACATCACCATAAAAGCGAATGGTAAAACCATAGCTGAAGGTACTGTGCCCAATTCAATTGCATCGACTATCTCCTATAATGATGGTTTTGACATAGGTGAAGATTTGGGTTCTCCGGTTTCTGAAGCTTATTATGACAATGCTCCTTTTGAGTTCAATGGGAAGATAAATGGAGTCAAAATTAAATATATCGATTAGAGATTTTGTCTAGAATCGCATGAAAATTAATATTTAAATATATTATCAAATGAAAAAGTTACAGCTTTTATCTTTAATCCTGATGACGTTTGTCGGTTTTAGCGGACAGACAATAGCTCAGGATGTATTGCCATTTCCACCAGTCCCGTCGGCATCGACAGCAGGTATTACGATTGAAGAATCAACCTACAAGACCCGTGAAGTGCCAAATCATTTACCCGAAGATGCTCCTAACATTGTTATTGTATTGCTTGATGACATAGGACCCGGACAAGCCGGCACATACGGTGGAGAGTTTAATACTCCTACTCTCGACAAGATTGCAGGAGAGGGAGTGAGCTACAACCGTTTTCACTCAACAGCAATGTGTTCGCCTACTCGTGCGGCCCTGCTCACAGGTAGAAACCACCATCATGTCGGTTCTGGTCAGATTACCGAATATTCAAACGATTGGGACGGCTACGCTGGAGTCATTCCACAGAGTAGTGCAACTGTTGCTAAAGTTTTGAAATATTACGGGTATTCTACAGCAGCTTTTGGTAAATGGCACAATACTCCTGCCGTAGAAACCAGCGAAGTTGGTCCGTTTGAGCGATGGCCTACAGGTTACGGGTTTGAGCATTTCTATGGATTTCTGGCAGGCGACGCCTCTCAATATGAACCTACTTTGTATGAGAACACAACTTTGGTGCCTGAGTCCCACATCCACCAAGAAGGCTATCACCTGAGTGAGGATTTGGCTGACCAAGCTATCGATTGGGTACGCAAGCACAAGGCTTTGGAACCTAATAAACCTTTCTTTATGTACTGGGCAAGTGGAGCGGTTCATGGGCCACATCATGTAGCTAAAGAATGGGCGGATAAATACAAAGGCAAATTTGACGATGGCTGGGATGAGTATAGAAAGCGTGTTTTCGAGAGAGCTAAAAAAAAGGGATGGATACCAGAGAATACAAAACTTACTCCTCGTCCCGAGACTATGGAAGCGTGGGACGACATACCTGAGGATGAAAGAGCATTTCAAACGCGCCTTATGGAAGTATATGCCGGATTTGCAGAACACGTAGATGCACAAGTGGGTAGGGTAATCGATGAAATTGACAACCTAGGATATAAGGAAAATACTCTGGTATTTTACATATGGGGAGACAATGGCGCATCATCTGAAGGACAAGGTGGAACCATTGCCGAGCTATTGGCTCAAAATGGGATTAAAACCACTACAAAACAGCAAATGGCAGCCCTTGACAAAATTGGAGGTTTAGACGAACTCGGTGGTTCAAAAGTGGAAAATATGCAACATGCTGCTTGGGCATGGGCAGGAAGCACCCCCTACAAGGGAACAAAACTGGTAGCGGCTTACTTTGGAGGAACCCGTCAACCTTTGGCAGTCCGTTGGCCAAAAGGCATTAAGCCCGACAATACTCCTCGTTCGCAATTCCACCATGTGAATGACATCGTACCTACAATTTATGATGTTCTGAATATTAAAAGTCCAAGAATCGTAGATGGCGTAGAGCAAATGAAATTTGATGGAGTAAGTATGAAATATTCATTTAACGACCCAAAGGCTGAAGATCGGAAACACACTCAATACTTCTCTATTCATGCAAGTCGCAGTATTTACAAAGACGGTTGGGTTGCTTGTGCATTCGGTCCTCGTACTCCGTGGGTACAAGGTCTTTCTGATTTCAATAAGTGGGATCCTATGGCAGAAAAGTGGGAACTTTATAACATAGACGAAGATTGGTCGGAAGCTACAGATTTAGCCGATAAATATCCGGAGAAATTGGAAGAAATGAAAAACCTATTTCTCATGGAAGCAACCAAAAACAATGTACTTCCAATAGGAGGGGCATTTTGGTCAACAGCAGCTTTGCACCCGGAAGATGCACCTGCCAGCCCATTAAAAGAATGGACTTTTCCGGGGCCGATAACTAGAATTCCAGAAGGCAATATAGCTCCCCGTTTTGCCAGTGTTTCCAATCAAATGGATTTTAATGTTACCGTGCCTAAAAATGCCAATGGGGTATTAGTAGCTGTAGGGGCCTTTGCGGGAGGAGTAACCTTGTTTGTAAAAGACGGCTACGTGAACTACGAATACAATTACTTCCTGATGAACCGTACCAAGATTGCTGCCACAGAAAAATTACCGGAAGGTGATGTGGATA
>JBKEBO010000028.1:0-7884 GCA_047973205.1 Alphaproteobacteria bacterium | reverse complement strand
TACCCTCAATACTAATATAATCTTTGATTTTTTGCAGCTTTTCTTCACGGCTTAAATAATCACCAATATCATGATAATAAATTTGGCCTTGTTGTTTTTGATTAGGATTTTTAACTAAAATGCTGATAACAATGGGAGCACGGCTGCCTGAGCCAAAAACATTATCCTTTTCTTTTCTACGCAATTCGCCCGATGTCCTGGCATTACCGCGAAGATGAAAGAAATAGAGATTACTAAATTCTTTAGCTAAGCATTTTCTTATGCCGTCACCTCCTGCAGTTTCCATAAAGCCTGCATTAGTAACAAAACCGATAACGCCTTGATTACCAATACGGTCGGATGCCCAGCGGATGGCTCTGATATAACTATCATAAGTAGATTTTTTTGATGCCGCATTAGAGTTTGCTACATAAGTTTCTTCAATACGGTTATCTAATAGTGGATATTTGACATTTTGGTTATTGTCATTTTGACTGGTTTGGCCTGCTGAATAAGGGGGATTGCCGATAATCACCTTAACAGGAATTTGTTTTTGCCGCGTGCGGCGGTTGCTATTTTCCACCAAAGCACGGGAGATCATATCATCACCTTCTTCTAAAGCAAAAGTATCGGTTAAGCAAATACCACCAAATTCCTCATATTCACCAATGATATCATGGTAAACTTGTTCAATATTAATGGCAGCAATATAATAGGCTAAAAGAACAATCTCATTGGCATGAATTTCATTTTTGAATTTATCTTTAAGCTCCTCTTTAGAGATAAGCTTTGATTGCATAAGCCTTGTAATAAAAGTGCCTGTACCTGTAAATGGGTCTAGAATATGGGTATCTTCATGACCAAGGCTACTATTAAATTGGGTTTTAAGAATATGTTCGACTGAATGGATAATAAAATCAACCACTTCTACAGGGGTATAAACAATGCCTAATTTCTCGGTGGTTCTTTTAAAAGCGGTGGCAAAAAATTTGTCATAAAGTTCTACAATGATTTTTTGCTTGGCTTTAATATCATCTATACCTTCTGCTCGTTTTTCTACGGAACGATAGAATTTTTGTAAGCTTTTGTTTTCTTTATCTAAATTATGGCCCTCTATTTGGGTTAAGATTTTTTGTAAGGCTTTAGATACAGGGTTATGAGCGGCAAAGTCATAATCGGCAAATAAGGCATTAAATACAGGCTTGGTGATGATATGCTGAGCTAACATTTCAATAGCATCTTCTTTAGTAACACTTTCATTTAAATCATCTTGTAATTCTTCTAAAAAGTCATTAAAGGCGGCTTCTTCATCACTGCCCTTAATATTGACGATATCAGTTAGCCTTGTAATATGGGTTTTGGCTATTTTGGCAATATCATTTGCCCAGTCGACCCAAAATGAGCCTGTACCACATTTTTGCACTAACTTGGCATAGATAGCTGCTTTAAGTTCATCGAATTTAAGGTTTAGTGATAATTGCTGTGTTTGTATTGCATCGCTAGTGCCTTGTTTTTCGCCACCTTCTTTACCGCCATAGCCTATACCTAAAATTTGAAATCTTTGTGGAATAGCCCCTAAATCAATTTTATTAATATCAGCATCAAGGCGTTCATCATGGGAACGTAGGGCATTAAGTACCTGCCAAACGACCTGATAGTTTTCTTGCTTATTTAAATGTTCTTCGGGTGTTACATCAGGCGGTACGGCAATGGGTAGTATAACATAGCCAAGCTTTTTACCTGCTGATCGTCGCATCACTCGCCCTACGGATTGAACAACATCAATGATAGACTTTCGAGGATGCATAAACATAATCGCATCTAAGGCTGGAACATCCACACCCTCCGATAAACATCGGGCATTACTTAAGATATGGCATTCATTAGGCTCTAAATCCTCTTTAAGCCAACTGAGTTCTCGGTTACGCTCCTTAGCACTAAAAGTACCATCTACATGGCGAGCCTTACATTTTAGAGCTGTTTTGGGGTCTTGGTTGATTTCTTGTATATACCAATCCGCCGTATCGGAAAATTGTTTTGATAAGGCCTTAGATACGGCTATATTTTTACAAAATGTAACCGCTCGCTTCATGGGTTTTTCGTCAATTAGCAGGTCATCTTTAAGGTCTGTTTTTGTAAGGGCTTTATAGCAACCAATAAGCTTTGTTGTATCATCTAAATTAAGCCCATCGACACCCGATAAGGCATGTTGCAGCCCTTGACTTACAATAGCCTCATTAACCGCTAAAACAATAACTTTATAGTCGGTTAATAAGTCCATCTCCACAGCATCAGAAAATTTTAAGCTATAAAAAACCTTACCATAAAGAGCCTCATCATCCATTGAGCATAGTTCAATACGTCCATCATCTGCTTTCTTTTTACTTGGGGCATCATAAATCCGTGGGGTAGCGGTCATATATAGGCGTTTTTTGCCCTCAACATTATTATCATCATGTATTTTAGTAAAGTTCGATTGCTGACCATCTTCTTGAATTTGCCCCGTGGTACGATGAGCCTCATCACAAATAATTAAATCAAAGGCTGGTAGACCATGCTTTTTTTGAGCATCACACACCACTTGAATGGACTGATAAGTACAAAAGACAACTTGCATATGCCCATCTTCGATATCCATTGCTTTTTGAGCTAATCTATCGGGCTGCGTTGTGGCTGGATATGTGAGATCTGTGATTTCTGAATCTGCAATATCTTCACTCACTTTTCTTTTGCCAACACTGGTATCCGAACATACCGAAAAAGCCTGTATTGGAGTTCCTGTTTCAATAACCCATTCTGTAACTGTTTGCGACATAAGGGCAATAGATGGTACCATAAATAATACACGCTTGCCTTGGCCTGCTAATTCTTCAGCTATTTTTAAACTGGTAAATGTTTTGCCTGTACCACAAGCCATAATCAATTTACCACGATTGTTTTCCTCAAAGCCTTTTTTTGTGGCATTAAGAGCTTCTTGCTGGTGAGGTCTTGGTGTTTTCTTCGCCTTAGAAACCATTGACTGATTAGGAACATAGCGTGACCAGTCAATATTACTATCTTCTAAGTCATTTAAGCCAATACGGCGAACAGGTTTACTTTGGTTCTCAAATGCCTTTCGAGCATTCTCGCTCCATTCATTTATTGTCGTATCAATAAATAAGCCTTGTGCAAAATATTTTTTACCAAGCTCTGTAAAAAATGAATTAATTTGTGTTTTTTGAAGCTTACTATTCTCATCATACATCTTACATTGGATAGCACAATAGCCTGAGCCATCTCGCAATTTAGCAACTAAGTCCACACCAACATCTTGCTGACTTAGGCCACGTTCTTCAGCCCATTCTGCATATAAATAAACTTCACTAAATTGGTCTTCAAAACGTTTATCACTTTTTAAAAAATCTTTACAAAATAACTCAAAACGTGTTCCTTTATCACGCTGGGTTTGGGTTGTATTGCGGTAAATTTCTAGGATATCTCTAAGGCTCGTCTGCATGGCTTCTCTCTTAAAAAGTCAATAAAAAATAGTCCTAGGCATCATAGCCCTATTTAATATTTCTTTCAAGAGATAGAATATAGAAATATACTGATTAAGTGATAGCTACACACTTACACATGAGGTATCCAAGATGAGCCGCTCCAATCATATTGTGCTCCATCTTCAAATATAATATGTTCGAATTGATATATAACCATTGTATTTGCAATGCCATCAACCATACCAGACATTATAAAATCTTGTATTGGGGAGCTACTAGGACTTTGGGAATAGTCGCTTTCTAAACCTTGGACATATAGAGTATCTATCCCATTACCTCCATTGAGGGTCTCCGTACCAAAACCTGCGTAAACTTTATCATCACCATCCCTAGCATAAACAGTATCAGCACCATATACAGAATATGTTCCACTAAAGCCACTATCATCTTTAAAGTCTGTGTAAATTATATCATTACCAGCTCCGCCAGTAATGCTATCCCCTCCCAAAATTATTGTGCCTGAGCCTGTGACTTCTCTTGTATCACCATAGATAATATTTTGTGTTGTTGAGGATGCACCACTTAAGTTAATGATATCGCTATTAAAGCCTCCGGAGTCTCCTGACATAACAAAGGCATCGCCTGAAACAGTAATACCTGCCCCTATAATACTATTAGCTATGGTCATTGTTAGGTTGTCACCATAGCGATCGTCGCTATCAATCATTGTATGAGCATCAAGAGCAATTTCAATATCAGTGTTGTGGCCTGTATTCCACACGCCTCCAGTTAATCCATATCCACCTCCATTATTAACAATCACACCCCCCGAGTTAGAATTAACCAAGGTGGTTGCTGAGCCATAAATATCAATACCCTCACCACCTTGCATAGCCGTTGTATCCACATTGCCCATCATATAGTAACTTGTAAAATATCCTGCGATAAAATTTGCATTTGTTGCAGTTCCACCCACATTGGTTGCAAGCAAACTCAAAGAGCCTGTTACAACAATATCGCTCCATGCTCCCAAGCTTGTTGTGCTATCACTTGTGGCATTTGCACCAATAGCCATATAACCACCATGAATCTGTGCCGCATCGGTTACATCACCTATGGTGCTTGCTGTCATTACAATATCAGCCGTACCTGCAACATTCGATAAACCGAGATATGTTATCTGACCTGAACCATATTCATAACCACCATCGGATAGGCCATTAAGTGATTTACTACCTGAGGTAACGTCTAGGTTAAGTAGAGCACCTGCAGCTACATTAATATTATTCAGATGTACCGAATTCTGGTAGCCAGCATTGCCAGTACCAAATACATCGCCTGCATAATCACCATAAACGGCTAAATTCAGCGTTCCACCAGTAACATCAATTTTATCAATATGTAATAAAGAATGGGCGTCATGTACCATTCCAGATGCAGTAACATCACCAATAGTTCTACCTGCAACAATCATATTCATCACTGCATTATTTGCTGTGCTTACATTATTAATTTTTATGCTGTTATATTGTGAGCTGGGTACTGTTTCTGTTAGGTTACCAATATTACCACCCGAGATATTAATGGTTGATGTACTTGAGCCTGAAGAAGTAAAGCCTTCTAATTCTAAGAAGCTACGCCCATCGACATCTCCATTAATATCACCAATATTCTTACCTGCAATATTAAGGGTTGCCTCAGCTGAACCTGAGGTTAAGAATGCACCAAAGATAATCTTATTATTATAATTTTGGTTACCGTTAATATCACCAATATTATCGGCTGCAACATTCATATTCAGCTTACCACCTGTAACGCTTATATTGCCAACTTTAACATTATAAGCCGTCGCATATTGAGAGTAATATGAACCCCTAGAGTCTTTATTGCTACCGATATTTTCTGCTGCAATATCAAAGTTTGTGATACCTGCACTCATGATTTGATTACCCACAGTAATATAGGCATCAATATCTGTCTCTGATGCGAAATCTTTAATATCACCACCAACAAGGGTGATATTATTTCTATTGCCAGCCCAGCTCCAATTACCAAAGTTTATATGGTCGAACCTTAGATTTTCTCCCGCAATATTACCACCTTGAACGCGGATATCCGCACCCAAAGTCCCCAGACCAACATTACCATCACCAATATTAATTATATCATTTCTATAGGCCGAAGTTATAAGACTATTATCACCATGAACATCCATAAACAGATAGCTGTTTTCGCCTGTAACAGAAATTGCATGGCTGGTTGCAATGTTAATAGTATTTGCCTCACCATTACCCACACCACTACCAAAGACATGAAGATATGTACGGCCGCCATTTTTTGCACCAATCGCCGTACTTGATAAATCATAGCTCGATAAGCCTGTTCCTTGGTCAGCTGAACTTGTATCTTTGGTTGAATATGTTTGGTAATCCACAACATCATCATTGGTAACTGAGCCATCGGACATCAAATCATTTTCAAGAGGTTTTGTTGTGGTATTCGCATCAGAACCTGTAATATATGTGCCATCCATCACCAAGTTTTGCCCATCACCCGACACGACGGCTTTTATTGGTAAATAAAGTTCTTCATTAGGACCTAAATCGGCTGAACCTGTATAAAAAGCAAAGCCTGTATCGGTAATAACCACTTGATAATAGCCACCACCTTCAGCCGCTTTTGTCAGTACCCAATAGGTTGAATAACTACCTGCTTGCGACAAAAAGTTCGTTAAATTCTGACTAACCTTAATATCATCCATATTTCGGCTAAGCGACCAACCTGTAGCAGCTGAGCCTGTCATAAGTTCCAAACGAGTGATTTTTGCATCATCGGTTGTAATATCATCTTTAGGATTATAATCATACTCAACCCATTCGAGTAAGTCACTTGCTCCATATTCATGAACAAAGTTCAAATCGGTACTTGATGTTCCTTTAAGTGTTACTGTAACTTGCGTTGTAGTTGTATCTATACCATCACTTACACCGATATTAAATGTAAGAACAAGCTCTTCATTTTCCGATAACCATTGGAATGCAAGAGAGTCCGTATCTGGCGTAAACACCCATTTACCATCTGCACTTAAAGTGAGCGTGCCATAATCATTGGTAAAAGTTGTATTATTAATAGTTGTGAGTGTTTCTTCCCCATGCTGATCCAATTGCTCAAGGGAAACAATCTTATAGGTTAATGTTTGCGTATATTCATCACCATCATCAATATTACTATCTGAGGCTTTAATACTACCTGTAATTGGGTTATATTCACCACGCTCATTAATAATGATAGAGCCTGATTCAGGTTCAGCATCATCTGTATTAACAATATCAGTAATATCACCAGCACCGACAAAAGCAATAGAGTTTCTCGAGGCCTCCTCGTCAATAATAGGAGCTTCATTTGTACCCTTAATGGTAATCGTAATCTCTTGCTCTACACTTACACCATCGTCATCTGTAACCTTAATTGTAAATGTATCGGTTGCTGTTTCACCAGGATCTAAAGCCTTAAGTTCAGCATTAGTATCACGACTATCTAACGTATAAGTCCATTTTCCTGTATCTGCATCATAGCTCAAAGTACCAAAAGCACCCGAAGTCCCCTCTACACCTGTAGGCCCATGAATTGTATAAGTTAAGTTATCATTTGTATCCACATCGGTGAATGCAAGATCACCTGTAATCTTCCTTGGAGCATCTACATTTTCTGCAATTGTACCTGTTGTAACTGCACCTGCATCTATTGTTGGTGCATCATTTGTACCATTTATGGTAATGGTGATGGTTTGAGTAACGCTTGTTTCACCGTCCGATACGATAATAGTGATTGTATCTGTAACACTATCGCCCATATCAAGATATTGCACCTTGCTATTATCTAATGTGTAGCTGTAATTACCATCACTATCAATGGTTACGCTGCCATACTTGCCGCTCTCATTGGTTGCAGTCGATACGGTGTAAGTAAAGCTTGTATCATCCACATCTGTGGTTGTAAGTGTACCTGTAACAGATGCTGTGTCTTCATCCATTGTATTGGTTGCAGCTTCTACAATAGGTGCATCATTTGTACCATTTATGGTAATGGTGATTGTTTGAGTAACGCTTGTTTCACCGTCTGATACGATAATAGTGATTGTATCTGTAACACTCTCGCCTGTATCAAGATATTGTACCTTGCTATTATCTAATGTGTAGCTGTAATTGCCATCGCTATCAATGGTTACGCTGCCATACTTGCCGCTCTCATTGGTTGCAGATGATACCGCATAAGTAAAGCTTGTATCATCCACATCTGTGGTTGTAAGTGTACCAGTAACAGACGCTGTGTCTTCATCCATTGTATTAGTTGCAGCTTCCACAATAGGTGCATCATTTGTACCATTTATAGTAATGGTGATGGTTTGAGTAACGCTTGTTTCACC
>JBKEBO010000048.1:0-11038 GCA_047973205.1 Alphaproteobacteria bacterium | reverse complement strand
GTGATGGATAAGCTTAATCAAGCCAAGCCCGAAAATTTAGCGGCTGCAGCCCGTATATCAGGCATCACCCCCGCCGCCCTTTTAGTGATACTAAATTACGTTAGAGGCTTGTAGGAGTAGCTCAGAATTCTATTTTACCTAACCAATCTTTTTGATAAGCCTTAATTTCATTTGCTAAATCTATATATTCTTGAGAGCATTCTATTTTTTCAAGGTGACTATCTTTAGGCTTATTAGCACGCTTAGAAAGCATAGCAGCACCAAATAATGTACCACTGCTTTCATTTGAAATATAAATATCAGCATTTTTATTAAAGATAGCAATAAGTTGTAAAAATAATGGGTTTTTTGTAAAAGGACCATCAATAATAATTTGACTGCCAACATCGATATAATCTAGTGATATTTGAGTCATCATGGCTGAGTATAAAATAGCTAAAGCATATTTTTGATTATTTTGTTTGGGTAGCTCTCCTTCTATTTTTCCTTGAGTGCCTGTATTTGCAATAGGTCCTCCTGATGAAGCGAAAGAAGGGACTATATAGCAATTAGATTTTAAGGCTTGCTTTAAATCATGTGCATCAATTTTTGTATCTACATCAATATTTCCCATTTGCTTAAGTAGTATAGAAAGCTCCATACCTCCTTGATAACGGCTACAGCTAATAGGCTTACCTTGCACGCTGGTATTTGTGCAGCAATCACTTTTCCCTTCTAATTTTTTAGGGTCTAGATTGGGGTTAAAGCTAATAATCCAAGTTCCTGTAGAAAGAATGGTCTCATCTTTAAAACCAAGTTGAACAAAACGCCAATAATTAGCATTAGAGTCATGGACACCACATAAGATATTTGGTTGATTTTTAAGATTATATTTTTTACAAATCTCAGGATGCAACAGGCCGATAGGCTCAGCAGATGGCCGAGCGGATGCAAATAGTTTATCCCAACCATATTTTTTAATAATAGAGGAGAAGTCATTAGTAATAGGATTCCATATTTGGTTTTGTGCTCCTAGTGCGGAGTAATCATTACATATTGTGCCTGAAAGACGAAAGCTCCAATAAGAAGGCCACATCATAATACAATCTGTTTTTGAAAATTCTTGAGGCCAAGCTTTAGATTGCCAAAAAATTTGAAAAGCTCCTGTAAGAGCTAGTGGACTAACCTCGGCAAAAGTTTCTAAAAAATCTGGAGCTTCTTTTATATAGTCTTGATAAATATTCTTATCAATAGAGCAACCATAATACATTGCAGGCAAAGCTAAAGAGTCATAAAAGGGGGAGAATTCTTTTTGTACATCAACAAGTACAAGTGAAGATCCGTGAGTGGAAATAATAATATCTCCAACGCTATAAGTATCTACAGTATCCTGAATTGCCTTAAAAATAAAATCTCCAATATCAGCAACATCTAAAGCTTCATAATATGGTGTTGATATACGAATATTCTTTTTATGATTTTCAAATAATATCTCTAAATCAGGTGAAAGAATACTTGCTTTTAAATGTGTGCTACCTAAATCTAATACCAAAATATTTAAAGACTTAGTCATGAATACCTCCTGTTTTTATAAGCTGGGGTTTTATTTTTATTAATAAGTTTTTTTGTAGTTTTTTATCTTTGAGTAAAATAGAAATGGTTTCTCCCATAATATCTTCTACGGGCTGTCGAATAACATCCATATTAAAAGGTAAAAAATTTGCAAATGGATGCCAGTCAAAACAACCAACATGGCATGATAAAATACCTGTTGCAATTTGAGGGTTCTCTTTTAATAGTAATGCAAGCCCCTCAAGGGAGTGAAGGGAGTTAGAAAATATGCCAAGTGGAACTTGTTGGATATTTTTAATGAGTCTTTTAAAAACTTTATAGCTATCTTGAGCTCGGTAAGAACAAAGCAAAATCTGTCTATTATCAAATTTTAAACCCAATTTTTTATGAGCTGCTTTAAAGCCTTCTATACGCTTAATTGTGGTATAGCTACTTTTGTCGCCACCAATAAAGTAAATGTAATCACGTGGTGTTTGTCCATATTGACTAGGATCAACTTTTGCTAATAATGATGATGTTAAAGCTTCAGAGCCATAAGCATTATCTGATATAACAGAAGGAGCCCCCATATAGGGAGTATCCACATTAACTACTTGAACCCCCAGTTTGGAGCATAGTGCATTCAAAGGTTCTGGTGATGAAACTCCAGCGAGTACAATCTTTTGAATATTGAATGAAAGAAAATACTGTAAAGCATGTAACTCATCAGCTTCATTATAGTTGGTATTCATGGTAATAGCATGCCAGCCCTCTTTTTTAGCCTCTTCTTCTAAAATTTCTACCATAGATGCAAATACACGGTTTCGATAGGTTGGGACAATCATACCAATAACATTATTTTGCTTAAGTCTTAAAGCACGTGCCTGTGAGTTAACGACATAGCCCGATTCGTGAGCATACTTTGTAATCTTTTTTGCAGTATCCTCCTTAATGCCGAATGATTTCCACTTATTATTTAATACAAGGCTTACCGTTGCAGGGCTTATGCAAAGTTGGTCTGCTATATCTTTTATTGTTATCTTATATTGCCCATTTATTACTGCTTTTTTCATGCGATTTCCTCTAATACTCTTATTGTAGGTGATACAGTATTTTCCCCAAGGTTATAAAAAACATTTGACACACTTGTATATTAGCTCTATAGTTAGAAAAAATCAATTAAAACGTTTTAGTAAAGTTCTAAAAGTATTTAAGATATATACGGAAGGTCCTATGGCGATATTAGAAACAATATCTATTCAAAAGCAATTTGGTAGTGTTATTGCTCTTAGTGATGTTTCTTTTTCTGTTTGTTCGGGTGAGGTTCATGTATTGCTTGGTGAAAATGGTGCAGGAAAATCTACTTTAATGAAAATACTTACAGGTATTTATAAAGAAGATGCGGGAAATATAACCATTGATGATAAAAAAATGAACTTTAAAAAGGCTCAAGATGCTCAAAATGTTGGGATTTCTATTATTCATCAAGAATTAAGCTCTTTCCCTCATTTAACAGTAGCTGAAAATATTTTTATTAATAGAGAGAAGACTCTTTTGGGTAAAATGGTTGTAGATGAGCATGCTCAAAACCAATTAGCTCAAAAAATTTTAGATCATCTACATATTCAAGTTTCACCCCAGGAAAAGATGGAGGATCTCACAGTAGGTACACGGCAAATGATAGAGATTGCTCGAGCTGTATCTTCGGGTGCAAGATTTATTATTATGGATGAGCCAACTTCTGCTTTAGCAGATGGGGAGGTTGAGGAGCTCTTTAAGGTTATCCATGAGCTTAAAGAGCAAAGGGTGGGAATTATTTATATTTCCCACCGTCTTGAAGAACTGCAGCATATTGCTGATACGGTTTCAGTATTGCGTGATGGGGCTCTTGTTTTTACCTCACCTTGGAAGGACACACATATTGATGAGCTTATTACGCATATGGTTGGACGTGAGATTGAAGACATTTACCCTAAAAGAGATATTACCAAAACAGATGAGGTTATTTTAGAAGCTATCAATATAACTGTACCCAATAAAGTAAATAATGCAAGCTTTAGCTTGTATAAGGGGGAAATCTTAGGTTTTGCAGGGCTTATGGGGGCAGGTCGTACTGAGCTAATGCATGCTATTTTTGGTGCTGAAGACTTAACCCAAGGCCATATTATTCTTAATGGTAAAAAACTTATATTTAAGAACCCAAGACAAGCCATTGATGCAGGTATTGGATACTTAACTGAAGACCGAAGGGGTAATGGTTTGATGTTGGATAAAGATATTACTTTTAATAGTATCTTACCAAGTTTTAAAAAATTTTCACATCTTAATATTGTTGATGAAGGTAAGTCCTTAAAATCTACAGAAAAATATATTAAGGAATTACGTACAAAAACCCCATCTGCATCAACACCAATTATGAATCTTTCAGGTGGTAATCAACAAAAGGTAATTATTGCACGTTGGTTAATTGAGGGTGCTAATATTTTGATATTTGATGAACCAACCCGAGGAATTGATGTGAATGCACGTCGTGAAATTTATCAGCTTATGGAAGAAATATTAAAGCAAGGAGCTTCTATTATTTTAATCTCTTCTGATTTACCTGAAGTTCTGTCTTTAAGTGATCGCATTGCAGTGATGGCTGAAGGAGAAATAGCAAAAATTTTAGATGCTAAAGATGCATCCCAAGAAACAATCATGCAATATGCTACGGAGTAACAATATGTCAAATAAAAGTATACATACCCAACAATTATTTAAACTACTACCTTTAGTTAGTCTGATTGTTCTTACTATATTTTTTAGTATTCGTATTGATAATTTCTTCTCTGTAGATAATGCAATGCTTATTGTTACGCAAGCTTCAGTTATTGCTATTATGGCGATTGGTGTCACTTTTGTTATTATCACAGCTGGTATTGACCTCTCTATTGGCTCTCTTTTAGCTATTAGCGGTACTCTTTTTGCAATCTTTTTTGTTAAGGCGGGTATTCCCTTACCTTTAGCACTTTTATTAGGTGCTATTGTGGGGGGTATTTGCGGTTTTATCAACGGTATACTTGTTGCTCGATACCTTATTCCACCTTTTGTTGTTACTTTAGGTATGATGATGTTAGCACGAGGCTTTTCTTTAACGATTACTGATGGTCGAGCTGTTTACTTTCCCTATGATGCGGGTATTTATAAAATTTTTGAAGGTAAAATCTTTAATGTCATTCCTTTACCGCTTATTTATTTGGTAATCATTGCTCTTATTACAATCTTTATTTTAAGAAAGACTGTTTTAGGTAAGCATATCTATGCAGTCGGCAGTAATGAAGAAGCTGCACATCTTTCAGGTATTAATGTCAATGGTATTAAAATATTTGTTTATAGCTTTTGTGGTTTTTTAACAGGTATTGCAGGGGTTATTTTAGCATCTCGTCTTAATTCGGGTCAACCAACAATTGGGGTTTCTTATGAGCTTGATGCTATTGCAGCAGCCGTTATTGGAGGAACATCACTTAGTGGTGGGGTTGGTACGGTTGGTGGAACCATTATTGGGGTACTTTTAATGAATGTTCTTAAAACAGGCTTAGAACAAATGGGGGTAAATCAATTTATGCAAATGATGATTACAGGTTTAGTTCTAATCATCGCTGTCTATGTGGATGTTATTCGTAAAAAGAAGCATTCATAAATCTAAAAATGATAAACTTTAAGGAGGTTTTCATGCTTAAATCATTTAAAACTTATATTATATCAGGACTTATAGCATCTACGGCTATTGCAGGTTCACTAGCAGCACAGGCTGAAGAAACATATGTTCCTGTGATTAGCAAAGGCTTTCAGCATGAGTTTTGGCTTGCGGTCAAAAGAGGCACAGAAGATGCGGCTAAAGAACTTGGTTATAAGTCAGACTATGTTGGTCCAGCCTCAGAAACCATGGTTGATCAGCAGGTTAATATGGTAGAAAATGCTATTCAAAAACAGCCAACGGCTATCCTGCTGGCAGCTTTAGATGCCCAAGCTCTTATTCCTGTTACTGAAAAGGCACGCTCAAAAAATATCCCAATGGTAACATTTGATTCAAATGTTGATTCAGACTATCCAAGCTCTTTTATTGCTACAGATAACTATGCTGCGGGTGCTCTTGCAGCTCAAGCTATGGGTAAAGAACTTGGAGGGAAAGGGACAGTTGCCATTGTTGGTCATAATGCAGGAACAACATCTGTTATTGGCCGTACGGAAGGCTTTATTAAAGGAATAAAAGAGAATTACCCTGATATTAAGCTTTTAGACATTGTTTATACTGATGCTGACCCACAAAAAGTATTAGATCGTACGCTGAATATTATTCGTTCACAAAAAGATCTTAAAGGTATTTATGCGACAAATGAAGGTACAACATTGGGTATTTCTTTGGCTGTTAAAAATATGGGCCGCGAGGACTTAGGTGTTGTGGGCTTTGATAGCTCTGATGCGATTGTAAACTACCTTAAAGATGGTATTTTAGATGCTTTCGTTGTTCAAGACCCTTATCAAATAGGTTATCAATCAATGATGACAATAAGTAAGGTTTTAAAAGGTGAGAGCGTTGAAAAAGTACAAAATATTGATGCTGTACTGATTACAAAAGATAATTCAGCTGATCCTGCTATTCAGAAGAAACTCTTTCCTTTAGAATAATTAAGTAACATTAACCTAATGGCCTTCCATTTTGGAGGGCCTTCTTTATAATATATGAGGAATATCATGGAATATAATCTACCGCAAACACCAAAAATACTATCTCCTAAAGATAATGAAATCTTTATGCTTACAAATGGTGACTTAAGAGAAAGTGCTAATACAAACTGCTGGCCTGTTCAGCAAGAATATGAAGAAAAACTAAAAGTAGCCCTAAAAGAGTATTGTAATCTTGATTTAGTCCGTATTCATGATGTTGATTCAAAAAAAGGGCATGGCTTTATTAGTAGTCAACGAGAAGGTTCTGATATTTTAGCTAAAATTGATAGCGAAGCTCCTCTAATTATTTTACTTACGGCATGGCAATATTCTCATCATATTGCACCAAGTCTAGTCCATCATAAAGGACCTATTTTAGTACTTGCTAATTTTGACGGTACATGGCCTGGTCTTGTGGGAGCTTTATGCTTATCTGGTACGTTAAATTCTCTGGAGTGTAAGCATAGTCGCTTATGGTCCGAAAACTTTAATGACAACTTTTTTATTGATGGCTTAAAATCTTGGGTTAAAACTGGTGAAATTCATCATGATTTAAGTTACCTCAAGCCTGTATCTGATGATACGCACTTACTTAAAACTGAAGCAGGAGAATTTGGTAAAAATCTTGGTGAATGGGTATTACAAAATAAAGAGATTATGGGTATCTTTGATAGTTTTTGTATGGGTATGATTAATGGAGTATTTCCTCAAAAAGCTTTATGTGATATTGGTATGCCTATGGAAGGCTTATCACAATCTGCTTTAGCTTATGAAATGAGCCTTGTTACACAACAAGAAAAAGAAGATTGCTTAAATTGGTATATTGACCAAGGGATGAATTTTCATTTTGGTCATGATGATGCAACTGAACTCACAAAAGAACAAGTTTTAGAACAATGTGCTATGTTGATAGCGATGACACGCTTTGTTGATCGCTTTAAACTCTCACTTATTGGTGTGCAGTATCAACAAGGTCTAAAAGATGTATGCCCTGCATCAGATTTTGCTGAGGGTGCTATTGGTAGTAAAATACGTTATCCTGTTAAAGATGATGAAGGTAAAATTATTCATGAAGGTAAGCCTATACCATGTGCTAATGAAGTTGATTTAGGTACAGCTATTCATCAATTAATGCTTTATCGTATTTTAGATAGTCTTAATCTTCCTTCTGAGACTACACTCCATGATGTCCGTTGGGGTAGTGAATATAATGGACAATTTTATTGGGACTTTGAAATCTCTGGAGCTGTTCCCTTTGAGCATATTAAAGGTGGTATTAAGGGTGCTCAGGGCTATAGACAGTCACCAATGTATTTTGCAAAAGGCGGCTCAACGATTGGTGGACAGTGTAAGAAAGGACACTTTGTATGGGCTCGTGCTTCTTACCTTGGTGATGAGGTCCATATGCATATTGGTACAGGTGAGGCTTTTGAGCTTCCTGAGGATGAATTTCAGCGTCGTCTTAATGCAACAACAAAAGAATGGCCCTTGATGAATGCTACTTTGCATGGTATGGGTAGAGATGACTTAATGGCTGGGCATCAAAGTAATCATATTACGATTGCTTATGTTGATGAGAAGTATTTAGCCTTTGTAACTAACGCATTTGTTGCTATGGCTTTAACACAAAATATGCGTGTATGGCTCGCTGGCGAACCTAAAATATAAGGAGATAAAGTTATGCTTAAAGGAATTTCACCTCGTTTAAATTCAGATATGTTATGGCTTTTAAACAATATGGGTCATGGTGATATGGTCTTAATTTGTGATGCTCATTATCCTGCAACTTCAGCCAATGATAATGTTGTACAAGCAACAGGCAATAATCTTGATGACCTTATTGAGGCGATCTTACCTTTATTTGAGCTTGATAATTATGTGGAAAGTTCAGCTTATATGATGATACCAGCAAAGGGCGATGCTCTTGATCCTGTACTAACACAAAAATGTAAAGATTTATTAGCTCCAAGCTTACCTAAAGGGCAAGAAATTAAATTTGTAGAACGCTTTGAATTTTATGAAATGGGTCGTAATGCTTTTGGTATTATTGCATCGTCAGATATTCGAAAATATGCTAATATTATTTTAACTAAAGGTGTTACACCTATAATATAAAAAGTAGCTAGGAAAAAACAATGATTGGTACAATCGAAGAAAGACAGTCACTTATTAATACTTGTTTAGAAATGAATGCCACAGGCCTTAACTCTGGTAGTGCGGGCAATGTCAGTCTAAAGATTAAGGAAGGTATATTAATCACTCCTTCTGGTATGGCCTATAGTAAAATAAGGCCTGAAGATATCGTATTTATGGATGAGGATGATAAATATTATGGTAATTTACTCCCATCTTCTGAATGGCACTTTCATTGTGCTATACAAAAAGCAAGAAGTGATATAAATGTTGTCTTACATGCTCATAGCCCATGGTCAATGATTGTAGCTTGTGCTCGTAAAGATATACCCGCTATTCATTATATGATTGGTGTAGCAAAAACTAATGTCATTAAGTGTAGCCCTTATGAACCTTTTGGCTCTAAAGAGCTTTCAGAGGTTGCTTTAAAAGCTTTAGGTGATGCTTCTGCTTGTTTGCTTGGTAATCATGGTATTATCACCACAGGTAAAACGATGGAAGAGGCTTTAGCAGTTATGAGAGAGGTTGAGCATTTGGCTCAAATTTATGTACTTTCACAAAATATTGGGGGTGCTATTGCTTTAAGTGATGCTGATATGGAAGATATTCATCATCGTTTTAAAACTTATGGCAAACAGCTTGATCAAATTGATGGGGATGAGAAGCTTGCGGTTATTCCTCCGCAAAAAGGAGGATAACCTTTATTACTTAAGCTAATTTAAAGAGAAAATGAGAGGAAAGTCATGGAACTATTTTTAGATACAGCAAATCTAAAAGATATAAAAAGAGCCCAAGAATTTTATCCTATTTTAGGCATAACAACAAATCCTTCTATTATTGCAAAAGAAAACAATGTTGATTTTTATAATATTATCAAGAATATACGTGATGTTATTGGAAATAGTAGTCTTTTACATGTACAAATGGTTGGGAAAACAGCTGAGATTATGGTTGATGAATTTGCTTGCTTAGAAGATAAAATTGGTGGCGAACTTGTAGCTAAAATTCCTTTAACAGAGCAAGGACTAAAAGCCATGAGGCTTTTAGCTGCTAAAGGTAAACGCATTACCGCAACCGCAGTTATTACACCAATGCAGGCCTTAATGGCTGCTCAAGCTGGTGCAGAATATATTGCTCCTTACCTTAACCGTATGCAAAATATTGGTATTGATGCAATTGAAGCTATAGCTTTAATGGTTCAAATTTTAGATAATAGTTCTACAGGAGCTAAAATACTTGCAGCATCTTTTAAAAATGTAGGCCAAATGAATGATGTTGCTCGTGTTGGTTGTCATAGTGCAACGGTTAATCCAGAGACTTTCTTCCAGTCTATACAGCACCCTTTAACGGATAGTGGTCTTGCTGGGTTTGAAAAAGATTGGCAAAGTATATATCATAATAAAACTTTATTAGATTTGTAAGCAGCTGAAATCAGAATAAAAAGAGGTGAGGCAATGAAAGTTATAGCTATTGATAATCTTTTATGGGATATATTTGAGGGGGGTACTAAAAAAGCTGGTGGTGCAGGGGCAAACTTTATCTATAATTTAGCTCAAGTAGGAGCTGATGCAACAATTATCTCAGCTATTGGTAAAGATAGCCTTGGGAATGAGCTTAAAGCCGTACTTAACCAGCACAATATTCAACATTACTTACAAGAAAATGAATACCCAACGAGTACTGTTGATGCTAATGTTGATAAGAGTGGCGTTCCACACTGGACTATTCATGAAAATATTGCATGGGATTATATTCTCCCAGATGATAGATTACTTCAGCTTTCCCAAAGTGCAGACCTCATTTATTTTGGTACACTTACTCAACGTAGTGAAACTTCACGCAAGACTATCCAGCAGATGATTTTAGAAAGAAAGCTAGGAGCTAAAACCTTTGTTGATGTGAATATTCGTCAGCATTATTACAGTAAAGAAATCTTAGAGTTCTGTATAAATAATGCCTCTTACCTTAAGGTATCTGATGAAGAAATGCCTGTCGTTGCGAAAGCTCTTGATTTACCTGAGAATCCAAATAATTTTTTTGCAGCGATTAAGGATAAAGTTGAACTTTTTATATTTACTAAAGGCAGTGATGGTTCTAGTCTTTACAGAGGTGGTGAAGTCTCTCATCACCACGGCTTTGAGGTTAAGGTAAAAGATACGGTTGGAGCTGGGGATAGTTTTTCAGCGGCAGTTTGTGCTTTAGC
This sequence comes from Alphaproteobacteria bacterium, assembly GCA_047973205.1. Classification (GTDB taxonomy): domain Bacteria; phylum Pseudomonadota; class Alphaproteobacteria; order JBKEAR01; family JBKEAR01; genus JBKEAR01. The sequence continues at coordinate 465 of JBKEBO010000048.1, read as the reverse complement.
CCTAAAGGGATTAGACCTTGATACAATTAATCATTTTGCCAATTCTATAGCCTCCTATACTTGTCAAAAAGAAGGTGGTATGAATCCTATCCCATTTTTGATATTATAGTTATATTATCAGCTTAATGGTTAAGGGAGTTTGAGGTTTTGTGATGACTGATATCTATAATGATATGCAAAATATAGGGAAAAAGGCGAAAGAGGCGGCGAAAGCAGTGGCTCAATCTTCTACGGAGCAACGCAATAATGCCCTTTTAATGGCGGCTCAGAGCCTTAAAGACCATATGGCCTCTATCATATCCGAAAATGCCAAAGACCTCACTTATGGGCAAGAAAAAGGCCTATCAGATGCAATGATGGATCGGCTTATGCTCGATGAAGAACGCATTATCGCCATGGCGGAAGGCTTAGAGGCCATTGCGGCTCTTAAGGACCCTGTGGGGGATATTATGGATGAGTGGGAAC